>NZ_CP029639.1:5810000-6410000 GCF_003268635.1 Paenibacillus sp. DCT19
CTTGTTGCCCGTTACTGTAACGAATCATCAGTCGGACAGGAATTATATCTTATCATACTGATCGACTTAGTGTCAATCTTTTTTTCGTCACCGTTCGAATGTTTTCAACATTTCAACGTCCGAAGCGACAAGAAATAATATATCATGCTCACATTTATTTAGCAAGCATTTTTTGAAATATATTAGTTTATAATCATCACGATTCATATAACAACGAATTTTTATTTTTTTATTAAGCACAGTTCGCTTACACACCCATCAAAGTAATGTTGAAACTCCCCGTTTTTGGGCAGCCATAGGACATACCAGTCTATGATTATACTTGTTATTTCCCCCTCTGGACATCTTTAATTCAGCATCAGCTTTCTACGTTGAGAGTGTTTGAAGAAAGTGATCCAAAGCTTCTATAATGAGGTATATAAAAATGAATATGTTGATTGCTCTTAACGTAGCTGCGGTCATTAGTTACTTCTTTATGTATAGAAGAAACATGAGAAAGTTTACGAATTAAATTAGGTGAGGTGATCGCATTTGAATCGATGGCTGAAACGTGTGCGCAAAGGATATGGCAAAAAACTCGTATCCATTCATGCATGGAATGCTTGGATTGTAGTCATCCTTGCCATTACTGGCTTGATGTTAGTTGGAGGCTTTTGGCGAGAGTTACTGGGCATTGGACGTGTATGGTTGAAATGGATCCACATTGTTGTTGGTTTGGCCATGTTAGCGCCTGTCGTATACTATTTGATTTTGGCAGGTAAGCATTGGAAGCAGCTTCGAAACAGGCCATGGCAACGTGCAAACACAATTGTAGTTCTTGTACTACTCGTCGGCTGGCTAATCTCAGGTATTGTGTTATGGCAGTTCAAGCTCGCCGGTCCGAAGATGTCGAATGCTGCATTACTCACTCATGATCTATTAACTTGGATTGGACTACCCTATATTATCTACCATTCGATCACCCGCACGAAATGGTTGAAGGATCCTGCACGCAGGGCGGTAACGACTAGAACGAGTTCATCCGATCAAAATGAGATCCAATCAGGCTCACCTGTTCCTTCAGATCAAGACACTTATGTAGCATCATCATCTTCCTTCGATTCGACAATAACGTCTAGGGACGAATTACTAAACGACACCGGTAAACCTCAACCTGTATATACGCGACGAGCTTTCATTCGCTCTGCTGTTGGTCTGGGACTCACCGTTACGCTCGGACCTACATTTGTATCTTGGATTGGGCGTAATATAAATATGAAAAATAGCATCGATTCTATGTTGGAGAATGATCCCAATCGTATGGTTCCTTTACCTCAGCCCATGCCTGCTTCTTCCCCTCCAATCGGCGGAGGCGCAGAGGGACATTTTCGAGTGTATACGGTCACTCCGATTCCCTCTTTCTCCAATGAAAACTGGTCATTCCGAATTGATGGCTTAGTTGAACGAGGACAGATCTGGAACTGGGAACAGTTTGTGAAGCTCACCCGTACGGTTCAGGTCAGCGACTTCCACTGCGTTACGGGGTGGTCTGTTTACAAAAACACTTGGGAAGGAATCACCCTCAAACAGTTACTGGCTCACGCCGGTGTGAAACCTGAAGCACATAGCGTCAAGTTTTATTCTGGAGACGGAGTGTATACAGATGCAATCACGTTAGAGCAAGCCCAAATGGATGATATTATGATTGCTGTCATGCATGACGGTAAACCAATCCCAGCAGATCTGGGTGGTCCAGTTCGCCTGGTTATACCTCAAATGTATGCTTATAAATCGGTGAAATGGCTCAATCGAATCGAACTGATTGACAGCGAACATATTGGATACTGGGAAGAACGCGGATATGATAAGGATGCATGGCTCCCGGGGTCAAAAACACGAACTCCTAGCCTTTAATAGTTCTGCAAGCTTATCAAGCCTGCTGATCTCATTATCTCTTTACCTCAACGTTGCAGTTTGAAATAATTCCTCACTCAGTGAACGATAAAGAAAGAAATTGGTTGGAGGATTAGTTTCCAAGCTTCATGCAAACAAACTTCACCGAAAGCAAACACCTATCCTTCACGAGATCCTCTTTAAAAGAGGAATTGGAACACACATAGAATAAATAGGATAACTGTGACAGGATGATATGCTAATACTTGGCGGCAAGTGTACTTCCTTTCTTCCTTTCGTTCAAACTATAAAAAAGACCGAGTTGCACATGATCGTGCCATTCGGTCTTTTTTATATTCATGAATTTCAGCTAGCCTATGCCGCCACTTTATTTGTAACGTCATAACCTGATCATCAGCGTTATGTTCATATCATTTACTTATAGGTTTAACAGACGAACCAATTCATCCTCATCCTCAATCGTAGGAATACCGAGATCATGCGCCTTAGCCAGCTTGCTACCTGCTTTCTCTCCAGCGATGACAAGGTCTGTCTTTTTGGACACACTACCTGTCACTTTTGCACCCAGAGCCTCAAGCCTTTGCGTAGCTTCATCTCGCGTCAATTGATGTAACGTCCCAGTGAGGACAACCGTTTTGCCACTGAAGAAGGAATCCTCCACAACAACTGCAGGAGCTTCCGGCGCTTGCGCTTTCACCCCTAGATCCAGCATTTTCTCAATAGCCGCCTGTGTGAACGGATCAGCGAAGAAATTGACGATGCTCTCAGCCACTATACCACCTACATCAGGAAGCTCAATAAGTTCCTCCACCGTTGCATTCATGATTGCATGCAGATTACGATAATGATCGGCGAGCATACGTGTTGTTGACTTGCCCGTGTTCGGAATACCTAGTGAGTACAGGAACGATGCAAGGTCACGGTCTTTACTCTGCTCCAGCGCTGCCAGCAGGTTACTCGCTTTCTTTTCACCAAAACGCTCAAGCTTCACTAGATCATCGAATTGTAACGTATATAGGTCTGCCGGCTCACGTACATTCAGTTCATCATACAGCTGGATCGCTGTCTTCTCACTGAACGTCTCGATATCCATGGCGTCGCGCGAAGCAAAATGGGAAATACGAGCTACAGTCTGCGGCTTGCACGCCGTCTTGTTATTACAGAACAAATGAGCTCCCCGCTGCTCTAATGGAAAACCACATGCCGGGCAGTGTTCTGGATATACAATCTCTTCGCCGTCGCTCTCCTCCGTCACCTTACCAAGGATCTCAGGAATAACATCATTAGAACGACGGATAAATACTCTTGCGCCCAATGCAAACTTCAGATTTTTCCGCTCAATGTCACCCACATTGTTCAACGTACAGTTCTGTACAGTAACTCCCGCAAGTTCAACAGGTTCCACACGCGCCAGTGGTGTGACCTTCCCGGTACGTCCAACATTCCAATCTACGGCCTTTAGAACAGTCGTTGTCTCTTCAGCCTCGAATTTGTATGCGACAGCCCAGCGTGGGAATTTATCTGTGTACCCCAGTACCTCACGGGTACGCATATCCGTAAGTTTGATAACTGCTCCATCGATCAAATAATCCAACTGTCCACGATTCTCTTGAATGGCAGCCAGTTGCTCCATCACATCATCGAATTCCTGGAAATAGGTAATGGACGGGTTCACCTTGAAGCGATTTTCTCTGAGAAAATCCATCATCTCCTGATGCGTGGAGAACTGAACGTTATCCGAATATCCAATGTTATAAAAATAAGCATTCAGACGACGCTCTGCTGTTGTCTTAGGATTCAGGTTACGGAGTGCTCCTGCTGCGGCGTTGCGCGCATTTTTGAGTGGCTCGGCTGCAGTCTCATTGTATCGTTCCAAGACAGACAGATTCATAATTCCTTCTCCTTGAACTTCAAGGGTACCTTCGGTGTAAGGAATTTTAAGCGGTACGGATTTAATGGTTCGAACCTGAGCCAGAATCCCTTCACCTACGGAGCCGTTCCCCCGTGTAGAAGCTTGTACCAATTCTCCATTGGTATAAGTCAGATTCAAGGTTAGCCCATCAAACTTCAGCTCGATGACATAGCCTGGCTCCGGCAAAGGTTCATCTGGATTTTTGGTATTATAATCGTTCACTAACTTCAATACACGTGTATGCCAATTTCGAAGCTGTTCAATGTTCTGAGCTTTGTCCAAGCTCCACAGTGGAGATAGATGTCGATGTGGTGTGAAGCCTTTGAGCAATTCTCCACCGACCCGCTGTGTCGGAGAGTCCGGCAATACTATACCACTCTCTTGCTCCAGTGAGACCAGTTCGTCATACAAAAGATCATATTCCTTATCGCTGATCTGTGGCTGATCCATCGTATAGTATTGATAGTTATGTTGGTTCAGCTCAGTTACGAGTTGCTCCATCCGGTTCATTGGGTCCATACAGGGCCATCCCTCCGTTATATTAATCTTAACTCGAACTATATGTGATCATATGTCAAATATATATGTAGAACGAACGTCAGAGCATGGCTCTGCGTTCGCTCTTGAATCGACTTCATAATTCCCTGACGCGAATTCATGCAACTTAGATAGGAGATAAGAGAATTCATCATAACTGATAGATCCAGCTAAAGGTTATAGATAATATTCTCTTATAGACTTATTAGACTTATTCTACTTTGGTAATAGGTGCAAAACCAGCAAGCAGACGCTTCACCCCAACTGGAGCCGGGAATGCAATCTGCAGCTCGGTATCATTACCGCTACCTTTTACCGCAACGATTGTGCCTGTTCCCCACTTGCCATGCTGCACTTTATCCCCTGCTTTGAAACCTGATTCACTATTCGAAGCCGCAGGCTTGGAAGCAGATGATGGCGTAGCGTATGTTGGACGTGAGGTGCTTGTAGTTACACGGGAAGTTGGTGCGGATGCACTAGCGGAAGAACCACTCCGGCTTTGATGTTCGAACAGCTTAGCCGCACTACCACCAAAGTTACTTCCACCGCTGGAGCCTAGTCCACGTCCTCCATAAGATCCCCCAGTGTTCGTACCACGACGATAACGGTCACGTGCGATCGAGGTATCTTCTTTTAGCTCATCCGGAATTTCGTCAAGGAAGCGGGACGGTGGATTCGCCGTTGTGCGTCCAAACAACGTCCGCATCTGAGCACACGACAAGAACAACTGCTCCTCCGCGCGGGTGATACCTACATAAGCAAGGCGGCGTTCTTCCTCCAGCTCTTCATTATCCATAAAGGCTCGACTATGTGGGAAGACTCCTTCTTCCATACCCACGATAAAGACAACCGGGAACTCCAGACCTTTGGCACTGTGCATTGTCATCAAAGTCACCGCATCGCTCTGATCCTCTTCATCGTCGTTCATGCTGTCTATATCCGCAATTAAGGCGAGATCGG
The DNA here is from genome assembly GCF_003268635.1 of Paenibacillus sp. DCT19. NCBI lineage: Bacteria > Bacillati > Bacillota > Bacilli > Caryophanales > Paenibacillaceae > Paenibacillus > Paenibacillus sp. DCT19. The sequence continues at coordinate 5,815,303 of NZ_CP029639.1, forward strand.
TGAGGAATGAAAGAAGTGTTTTGTCTTCATTATTTTTCTCGAACTCCATCGTTACGGACAGGAACTCGTCAATATTCTCCAGCCGTGCACGTGATTCGAGTGTATTCTCATTTTGCATCTCAATACGGTATTGACTCATCTCCAGAATTTTCTCCGTCAGTTCAGTTACCGACAGATACTCTACCATCTGGTGCAATGCAGCGATCATATCATAGAACTCCACTAACGCATTGCGCGTCCGACCTGCAAAACCAAGATCGTCCACAACCTGAAGCACACGGAAAATGGAAACTCCACGCTCACCGGCAGCCGCCGCAAGCTTCGCAACCGTTGTATCCCCAATGCTACGCTTCGGCACATTAATGATCCGAGTGAGGCTGATATCATCGTCCGGGTTAGATAACAAACGAAGGTAAGCCAAAATATCCTTGATCTCTTTACGATCATAGAACTTGATGCCGCCGACGATCTGATAAGGAATATCCGACTTAATTAGAATTTCCTCTATTACCCGAGACTGGGCATTGGTACGATACAGAATGGCGTGGTTCTGATAGGATTTGCCGTTCTTCACATTTTTACTAATCTCGGAGGTTACGAAATAACCTTCATCATGCTCGGAATCAGCACGGTAAACCTTAATCTTGGAACCACCCTCTTTGTCCGTCCACAGCTTCTTCGGTTTGCGTCCGGTATTGAGACCGATCACTTCATTCGCTGCATTCAGAATGTTAGAGGTTGAGCGATAGTTCTGCTCCAGCAAAATCGTCTGTGCCTCTGGGTAGTCCTTCTCAAAGTTCAAAATGTTGCTGATATCCGCGCCGCGCCAGCGATAGATCGATTGGTCACTATCCCCTACTACGCATATGCGGTGGTGACTGTCTGCAAGCATGCGGCAGAGCATGTATTGTGCACGGTTCGTATCCTGATACTCGTCCACGTGAATGTACTGGAATTTCTTCTGATAGAAGTCGAGAACTTCCGGCACTTCTTTGAAGAGTTGAATCGTCGCCATAATGAGATCGTCGAAATCGAGCGAGTTGTTGGCTCTTAACCGCTTTTGGTACATCGTATATACCTTCGCCACAATCCCCTCAAAATAGTCGCCTGCCTGCTTCTCATATTGCTCAGGACTGATCAGTTCATTCTTCGCTGTGCTCATCATCGCCTGAACCGCTTTGGGTTCGAACTTCTTCGTATCGATATTCTGATCCTTCATACAGCTACGAATAACAGATAATTGATCAGATGAGTCCAAAATACTGAAGTTAGGTGTAAAACCGATTCGTTCAATGTCACGGCGCAAAATACGCACACACATGGAGTGGAATGTGGATACCCAGATGTCGCGGCCTTGAGAGCCACCTACGAGTTGGGATACCCGATCCTGCATCTCCCGGGCTGCTTTGTTCGTAAAGGTAATTGCCAGAATGCCCCAAGGGGGTGCTTTGCGTGTTGCGATAAGGTAGGCAATCCGGTGCGTAAGCACTCGGGTCTTACCACTTCCCGCTCCTGCCATAATCAGCAGCGGCCCATCCGTCGCCTCGACGGCTTGTCGCTGTGGGGTGTTAAGCCGTGCCACGGCATCATGTATATTAATAGGTTGCATGCATGCATGCTCCTTTCGTTGATTAATCTTATAAAGGGTGCTAGGGGTTACACTTGTCACTCCGAGTGCAGTAGCATCTTCCGATCGTCGTTATCCCCAGATTTTTTGATCCCCTTTGTCAAAGGGAAAATCCGGTGATAAATACGAACACTTCGTTTCTCCAGATCGCTTCTGCACTCTCCGTTCGGGTGTAAACATCGTATCCTTATATTTTGGTGTTAGGTAAAAAAAACCAGAAAACTGTAGTAACTTTTCAGTTGTAAAAAGGGACACTTCGTTTTCTCAAATCGCCCCTCAATCTACATTTCTGTCTGAAACATAAATCGTGAATGCAATTGTTGAAAGAGGTTTGAAACCCCTAATTGCGATATTACTAAGTTATAAAGGGCAAAGTTCTATTTTAACAGATTCGAAGAGGGATGTGGGGGAATGGTAAACTAAACCGCTTAAACCGATTGTTTCACAGCCTGCACAGTTTCCAGCGCCTTCTGTAAATCACTATAAATGATGTTCCCTACAACAACGGTATCTGCAACTTGAGCAGCTTGTCCTGCTTTCTCCGCCGTATCGATTCCGCCGCCATAGATAAGATGTGCCCGATCCAGTTGTCTGTGCACCTCACCGACCAGTTCCATGTTGCCAAACGTACCGCTGTACTCCATGTATACAATAGGCAGGTGAAGCAATCGCTCCGCAGCCTGAGCATAAGCAACGGCAGCCTCTGTCGTTAGCTCGGTATCCGCTCCGGTGAGTCGTGCCACAGTGGAGTTCGCATGTAGCACAACGTACCCCTCAGCAATAAGCAAATCCCACGGGATCAGATAACCATAACGCTCTATCGCCTGCTGGTGCTGTCCAATGATCCATTTGTTATCTGTCGCATTCAGCACGATGGGAATGAGATAACCGTCAAATCCAGGGACGACCGCCTCCAGATCGGATACTTCAAGCACACACGGCAGCTCATAACGACGAATACGAGACATGAGATCTACGGTGTTGTCATACGTAATCCCTGAAGAACCTCCCACGATGATCGCATCCGTTCCAGACATACATACCTTGTCCAATGCTTCATCTGATATTTCTCGATCCTGGTCGAGCTTAAAAACATGTCTCCACTGCTTAATCATGTCTATCAACGAACATTCCTCCAGAGGTTCTTCTCTATCCTTTTGAAGCTTATAAACTCAGTCTAAGTCAGCAGGGAGTGAGTGTCAATGTTCGCATAAAAAGGGGAACAAAAAATTACAGACTCTCCCCACATGTTCAGGAGTAATCTGTAATTTTTTGTAAGAAAATCCATTAAACATAAATTAGGGTCGCCAGGCAAACCTCGTGTTCATCTGCTCCAATTCTTGTTCGGTCAGGATATCGGAATAGACGCCATACACGCCCCATTTTTCATAGCTCGCTACTTGATCTGTATCATTGATAGTGTGTACATAGGTAACCGCTCCAGCTTTGTTCAGCTTGGCGACGAAGTTCTGATTCACCTTATATTCAGGCATTGTTACTGCATCAATATCATTCTTTTGCACAAAATCGACCACCTGAGCCTCTGTATCCGGGGTAGCATATAACGTATAAATAATGGAAGGAAATGCATAGACCTCTTTCACCGTTTGCAGCATCGGCTCGTTATAGATCTGAACTACAATGCGATCAAGCACTTCTGAATCATACTTCTTACCCGCATTCACTAAGGATTGCAGAACCTGCTTAATATCTTCGTCCTTCTGCTCCTTGGTGTCTGTCACAATGTACATGTCCGGGTAATGGGCGAGCACATCCACAATGCCTTCTGCATCCATCGGTTGATACATGCCGAGAATTGGCGTGTTCATAAATTCATCATACGTCAGTCGCTCTGCCTGCTTCTCTTCAGGAAGTTCTTCATCCTGTCCTAACATTTTGCTCATATTCGCTGTCCATTCATGTCTAGCCACTGTTTTGCGATCAGATGTCAGCATAAAATCAATTTCAAACACACGTGTGCCTTTCTCGTAATTCGCAATCATCGCCTCATAAGCGTTGGTGTAAGGTTGATCCCGAATACTTCCCATGGCATGGGCAATTAAACGGTATGCTGTAAAGCCTTCCCGTTGCTCCTCACTCTGACGATCATAGGCAAAAAAGAGCATACCTACGGTAACGAGAAGTAATGTAAGAACTGCGGCGATGCGTTTCATAGGGCATTCACTTCCTTAAGTGAGTGATAGTATAGAAGATTAAGCGGATTGGTCATCTATCATCTGGATTAGGATTGCGCGCATTACGCGAATACACAATTGCTTTTTGGTAACTAACTACCCTGATATGAGAGGTATCAAACAAAAAAGCCGCCCATAGGCGACTGTTAAATGAAGGAATGTGGCTGAGCTATCCATTCTTCTGTACATCTTTTAACTCTTGTAAAAAAGCAATCAAAGCTTCTCTCCAAGGTCTGAGTAATTGTAAACGGTTCGTCCGGAGCGCCAGATGATCCATCACAGAATAGGAGGGACGCGGAGCTGGTCGGGGGAACTTCTCTGTGGAGCACGGTATTAGTGTGGCCTTCAGATGAAAATCATCCTGCTTCGCTGCTTCTTCCGCAATCGCCTTGGCGAATTCATACCATGTACACGTTCCCGTGTTGGACACATGATAAATGCCATACTGCTCACTTAGAGCGAGGACGCTCACAAGATTAGCAAGATCCACAGTGTACGTTGGTGATCCAATCTGATCTTGAACCACTTGTAACTCAGGGCGATTCTGTAAGAGCTCCAACATTGTTTTCACAAAATTATGACCGTATACCCCGAACACCCATGATGTCCGTACAATGAACCATTGTGAGCATAAACTCTGCACTAACTGCTCCCCGGCTAGCTTCGATCGGCCATACACACTTTGTGGATTGGTTATATCATACTCTCGGTAAGGCACACGGGAAGTTCCATCAAAAACATAGTCTGTACTAATATAAAGTAGTTTGGCCTTCACTTTTTCCGCTGCCACTGCAATATTACGTGTTCCTGTTGCATTTACTGCGTAAGCCGTTTCTTCATCCGTCTCCGCTTGATCCACCGCGGTATAAGCAGCACAGTGAATAATTATGTGAGGTCTGAACGATATAATAGTCTTGGTACATTGCTGTTGATTCGTGATGTCCATCTGTTCCCTATCACAAGCCATTACATGATGACCCTCTCGCTGGAACGTCTGTACAACATCTTGACCTAACTGACCTGCTGCTCCCGTCACCATCACTCTATATTTCATTTGGCTCACTCATTTGATTGTCTTCATGAGGTTTCACACTATTCTGGTAGGCACCCGATTGGATACGTGTCCACCATGTTTTATTATCCAAATACCATTGGATCGTCTCTTTGATCCCGGTTTCGAAATGATGCACAGGCTGCCAGCCAAGCTCTGTAGTCAATTTGGTCGGATCTATCCCGTAACGGCGATCATGCCCTAACCGATCTTGTACATATTGGATCAAACTAGTCGGTTTGCCAAGTTGCTTGAGAATGGTTTCTACAATATAGAGATTGGTACGCTCATTATTTCCACCAATGTTGTATACTTCCCCAACCCGTCCACGATGGATAACTAGATCAATTGCACTGCAATGATCCTCAACGTAAAGCCAGTCGCGTATATTCAAACCGTCTCCATAAATCGGAACTGCCTCATCATTCAAAGCACGGGATATAATAAGCGGAATGAGTTTCTCTGGAAATTGATATGGACCGTAATTGTTGGAGCAACGTGTAATATTCACCGGCAGACCGAAGGTCTCATGGTAAGCTCTGACCAAGAGATCTGCACCGGCCTTACTTGCGGAGTAAGGACTGTTCGGCATCAGCGGTGTCTCTTCGGTAAACAAACCGGTCGCACCAAGAGAACCATATACCTCGTCCGTAGACACTTGCACAAATTTGGTGATCTGATATTTCTTCGCCGCATCGAGCAGAACTTGGGTGCCCAGTACATTCGTTCGAACGAAAATATCCGGCGATACAATACTGCGATCCACATGGGACTCGGCAGCGAAATTAACGACAACGTCGATGCCTTGCGATATAATCTGCTCCATCTGTTCTACATTCGTGATATCTGCGTGGATAAAACGATACTGCGGATTGGATTCAATGGATTGTAAATTCTCCAGATTTCCTGCATACGTTAAAGAATCCACATTGATGATCTCATAATCTGGATGTGTGCGAAGCATATACATCACAAAGTTGCTGCCTATAAATCCAGCTCCCCCAGTAACGAGCAGTTTCATGGTGTCTCTCTCCTTTAGTCAAAATTTACTTCGGCATCCTGCAAGCAGGGATGTTTCTGATCCTTATCGGATAAAACAGGATTCGTTATGGGCCAGTCGATTGCAAGTGCTGGATCATTCCACAAAATACCACGATCGTGTGTAGGCGAATAGTACGCATCTACCTTATAAGATACTAGAACGTTAGGAACAAGGGTACAAAACCCATGTGCAAACCCTTGGGGAACAAGGAGCTGACGCTGATTGTACTCACTGAGTATAAAACCTTTCCATTGACCAAATGTCTTGGAGGATGGACGGATATCCACGATTACGTCATAGATTGCGCCAGATAGTACTCTCACGAGCTTGGTTTGAGCCTTAGGTTGAAGCTGATAGTGCAACCCTCGGATAACACCCGCTTCCGCAGATAAGGATTGATTGTCCTGCACAAATACATGGTTGATCCCCTGTTCTTGTAGCTGCTGCTCATTATAGCTCTCCATAAAATAACCTCGATGATCACCATACACCTTAGGCTCCAAAATAGCCGCCCCGTCCATAAACAGTGGAATTACTTTCATCGTATCCCTCCGTTATCATGTTACTGGGTTTATTCATATTGACTATATATATGTAAAAGATCAGGTGTGTGATTGTTCATCGGCCCGCAAGATAGAATATTCTCATGTACATATGAAGTTCATTTAAAGTTACATAAGAACAAACTAAGCCAAGCCAGAAAGGTCATTGGCTTGGCTTAGAGATGAAAGATCAGAGATCAGTTAAATGATAGATGTAATATGGGGAAACACAATATAAATTCTTTACGATTTATTCTCATTCACGATCTTCTCCAGGTACTTCAACAATTCCTCACGCAGGTCAGGACGTTGCATCGCATAATGAAGGGTTGTCTCAATGAAGCCCAGCTTCTCTCCTACATCGTGACGCAAACCATCAAAGTGGTAGGCGAGAATCTGACGTTGATGATTCAGTAGAGACAGCGCATCGGTAAGCTGGATTTCTCCACCTACCCCGACAGATTGGCGACCCAAAATTTCGAATATATCTGGTGTTAAAATATAACGACCCATAATAGCAAGGTTCGAAGGGGCATCTTCCTGCTTCGGCTTCTCGATTAAACGACGTGCACGGAATACACGATCTTCAGTGTTCGGGATAGCTTCCCCATCAACAATCCCGTACCGAGATACCTCATCCCAACCAACAGGCTGTACGCCAACGATCGGCGACTGTAATTCATCATAGACCTCAATCATCTGTTGCAGACAAGGGTGCTTGGACTCAACGATATCATCGCCAAGCAGGACAGCGAAGGGTTCATTGCCGATAAACTTGCGAGCACACCAGATCGCATGCCCTAGACCTTTGGCTTCCTTTTGACGAATATAATGAATATCAGCCATCTCAGAAGGTTTACGTACCTGTTCGAGCAGATCCCACTTTTGCTTACTTGCCAAGTTCTGCTCTAGTTCGAAGGAGGAATCAAAATGATCCTCGATAGCACGCTTACCCTTACCTGTGACGATAATGATATCTTCAATCCCTGAAGCCACTGCTTCTTCAATAATGTATTGGATCGTCGGCTTGTCCACGATGGGCAGCATTTCTTTGGGCATTGCTTTCGTGGCTGGGAGAAATCGGGTACCCAGTCCGGCTGCAGGAATAATGGCTTTGCGTATACGCATGCTGAATCCACCCCTCTGATCAAAAAATTATGAAACACGATAATATAAATGGATTAAAATAATGGACATCATCTACGTAATTGGAATCCATTATACCATCAAAAGTTCCCGAATATCCTGTTCCGATAATGTGGTCGATCCACCATCTCCCGGCTCGATCACTTCTGCAATGAGGTCTTTCTTACGCTGCTGTAGCTCTAAAATTTTCTCCTCGATGGTGCCCTCCGTAATCAGACGAATGACTTGTACCACTTGCTTCTGTCCCATCCGGTGAGCACGACCGATTGCTTGCTCCTCCACCGCAGGGTTCCACCACAGATCGTACAAAATAACGGTATCCGCTCCGGTTAAGTTCAATCCCGTGCCGCCTGCTTTTAAGGAGATAAGGAATAGTTCACCTTCTCCTTCATTGAATCTACGACACATCTCTACACGGCTGGCAGCAGGTGTCTGTCCATCGAGATAGAACAAATCCCGTCCCTGCGCCGCCAATGTCTGCCGGATTAGGCTCAGCATACTCGCAAACTGTGAGAATATAAGGATACGTTTACCCGCAGCAAGACAATCTTCCACGGTCTCTAGCAGCTGTTCCATTTTGCCTGAGTCTCCCAGGTAACCTTCTACAAAGAGCGCCGGATGGCAGCATAACTGTCTTAATCGAGTAATACCCGCCAATATCTTGATACGGTTCTTATTGAACCCGCCATCCTCCATATCTTTTGAAGTCTCATCCTGGAGCTGAGCCAGATAAGCCGCATAGAGCTTCTTCTGTTCATCCGTCAGCTCGGAGCGCTGTACCGTCTCAATTCTGTCCGGCAGCTCCTCAAGCACATCTTTCTTCAAGCGACGGAGAATGAATGGACGTACCATCGGCGCAATCCGCTCTGGAGGTAGATCACGGAATCTCCGATAGTTCGGAAACAAACCAGGGAAGACCGCTTCAAAGATCGACCACAACTCATCCAGGGAATTCTCCACTGGCGTGCCTGTGAGCGCAAAGCGACGCGGAGCTTGGATTTGCTTAACTGCTTGAGCCGTTTGAGACGAAGAATTCTTAATTGCCTGCGCTTCATCCAAAATAAGCGTATGGAAGCTTCTGCCCAAGTACATGTCTAAATCCCGTCTCAGTAATGGGTAAGACGTCACAATAACGTCTGCCTGATTCATATCCGCAAGCATCGAAGCTCGCTCTTCTCGGTGTCCTGCTGCAATTAACACACGCAACTGTGGAGCAAATCGTGCAAATTCATTCGCCCAGTTATAGGTTAACGAAGCTGGGGCGACAACAAGCACTGGAGGATGCGTAGCCCTCGTTCGGATGGTTAATCCGTCTTGTTGTGTGGTTGTCCATACACCATCCGTAGCGGCAGCCATATCATCTAAAGGGAGACTCGTTACCTGATCATCGCTGTATTCAGGCTTCTCCTGAAGTGATGCCGTGATGTAGGCAATACTTTGTAGCGTTTTGCCAAGTCCCATATCATCTGCCAAGATGCCTCCGAACCGATAAAATGCAAGCGTACGAAGCCATTGGTACCCGCTGACCTGATAATCACGCAGCACAGGTGCTAGCGCGGAAGGCAACTCAAAATCCATTCCATCCGGATCGCGGAGGTGATCCAAGAAACGTCGTAACGAGCCGCCCCATTTTACATGGTTGGACACTTCGTCACGCCCTGGTAGTTGAAGTGCCCGAACAGCAGGCAACGATAGCTGGCTGCTGTTCATATCAGCTGCCTCTAAACCAAGCGAGTCAGCGAGACGCGCAAAGCTCTCAGCCCCTTCATTTTCAAGTGAGACAAACACGCCGCTGCGTAAACGGAAATAAGGTTTCTTTTCCACAATACTACGCATAATCTCTCGCAGCTCCAGCTCATCGATGCCTTCCATTTCAAACGAAATTTCTAGCCAATCCAGTCCTTTACCTAGATCTGCTCTTACTTTGGGAGGCGTAGGATAGGATTGCATCATCGCTTTCACTGCATGTGGCATATAAATATCTACGAAACCTTCGAGCTCAGGGAGCAAATGATACATGACATCATAGATCGCATCTTCTCGTTCACTCGTCCACACACTCCCATCCCGTTCTAGAAAAGAGTGATCCAAACGATCAATCAGATTCCGTTCCGCATGGCGATCACGCACGAGAATGATCTTCTTCTCATCCTCATCTATCAGATATTCAGCAAGTGGATTAATAACCATGACACTATAATCGAATTCCAGACGTGCGGTAATCCGCTCTCGGTAGAAGTCGATATATAACTTCGGTGCAAGTTCCGGCTCCGCAATCTGCTCACGCACCTGTGAATCAATAGATAAATGTCCAAGGAGACGAAGCTCCGGCACAACATGCTGTACAAACTCATCCACCTGCTGGGCTGAAATGTCGATGCTTTCTTTAATGCCATACGAGGTGAGCGCCTTGCTTAGATCCTCTAAGCTCCGCATCTGCATTGCATCTAACATATGCAACTGTCCTTCCACGACAGCAGCATCATACGCAGGAAGCAGAATCAGTTCACGTAGTCCAGAAACTTCAAGCTGATACCCTTCATTCGAGCCCTGTGCGATACGATAGTACAAAGGCAATACACCTTCGCCTAAGGTCAGCGGCCCATTAATAAAACCCGTACCTTCCATTCGGCTATCCGCCTGAAGCAACAATTCGAGCAGCGGCTTCCAAACTAATGGAGCAATGAGAATATCCCTTCCATCGGAAGCACCCAGGTACCCAGATATCGATTGTCGATAAGCTTCCTCACTCTGTCTCATTCGAATCAACATTGATAGAATAGCCTGATTCTGAGCATTAAAATAGTGCATGGAAGGATCGTAGAGGAATAACTTCGTAAACGACATCGGTTCGCCTTTCTCAATACAGTTGAGGAATTGCTTTACCTTCTGAACAACGTACAGTCGTTTGCCTCCAACTTTCAGTTCAAGAGCCAGTTTGGCTCCCCCTTGATGAACCTGTACGAGTTTGCATATAAACTGCACATGTAACTCTTCCCGCAGCGAAGACCGTGTGACAGGTGCTGTGTGATGCCGTCTATGCTCATCTACGTAATGGCGTTCCTTGGCAAACATAGACAAAATCTGATCTGCTGTCCGATAGGAGGGTTTATCTGCCGACCTGCCCCATCCTGGAGCTGAACTTGGACGGTTTGCCTGAGCAAAATGAACTGGAGCAGGACGTTCCCATTCACGTTCTTCTACTAATGTACCCACTTTGGAAGGGAGATTGCTTCTGGACTCACGCTCCTGCTGCTCTCCCCATTGGTGAATCGACAGCAATACAGCCGCGACATGTTTACATTGGTCATAATAGCTCGTGTCGTTGGGACAGTTGCAGTCGGCTACAATCTCCCCCACCTCATCGAGGTCAACGGTGACTTTATAACGCTGCGTGCCGCGAACCAACGCTTCATAATGCTTTTGATCCTCGCTGGCAGTGAGGCCCGTGACCCTTCCCGATTCATTGTAGGCTTCGCCTTGCTTGAATGCCGTGACTCCGCACAGCAATTTAATATCCATGATTGTGAATGGCGCCACGGATTTTTCGCCTCCTTATTCATGCAGAATAATGGACATCAACTACCCCGTCACGATTATTCAGATTTTATAGAAAAAAACCCCAAGAGCTCCGTAAGGCAGAGATTGGGGTTTGTGAGCTTATTTCACCAATTGACCACGCGTTACGCCGAGTTGGTTTGTTGCTTTTAGGGTTTTCCAAACTTGCGTACCGCTGATCTCACCGCGCAGTGCACGGTTGTATAGATCAATAACTTCACGTACTTGTTCAGGTGTTTCCTCTAGGAATTCTACACGGTAACGGGATACGCCCAGATCCATGAAGTTGGCTAGATATTCAGCACCAGATTGCTCTACTGCGTTATAAACGGTATTACGGCAACCTTCATCCACACGTACGGGGTGAGACATACCGATCCGATCCTGCAGAGATGCGCGGGAATCTTCACATGGACGTCCACAGTTCGTATAGTCCGTACCTTCACTCATAAACGTACAGTACACGCAGTGTTCTGTATGGAACATCGGCAGATGCTGGTGAATAACCACTTCCATCTTGTCTGTCCGTGAGCGACCCAGCAGATCAACCATTTGCTGAATGTTCAGGTCATATGAAGGAGTGACCGAATCACAACCTGCTTCCAGGAACAATTCAACAGCCTTGTGATTCGCAATGTTCAATGAGAAATCACCGATCAATTCCGGATGCTTCGCATCCGGGTTCTCCATCCGATGACGGAGATAGAAATAAAGTGCACCCGTGTTACGTACCAGCACTGCATCCGGCTTCAGACGCAGGATGTTGTTGTGGTATCCGTTCTCGCCAGGCATATGAATACGCGGAGTTACCAGCGCAATTTTGCGTCCAGCCGTCCGAACAGCCTCTACAGCTGCCGGGAACTGTTTGATGAACTCGAAATCAGCGTAGATCATCTCAATGCCCGCTTCCAGTGCTGCCTCTACTTGCGGCAGACTACGGCAGAGCGCGGTCAGTTCCGCTTGACCACGAGCAACTGGCGATGCTGGTTTCACCGTATCGCCATATACGTCCACCGCACGTTTCACGTAGACAGGTGGTTTAGGACGCTCACCCGCGAGCTGTTCAACCGCCTGACGGCGAATATTGTTCAGCTCGCGCATTGGGATAATGATATCACCATGCAGGTTGACATCCAACTGCTCCAGTTGGAACACCGTACCACCCAAACGTCCAAACTGCTCTTCGAGCAACTCGTATGTCATTGGACGTTTCTGAGCGATATCCAGTTCCATCTCGGAGTCTACACGGACTGTTGTGCCCTTCTGCACATCTGTCCACCACGTACTAAGTGGCTGTCCCGGGCTGCCAATCACTTTGACGGTTACCGGGAACACACGGTATGGCTTATCTGTCTCAAATGACTGACGCAGACGTTTATCCAGCGCAGGGTCATTCGTTTTCCATACTTTGTCGCCAACCTTCACACGGCGCAGATCCACATCACTACGGCCTGGCACGATGTCCACAATCCAGCCCTCTCCAGCTTCACCTTCGAGTTTTACGCCTTTACGACGCACATCGTATACACGCCCGCCTTCTTCCTTCTGCGTTGGATCTCCGGCATCAAATACAATTCCGTCTCCACGCTTCACCGGTGCATCGAGCTTCAGAACGACGCCATCGCGCAACACTTGGTCAACACGTCCAAGATAGACACCACGGCTTTTCGGGAATGTACCATCTACGAGTTGCTTGTTATTCGTACCATCGAGGAAGCCATGCGTGAAGCCACGAGAGAAACTCTGTTGCAGTTCACGAACTTCTTCCTTACTAGGCGGTGTGTTATCTCCGTCAAAATACCGGTCAATCGCTTTGCGATATTTACTTACCACGTTCGCCACATATTCTGGCGTTTTGAGACGTCCTTCAATTTTGAAAGAAGTTACACCTGCTTCGATCAGTTCAGGCATCAAGTCAATCGCAGCCAGATCCTTAGGAGACAGCAGATATGCCACATCACCCATCGGTTTATGCTCACCATCGACCATCAGATCGTACGGCAAACGGCAGGCCTGTGCACATTCTCCGCGGTTCGCAGAACGTCCACCCCACATTTCAGAAGTAAGACATTGACCCGAGTAGGATACACAGAGCGCACCATGGACAAATACTTCCATCGGCAATTTTGCCTGTTCTCCGATCTTCTGAATCTGCTTCAAGTTGTTCTCACGTCCAAGCACGACACGTTCCATGTCAAACGGCTTCGTAAATTCCACCGCTTCCGGGGATGTGATCGTCATTTGCGTTGAACCGTGAATCGGGAAGTCCGGCGAGATTTCGCGGATCAATTTGACCAAACCAAGATCCTGTACAATTACCGCATCTACGCCAGCATCTACACAAGCATCAATGAGTTCTTTGGCATCCGCCAACTCATTTTCAAAAATCAATATATTAAAGGTCAAAAAACCTTTTACGCCGTAACTGTGCAAAAACGCCATAATCTCTGGCAGCTCGTCCATGCGGAAATTGTTTGCGCGTGCGCGTGCATTAAATTTTTCGACTCCGAAGAAAATAGCATCTGCGCCGTTGGCTACCGCCGAACGCATACAGTCCCAGTCACCTGCGGGTGCCAGAAGCTCGACATCTTCTCTTCGTATTGTTGCTGTTTTCATGTATATCCTCCCCATAACCGGCTATGTGCCGGATTTCATGCCTGAACGTCCAACCTATCAATTAAAATCATTCAATCATTCTATCTATACATATGTCTGTATTCCCCGATATCCAGGCCTACAGTCATTCTTTCATATCAGATCAGCAGTCATAACTCCTGAACTAGTATAGTGTACCACTTCTGCACCGACTCTTCTACGCTTTCCTGAAAAAACCGTTTACCATTTTCATACGCAAAATAAAAAACCGAAAGGTCTTCTGACCTTCCGGCATGCATGTTATATATTATTGTTTCATAACATCCTTATTTAATAAATGTGAATGAGTTCAATACTTTTTCCAACACAGCTACCTGAACTTCCGTTCGATTCGCATCATTCAGCCCACTCGTGATCGTATACGTGATTCCATTCTTCTCGAATGCAATCTGACGTCCGCTATAGGGTACACCCTTCTCCACGTCCTGATAGGTAAAGGAATAGGCAGGCACACCTGCAAACGTGATCTTCTCACTATTCATTAGCTTGAAGTTCTTGCGCGTTTGACTTGCTTTCGTATACGCTTCTCTCAGCTGGCTGGCCGTCATCTCAAGCGTTTTCTCTTCGTCTGCAGCAATAGAGAACTCTCCACCCGTAAAAGTATATGCCACTGGAGATTGTTCGAACTGATCATTATAAGGCGTCCAGTAGCGTGGAATATCTACACTGTACTGATAGCGTTTGGATGTCCGTGTACGTTGCTTCGATTTGTCTATCAAATAGTAATCCTCTTCCAATTGACCAAAGTTATCAGCAACGATATCAAAATCAATATAGATACTCTCAACAATGCGTTCAAACCATGCTTGATCTTGCTTCTGATCTTCCGGGAACGAATATTCAACATAATAACGATAATCGCCCTTCTGCAACAGTACATTGTACTCTGTCTGCCATCCATCGCCAAAGTTATAACGGAACTCCCGAACCTTTGCTGTCTCTCCAGACATATCCATCGTATAGGATCGGATAGGCTCATAGTTATCTAGCGTGAATGCCTCACGCATCCACTTGTCCAGTTGTTCACTCCATTGTTCAATGGTAGCCCCCTTAGGCGTAGATGAAACGATCATTTCCAAGTATGCTCCATCCTTCGCTTGGTAGGACAGCTCGTTATTGTCCATCGACCAACCTGCTGGTACATTCAGCTCAATGCCATAATCACCATTGTGGACGTAACGCATCCCTTCAATGACTGTAGATACATCTTTAATGGAATCGTCTGACTGATCATAGGTAGGCTGGAATGAGTCCAGTAATGCTGCATGTTGATCGAGATCCATATAATAGACCGCATCATAATCTGCAAAATAAATACTATAGAGACGATCATTCTGGACGTATTGACGTATCTCCCAGAACATCCCGTCCTTATCTTTCACAACAATTCGGGCATATGGCGTGTTGGTTTCATTGACTGCTTGGCGATCCAGCACAACGTCTTCCGCTAGCTTCGCTTCCTGTAGAAGCTGTTGTAACAAATCATCGGCATCAAGTGCAGCATTCTGATCGCTGACATACACCTGAAGATAATAACTTTCGTCTGCAGGGCCAAATGACATCATGCGCTCCTGCTCTTCCGATTGCAAAGTAATCATATCTTCTGGGTAGTCGATCGACCAGCCATAATAACTATTGCCGATTCTCGTTTTACCTGCATCCACATCGATGTCGTCCTCGTCCACATCCGTCGGCAATTCCGTTTGCGCTAAGCGAATGACGATTTCTCCTGAAGACGTTGGAGCAAGTGTTGCGCCGATTCCTGCTGCCACCACGCGAAGCGGAACCATAAGTACACCATTCACCATTTTAGGGGATGTACCCATGTCTTTTTTGACGCCATCCACCCAGGCAATCGGACTACCAATCGTGATCGTTACCGTATGTGCACCTTCCTTGATTTTGACAACATCATTGCTCTCCAAACGGATTTCACTGCCAAAAGCCTTCTTGAAAACGCCGACAGGTACCATGGTCACGCCATTGCTCTTGTAAGGCTTCGCAATAGTTTGTTTGCTTCCATTGATGTAAGCGTAAGTGCTTCCTGCTTGAATTCGCATTTCGTTAGTAATGCTATCCTCGGATGCCCATGCTGGCATGGCTAAGGCAAAAGTCAGTACCCCAGCCAACATGCCTGTGCTCAGCACACGTAAAAATGACTTCTTCATTCCGTTCATTCGTCCTCTCTAAGTACGGGCTACTTCCCGTCGTTATTGTTCTTCATCCCCTGTTAGAAACGCTTCGATCTCAGCCTCGAAATCTGCTCGATCTCCAAGTACCAACGTGCGGATAACGATGTCACCATCCGATTGCATCATCAGTTTCACTTTTTGGCCTGGCAAATACGCTTTGAGCAGCTCATTGATATCGGCCGCCGAAGATACACGTGTGACTCCGATACTATATAACAGGTCACCCTCTTGGATTTTGGCTTTCTTCGCTGCATTGGACAACACGCCATTTACCGTTAAAGGATCATCCGTAGGCATTCCTACGACAGTAGACCAACTTTCTTCCAGCAGTATTCCAAGACTTGCACGTTTCACCTTACCGTATTTGAAATACTGATCGATAACATATTGCACCGTATCCACCGGAATCGAAAATCCCGTGTTATCTATGCCGATTTCCGTATATTTCATCGAGTTAATACCGATAACTTCGCCCTTCAAATTGAACAATGGACCACCGCTGTTCCCTGGGTTAATGGCTGCATCGGTCTGAATTAAACGATAGTTCGCTTCTTCCACTTCGCGGTTAAGTCCACTAATCACACCAACCGTT
This sequence comes from Paenibacillus sp. DCT19, assembly GCF_003268635.1. Classification (NCBI taxonomy): domain Bacteria; kingdom Bacillati; phylum Bacillota; class Bacilli; order Caryophanales; family Paenibacillaceae; genus Paenibacillus; species Paenibacillus sp. DCT19. The sequence goes on from NZ_CP029639.1 coordinate 5,831,903, forward strand.
GCTGTATTCCGCAAGGCAAATGTAACTGGTGTCCCAATCGCAATCACCGTCTCTCCGACAGAGGTCTTTGACCCTTTGGCGAATGTCGCCGGTTTGAGCGATTTGGCATTAATTTTAATGAGTGCAATATCACTGATTGGATCACTGTATGTTTTGGTAATGTTGTATGTATTGCCATCTGACGTCACAACGAGTGGATTATCTAAACCATCAACGACATGTGCATTCGTTACAATCCATCCATTCGACCGGATAATTACGCCTGTCCCATGCGCCAGATCATATTCATCGGAGGATGCGTCGCCATGTTCGTCACTTGCTTTACCAATAATGCTCACAACGGATGGAGACACCCTTTCAATGATTTTTGGGATCATCTCATTTCCTTTATAAAGATAGGTGCCCGTCTTGGCATCATATTGTCCGTTACCCCCAAGTGCCTTAACCAAGTCCGCGGAACTGACATACACTTGTCCATCAACGACTTTGGCTTTCATGCCAGCACCTGCCGGCGACTCCGCTGCTCCTGCTGCTGTTGCCACACTAATGGAAAGCACCATCGCCATCATCATGGCTATACTTTTTCTTCCTAACCTGTTCATTCTCTCACTCATCCCTTTCGGTCTATCCTCTGTTATCGGTTATGTAGCCTACTCTTTTAATCTCTTCTCTCTACCTTGTTCTGTCAGTATCCTCCAATCTATCACACAAATTATGGTTATACAATTGTTCTGAGTCCTGTTTTTCATAGAAAGTTCATTCCACTACGCTGACCTTGATCCAACAAAAAAAACACCTTCCACCATTAGCTCTGGAAAGTGCTTCGTCTGTGTTCTTATCGCTATACGCAACTACGTTAATCCGTAATCTAACTAATTGAACCATCCGGTAATCATGGCATAGTCCGTCATCAAGAAAACAAGCAAACTGACCACTGCAAATCCGATCGCAAACAGATTCTTCTTAGGTGCCCGAATCAATCGCACAACGCCTATGAAGATAATAATCGTAAACAACAGGACAAAGATATCAAATGCATTAAAATTCGATGTACTCGCCGTGGCAGCCTCTGCAAGCAACATGGATAGACAAACCTCCTCACCATAATTAAACGCACATTTAGGCAACGTCCCAATAAACAACATTTAATTCCGTATCTGAAACGCTCCAATTCACTTGTGAATCCGTGCAAAAAAGCTAACTCCTGCCCAAATATCTAACTCTATGTTAGCCGTAGCCTGCTTGTAATGCAAGCCCTATCATCCATAAAAATGAAAAAAATCCAATTCATCCGGGTATGTCTATGATGCTTGTCATATCGTATATGTAAACACTTTCATTTCGTCCTAGTGAACTTCACATAGACGGCGTACCCATGGTCAACATCTGCAAACCAGAAAAAAGCATCCCTCCCCGAAAATATGAAAGGGAGAGATGCCTTCGCTCGAAGCTCGCCAACCAGCAGTTGGTTCACATCGACTATGACAGGCTGGCTATACGCGGCGATGATTATCAGCTGGCCACCTTCCTTCAGCACATTGAGAGCGCTGCTGATTGTAGCTTACACACCGGCCGCTTCTTAGGCCACTTGAAGTAGGAGCCAGGCATTCGCCTGTTCCAAACAGTCGCTACAAGGCTTCACAATAATAATGGATAATATTGGCATCATATTCATTAGTTCCGATCGATTGTTTGCAGCATCCGTGAGAGCATCACGGCCATTTCTGCTCGGGTTGTCGCGGCATGAGGCCTGACGTGTCCCTGCTCATCTCCATTAAGAATGTTGAGGCGAATCGCTTGATTAACGGCTTCCTTTGCCCAAACCGATATGTTATCCTCGTCTACCGGCTGCCAATCGCGTGCAGGTTGTTTATACGCATTGTCCCCCACGAATGCAAGGGCTCTGGTAATGATTACGGCTAATTCTTCTCGTGTTATTGACTCATTCGGGCGGAATGTCCCATCGTTATAACCTGCAATATGTCCGCTTTGGTATGCGGTCATAACATCCACCGCGTACCACTGCCCTTGTACGTCAGAGAAGGTGGAGACGGAGCTGGAAGTGAATATACCCAGAGCCCGGTTCAGTAAAGCCGTTGCCTCCGCTCGCGTTAGCCTGCCATTTGGCTCAAAACGATCCGAACCGCGACCTTGTACTATTAATTTGGAAGCCAGCTTCTCCACGTCTTCACGCCCCCAGTGATTCTGCATATCCGCAAAGCTCACCGAACGTTCCATAACAAGATAGATTCCAGTGCCACTGTTTTGGATAATCGCTACTGTTTCTCCATTCTCGCTGGTGAAGCGCGCCAGCACATGACGCAGCTCCCCTCGCTCCTCATCCCACCGAACCACGGATGCGTTATCGAATCCAGTGACATTTCCAAGGCGTATACGTTGTTCCACAAACCTTGCGTACGGACTGGTCTCAGCATGTTGTCCATTTGCATGAAGTACAGAAATGTCCGTTTGCACCGCTCCGGCCATTACTTTTGCCTTTTGCTCAGCAATCGCGGACGCAAGTTTGGGCATTTTGTTGATGTGGCGAACGCTAATTCTTAGCCTGTCGTCCGCTTGGTTTATCTCCAGCTTGGACAGATGGATGGTGAAGTTCGTTAATCTTGTGGTGATGATGAGTGTCATGTCGGGATGAAGGGATTTAAGCCTCTCCAGCACTCGGTTCTCTATCGTAAATTGCACGTCCTCCTCGCCCACAGCCACCCTGATTATATTCGAAACGTCCTTATCCTTCGTTAGTTCAATTCTCTTCACTCCCCGAGGAGTCTCAATATCCATGTAGGGCGGCGTCGAGGTTTCCTTTTCGGGTTCTATTTGAGGCTCGGGTTCGGGATTAACGAAGCCGCCGCCTGTCCCCGTATTGTTTGAGCGAATGACCTTTACATGAAACTCTACTTCCAAGGATGTGTCTCCCTTTGTTACCGTAGCCTTCATTGTAACAGTTTGATCGCCTGTGGAATAAGACGGCCTGCGTACGAGCCCGGTCATAGGATCAATTAAGGAGGGCATCGATGACGTCCAAGAAATGGTTGTTCCGTTCGCTCCCCTAGTCTCAAGCGATAACCTGCCTTGCACCGAAGTGGCACTGTCCCCGTCCGCGTATCCGATTCTTAGATTTTGAGCGTCAAGCTCCACCGCTGTCTCATCAGTCATGTCCGCGGCATATATCATTAATTCATAGGCAGCCTCATAAACGGTTCCGTATGCTTCCACGCTCGCCGACAGCATAATCTCAGCGTTACCTTCTAAGAAGACTGGTCTTTGTATTTGCCCCGTAGCCGGATCAAGAAAACGGGTATCGGATGAACGCCATGTAATTGGCCTTCCCTTTTCGTCCATACTTGCCAATTCGATATCTCTCGTCACCGTTTCCGCGGAGTCCCCGGTAGAGTAGACTGGATACGGTGCGGCATATACAACAAGTTCAGCTGAGTACACTGTAACATCATAATTGCTAAGCTGGCCTTCAGGGTCAATCAACTCCGCTTCAACCTCATATGTGCCAACGGGGCTATTCTTATCGGCAAATGTTTTATAAATTACACTAAGGTTATCAGTTGCAACTGCGCCGATTAATTTCCCCGTCAAAACGGGATTGTCATAATTCGACCATCGTGCCACAGCGTCCACCGTTACGCTGAGCGGTGCTTGCTCGATTGTCAGTGTGCTGGGTGTCAGAGTCACATCGTAATTGTCCAGCTTTCCATTTGGATCGTTGAGTGTCGCTTCTATAGGGTACGTTCCCACATTGCTTGACTCCCCCGCCGTTGTGCCATACGTCGCAGTTATTCCATCCTGGTGCAGTACTCCTGTCAACGTACCAGTGAACACGGGGTTACTTGCCCCATACACACGGCGTGCATCATCCGCAGTTGCGCTGAGCGGCGCTTGCTCGATTGTCAGTGTGCCGGGTGTCAGAGTCACATCGTAATTGTCCAGCTTTCCATTCGGATCGTTGAGTGTCGCTTCTATAGGATACGTTCCCACATTGCTTGACTCTCCCGCCGTTGTGTCATACGTCGCAGTTATTCCATCCTGGTGCAGTACTCCTGTCAACGTACCAGTGAACACGGGGTTACTTGCCCCATACACACGGCGTGCATCATCCGCAGTTGCGCTGAGCGGCGCTTGCTCGATTGTCAGTGTGCCGGGTGATAGGGTCACATCGTAATTGTCCAGCTTTCCATTTGGATCATTCAGCGATGCTTCGATCGGATACGTTCCTGTATCACTGGCTGAGTCTGCTGCTGTTCCATACGTAGCGGTGATACCGTCCTCGTCCCGCACTCCCGTCATTGTACCAGTGAACGCGGGGTTACTTGCCCCATACAGACGGCGTGCACCATCTGCGATTGCGCTGAGCGGTGCTTGCTCAATTGTGAGTGTGCCGGGTGATAGAGTCACATCGTAATTACTCAATTTCCCATTCGGATCGTTGAGTGTCGCTTCTATAGGATACGTTCCTACATTGCTTGACTCTCCTGCCGTTGTTTCATACGTTGCAGTTATTCCATCCTGGTGCAGTACTCCTGTCAACGTACCAGTGAACACGGGGTTACTTGCCCCGTACAGACGACGTGCATTGTCTGCCGTTACGTTCAGTGGTGCTTGCTCAATTGTCAGTGTACCGGGTGATAGGGTCACATTGTAATTACTCAATTTCCCATTCGGATCGTTGAGTGTCGCTTCTATAGGATACGTACCCACAATGCTTGACTCCCCCGCCATTGTGCCATACTTCGCAGTGATACCGTCCTGTGCTCGTGTCCCCGTCATTGTACCAGTGAATACGGGATTACTTGCTCCGTACATACGAGTTGCATCTGCCGCCAACAGGGTCAACGGCCTCTTATTCACATTGAGCATGCTGGTGCCGTTAGACGGCAGATAGGTCTGATATCCAGCAAATGAAGCTGTGATGGTATAGTTGTCAGGAATAAGATCTAATGGATAATCCAATGTTGCCGTGCCGGAAGCGTTCGTTACTTCAGATCCGACCGCAATCCCATTAATCGCAAAGGATATCGGCTGGGAAGGAAGATCTGTCCCCCGGCAGTCAAGTCCGCAACCAGTTGAACCGTGTCCCCATAGTTACCAGATACCCCTGATACCGTAAGGTTCGTTGTCACGCGTTGCTCTGTAGCAACGTATGTCCGAAATCCGTATTCTGCCCCGGCTCCCCAAACATTGGCGTAGTAGGGTGCTCCTCGGTCATATACGTTACTCTGGAACATAGACCATTGCAGTTGGCCGCTTATTGACGATGTCGTCATCTTGATCGTGTACATTTTACCGGCTTCCACGTACACACCGTCTGTGAAATGAACATCTACCCAATCACCAGGAAGGCGAGCAGTCACGTGACTGCTCTCGAAACTCGCCCTACCAAGCACTGTTCCAGACATGTTCTGGCCTTCTAGAATTTCGACGGTCACCGTCATCGGAGGCGCTGATTCATTAAGCATAATTAATTCAAGATCATACATATGTCCCGTCAATCCCGCAGTAAAACTTTGTCCAACATTGTTGGATCCTCCATGGCTGGTCGGATTGTCTGGTGTGTATTGATCCAATGCATCGATGGAGGCCGCTTTCCCGTCTTCAGTGGACAGGAACAAAATAGCGAATGCGAGAGCTGCACACAGGAATAGCATATTTTTTGGAAGTATTTTCATTAAACACCCTTCTTTCTTGAGCAAAATTTCCCGTTCACCGACGTCACTTGTCGGCTCGAACACTTATTCCTAAATTGTTTTGTCTGCGTATATGTAGAGCCATTGGTTATCCAGTCTCTTTCTTCCCTTTACAAATTTATAAACACGGTTTCGCAAGTTCTAGTGACATAGCACAAGCATTCACTTCAATTATAGTAACGAACGGTAAGTATTGTCTGTCCCTTAGTATATATTAAAACACTGAGCAGTATGGATATATGTATAAGAATTAAATCAACCATTCAACCTAGCCATATCTTCATCTATGCGGTTTTTATATACTTTAGTATTAGACGGTGCGTGCTCAAATTCATAAGTGAGGGAATTACCATCGACCAACTGCTGGATCTCGACATTCACGTAGGATCTCACCCATTAACTCAATGGCTCTTTGGGTGCCAAAATACAAGCCATAAAACTAGCATAATGACTCACTTTTACGATGGTTTAGTAAATGGAGGTTGCATACCTTCTTCTTTTAGACCGATGGATCAAGCAAGCCAAGCACCGAATTCATAGATTACTAGGGTATTTGACGCCTGTTCAGCATCGCCAAGAAGCCCTTATAAAGTGGTCTGATTTAATGCTGACAATCCAAAAAAACCTCCCTCACCGTAGAAAAGGTCGTGGCTTGTCGTCCACATCCCTATTCTCAGTAAAGAAGGTTCATCAGAATACTTCGCCCTTCAGCCAGGCTTACGTGCCTTTGAGCTATATAAATTATAATTTGCTAAACGCTTATTAGTCAGCCAGTTGCAGAGCTCTGCTGCGCTCCGTATCCCGCACCAAAACAGGTTTCAGGTACTTACCGGTATAAGATGCCTCTACTTGAACAATATCCTCTGGTGTTCCCGTTGCTACGATTGTTCCGCCGCCACTGCCGCCTTCTGGCCCCAGATCAACAATATAGTCGGCTGTTTTGATTACATCCAGATTGTGCTCAATAACAAGCACGGTTTCACCGGAATCAACCAAACGGTGCAGTACGTTTAGCAATCGATCGATATCATCGACATGCAGTCCTGTCGTTGGCTCGTCCAGAATATAAATAGTCTTCCCTGTACTGCGACGGTGCAGCTCGGAAGCAAGCTTCACACGCTGAGCTTCACCACCGGACAAGGTTGTTGCCGGTTGTCCTAAATTGATGTAACCCAATCCTACATCAAGCAATGTCTGCATCTTGCGATGGATTTTTGGAATGTTCTCGAAGAATTGTGTTGCATCCTCAACCGTCATTTCAAGTACATCAGCGATGTTTTTGGATTTGTACTTCACTTCGAGCGTCTCACGGTTATAACGTTTGCCTTTGCAGACTTCACAAGGAACGTATACGTCCGGCAAGAAGTGCATCTCAATCTTGATAATTCCATCACCACGGCAAGCTTCACAGCGCCCACCTTTGATGTTAAAACTGAAGCGCCCTTTTTTGTAACCACGCATCTTGGCTTCGTTCGTCTGCGCAAACAAATCCCGAATGTCATCAAACACTCCGGTATACGTAGCCGCATTGGAGCGCGGTGTACGACCGATTGGCGACTGGTCAATATCGATGACTTTATCGATATGTTCCAAACCACGGATCTCTTTATGTTGTCCAGGACGTACACGAGCACGATTCAGGTCACGCGCCAATGTTTTGTACAAAATTTCATTAATCAGTGTCGATTTTCCTGATCCAGATACACCCGTTACGGCAGTGAACACACCAACTGGAATTTTTACATTCAGGTTCTTCAGGTTATTTTCTTTGGCTCCGCGCACTTCTAACCAACGATCACCTACACTGCGGCGTTCCGCACGTATCGGAATGAACTTCCGTCCACTGAGGTATTGACCCGTTAACGAGTTCTCGTCATTCATGATCTCTTCTGGTGTACCCTGCGACATTACGGTACCTCCGTGGATACCCGCACCAGGACCAATATCAATAATATAGTCGGCTGCCATCATCGTATCTTCATCATGCTCAACTACGATTAACGTATTTCCGATATCTCTCATATGAGCTAGCGTACTGATTAGACGATCATTATCCCGTTGATGCAGACCGATACTTGGCTCATCTAGAATGTAGAGCACACCCATCAGACTAGAACCAATCTGTGTCGCCAGTCTGATCCGCTGCGCTTCACCACCAGATAATGTTCCGGCAGCACGGCTCAGAGTGAGGTAATCCAGACCGACATTGACCAGGAAGCCCAGACGGCTATTAATTTCTTTGAGAATCAGGTTCGCAATAGCGCGTTCCTTCTCACTCAGATCCAACGTTTCAAAGAATTTACCCGCTTCTCCTATAGAGAGGCTCGTTACATATGCCATGTTATGGTCATTAATTGTGACTGCAAGACTTTCACGTTTCAAACGATGTCCTTTACATGTACCACAAGGCTTGGCGCTCATATACCCTTCAATGAATTCACGGATGCCCTCAGATGCCGTTTCACGATAGCGCCGCTCCAAATTATTTACGATGCCTTCAAAGGTCACCAGTGCTTCTTTGCGTTGTCCAAAGTCGTTCTCATAACGGAAACGAATTTTCTCTGTACCTGTACCCAGCAGCAACTTGTTCATCTGATCAGCTGGGAGGTCTTCGACAGGTACATCCTGCGGAATGTTGAAGTGTTCACATACTGACTTCAAGAACTGAGGATAGTACGTTGATGTTCCTCCTGTCCATGCATCAAATGCGCCATCTTCAATCGTTTTACTCCGGTCAGGTACTAGCAGATCCGGGTCAACGATCATTTTCACACCAAGTCCATCACATTCAGGACAAGCTCCAAATGGGCTGTTGAAAGAGAACATTCGTGGCGCGAGCTCTTCAATGCTGAATCCACACACCGGACATGCAAAATTAGAGCTGAAACGGAGTTCTTCCTCTCCGATGATATCGACGAGCAATTGTCCACCAGACAGATTAAGTGCTGTCTCTATTGAATCTGCAAGACGTGACTGAACATCTTCTTTGATGACAACCCGATCCACGACAACTTCAATCGTGTGTTTCTTATTTTTCTCCAATTGGATATCTTCCGACAGTTCACGCATCTCGCCATTTACCCGTACACGGACAAATCCTTGTTTGGATATATCGGCAAATACACTTTTATGCTCGCCCTTACGTCCAGAGATAATCGGTGCCAAAATCTGCAATCGAGTTCTTTCCGGATACTGCATGACACGATCGACCATCTGCTCCACCGTCTGCGATGTAATTTCTACGCCGTGATCCGGGCAATGAGGATGTCCAACACGTGCAAATAATAGACGTAAATAGTCATAAATCTCGGTTACCGTTCCCACGGTTGAACGTGGATTACGACTAGTCGTTTTCTGGTCAATCGAGATCGCTGGGGAGAGTCCTTCAATAGAATCCACATCCGGTTTCTCCATTTGTCCTAGAAACTGCCGTGCATAAGCAGATAATGACTCTACATATCGCCGCTGACCTTCTGCATAGATCGTATCAAAAGCCAGCGAGGACTTGCCTGAGCCGCTCAGACCTGTCAATACAACAAAACGGTCACGCGGAATGGTAATATCAATGTTCTTTAGGTTGTGTGCTCGTGCACCTTTGATGACAATATTCTCGCTAGCCAATGTGTATCCACCCTTTCAAAAATCAATATCGTGTTGCGAACCCTCCCAAACCCTCCCTTCCTAGGAAGAGCCCCATAGGGCTCAGCCCTATGGACAGCCGAAACAAGCGGTGCATTGGCGGTGGGTCGGGTCTTGCTATGTGAAGGTATATCGTGCGCCCCCGATTCTGCACTAGATTCCAACCTATTGCCGGAATCTAGTGCAGTCGCTCTACTACGAGGGGACGCTCGCGGCTTTGCCTCGTTCACGGTAGGTCGCCATTGCCTTCGGCTCGGCTCCCCTCTACGATCGGGACGCATGATTTCCATATGCTTTCCTATAAACCTTTTAACCAAATTCAACTTTTCTACTAGTATAGCCGTGAAGAGAACATTCCAACATGTCTATTTATCGGCAATCCATACTATTTTCCTTACTGAACAAGAGAACGGCCCATAGGCCGTTCTCTTGTTGCAAATCCTTCTTTACGAACATGTCTGTAATTGTTGCGTTATTGTTCGATTGCCTACTCTGCGCGTAGTTCCAACAGTGCGTCACGAAGCTCAGCAGCACGCTCAAACTGCAAGTTTTTCGCTGCATCTTTCATCTCTACTTCTAGGCGCTGTATAAGCGACTGACGTTCCTTCTTGGACATTTTCTCTGCAGCGCCTGTAAGGAATTCGTTCTTCGATTCGGCAACCTTCGTTGCCTCAATCACATCACGTACCTTTTTGCGAATCGTCTGTGGTGTAATGCCGTGTTTCTCATTGTAGGCCATCTGGATTTCACGACGGCGCTCCGTCTCTTTGATTGCCTTATCCATAGAATCCGTCACTTTGTCACCATAAAGAATAACTCGACCATCACTATTCCGCGCCGCACGTCCAATGGTCTGAATCAGAGAACGCTCGGAACGAAGGAATCCTTCCTTATCCGCATCTAGGATCGCAACCAAGGATACCTCAGGTAGATCCAATCCTTCCCGCAGCAAGTTGATGCCGATTAAGACATGGAACGTACCAAGCCTTAGATCACGCAGAATCGACATCCGCTCTAGTGTCTTGATCTCAGAGTGAAGATATCGAACTTTAATGCCGATCTCTTTCAGATAGTCAGTTAGATCCTCAGACATCTTCTTCGTCAACGTCGTGATTAACACACGTTCGTCTTTGGCAATGCGGTCATTGATCTCTGCAATCAGATCATCAATCTGTCCCTTCGTTGGGCGCAGCTCGATAATTGGATCAAGTAGACCCGTAGGACGAATAATCTGCTGTATCATCATATCGGTATGCTCAATCTCATATGGACCTGGCGTAGCCGATACGTAGATAATCTGATTCATCTTCTCTTCAAACTCATCGAATTTGAGTGGACGATTATCGAGCGCAGATGGAAGCCGGAATCCGTGTTCAACCAGAACCGTTTTCCTCGCTTGGTCACCGTTATACATTGCACGAATCTGTGGCAACGTTACGTGAGACTCATCCACCACGATCAACATGTCATCTGGAAAATAATCCATCAGTGTATACGGCGTATCTCCACGTTCACGGAAGGTCAGTGGTCCGGAATAGTTCTCGATTCCTGAACAGAAGCCCACTTCCTTCATCATTTCAATATCATAACGTGTACGTTGTTCCAGTCGCTGAGCTTCCAACAACTTCCCTTGTTCGCGAAGCACTTCAAGGCGTTCTTCAAGTTCACGTTCAATGTTGACCAATGCAACCCGCATCGTCTCTTCTTGGGTTACGAAGTGAGATGCTGGGAAGATCGCAATATGTTCACGTTCTCCTACTAGTTCTCCGGTCAATACATCAATCTCGGTAATCTTCTCAATCTCATCACCAAATAACTCGACCCGAATCGCATGTTCACCTTTAGAAGCTGGGAAAATCTCAATGACATCACCGCGTACACGGAACGTACCCCTTACAAAGTTAATATCGTTCCGCTGATACTGTATTTCTACCAAACGGGACAAAATCTGATTACGCGGTTTCTCCATACCTACCCGCAATGACAATAACATGCTGGAGTAAGCAGACGGCGAACCTAAACCATAAATGCAGGACACGCTGGCTACAATGATGACATCCCTACGTTCAAATAATGAACTCGTTGCTGCGTGACGCAGTTTGTCGATCTCTTCATTGATGCTGGAATCCTTCTCGATATACGTATCCGAGGACGGAATATACGCCTCCGGCTGGAAGTAGTCATAATAGCTGACGAAGTACTCAACCATATTATTAGGAAAGAAATCTTTGAATTCACTCGCAAGCTGAGCTGCCAACGTTTTATTATGGGCAATAATCAGCGTTGGACGTTGAAGCTTCGCAATGGTCTGTGCAATGGTAAATGTCTTACCTGTACCGGTTGCACCCAGTAGTGTCTGATACCTCTTTCCTTCCCGAACACCCTGAACCAATTGTTCAATGGCTACAGGCTGGTCACCTTGGGGAGAAAACTCAGACTCGATTTCGAACGTTTTGTCACTCATTACAATATCGCTCATTGCCGTATCTCACCCTATCGTCTAAAATAATAGTCACTTATATATTGTCGAAGTTCCCCGAAATTTTATATGGGAAAACTTATAGGCATAGGAATATTTGTTCCCGTTAGATTATACCTCGTTCGTTCAAGTGATGCAAACGTGAAGTGAAGACAGGAGTGGGTTAATTTATGGATATTGCGACACTTATCGGCATCATTGCCGGGATTGCCGCAGTCATCGGCGGTTTTTTGTGGGAAGGCGGCCAAGTTTCTGGGTTGTTACAAAAAACAGCTGCATTAATTGTATTTGGTGGAACAATCGCTGCCGTCGTTGCTAGCTTCCCGGCTAACCGGTTACGTACAATTCCGGCTGCACTGCGCATGGCCTTTGGACGGAAAGACAACGAATCAAGCCAGTGGGTCGACGAACTGGTGGACATGTCAACCATCGCCCGCCGCTCAGGCGTGCTCGCCTTAGAACGTAAAGTAACCGATCACCCACATCCATTTTTAAGAGACGGCATTCAAATGGTTGTTGACGGTACCGATCAAGATGTCATTCGGCAGATCATGGAGATGGAGATTGATTCTGTTGAACAGAAACATGATGGGTATGCCAAAATTTTTGAAGCTGCTGGTGGTTATGCACCGACCATGGGGATTATCGGTACCGTAATGGGTCTAATCCAAGTACTAGGAAGTCTAACTGATCCGACAGGACTTGGCCCTGCCATCGCTGTTGCCTTCACAGCCACTTTATATGGTGTAGCGAGTGCCAATCTAATCTTTTTACCCATCGCTTCCAAGATTAAATCCCGCGGTGCGGAAGACATACAGCTCATGGAAATGATACTTGAAGGTGTACTTGCTATCCAAAATGGGGAGAATCCTCAACTTGTCCGCAAACGCCTAGAATCATTCACATTAACACATCGTGAGATCACTCAACCTGTACTAAAGGAGGGATTCGATGAGTCGGCGCAGTAATCGGCGCGCAAAACGTGAGCCTGGTGAACATCGGGATCGTTGGATGATTACTTATGCTGATCTCATCACCCTTCTGCTGATATTCTTTGTCATTATGTACGCGATGAGTAATCCGGATTCCGGTAAATATAATGTTGTGACACAATCGCTGCAAAATACGTTTAACCAATCGAATTCCATACTTGAAGGTGGTAGTGGCATTGTAGGCGAAACGGTTACGAAACCTACTCCACCCGACAATGAAGAACAGAATCCTACGGATACAGATCCGGAGCCGGATACTACCGATAGTGATAACCAGCCTCTCACAGAGCGGGAGAAGCAATTCAGGTCACAGGAAGAAGAGCTGCAAAATCTATTCAATACGATTACACAGTATATCGAGGATAACAGTCTCAATGATCAGATTTTTGTGGCGGACAAACCACAAGGCATCTCTATTACGCTAAGCGATCGTTTTCTGTTTGATCAAGGACAGGCCGCACTGAAAGATAATGCTGCACCCATACTTAGCAAACTTGCAAGTCTATTCCGTAACTTGAACACTGTTGTTAGCATCGAAGGTCACACCGATAACGTACCTATTGGAGCCAACTCTTCCTATAAAGATAACTGGCAGTTGTCTGGTGAACGTGCCTTATCCATCCTGCGATTTTTCCTAGATCAAGAAAAGCTGGATCCCGACGGATTCCAATATGCCGGATATGCAGACACACGACCTACTGGAGATAACTCCACCGAGGCTGGCCGTCAGAAGAATCGGCGCGTAGAAATTACGGTGCTACGACAATTACAACCTTAACTCTCTTCATTGCATCATTCATTTCTTAAATACGACGATGATTCTTACAAATAGTATTATAGAAGGCACGTTCAAGTTGAAATCATTCAAATTGGACGTGCCTTCTTCGTATGGATCACGATTCAATCAACGGTATGTTAGCTATTTCATTTAACTCTCGTATCACTCTCGAACACGTTCTATTTGATCCAAAACTTCCTTGAGTTTCTGTGCTTCTTTCTTAATTTCACGATCATCCTGACGTTTAAGTGTCTCTTCGAACCGCAGCATAACCTCGGCAATCACCACTCGCTGTTCTGCTAACGATTCTTCATACATACGCTCGCCACGAGCTAACAACAAACGATTCTCCATCCGGTCGCGCGGATGAATTTTGATGGCTTCCAGTGCTTTGAAGCGCTCCGCAATTTCCTCTTGGGACAGATCATTATCCTTTCCTTGGATGACAGCAACCTTTTTCTCCCCTGTCTCCACAGATGAGACCTCCACTTCTAAAATCCCGTTGATGTCATATGTAAAACGAACGTCGATTGCTTGATCCCCGGCTGGAGCTGGCGGGACGCTTATGGGTACCTCGCCCAATTTCACATTATTTTTAGCTAGCCGACTCTCCCCCTGGTAAATGTCAACGGTGATCAAAGTTTGATTATGATGCAGCGTATAATAACGTTCCATTTTGCTTACAGGGATAACCGTATTACGTTCAATGATCGGCGAGAACATTCCTGATTCAAACCCTCCATTGTCCAGTCGCACGGAGACAGAAGTACCTAAAGTATACGGACATACATCGGTTAGAATTACTTCCTCCAGGTCTTGGTGTCGTTCCTTCATCGCAGCCTGAATACCTACACCTAGCGCTACCGCTTCATCTGGATGTAAATGATTCGCAGGCAGCCTTCCGAACAATTTACCGGTAAACGAGTAGATGATCGGCATGCGTGTTGCCCCGCCTACGAGGATCACAGCATCCAGTTCACTCAGTTTAACGGATGCATCACGTAATGCACGTTCAACAGGTCTCTGTAAACGAGCTAACAGTGGCTTGGCCGCCAGATCAAAACGCGCACGATCTACAACCAGCTCCTTCAATCCCTCTTCAAGTGTTAGCATCATCTTACTTTCACGACCATTGCTAATCGCCTGCTTACACAGCTCTGCCTGCTTCCAAAGCGCCGACTGTTCCTTGTTGGATAAGCTCTCCTGCTGTATTTGGTGTTCCTCAGTAAACGAATCCACGAGTAAACGTGTAAAATCTTCGCCTCCCAGAAAATTATCTCCAGCGACAGATTTCACTTCCATGATCTGATCAAATAATTCCAGTACGGATACATCAAACGTACCGCCTCCTAGATCAAATACCAGAAACTTGGTTTCCGGTTCATGTTGATGTAAACCATAAGCAATAGCCGCGGCAGTGGGCTCGCTAAGCAAACGTTCCACTTGAAGCCCAGCCAATTGCCCTGCACGCTTCGTTGCCTTACGCTGTGCATCATTGAAATAAGCCGGTACACTAATCACAGCCTCAGTCACTGTCTCTCCAAGATACGCCTCCGCATCTGCCTTGAGTGATTTCAAAATAAACGCAGATAATTCTTCCGGTAAAAATTGATATGTACCCAGTTCAAATGTTCGCCCAGTACCCATGTATCTTTTGAATACAGAAGCTGTTCTCTCCGGATGTGTAATCAAACGTTCTCTAGCAATCTCCCCTACTACAATCTCCTCATTCTCATCCACACTTACCACAGAAGGCGTCAAACGATTGCCAAGCGCATTTGGGATAATCTGAGGCTCTCCATTAAACCAGCAAGATACTAAACTATTCGTTGTTCCTAGATCTATACCTATGATTGTCATGATGCTTGTACCTTCTTTCTTCTCAACATCTACTTGTGACTCTACCGAACAATCTATCATAATCGATCTCTAGAGCATAGACATAACTTCATTCGTCCATGAAAATAAAGAAAACCGAATGCTCACTTAAGCATCCGGCTTCTTCGAAATTATACGTTATTATGCATCCATACCGCGTTCACTAGGGCGCAAAATGACTGAACCTACAGCAAGTAGAATAGCTGCCATACCAAACAAAATCAGTAAAGGGAGCTGGATATCAGACAACGTGCCTCCAGCGGAGATCGTCTCCACAGCTTGAATCGTCCATTTTTGCGGAACAAAGTTAGCGATCTTCTGCATATATTCAGGCATAATTGAGAGTGGCCAGAAGCACCCACCGATCATACAAGTTGGTGTGATGATAAGCGAATTTAACATGTTTGCATTTTTAGACTCGCGGATCAATCCAGCAACGGCACTCGCAATTCCCATGGAGACTAACATAAATGCTGCCAGAATGAGGAAATGTACACCAAATGAAAGGCCAGCGTCATAATGCAGCACCCATCGGCTAATGCCTAATACTAGAACAATTTGAATGATACCGATGATAAAACTCCCCAGGAAATTGCCGACTGCAATTTCATAAGATCGTACTGGTGCGGTATAGACTCTCGCCATCGTTAACTGTCTGCGATCTTCCAGAATAACGGATACAGCGCTTGTCAATAAACCCATCATAAACATGATCGTAAACCCAGTCACATTATTTAGACCCGGCTTCGGATAGATCTGTAGGTCAACAGCTTTACCTGTAATAGCAGATTTGTCTGTTTCCTGTAGTAGTTTTTCCAATTTTTCTTGATTCGTCTGTTGATCTGAAGCTATATTCGAAACTTCACCTGTTCCGGCGTGTACGGCTGATGCCAATTGATTCAACCCTACGGTCATCCCGTCTACGGCAGCTCTGAATGTGTAGGATTCTTCACTCACACGCATTTCGATCAGTTCCAGTGGAGCTTGCTTCCCAAGTAACAGATTCTCTGTATACTGCGCCGGAATAACAAGTCCTGTGCTTCCCTCTTGCCGAGCAATAGCTTCCTTCACTTCAGCTTCTGTACTCAACGGCTTGAGTAAGTACTCCTCTTTATGACCAAGCTGGCTTATGATCCATTCACCAGCTACACCTTGATCCTCATTGACATACGGAATGATCGCTCGACTCGCCTGCTCATTGCCAAATAGAAATACCGTACCTGTCACAACTAAACAAGGCAGGAGCAGAAACGTAATGACTCCTCGTTTACGCCCCAACGTTCGTCTAATCATAAGCCAGGCGATATGTAGACTATTCATAGCGGTACCCTACCTTTCTGTAGATTACACCTGCGATTAGAATCAGAACGGAGCTAACGACACCAAGCATGACGATATTATGCATAATCTCGCTCACAGGAGAATCTAGCATCATTCGTAAGAAGCTCTGTAGAGCCCAATGATTGACTGTAAATTCGCTTATTCGGTGTACCAAGTCAACGGCAATCGGTGTAAAACCACCGCTGATGAACGTCATTGCAATAATGATGGCTTGCATCATCCCACTTGCTGATGTCGCATTTTTGCTAACGAGTGCTACGATAATGCCAATCGTCATTGAAGCGATTGTAATCAACACACAGATCAGGATAATCAACCAAGGATGGCTCCCCCAATTCACGCCGTACAACCAATAGGTCATGACAATAATAATGATGGCTTGCATGAAGGCAAGCAGGCTGTTTCCAGCAATTTTCCCGGCAAAGATAATGCCATTTCCTATTGGAGCTGCCTGAAGCCGAATCAACGTTTTTTTGTCCTTTTCCGAGAACAAACTACTAATCGTCGTCAGGCCAGAGTAGAGCATAAACATAGCCAGCATGGAGGCTGCGTAATATTGCGATGCACTGTAAGAATTGCCTGCCTTACCCGGACTACTTGTGGTGATATAGGTAGGCTCTGTCAGATCCGTATCTGGCACAGATGCCATCGCTGCGATCACTTCTGGACCAAGCACTTTTGCAATGGCGACCTGTCTGTTCAGTTCATCTGTGAACCTTGTAAATACAGTCTGCCCCACCATATTAAGCGTGTTGTCTTTGCCCAATATCCACTGCAATTCTGCGCCTTTACCTGCCACAAGCTGATCCTGTAGACCACTTGGTAGGATTACAGCAAAATCCAATTCTCCCTGTCTGAGAGCACTTATGGCATCTTCCTCTGAAGCCATATCCCTTACCTTCAACATGTCTGATATCGCTGGAGAGGTCAAAAATGCCTGTAAAGCCTCATCTACAACGGAATTCTCTGTTGCTTCTGTAGAATGAATGATGCCAACTCGAACAGATTTAATAACAGCATCTTCACCCGATCCCATCGTTCCCGACAGAGCTGTACCTAATATAAAGATCAGAAGTAATGGAAGTATAAATAGATTTAATAATACACTTCGTATTTTCAAAATACGTCTAAGCTCAAAAGCACATATATGCCACATGTTCATCTGAAATCCTCCTTAGTCTCGAAGCGTACGTCCGGTCAGATTAAGGAACAATGTTTCCAGATCAGGCTCTTCGACTTGAAGGGACTGAATAGCTAAGTCATGTTTGTTACAGATAAAAAGCATATCCTGCATATCCTGCTGCGCCGAAGGCACTGTAATCGTAATGGTGTCGTCAGCAACTTCCACATTCTTCACACGGGGATGAAGTTTCATCTCTTCAATGGCACCAGGATTAATGACCGAGGTAGTAAGTACAATTTTTTCTGTTGATGCTACGCGCTCCCTCAATTCCTTCTCGGTACCACAAGCGATGATATGTCCTTGATCCATAATAGCCACCCGATGACTGATCGCAGCCACTTCTTCCATGTAATGACTTGTATAGATAATGGTTGACCCCATATTGTTAAGTGTTCGCACGGACTCCAAAATATGATTACGTGATTGCGGATCTATGCCGACCGTTGGTTCATCCATAATAATGAGATCCGGCCGATGCATAATTGCACATGCAATGTTCAGTCTCCGTTTCATTCCACCTGAGAAAGTGGAGGGTACTTCTTTGGCTTTGTCCTGCAAACCTACAAATTCAAGCGACTCCTGTACCCTCTCCTTCAGTAGCTTGCCGCGTAATCCATACAATCTAGCAAAAAAGGTGACATTATCCGCCGCAGTCATCGTTTCGTACAATGCCAGATCCTGTGGTACCAGACCGATCTTGCGCTTTACATCTAGTGGCCGTTCCTTAACCGAGATGCCATCCAGGCGAATTTCGCCTTGATCCATTTTTAGTAGCCCAGCAATCATACTGATAGTTGTGCTTTTCCCTGCACCATTTGGACCTAATAATCCAAAAATCTCACCTTTATTCACGCTCAGATTCAGATGATCCACCGACAGCTTGTTGCCGTAACGTTTGACGACCTGATCCACTTCAAGCATTGGCATATCCCCACACTCCTTCTCCCGTTCTAGCTTCCTTCATCGGATGTTATAACTCTATTGTAGCGAATTGTTGCCTTGCGCGAAGGTACGAAAAGTCATATATCGAAGGTGACTTAAGTCATCTCCTGATCTAGAAGGTGCGTATGATATAATTAGGGACGGATTACCAGGCAGGTACTTGTTCAAAAAAGCACAGTAATAAATTTTTTCTCTATGATCCTCTTATCTCAAAATTAAAGGATGTCACTCCATATGCCGATACGAGCACTTCAATACGGTCTCATTCTAGTTCCAGCGCTCTTGTACATCCTCGTACTGCCGCAAGAACAAGATGGAATCTATACGTTTCATATTCTTATTGCTATTGGGATCGCTGTGGGGAAAGATTTCACTCGTGCTGATCTACCAAGGCTATTGCTCCTGATCATTGAGATCCTATGGAACTGCTGGCTCATTACTCAATACGGCCCATTTATGCTGTTCCTTTCAATATCCATGCTTTATGTATATATTTATCGACTGGATGGAGTACCACGTTGGTTAATACTCGGAGCGCAACTCATCGCCAGCAATATCGCATTACATAAATACTACACAACGTCTACGGGCTCATCCCCTCTTCTATTCTCATTTCAAACGAATGCGGACTCCCCACTCTCTCCAGAAACTACAGGATGGGTTATCGGCAATCTGCTGTTGGTTACCGTTGCGGTAATCTCCTGGCAAGGCTCAAGGACTGCAAGTAGCCGTGGACAGCTAGAACAGGTATATGACGAGCTTCGCAATAAACATTATGAGCTTCAGGATGCACGTGCACAGATGGTACAATTCACGAAGCAACTGGAGGATGCGGCTCAAGCGGAAGAACGCACGCGAATTTCACGGCAGCTCCACGATGATATCGGACACCGCTTGATTCGCACTAAGATGATGTCCGAAGCAGCGCTCCTGACCCTCCCAGTGGATTCAGAACAAGGTACCGAGATGGTTAAACAAATTCGGGATCAACTCGCAGCAAGTATGGATGACATGCGTACAACGCTTCATAAGCTGAAGCCTGAGTCCTATCAAGCGGATACCTATGCGTTGGATCGTTTACTGGAAGAGGTCGGCCGTGAGACAGGTGTGAAGACAAGTTACCGGGAACTAGGCAATGCACATGTCCTGTATCCCAGCATACAGATCGTTTTATACAAAAATGCCAAAGAGGCCGTAACCAATGCTCTGCGACATGGGAATGCCAAGAGTATTCGGGTCGAACTGCAATTCCGGGAAAATGAAATTCAATTGACCGTTAGCAACGACGGACAGACCAATGTAGAATCTATTAGCGGAGTATCCACGGTGTTCACGGCTGAAGCCGACAAACACAATACCGGTCACAGTACGAGTCAATCAACACAAACACAGTCAACACAAGCAGCAACGCTTGCTGGACTAGGGATGGGACATGAAAGTATGCGTCTTCGCACACAACTGGTTGGCGGCGAATTACAGATTCAGTCCACCTATCCTTACACCGTCATTACGCGCCTTCCTCTGCCACGCCAAGCTGATATGATCTGAAAAGGAAGTGATTGTTTCCATGATTGAACCCAACGAAAATAATCCAGCACCTCATTCTGGCCCAACACATTCTTCGTACATTCGGCTTATTCTGGTTGACGATGATCCCTTCATTCGCGAAAGCCTCAAGGTACTTATTGGACTCGATCCTTCGATCACAGTGACAGGAACAGCGGGCAACGGGCATGAGGCACTCGCTTTACTGGATTCAGGCGCAGATGCAGACGTTATCCTTATGGATATTCGCATGCCAGAATGTGACGGGGTGGAAGGTACGAAGGTTATTAAAACGCGTTACCCAGACATCCGTATTTTAATGCTGACAACGTTCGATGATGATGAATATATCATTCAAGCTCTGCAAAACGGGGCAAGTGGTTATTTGCTCAAAAATGTTCCGCCTGATCGGATTATTCAAGGAATTAAGACCGTTCATCGCGGGGACATGTTAATTCATCCCGATATTGCAAGCAAACTCGCCGGGCTGCTTCGCCCCACACCTACTCCTTCTGCACATGATCCATTGAAGTCCTCTGGACTAACACGAATGGAATTGTCTGTGGCAAAAGCCATCTCGGAGGGTCTGTCCAACAAAGAAATTGCCGCTAAGCTGTTCCTAAGCGAAGGAACGGTCAAAAACTATGTGACAGATATTCTTGGCAAGCTTAGTCTACGGGATCGGACTCAGATCGCTATCTACATATTAAAAAAATAAAAAAGTGATAAACAGAATCAAGCTAAATCAACTCAACAAGTATGGCTTTCAGTATCAGAGAAGATGCATTTATGGAACAAAATCAAAAAGGGTATTTCCACACCAGACCTATGCAGGCTGTGGAAATACCCTTTATTTGCATTACATCTCTACAGAACCCGATTCCCCTGTCGTAGGAGCAGGCAGAGCGAGTGGTGCCCCTTCGCTGCGCTGATCTTTTCGACGAGCGAAGACCTTAAGGCTAACAATATGGAACAGAGAATGCTGCCGAAGTTGAACTGCCCAGGCCTCATGATTATCTGGAGCCATAATAATTCCAAGCTGATGATGCTCGCCTTCATAGATGGCACGTTGCATGAACTTGCTCTCTCCTTGATGATTACGAACCTCAAGCTTGCAGAAGGCTGAGTTCATACGCAAGGCACGGTGCAATTCCTCAGGCGAATGGACCATGACCCCATTCGCCTTATAGATGGTCTCTCCTGCTTCAATACCTAGTTCAGCCGCTGGGCTATCCGGAATAACACCCAGCACTTTCAGACCATGTTCAGGGTGAACGAACACTGGACTCCGATGCTGTTCTTCGAAACTGCTATACCATACCAACAATTCATGTCCAATGAATGCAGCCAAAGCCGCAACGACCATGAATGGTGACCACCATGCAGCCAGAAGACTTAACCCTAGAAGACTTGTCCCGTAGATCAGCAACCTCTTGGCAGAGATCTGCACTTTCTGTCCTGGAAGCATGCTCTGGGTCACTTCACCGAATCCAAGCATGATCGGTAGAGCCGCCAGCATATATCCATTCCCTGCGTTCATGAGCGGATTCCATGCCAGCTCTGCACCACTCCCTGTCACAGGTACAAGGATTAGCAGCGGAATAGGCCAAAAATGCAGCAACTGATACCCGCCGACCAGCTTGCCTCGTTTACCTTCAAAGAGTAGTGGTGATGCCATTGAAACACCCTGCATCCTTAACAACATTGCTTCCCCGAGGTGTAGAATCGCGGCTAGCACAAGAAGTGCAGGCATATCTAAGGCTCTAATCGCCTCGGTAGAACTGCCCAGCCATCCCGTAGGTTGCCAGTCAGAAGCTAGGTTCAGCCCAAACTGTACTACACCGAGCAATCCAGCCGCGTATGCGAAGCATAAGTACCGAATCCGGAACAATGCCAAGAACACAGTAGCCACCCATATGCACACTACACTGCTTAGAGTAAGGTGCGCTCCAAGGAACAACGAAATGATCGAGACAATTATACCGAGTAGAATTCCTCCCAGCACAGTTCGAATCGTCTGGGTTATTGAACTTTGTAGGCGAACGTGGAACAATTTACGCTCCTGTAACAATTGCCGATGATAGACGAGTGCAATCAGGATTACCGCAATATAATAAAACGGCTGAATAAACAACTGCAACAATGCTTCCCCTAATGTAGTTAACCATGGCCAAGCCCATTCCATTGTGGACGGTCACTCCTCTCCTTCAGCCGGTTCAGAAAAAAAGAAGGCTGAAAATCAGCCTTCTTTATGGCTTCGACACAGCAGCCGAAATATCCTTCGAGACATTTTCGATCGCGCGCTTCAGCTGTGCATCATATTGAGGATTGGCAATGCGTTCAATCAGAGCCGCTTCTAGAGATTCTGCGGTTTTCTCATCAATCTCGCCTGTTGCCTGAATGCCTTTTTGTTTCTGGAATGCTTTGACCGCTTCTTCTGTCTTCTGGTCATAGTATCCATCCACTCGATCTGGCTTGAAATCAAGTCCTCTCAGCATCGTCTGCGCACTTTTCACATCCGTGCTATTGCTGTCATATTTCAGCGGTAATTTCTCTTTATTTATCGGTGCTACCGAGAAGTAATCCGGTTGATTCACCGCAATGTCCGGCTTGATGCCTTTTTCATGAATCCAATCTCCGTTCGGTGTGAGCCATTTTGCAATGGTGATCTTCAGCAAGCTGCCGTCACCCATTTGCTTGTCATAACTCGTCTGTACGGTACCTTTACCGAAGGAGTTCTCACCGATCAAGGTCGCGCCTGCGGATTGTTGCAATGCTCCAGCCAAGATCTCGGATGCACTTGCACTACCTTTGTTCATCAGCACAGTGATCGGATAAGATTTACCGGAGCCATTCGACTTACTTTGTTCCTTCTTACCGTTCTTGTCTTCAACCTGAACGATAACCTTATCTTTTGGAACAAACTGCTCGGCAATTTCGATTACGACTTGCAGCACACCGCCTGGATCATTACGCACATCAATAATCAGACCCTTCATGTTCTGCTTCTCGAGCTTAGCTAACTCTTCCTTGAAGCGTTCACCCGTATTTAATGAGAATTGTGTGATGGTGATAACCCCCACCCCATTATCTTCCATGTGGGCATAGATCGTCTCCAAATCAATGTCGTCCCGAACAATGACAAATTCAATCAGCTCGGTAGATCCGGCGCGTTTAACCTGTACCTTCGCCTCACTACCTTTTGGGCCTCTGATTTTGTTAACGGCCTTATTTAGCTCCAGACCTTGCAACGTTTCACCGTTGACAGACATGATGATATCTTTTGCCCGAATCCCAGCTTTCTCTGCTGGTGATCCTTTGATTGGAGATACAACAACCACGTTTCCATCCTGAGACGAGACCTCTGCACCAATGCCAGTAAATGAACCCTCTATGGATTCCTCAAACTGGGCTGCTGTCTCCTGCCCCATATAGTTGGAATATGGATCTCCAAGCGATTCCATCATTCCGTTGATCGCACCATCAATCAGTTTGGTTCGATCCACGTCTTTATAATAGTTTTTGGAGATCAAATCCATCGCGGTTTCAATCTTCTTCAGCTCGTTCTTCTGCTGTGTATTACCTGTCACACTGGCTAACAGGCCTTCACCTGGTGTCGTTGGACTTGCCATGCCGGGAAAACTCATTAACACCAATGTAAGTAAGCTTCCTCCGAGAAGGGCTCCAATGACAAGCAGCAGCGCCGATCTTTTTTTCATCATCCGTTTGTCACCGCCTTTAGTTATGAACCATTCTAAGTTCATGGATCATCGAATCCAATTCCTGAACATGCCAACCTAGTATATGTCTAGCTTGTACGGAATATGTTTTTTCCATTCTTACGGTACAAATATTCCTTATAAATAATTCATAGGGTTGACTGGAGTACCATTGTCACGTACTTCAAAATGCAAGTGAGGGCCAGTGGAGTTACCGGTATTACCTGATTCTGAGATTTTGTCCCCACGAGATACCGTATCTCCCTTACTAACACTCAGACTACTGTTATGCGCGTAAAGCGTCCACAGTCCTCCACCGTGATCAATAATGACCGTATTACCGTAACCGCTCATCCACTCTGCAACGATTACAACACCACCTGAAACAGCACGCACTGTAGTACCTTGTGGAACGGCAAAGTCAACACCAGCATGCATCTTACCTACCTCACCCGTAATTGGGTGAGTACGCGGACCAAACGATGAGGATATTCTACCTCCAGAGATTGGCATACTGAAAATCCCATTACCACCTGAATAGGAGCTTACGGAGCTGCTTTCACTACTGCCTCCGGTACTAACTCTGGTAGCTGCTTTGGCTTTGGCTGCTGCACGAGCTGCGGCTTCTGCTTTGGCTTTAGCTGCTGCGGCAGCCTGCTCCTCACGCAATTTATTTTTCTCTTGCAACAGAGCGGAACGTTTGCTAGCAATCTGCATCAACACATCTTCCTGCTCTTGCGTTAATTCCTCGGACTCTTCAATTTTAGCATCATAGGAAGCCAAAAGCACTTGCTTCTCTTGCTCTTTCTCGTTCAACTGCGCCTTACGTTGCTTCTTCTGAGCGTACAGACTCTTGGCTTCAGCATACTGCTGATCCAGCTCTGCCTTTTTATCTACAACAAGCTGCTTGTCCTTCTTATGTTCATCAAGTAGATGCTGATCTTGATCCACGATCGTTTTCAGCGAGTCTGCACGAGTTAAGAAATCAGAGAAGCTTGTGGAAGACAATAATACGTCCAGATAGGAGACAGCACCGTCGGTATACATCAGACGTACACGAGATTCCAGCAATTTCTCTCTGGCTACGATCCGTTCCTCTGCAGCTTGAAGATCTTTCTTCGTTGTACGTAGATCCTCTTCGGTATTCTCTATCTGTAATGAGACGTTTGCGAGTTCATCACTAACGACATTAATCTGCTCCATAACAACCTTCAAGTAAGCATTCGTTTTGTTTTTGTAATGCTGCGCTTCCTTTTTGTTGGCAGCGGCCTTCTTCTGCTCTTGTTTGGCTGTGGCCGCCTTGTTCTCTAGTTGTTGAATCTGCTGATCGATGTCACTAATGCTACTCTTAGCATATCCGTCCGAAGGTTGAAACGTTAAGCTAGCTAACAATGTAATAGCTAGCAGCGAAGCGGTTTTTTTCAAAATGTCGATCTCCCATCCTATGAATTCACAAGAAAGCAGCCTGTACAGGCAGTGAACAAACATGTTCTCTGCTTTCTTCCATCTTAAGAAATTCGGTCTCTCCTACATATCGTCAAACAGCTCCATTTTGTGAACCTGCTATGCCATTCTAGTTTGCGAACGTTCAACATTCTACGTGGATACGTAGTTCTAAACGTTAAGGGACTTACGGATGGACAGCGTACTGCCCAGAATACCTACCAATACCCCTAGCCCGATCAATAAGGTTGCGAACAACACCCAGATATCACCAAGCGGAACAAGGTTAAGCATCTGCATAAATACATCCTGACCAATGGTCGCCATAAGACGACTGTACCCAAAGAAGAGTACGGCTACTGTAACCGCTGAACCAATCAGTCCGATTAGCGCACCTTCAATGAAGAACGGCCAACGAATGAACGTATTGGTTGCTCCAACCAGCTTCATGATGCCGATCTCTCGGCGACGGGCAAGAATCGTTACGCGAATCGTATTCGAGATCAGGAACATAGACATTAGACCCAGTCCCCCAACGAAGATAAATCCGATGTTACGAACCAGCTTCGTAAATTTAAACAATACCTCCACCGTTTCCTTGCCGTAATTCACTTTCATGATCGGCTTCTCCGGGTGTTTCTCGTTCAATGCTTCAATTTTTTGCGCTACAAAAGTAACGGTTTCCGGTTCAATGACCTCAACTTCAATGGTCTCCGGTAGTGGGTTATTATCCACATCGAAACCGCTAAGTACATTATCTGCGCTGTCTCCGAGACGCTCACGGAACTCTTTCAGTCCCTCTTCCTTGGAGACAAAGCGAATTTCACTTACTTCAGGCATGGCGCTGATCTCTTGTTCGAGTGTGTTTCGTAACTGCTCGTCCACATTCAATTCAAGAAACGTGCTGATCTCCACCTGACTGTCCACTTGGTTTGCCATCGAATTCACATTCAATACCAATAGCATAAACACACCAAGAATAAGCAGGGATACGATGATGGACATGATGGAGGCCACAGACATCCAGCCGTTGCGGAATACGTTTTTGAATCCCTCCCGCAAATGGCGCAAGAGAGTACTAAAATTCATAACCGTATTCTCCTCTCATCTGATCCCGTACGATCTGTCCACGTTCAATGGCGATAACCCGTTTACGCATCGTATTTACGATGTCTTTGTTATGGGTTGCCATGACGATTGTTGTTCCTCGGAAGTTGATCTCATCCAGCAGTTGCATAATTCCCCATGACGTCTCTGGATCAAGGTTACCTGTAGGCTCGTCCGCGATAATAACCGACGGATTATTCACAATCGCTCGTGCGATGGCAATACGCTGCTGTTCCCCACCTGAGAGCTGTGAAGGCTCACGATTGGCCTTACCACGCAGTCCCACCAGATCAAGCACTTCCATCACTCGTTTCTTGATATGACGCTTCGGTGCTTCAATAACTTCCATAGCAAAAGCTACATTCTCGAACGCCGTCATCTTAGGCAGCAGTCGGAAGTCCTGGAATACAACACCGATGTTACGGCGTACATAAGGGATTTTCCTTGGTTTCAGCTTACCGATATTAAATCCGTTAATGGATATTTGTCCTTTTGTCGGAACTTCTTCTCTGTACATCAATTTCATAAATGTCGATTTGCCTGCGCCAGACGGACCGACGATATAGACAAATTCATTGCGGTCGATCTTCACCGACACCCCTTGTAAAGCGTGGGTCCCATTGGCGTAGGTCTTCCACACGTCCTGCATTTCTATCACATCATCACTTCCTGCTCGCATAGTTAGCCATTATCATTTCGACACAATCCCGGCATTTCCTTTAAAAAGACCTGAATTTCATCAGGAGAAGTCCACTTCGACCTTTTTTGATGGTGAAGCATGGATTCATATGAAGTTTATTGTAACAAATTTGTTACCTATTGAGTACCCGAAAGTTTTCCTACATTGGATCATATATATAGAAAGTGTTACAAAGTGCGGAACAACAGAAGTAAAAAGGAGCGTACGGTTATGAAAAAAATACACGTGGCAGTCATTGCAATGTTCTCGATCCTCTTATTAGGTTCCGCATCCTATGGAATGATCTATATGTATGTGAACCAACCGTCGTTACCGCAGAAGTTACAGGTGGGTGGATGGCAGATCGGAGGAATGAATCGAGCGGAGGTCATGCTTGAACTGGATGAGAAATTACAACAGTTGGAAGAGTGGCCTGTCATTTTGGAACTGGACGAACCCCTCGCGAGAACACTACCCTTTACAGCTGCGCAAACAGGCGCACATTATGATGCAGCCAGCTTCCGACTTGCCATGAAGCAACTGGAGGAAGGAAACTTATGGGAACGTGCCTATGCGCGTTATCATCTGGCTGAAGATTGGTCTGTGGAACTGACGTATGATGCGACATCATTAAAAGCTCAACTGAGCCCTGCGTGGGAAAAAGAAACCTTCGGTTCTCCTTCCAATGCTGTTCGCAGGATCACGCCTAGCGACAAGATTCAATACATCCCGGAAAAAGGTGTACGCCGCATCGCTTGGGATGAACTAATCCGTCAATTACAGGTCAAGCTACCTCATGATTTCGGTGTAATAGACTTGGAGGGTAAACCTGATTCGATCCGCATTCAGCTCCCACTGTATACGATGAAACCTGATGTTACGGTGGACTCCCTGCGCTCAGAGGGCATTGAACGGAAAATCATTCAGTTCTCGACAGGGCTCGGCAATAGCAGTGAGGGTCGGGTACATAATGTGAGCGCAGCAGCCGAAGCCATTGACGGCATGATTCTGAAGCCAGGTGCCATGTTTGATTATGAGAAAATTGTTCAAAAAGCCGAGAAAGAATTCGGCTTCCGCGAAGCGCCGGTCATTGTGAACGGACGACTGACACCCGGAATTGGCGGGGGCATCTGCCAGGTATCCAGCACGATATATAATGCAGCACTGCTCACAGGTCTTGATATCGTTGAGCGTCGCAATCACTCCCTGCCGGTTAAATATTTGCCAAAAGGACTGGATGCCACCTTTGCATCAGGAGCCATCAACTTTCGCTTCAAAAACAACACTGGCAAATCATTGCTTATTCATGCCGAGGTCAACAACCATCGGTTAGTCGTGAAGTTTTTTGGTACATTTCCGGAGAATGTCAACTATGCCCTTGAATCTCGCACGATTGAAACGTTAAGTGTTCCCGTAAAATACGTATCCAGCAACGTTCTCCCCGATGGAGCAGAGCAGGTGCTGCAAAACGGACAGCCTGGATATATTGTCGAGACTGTACGGACGAAGCGGGTCGATGGGAAAGTCGTCGAATCCAAAACCATTTCACGAGATACGTACAAAGCACAGAATCGCCTAATTGCACGCCCGGGAAACAGCAGTATACCTGATGAACAAGAGCCTTCCATTGTTGAGGATGGGATCTCGGATACCAAACAACCTTAATTAATCCAGCTTATTGTCAAAGCTTCTATAGAAAAAAAGACACACCTCTCGTCTACCTTTCGGTTAACGTGTGAAGTGTGTCTTTCCTGTATTAATGCAGCAAGAAGTTAATGACCGCCTGTATATTCGCCTTGCTCTTCGCCTATGACCATCTTCTCATTGCCCATGAAGAAGGAAGCGATTAGAGCCAGTGCAGCCGGAATGGCAGCCCAGGCAAACAACTGCACAATGGAAGAAGACAGCGCATGTGTGATGGCCTCCAGAATCTGTGGTGGAATACCCTGTCTTAATTCCGGCGACAACAGCGCATGTGGATCTGTCAAATTTAGTCCCTCTGGTATGCCCCCACCAGATGCACCCGCTCCACCAGCCTCTGCTGCTGACCCGAGCGCCTCAGTCATTTTACGTGTAAACACTTGGCTCTGGACGATCCCAAAGATCGTGATCCCCATCGTCATCCCGAGAGATCGCAAAAAGTTAAGCGTAGAACTAGCTGCTCCGCGTCTCCGTGGTTCAAATGCATTCATCGCCGCATTGCTAAGCACCGAGAACGATGCGCCAACGCCAAGCCCGACCATAACCATGAAGATGCGAATTGTCCAGAGTGATGATCCCTCATCCAGCGTTGTAAGCAATCCAAGCCCAAGCACGAGCAGAGCCAGTGTGGGAATCATAATATTCCGGTACTTGATTTTGGTCATTAATACCCCGCCCAGCGAAGCTGTTACGACCGAACCAAGCATCATTGGCAGTAAAACCAGACCTGAGTTGGTCGCTTTGCCGCCCAAAACACCTTGAATGAAAATCGGTATGTACACTGAAGCTGTAATAAACGCCGCTCCACTGAACATTGCGATCACGTTGCTGGACCAATACACTCGATTGCGGAACATACCAAAGGAAATAATCGGTTCCTTGGCTCTCGTCTCTGCAAACAGGAACAATAGAGCCAGCACGACAAATCCGGCAAACAAACCGATAATCTGAGCCGAATCCCACGCATACGTCTTACCACCCAATTCTAAACCGAAGATGAGGCAGACAACGGCACCAATCAGTGTTACAGCACCTAACCAGTCAATCTGCTGGGATTGATGCTGGTGTGATTCCTTATAACAGATGGTGATAAACAGAAACGCAATTAGACCGAGTGGCAGGTTAATATAGAAAACCCACTCCCACGTCGCATACTCTGTAATGTAAGCACCCAGCAACGGGCCAAATACGCTGGATAGACCAAATACCGCACCAAACAATCCACCCAGCTTGCCACGTGCCTCTGGCGCAACAACGTCAAACATAATCGTAAATGCAATGGGTACCAGTGCGCCCGCACCAATTCCCTGAATGGCTCTATACATCGTTAATTCCACGATAGATGTCGCTGTTCCGCACAGTGCCGAACCGAGCATAAATACAATGATACCAAATACAAAAAACTTCTTCCGTCCGTACATATCCGACAGTTTACCGAAGATCGGCATGCCCGCCATCTCCGCAACCATGTATGCAGAGGTTACCCAAACGAACTTGTCGAGTCCTCCGAGTTTGCCGACGATATCGCCCATCGCCGTAGCCACAATGGTGTTATCCATTGAAGCCATGAGTATGCTAAGCAGCAGCCCTGCCAGCACAAATCCAATTTTATTTTTACTTGCAGCCATCGTTCTTAATCTCTCCATTCACGATCTATTCATATGACTGCATTAGTATATCCGAAATGTTGCAATCATTAATCAGTCCAAGGACCGATTGCTTTACGCCAAAACAATATATCGTGAACGAGCAATCCATATCAGTTTTCGTATCAGATTTGTTCAACGCGGCCTATTCTCGCTTCCGGATCTACCGACAAGTCACCCGAATACTCGACCAGCCTAATGTTACAGCCACGCCCAATATGAACTCGTGTACCCCGAACGGTATCGGCTTCTGTATCTTCAAGCATGATCTCATCTCCCTCAATCAGTTCTGCTCGAAAAGAAGGAGCCCCACCCAAACCAAGTGCTTTCCATAATCCACTGCGCTCTCTACGCCGAATATCAATCCGTTCACCACCGACTTCCCTAGCTGAAGAAGACGTATATAGACGAATCTCCACGGTGTCTGCGTTCAGTAGCCCTCCTACCTTCAGGTTACCTTGAACACTAATCGTCTCGCCCTGCACATCTCCATCAATCGTAGCCATCCCGCCGATATCGATGCGTTCACTGTCCACTCTGCCGCGTACGTTGCATTTTCCGTTCACCGTTAACTCCGGCGTAGCCAAAGCTCCATTAATGGTTGTCATGCCATCCACACGGACACGAGAACTAACCAGCGGGCCGTTAATTGTACACATCCCATTGACCGTTGTAGTCTCAGCGCGTGCCGGGCCATGGACGCCCAGTGTTCCATTTACATCCAGTGAGGTCGTTTGCAGCTCGCCTTCCACTTTAGCCATACCATTCACGGTTACACTCTCGGTGTACAACGCACCATAGATTTTCAGTGTTCCATTTACATTGAGCGATGTGCAATCTAAATCTCCATCCAATTTGGCCATGCCATCGATATTCACTCGATTATAGTGCCCACCTGTCGTTTTGCGAGACCCTGTTACATTCAAGTCATTTCTCATGTGACGCTCTTCCATTCATTTCTCCCCTTTTCAGACATTCCCTAATTTAAGTTTCAGTTCTTCCATGAACGTTGCCAGCGTAATTCTCAATACCACTTTTACACCCTGATCAAAATAAAGCTCCGCTCCTGCGCCAACCAGCATAAACGTCGGTACACCCATTTTGCGAATAAGCAGCAATTCACTCGCTCTGTCTCTGAAACGGTAATAATGATCTGACATCACTTCGATCAATAACGAACCTTCCTGTCTTGTGATATCTCCACTCATTAATAGCTTCTCAAGTACATAAAGCATCATGATCTGCTCCAGACCGTACAATGGTTGCTCCCGACCTGCTTCTGTCAACAATTCAAGAGATGCTAATGAAACAATATTTCGATCTAGTAGTTGCTGGACAGACATCTCTACTTCGCCTAATGATGGCGAGAACACATCCGCCAGCTCATCCAGCGATAAGCCGTCCTTCATGTGGATAATCTTATCGATTCGTGGCAAAATCTGCTGTTTCGGAAAAAAGGTCTCCTGTCCTGTATAGGAAGACTTCCGAATGAACCATTCCTCCGGAATGAGATTTTTACGTTTCCAGCGATATAACTGCCCATATGAAATGCCCGTCAGGTCTAATAATTCTTTTTTGGAGATCAAATCATCCGTCATCGTTGAACCCCCTTGTCAATGAAAACAGTGTAACATAACATTGTTACGTTGTTAAGAGGGTCATTCTCAACCGTATATTAATCTCGTCATTGCATCAGGGGAGCTTTGGGTATAACCTGTGTAATAGATACTACGCTTCATGAAGAATTCATATCCCTAGGCTTCCAAACGGGAGATGTAAAGGTTACATATCGGACTTATGAAAGGGGTTACTTTATTAGATGGCACTTATTAAATGTGATTTTTATTCAGACACACTTGGATTAAGCACGAGTATGCATGTTATTTTGCCACAACAAACGCATACTCAAATCGGCATGCAAAATGTAACTGGAACAGGATTACATCCTACACTCTACTTGTTGCATGGTCTTTCGGACGATGATTCCATCTGGCTGCGCAGAACATCGATTGAACGGTACGTTGCTGATCTTGGTATTGCCGTTGTTATGCCACAGGTTCACCGCAGCTTCTACACGGATATGGCCGAGGGTGGACGTTACTGGACATTTATTAGTGAAGAACTGCCAACACTCGCCCGCTCGTTCTTCCCTCTATCCCACCAACGTGAAGATAACTTCGTTGCTGGCCTATCAATGGGTGGCTACGGTGCGTTCAAGCTAGCGCTTCGTAAACCAGAGCAATATGCGGCGGCAGCTAGCTTATCTGGCGCACTCGACATGGTTGCTCACCTGAACAACACTGGAGGATCTGCATTGCAGCAGGCTGAAATGAAACGAATTTTCGGATCACAAATAGCGGGTCAGAGAATGATCTGCTTCATTTGCTGCAAGAGAGCAAGCAAAATCCAGACGCAAGACCGTTACTGTATCAGTGCTGTGGAACGGAAGACTTCCTTTATGAAGATAACCAGTCCTTCAGAAAGGCTTGCGAACAGACGGACTTCAAGCTGACATACGAGGAAGAAGCAGGTGCACATGAATGGGGTTATTGGGATGCGAAGATTCAAGACGTATTGAAATGGCTTCCTTTGCCTAAACGAGACTAGCGGTTATGCAAGGTATGACGTACAAAGAATGTAATTGTGCTTTTGAGAGGATACGGGAAAACATAGCTCTTACAGGATCATCCTTTAAAGCCACTATGTTCTCCCCTCGTAATACGAAGTATTCATTCAATCGCTTGATCTGATTACACACGAAAAAATCACTGTCACCTTGTCCCTCTTCATCCCTCTGCCAACCCTTCCTTTGGCAATAGCGCTTTGATTCGGAACGCCATACGTAGACGCAACGTTTCTTCTGGATCTTTCAGACTGCGACCGATAATCTCCTCGCATTTCTCTAACCGATATATTACTGTGTTGCGATGGATGTAGAGTCGTTTCGCTGTTTCAGCCAGATGACAATGCGTTTCCAGATAAACAGATAACGTATGGAGCAGCATATGATGATCCTTAATGGTCTCGTCCTCGAATCCTTGCATCGTATCCGCATAGAATTTGTGGAGGTGCTCATGTGGGATCATACGTAAAATTTCAGGAACTTCCTTCGGCTGATACATCTCGATAAAGCGCGTTTTGCCCGCTATGCCACCGAAGTACAGAGCTTCATTGGCCTCTTTGTAAGAAACGGGGATCTGGGCGAGCGGCTGAGCATAGCTACTGAAACCAAACGATAGCTCTGATTCGTAATGGACAGCAATCTTGCCCTGAAGACGCTCTAGTAGTGCGACAAAGAATGGTCTAACCGTTTTCCACTCCTCAACCAGCGGCATTAACAACACGTAGGCGCGGTCAT
This sequence comes from Paenibacillus sp. DCT19, assembly GCF_003268635.1. NCBI lineage: Bacteria > Bacillati > Bacillota > Bacilli > Caryophanales > Paenibacillaceae > Paenibacillus > Paenibacillus sp. DCT19. The sequence goes on from NZ_CP029639.1 coordinate 5,866,044, forward strand.
GAGTGAACAAATGTAATGGATATCGAAAATGAGTCAGTTCTCCTTCAAGATGTTCGGCAATCCGATCCTGCTCAGCCTTATATTGCATGAATGAGATGGTTCTATCCGTACCATCGAATTTGCCAACTGCACAAAGATATCGCTGCTCGCTGGACAGTCCAAATTCACGTCCCCGACTCGCGATCTCCTCACTACTGGAGAATGCGCCACCGATAAAATTAGCAAAAAATTCGTTCTGGATGCGGCGGCGATTCTGCTTGAGCGCATTATCCTTCATTAATTCAAACGCAATCACGTTAGTTGCCTGTTCTATAGTCAAAATATTCGAACGTTCAGACGGCGTAACCAAGCCTTCTATACACAGGAAATGTAATTGTCTGTGGGTATACACTGGAAACAATGTCAGCGTTTCACGTTTCTCACTTAATAGAGAGAACGCCGAGAAAACAGATGGTGCCACATGAAAATGCCCTCCGCCAGACAACAATGATTCAATATGCGCTGCGGTGGTCGCGGAGAATCGACCATAGATGGGCTGAAGGTAAGGGCCGAGAAGAAGTACCGGCAAGCGAAGCAAAGATGATAACTGATCCAGCAGCTTCGGGATGCCCTGACCGCTCATGATCTGCTGAGTGAACTGTCGATGGGTCTGTATGGCATTATGCAGTTCAGTAGTTTGTACATCGAGGATATGACTTAGCGATTTGTTAACAATATCGCCAAGTGAAGGATCGACAGGCAACTCCATCAGAGGCAGATCCAACTCGTTAGCTAGCTGAATTGCAGATTCAGGGATATTCCCGAGGTAACGTTTGCTTTTGATACCGAGCCCAGTACAGTCTTGGCGACTCATCTCCGAGATTAGTTCAAGCAGAGCTGGCAGATCGTCCTTAAAGTGAAAAGCCGTCGTAATGAGTAATTCATTCTTTCTCAGGTATGGAATGATATCCGGGGCATCCATCATGTTGACTGTATGAACTTCCCTGTTCAAACCCGTTGCTCCTGCGACAATGATTGTTCCGTCAAACACCGGCAGCTTCAGTAGCTCATTCATTTTCATCGTTCTTGCGCCCCTTTGGTTAACATGTCCAATGAATCCTGTTATTCTTCTACATTTTCGTGAATGATTTCCCTTTTGTTTTATTCTACGATTAATTAATCACAATGCCAAGTCAATTAATATAACACCGGTTGGAAAGCTTATGCTGCCGGAATGGGGAGATTGCATTGATAATCAAACAACCGAAGCCGTCTGCCTTATCCGAGCAGGTCGAAAACATGATTGAATGGCTGGCTTCGCACGGCAAAGACGAACGGAATGGCGTAAGCCGGCTACTCTATGACCCAGCTTGGATCGCGGCACAACGAGCCATTGAAGCCAAAATGAACGACCTCGGGCTACGGGTGTACTACGACGACGTTGGTAACTTGTTCGGGCATGCAGCTGGACGCGACCCTCAGGCTCGGGTTGTACTGACTGGATCTCATGTTGATACAGTTATAGGGGGCGGAAAATACGACGGAGCCTACGGAATCGTTGCTGCGCTAATTGCCGTGGAACATTTATTAGAGCAATACGGTCAGCCGCTCAAACCCATTGAGATTGTCTCACTCTGTGAAGAAGAGGGAAGCCGCTTCCCGATGACCTATTGGGGTTCAGGTAATATTACTGGCACGAAAAATCGCGAGGCTATTCAACATTTAAAAGATGCGAGTGGTATGCTGTTTGAACAGGCGATGTACAATGCCGGGTTCGGATTAGGGCAGCATCCACAGCCCCAGCGCAGTGACCTCGAATGTTTTATCGAATTGCATATCGAGCAAGGCCAGGTATTGGAACGCGAGAAGAAATCAATCGGTGTTGTCAGCCATATCGTTGGGCAACGCCGCTACGATATTACAGTCCATGGCGAGAGCAATCATGCGGGCACAACCCCGATGAAGTGGCGGCAGGATGCCATGTTTACCGCTGCTGAGTTGATTCGGATACTGATGCATCGAGCCAATGCAAGTGAAGACGGGTTGGTAGCTACGGTTGGACGTTTGGATGCCAAACCCAATGTTGGTAACGTCATTGCACGCGAGGTCACCTTTAGCCTAGATGTACGCCACAGTGACACAGAGACCATTCGAACATTCTGCAATGAATGCTTCGACGAATTCGAGGCTGTCGCAGCCCAACACGGAACACGCATTGCTTATCGCAAGTGGATGGATGAACCTCCGGTTGCGATGGATTCAGCACTGAATGCAGCGACTGAGAGCATTTTACAGCGTGAGGGTATTTCGTACCAAAAGATGACCAGTGGCGCGGGACATGATTCACAAGTATTCGGAACGTATTGCCCAACAGCGTTGTTATTTGTACCAAGTCGAGGCGGCATTAGCCACTCCCCCGCGGAGTTTACCGATACAGAAGATTTGCAGCGCGGTGTACGCCTGCTGATCGACCTACTTCATCAATTGGCTTATTAATATACATTCAGGAGGCGGTTATGAGATGACGAAGTACCGGGAAATCCATGCACCTTTGAGAACAATCATGACACCAGGACCGGTCGAAGTAGATCCGAGAGTCCTACGAGCAATGGCAACACCGATTCTAGGTCAATTCGATCCGGCATTCACGCAAATGATGAACGAGACGATGGATATGTTAAGACAAACGTTTCAAACAAAGAATCAATGGGCTTTCCCGGTTGACGGCACTTCCCGTTCAGGACTGGAAGCCGTATTGTGCAGCCTAATTGAACCTGGCGACAAAGTGCTCGTACCGATCTTCGGCCGTTTCGGCCACCTGCTGACAGAAATCGCTGAGCGCCACGGTGCTGAGCTGCATCTGATGGAATGCCCTTGGGGAGAAGTGTTCGACCAACAGGCTGTGATTGATGAGGTTAAACGGGTACAACCGAAGATTGTAGCCATTGTACATGGTGAAACTTCAACAGGCTGCATGCAGCCACTGGATTTAATCGGCCCAGCTTGCCGTGAGCTTGGTGTGCTAACAGTCGTCGATGCCGTTGCCTCCATTGGTGGTGCGCCAGTCAAAGTAGATGAGTGGCAGCTTGATGCGGTTATCGGGGGCACACAAAAGTGCATCTCCGTACCTTCCGGTATGGCTCCAGTTACGTACAACGAGCGGGTAGAACAGATTCTGGCAAGTCGGAAAAAGGTAGAGCGAGGCGTCGCACTAGACAGCGACCGTCGAGATGTAGCACACCCGATTCGCAGCAACTACTTTGATCTGAGTCAGTTGCAGGACTACTGGGGGCCACGTCGTCTAAACCATCATACCGAAGCAACGTCCATGCTATACGCGTTACGCGAGGGACTACGCATCCTGCTCGATGAAGGACTCGAAGAGCGCTTCGAACGTCATAAGCAGCATGAAAAAGCATTAATGGCAGGCATTCGCGGCATGGGGCTAGAATTATTTAACGACGTCGATTGGAAGCTGCCTGTGGTGACTTGCGTGAAGATTCCACAAGGGGTTGATGGTGAGTCTGTACGAAGCATGTTACTTCACCAGTTCGGCATTGAGATTGCTAGCTCATTCGGCCCGTTACATGGGCAAATCTGGCGAATCGGTACGATGGGTTATAGCTGCCGTAAGGAAAACGTGCTATTCGTACTATCCGCACTGGAAGCTGTGTTAATCCGACACAACGCTCCAATTGTCATCGGACGTGGAGTACAGGAAGCACTTAACGTGTATGAGTAAAATACATCCAGGTGCCACACCCTCCGTTATAACTTCTTAGCTAGAACATAATCGCGTTACAGCTTAGAGGATACGACACAGAGTCTCAGCTGCACACACTTGAATGTTACAGAGAAATGGGATTCCGGCATGTCCGGAATCCTTTTGCATAAACAAGACTTCGCTATAGGAACGCCGGGCACATCATTGTTACTGCTCGAAGACCGTTTCGGCGAAACTCCAAGCGGAAGGTGACACATGAACAATATCATCCGGCTGCGCTCAGGACTTGCTGGGTTGCAGTGGCTCTTTTTCTTATTTACAAATACAGTCGTCATTCCAATCACGGTAGGGGCGGCATTTGCATTACCGCAAGACAAAATCCAATTCTTAATTCAATGCTCATTTGTTCTTACAGGGCTCGCCTGCGTGGTACAAGCAGCGTTTGGGCATCAAAGATCGGTCATGGAAGGACAGTCAGGATTGTGGTGGGGTGTCATTCTGAGCCTCAGCGCGGCTGCGCCTTCACTGGGCATCTCCCTGACGGAGCTGGGCGGTAGTCTGGCCGTGGGTATCGTGATCTCAGGTGTCATCACTATTCTAATCGGCGTTTGCGGACTTGCGGCCCCGTTGTCGAAGTTGTTTACGCCAGGCGTGATGGCTGTATTTATGTTTCTCCTCGGTTGCCGGCTGAACATGATTTTTCTGGAAGGAATGCTCGGGATCTCCTCGGGATCTTCTACGGAAGCAACAACGATTCAACCCACCGTGTTTCTGTTATCAGCAGCCGTGGCTGTTTTCGTCGCAGTCTTATCCGTAAAAGCAAGACCTGCGATTGGACAGTATGCGTTACTGATTGGGATTCTGGGTGGATGGGTGCTATACACACTCATTTTCGGCAGAGATAGCGAGACATCCAGCACAGGAACACTTGACATAGGTTGGTTCCCTCTCGGTGATCCATGGCACGGCCTAAACATAGGCGTTGTCATGATTGCGATCATCGCCGGTCTGGTTAATGCCTCGAACACATTCGGCGCTCTGAAGGGGACAGATCACATTTACGAACAAGAAGCCTCTGACAAGCAGTATAGACGTTCCTTTACGATCAGCGGTGTGTTTGCGGTTCTGTCAGGGCTACTCGGGCTGGTACCCTACGCTCCTTACGTTTCATCTGTAGGTTTTCTTCAACAGACCCGTATTCGAGACCGACTCCCATTTGTCATTGGTGGTCTACTCTTCGCGGGAATCGGTCTGATCCCGGCAATCAGCGGTTTGCTGACACAACTACCGCTCAGCATCGGGAGCGCTGTATTATTAGTAACATATCTACGACTACTCGGTTCATCACTACAATATTTCGGCCAGATTCAAATGGATGCAGCAAACTTGTACCGGACAGCAGCACCTCTGTTCGTTGGAGTCATCGTGATGGGATTGCCATCGGAATATTTCGCCTCCTTGCCCCACTGCTACGTCCGCTACTCGGAAATGGTCTGCTCGTCGGCATTTTACTGGCACTAGTGTTGGATCGACTTCGCTCCGGTTCATCCCAACAAGATCAGACGCTGGCTTCTAACAAAGTTCGGAGACTTATAACTCCAACATCTGAGCACTCAGGACGCACACTCAATTCCAATTTGAATCCGAAAGGAGAACAGTCATGAGAAGGATATATGCGAATCAATCGAAGGCTTTCAAACTGGGCACAGACACAGAGAACGAGATCACTTTGGAACGTCAGGATCAATGGGGAGCATTTGTGGATGCCACGGTTCAGTTAGCTTCTACTGGGACGGGCGAGCTCGACGGGCTAACATTCGCAGTGAAAGACGTCTTTGATATTCAAGGTGTAACCAGTGGAGCAGGCAATCCAGATTGGCTTCGAACGCATGAAGCTCCGGATTCCACCGCTCCCGCGCTGTTACCCTTACTAGCCAGCGGCGCAAGACTTATAGGCACAACACAGACGGACGAATTGATGTACAGCCTGAATGGGGAAAATGCTCACTATGGCACACCAATCAACCCCTCGCACCAGATCGAATACCAGGCGGATCATCAAGCGGTTCAGCCGTTGCAGCTGCGGCAGGTCTGGTTCATTTCGCCATAGGCACAGACACAGGTGGTTCGGTTCGTATTCCATCATCGTACTGTGGTCTGTATGGCTTCCGGCCAACACATGGAGCCGTATCTGCGGAAGGGGTCATTCCACTCGCACGTAGCTTCGATACGGTTGGCTGGATGAGCCAATCTCCGAAGATTCTGTTAGATGTGGGCAAGGTACTACTACAAAATAGATCGGCAACTCATCAAGATAATGAATTCAGCGTAGAAGCGATTGCAGAAAGCGGTGCATATGACGCATCCGATGTTGAACCAACATTCTCGCGTTTCCTCATTGCAGATGAAGCTTGGGGTCTGCCAGAGGAAAACGATCGTTCAACCCTACTCTCGAAGCTGCACGAACTGCCCAACTGGAAGCAGGCTAGCACTTCAATCCAATTAACAGCACCTACGGAGAGCTTGGCGGACTGGTCGGCAGCGTTCCGTGTTCTTCAAGGGTTAGAAATTGCCCATGAACATGGCGATTGGTTGATAAAGGAACGTCCAGCATTCGGCCCTGGTATCGCAGAACGATTTGAGTGGGCTTGTACACTGGAGGCATCTGCACATACCACCGAGAGTGACCTACGTACTCGAATTCGCGGCAGCCTTATTGAACTGCTCGGCGATGACGGACTCCTGGCAATTCCAACTGCTCCAGGCCCCGCCCCACTACTCGGGCTACAAGGCGCGCAAGCCGAGGCCTATCGAGCAAAGACCATGCAACTCTCTTGCATCGCAGGGCTTTCAGGTTTACCTCAGGTTACCGTGCCAGTCATTCGTGAGGATGGACTGCCCATCGGGCTATCCTTTATTGGTGGCGCTAATACCGATCTTAAGCTACTACGTTGGATGGCAGAACATTTCACAGAAGAGGTGCGCGGATGAAACTAGTAACGATTGAACATCAAGGACAGGAGCAATTAGCGTTCCTGACAGATCGTGGCGTGATTCCACTGACTTGGCTGAATGAGGATCAAAACTCAGATTGGTATACAAGCCTTTTCACACTATTGCAAAACAAACAACTGAAGACTTTGCAAGACTGGTACGTTAGTGGCGGACAGGAGACCCTCTCCGCTCTTCCTGCACTGCCAGTGGACGCTGTATCTTACCGCGCGCTATACCGCCGACCTGGCAAAATGATTGGGGTTGGCATGAACTACCTGGCAAAAGCCATCGAGCTGTCAGGACGCCCTGCCGAGGATGAGCCTGTCATCTTTCTGAAACCCGACACGTCGCTGATTGGCCCCGGCGAAGCGATTCGTCTACCGGATGGAGCTGGACAGATCACGGCAGAGGCAGAGCTAGCCATCGTCATTGGGCAGACATGCAGAAATGTTACCGAGCACGATGCTATGAATTACGTAGCCGGTTATACCACTTCTCTCGATATGACGGCTAAGGAGATTCACGCGCGTAATCCTAGATTTATGCAAAGAGCCAAAAGCTTCGATACGTTCCTGAGCCTTGGCTCCTCCTTATCTACTCCTGACGAATACGTTGATCTGCCTAATCTTATAGTTGAAACTGTACTGAATGGCGAAGTCATGCACCACAATACCGTTAGCCGAATGATCTTCTCACCCACATACTTAATCTCTTTCCTTTCACATGTAATGACATTACATCCGGGAGATATCATTTTGACAGGCACACCTGGTTCAGTCGTCATTGAAGCTGGTGATGAAGTGGAATGCCGGATTGCTGGGTTAAAAACATTGAGCAATTCGGTAGAAAACTGAATCTCTGATTATTGAAAATCGTCTGCATGAACATTCGTATCCTGCCCCTCAACATAACATGACATTAAACGTAATATTTTTTTGTTTAATTTGAACAGAAAACCCGATCATAATCTACGTTTTTGTCAATGAATTGTGAGGACAAGGTGATAAAATAAGGATAACAAATCTAAAGTAAGATTACATAACACATAAAGGTTACGTTATCTTACATTATTTTATTCATCTGTGGTGTGGGCAAGGACTGATCGGAACGGTTCGTGTACTTACATGAGAACGATCAACTTTGCTCACCCAATACAAAGAGGAGTGGGGCGGAATATGTCTACGAATTTGGCAGGTCGAGTGCTGGAAGAGACACACTTGCAAGAAAATATCAGTGTGGACGACTCCCTGAAACCGAAGCAGGAGAGCGAAAGAACAATTGGATCGATCGCTTACATGTTTATGTGGATCGGGGATGGCGTGAACCTTGGCAACATGACACTTGGAGCAAGTCTCATTGTTGCTGGTGTCGCTACACTCAATGTATTTCAGACGTTCGTGGCAGCTATGGTTGCAATTGGTATCATTTCAGTGATCTTTGCCATTAACGACCGATTCGGTTACCGAACAGGAATCCCTTATGTTGTTCAATTGCGGATGTCATTCGGCATCAAGGGTTCCATCATTTCCTCCTTCTTACGCGGTGTGCCCGCCATCGTCTGGTATGGATTCCAGAGCTGGGTCGGGGGAACTGCACTGAACGAAATTGTCAAAGTGCTCAGTGGCGGTAGCTTTGACAGTGTTGTCGTTTGTTTCATCGTATTGCAGGCAGTTCAGATTGTCCTTTCACTTTATGGCTTTCATGCGATCAAGTGGGTGGAGACCCTTGCCTCCGTTGTTATTATGCTAGCACTCGTCTACGTGTTCAGTATATTGCTCAATTCTCATAGCACGGCGATCACCGAAAATTGGGTAAATGCGCAAGGCACATGGGGACTTCCATTCTTCGCTTTCATCATGGTATTCCTGGGCAACTATGCGGCAATCTTCCTAAGTGCTGGTGACTATTCCCGTGAGCTTAAGAGCGGTATCAGTGACAAAAAGCGCAGTATGCTCTACTTCCTCCCTATCGTTATCGCATATGGCTTCGTCCTCACGATTGGCGCAATGATGGCCGCAGCAACAGGAATTTCGAATCCTGTTAAAGCGTTCGCTGTTATCGTTGATAATCCATATATCACTGTCGCTGTATCTGCATTTATCGTCATTGGGGCAGTTGCTGTCAACATGGTCGCCAATATCGTGCCACCAGCTTATGTCATCTCGCTTGTCACCAAGCTAAAATACAAAACATCTGTCATTATTACTGGATTACTTGCGCTTTGTTCCTTCCCATGGGTACTCGTGCAGGATTCTTCCGCTCAAGGTTTAAACACATTCATCCTGATTTACTCCGCTTTCCTTGGTCCGATCGTAGCCATCATGCTAGTCGAATACTACATTCTACGTAGGCAAAAAGTTGATACGACAGAGCTTTATCTGGACAACGGTTCATTCAAAGGCTACAATCCGAGCGCCCTACTAGCCATGCTAATCGGAGCCGGAGCTGCATTCCTGCTGGTTGACGTCGGCTGGATTATCGGATTTGTCGTCGCAGGCATTGCATATCTGCTACTCAGCAAATTCGCATTCAAAGGATCATCATTCAAAAAAGGCACCATTTACGAATAAATACAGGTTAAACTGGACTATTACGTTTGAATAATTCAAGACCACTGAAGAGGAGAGTTGTATATGGAACGTTACGATCTGATTGTACGCAACGGCAGCGTAGTGCTGCCGGACGGCGTCAAGAAAGTTGATGTCGGTATCAAAGATGGAAAAATCGCGGCAATTGCCGCCAAACTGGAGGGTGAGGCTGAGCATACTTACGATGCAGACGGCTCTCATGTGTTTCCAGGTATGATCGACGTACACGTCCATTTCAGCGAACCAGGACGAGAGCACTGGGAAGGTTTTACAACCGGATCGGCTATGATGGCCGCAGGCGGTTGCACCACCTTCTTCGACATGCCACTGAACGGTATTCCCTCAACGGTGAATGAAGAGGCGCTGCTGGAGAAAGCTCGGATCGGGAACGAAAAATCGCTTGTTGATTTCGGGCTCTGGGGTGGTCTGGTGCCAGGGAATGAGGATGACCTGAAGCCGCTGGCGGAGTCGGGAGTAATCGGGTTCAAAGCATTCCTGTCCACAACTGGCAACAAAGAATTCGAAGCCGTGGATGATATGACGCTGCTTACGGGCATGAAGAAGATTGCAGCTTTAGGTAAGGTGCTGGCTCTACATTCAGAGAGTGCAGCGATCACCAACTGGCTAAAAGATGAAAAAGAAGCAGCAGGACTCTTCAGCGCCGACGATTACCTGGAGACCCGTCCGATTATCGCCGAAGTCGAAGCTGTAGAACGTGCTCTGTACTATTCGGAAATAACAGGCTGCGCACTGCATTTCGTGCATATCAGCTCTGCTGCAGCAGTAGCGAGTATTGAAGCTGCCAAAGCTCGCGGCATGAACGTAACGGTCGAGACTTGCCCACACTATCTACTCTTCAACCACGATAGCCTACGGGAAAAAGGAAGCATCGCCAAGTGTGCTCCTCCGCTGCGGGAAGCAGACGAACAACAACGACTCATCTCCCTGCTGGCAGAAGGAAAATTCGATATGTTATCGTCGGATCATTCGCCCTGTCCGTACGATATGAAGGATCCAAAAGATTTCAATCTATTCCAAGCATGGGGCGGCATTAGCGGCGGACAATTCACTCTACTGTCAGCATTGGAACTTGCACTAGCACATAACATTCCACTGGAGCAAGTTGCCGCTTGGACAGCGTCCAATCCAGCAGAGCGCTTCGGTCTTGCGGAACGTAAAGGCAGCATCGTCACCGGGATGGATGCTGATCTCGCCATCGTTGATCTAAACAAAACGTTTACGGTGACGGAAGACAACTATTATGCCAAGCACAAGCAAAGCCTCTACATTGGCCATTCATTCCCAAGCAGCGTGATAGGCACTATCGTGCGCGGACATGTCGTTGTTCGCAGCGGTGAGGTTCTCACCGAAGTGAATGAAGGCAGCTGGCAGAAGCCGTAAAGAGCTGGAGTCAGCGTCACAGTCAGCAAACACAAAAAGCCAGTGAGAGATATTCTTCTCTCACTGGCTTCTTTTTCGTATATTGGGTCGTTAATTTAATGAGATTCTCGGTATTAACCGCGGTTCGTAATCCACTGCTCCGTGATCTCCAGTACCTTCTCACTACGTTCAATGGCTTCAGCCACTTGACCTGATGCTGTACCGCCGTATACGTTACGTGCGTTAACTACCGCTTCTGGTTGCAGCACATCGTAGATACGCTCATCAAACAGCTCAGAGAATTGACGGAATTCATCAATCGTCAGATCCAGCAAATACTTGCCGTTTTGGATGCAGTACAATACCGTCTTACCAATCACTTCATGCGCTTGACGGAACGGCAAGCCTTCGCCTACGAGGAAATCCGCAATATCTGTAGCGTTGGAGAAGTCCTGGTTCACAGCCTGACGCATGCGATCCTTGTTTACTTTCATTGTAGCGATCATCGGTGCGAACAATTGCAATGCACCTTCCAGTGTAGCCACTGTATCGAACATACCTTCTTTGTCTTCCTGCATGTCCTTGTTGTAAGCAAGCGGAAGAGATTTGAGCACAGTCAGCAATCCGATCAGGTTGCCGTACACACGTCCTGTTTTCCCGCGAACAAGTTCAGGAACGTCCGGGTTTTTCTTCTGTGGCATGATGCTGCTACCTGTGCAGAATGCATCATCCAACTCAACGAATCCAAACTCCGTGCTGCTCCACAGCACCAATTCTTCACTCAGACGGGACAAGTGAGTCATAATGAGGGATGCTGCTGCCAGGAACTCAACAATAAAGTCACGGTCACTCACGGCATCCAAACTATTTTCATACACACCATCAAAGCCCAATTGTTCTGCTACAAAATGACGGTCAATCGGGAACGTTGTTCCTGCAAGCGCACCTGCGCCAAGAGGCAGAACGTTAATGCGTTTGTAACTGTCCATCAGACGTTCAGCATCCCGTTGGAACATCGATACATAAGCCATCAGGTGGTGAGCAAACAGAATAGGCTGTGCCCGTTGAAGATGCGTATAACCTGGTACGATAGTATTGAGATTATCTTTGGCTTGTCCAATCAGTGCTTCCTGCAAGGCATGCAGCATCCCCACAAAACCAACCACTCGCTCACGCAGATACAGGTGCATATCGGTTGCCACTTGGTCATTCCGGCTACGGCCTGTATGTAATTTGCCACCTACAGGGCCAATGGTTTCAATTAGATTTTTCTCAATGTTCATGTGGATGTCTTCATCAGATACGGAGAACTCCACTTCGCCAGCACGAATTTTGTGCAATACGGTAATCAAGCCTTCTTTGATCGTTTCCACGTCTTCCGCAGGCAGAATGCCGCATTTACCTAGCATCGTTACATGGGCCAAGCTACCTTGAATGTCTTCCTCAGCCAATGCTTTGTCAAAATTAATCGATGCGGTATATTCCTCAACTAGATGATTCGTTTGTTTGGTAAAACGTCCTCCCCAAAGCTTGCTCACGGTGAGTACTCCCCTTTCGCTCATGGACAAAGCCGCTCCTGCCAGATATGCAAGAACGGCCTGCCTTGTCAGTTATATTTAGATGACTCTATACATTGAACTAAAACACTTGTAGAGGTTGTTCAAAAAGTCCGCTTTTGATTACGAAGGATGCCTCACGGCATCTCAGCGTCGAATATGGGATTCAGCCGAAATGTCCGTTGCTCACGTAGTTTTGCCTACGCTCCGCTACTCCATTTCTACCTTCATCCCATCTTCTCGGTACTGAAAACCGACCTTTTTGAACACGTATTTACATAGCATGTAATTAGTTGTTTTTGTTTTGCTCTACGCCGGAGTTTACTTTCAGACGCAGTGCGTTAAGGCGGATAAAGCCAGTTGCATCGCCTTGATCGTATGCTTGCGTTGGATCAGCTTCCATCGTTGCGATGTCTGGGTTGTACAAGCTGACAGGGCTTTTCACGCCAGCGCCGATAACATTACCTTTGTACAGTTTCACACGAACCGTACCGGTTACGTTTTTCTGACTTTCGCTCACGAGTGCTTGCAGCGCCAGACGCTCTGGTGCGAACCAGAAGCCGTTGTATACGAGCGTGCTGTAACGTGTGATCAAGCTATCACGCAGGTTCATGACTTCGCGGTCCATCGTAATGGATTCCATTTTGCGGTGTGCAGTGAACAGAATGGTTCCGCCTGGTGTTTCGTACACGCCACGGCTCTTCATTCCGACAAAACGGTTCTCGACCATGTCCACACGGCCAATACCATGCTTACCACCCAGCTCATTCAATTGCTCCATCACTTGCAGTGGGCTGAGACGCTCACCGTTCAGGGCTACACAGTCACCTTGTTCGAATTCCAGTTCAACATATTCCGCTTGATCCGGTGCATCTTCAGGCGCGCTGCTCAGCAAGAACATGTCTTTGTTCTCGTCCGCGCTCGGATCGAACCAAGGATCTTCAAGCACACCGCTCTCATAGCTGATATGCAAAAGGTTACGGTCTGTGGAGTAAGGTTTAGCTGCAGATGCCGTGACTGGAATGCCGTGTTTCTCAGCATATGCAATCATCTCTGCACGTCCTGGGAATTGATTACGGAATTCTTCCAGACGCCAAGGTGCGATTACTGCAATATCCGGTGTCAGTGCAGCCGCGTTCAGCTCGAAGCGAACTTGGTCATTCCCTTTTCCTGTCGCACCGTGAGCAATCGCTGTAGCACCTTCTGCACGAGCGATGTCCACCATACGTTTAGCAATCAAAGGACGTGCGATACTTGTACCGAGCAAATATTGTCCTTCGTAAAGGGCGCCCGCTTGGAACATAGGATAGATGAAGTCTTTTGCGAACTCGTCGCGCAGATCATCAATGTATACTTTGGAAGCACCTGTTGCCAGTGCTTTTTCCTCCAAGCCGTCCAATTCATCCTTCTGACCGATATCTGCTGTAAATGCGATGATCTCAGCATCATAGGTTTCTTTCAACCATTTCAAAATTACAGATGTGTCCAACCCGCCGGAATAGGCGAGTACGATTTTTTCCTTAGCCATGTCTAATAGGTCCTCCCAAGTTCAGTTACTCACTATACAAATGAAACTAAAGAATAGTTACACTTGCCACTTCGATGACAGAATAACTTTCCGATCGCTGTTATCCCCAGATTTTTTGATTTACTTTTTCAAGGGTAAAATCCGGGGATAAAGGCGAACGCTCCGCTTCTCCATGTTATTTCTGTCCTCTCCGTTCTCGTGTAAATGTTTAGTCCGATTTATATAGAAATTATATTTAATCTATCATCGCGAAATCCGCGCCTAAAATCAACCCATTCATGCAAATCGCAGCTATTCGCTCATTAACGCAGCCATTAACGCTTTCTGTGCGTGCAAACGGTTCTCTGCTTGATCGAAGATCAAGGAGTTTGATCCGTCGATTACCCCTGCGCTTACTTCCTCTCCACGGTGAGCCGGGAGACAATGCAGGAACATATAGTCTGGCTTCGCAGCCTTCATCAAGTCTTCGTTCACCTGATATGCAGCAAATGCTTGCTCACGAATCTTCTGTTCTTCCTCAAAGCCCATACTCGCCCACACATCCGTGTACACGATATCCGCATCTTTGACCGCTTCTTCGGCACTATACGTTACCACAACCTGTGATCCGCTCTCCTGTGCAATGCTGCGTGCTTGTTCTACGATTGCACTGTCAGCCTCGTAGCCTTCAGGAGTCGCAACAGCCACATGCATCCCCATCTTAGCTGCGCCGAGCATGAGGGAGTGCGCCATGTTATTGCCGTCTCCGACGTAAGCCATTTTGAGACCTGCAAGTTTGCCCTTATGCTCCAGCACCGTTTGGAAATCCGCCAGCACCTGGCATGGATGCGCCGCATCGCTCAGTCCATTGATAACTGGAATATCTGCATGCTCTGCCAACTCAGTTACATTATGGTGCCCAAAGGTACGAATCATAATGCCGTCGAGATACCGAGACAATACTTTAGCCGTATCATGCGTCGTTTCGCCGCGACCGAGCTGGATATCATTTTTGCTCAGGAAGAGTGCGTGCCCACCTAGCTGGAACATACCCACTTCAAAAGAAACACGTGTCCGAGTAGATGATTTTTCAAAAATCAGTCCGATCGTTTTACCTTTTAACGGCTGAAAAGGCACACCGTTTTTTTGCTTGCCTTTGATCTCGATGGCAAGATCGAGTAGATAACGAATTTCTTCTGCCGTATAATCGGTGAATTCAATAAAGTCCCGGCCTCTTAGGTCGATCTTCTGAACCTTCTCGGTTGATTGAACTTGTGTCATGTTAATAATGCCCTCCTTATTTCCGGTTCCCTGCACCCGCATGTGCAGAAGTTAGTGATAGCCTGGATTTTTCCCATCATGACTGCGATTGATCTACTTATGCTCTATGAACGCGCGGCTACAGGGAATTCATTATCAGAATCTACACCGGAGCCGTTGATGACCCCGGAATAGAAATTTTTCTGAAAAGTATCCATGATATCTGAACCTATCCGTGCGGATTAGGCGTTCTTCGCTGCGACATGCTCTTCAATGAGTGTTGCCACCAAGGAAACAGCCTCGTCGATCTCCTCTTTGCTCACATACAAGTTCGGAAGCAGACGAATGACATTCGGCCCTGCAGACACAAACAAAATACCACGTTTCTGCCCTGCAACCACGATATCGCCTACCGCTTCTTCACATTCAATGCCGACCAATAAGCCCAGTCCACGAACTTCTTTGACAAAAGAATTGCCTGCCAAACGCTCTCTCAAGGAGCTCATCAGATATTCGCCCATCTCAGCTGCACGCTCAGGCAGTTTATCTTCCAGCATCGTTTCAATGGTTGCAGTGACAACTGAGGAAGCAAGTGGCGTACCCCCAAATGTAGTCGCGTGGCTACCTGCTGTAAATGCATCTTTCAAATAGCCTTTACCCAGCATAGCTCCTACAGGGAAGCCACTACCGATGCCTTTAGCCACTGTGAAAATGTCGGGTTCAATGCCGTAATGTTCGTGCGCGAACAATTTACCGGTACGCCCCATTCCCGTCTGTACTTCGTCCACAATCAATAACAATCCATGCTTCTCGCATAGTTGCTGAACAAACTGCAAGAACTCAGGCTTAACCGGATGCACGCCGCCCTCAGCCTGCACCATTTCCAGCATAATTGCAGCCGTGTGTGGCCCAATTGCGGCTTCAAGCGCTGCATTGTCATGCAATGGAACAGTAACAAATCCTGCTGGCAACGGCAAAAAGCCCTCTTTTACCTTATCCTGTCCTGTAGCTGTTAACGTAGCCAATGTCCGTCCGTGGAAGGATTGTGCAAAAGTAATGACCTCATAACGATCTACGCCTTTCACCTTTTGGTGATAGCGGCGAGCTAGTTTAATCGCTGCTTCATTCGCCTCGGCACCACTGTTGCAGAAGAACACCGCATCTGCACACGTATTCGCCGTCAATAAAGCTGCCGCACGTTCTTGACCTGGAATCTGGAACAGGTTAGATACATGCCATAGCTCATCGATCTGCGCTTTCAGCTTCGCGCCAACCTTCTCTGGTGCATGACCAAGGCTCGTTACAGCCAATCCGCACATGAAGTCGAGGTAACGGTTGCCCTGATCGTCCCACAGCCAGCTTCCTTTTCCCTTAACTAAGCTAATCGGGTAACGTGCATAGGTTTGAAAAAGTGAGCTTTCTGTCTGAGCCGCTGATGCCGCTCCTGTTGCAGCCGCTCCCGCCACTGCTGTGCCGGTGCCTGCTTGTTCTTTACTATTTGCCATCACCCTTCACTCTCCCATTCTTGATTTAAAATAAGAATCCTACTGCATCCGGATAATCCGTGTTCCGATCGTTTCTCCCTGTAACACCCGGCTCAAAATCTTCGGCTCACTACCATCCACAATAACAACCTCACGCACATCACCATGAATACAAGCGATAGCTGCCCGCACTTTAGGAATCATCCCGCCGTATATTTCGCCGGTTTGGATCATATCTTCAATCTCCTGTACAGAGACGGATGGCAATACTTTTTTCTCCCCGTTCACAGTCTTCATAATCCCCGGAACGTCAGTGACTACGATCATTCGACTGACACCCAGATGAGAAGCTACCGCACCTGCCGCTGTATCGGCATTAATGTTATAGCGTTGACCCGAAGCATCTACGCCCACTGGCGCAATGACAGGCATATACCCCATCTGCACAACACCTTGGATAATCTCCGCTTGAACACTAGTCACATCGCCAACCCAACCGATCTCTGCATGGTTGCTGACAGGTTTCGCTTGAATCAAACCGCCGTCAACTCCCGATAATCCGAGCGCACGCCCACCCACACGTTGGATTAAACGTACAATTTGTTTGTTGATGCTACCTGCCAGCACCATCTCTACGACATCGAGTACAGGCTCCGTTGTCTTACGCAAGCCGTTTACAAATTCCGTATCAATGCCCAGCTTCGCCAGGTTCTCCGAGATCGCTGGGCCTCCGCCATGTACGATCACAGGCTGAGTTCCTTGAGATTGAAGATCACGCAGATCGGCAAAAAAGGACTCAGGCAACGCCGCAAGCGTGCTGCCTCCGCATTTCATAACAAACATCTGCTTCTCAGATACAGCTTCGCTTCCAGTCTCTTCATTTTGTAATGTCGAGGTCATGAGCATGGCTCCTTTCGTTCCAACATTTTAAAAGGCTTAACACTTAATTGATTCACGATAGACGAGTCCAACCGTTCCAAATTCGGATCGTTCTTCCGATCGCCGTTGTCTCCAGATTTTTTGATTCCCCTGTCTAAGGGGAAAATCCGGAGACAAATGCGAACGCTGCGCTTCTACAGAATCGATTCCGACTTTTCCACTACTTTCGTCTATAAATAAATTTCATTAAAAGTTTAATCCTTATTATTTTCTCTATATATTTTGGTAAAAGCTATACATCAATCATATAGATATCGATTAATCAAGAGATCAAAAAGTTGGTTAAGCGCTTGTTCAAAAAGATTGGTTTTCAAATGACGTCAGTCATCTTCGGTAATCAAAAGCAAAATTTTTGAACTACCTCTTTTACGTGCGGTATGCCGCGTTAATTCGTACATAGTCATATGTTAGATCACAGCCCCACGCGATCGCTGTTCCTTCGCCGTGGTTCAGGTCAACAATAATGCGTACCGTATCCGTCTGTAAGTACGCTAATGCTGCTTCTTCGTCAAATACGACTGGACGAGATTGCTCAAGTACCGAGATGTCTCCGAGTCGAATGTCCACCGTATCTGGATTTACCGGTTGCCCCGCACGTCCTACCGCAGCAATGATCCGTCCCCAGTTTGCATCTGCACCAAACATGGCTGATTTCACCAAGCTTGAACCGATCACTGTCTTCGCAATCGCCTGAGCAGATTCATCGCTTACTGCACCTGTGACTTGAACTTCAACCAGCTTCGTCGCACCTTCACCGTCTCGTGCAATGGCCTTAGCCAGCACTTCGCACACATACGTAAAACCAGCCGCAAACGCATCCCAATCCGGGTGATCCATAGTAAGCTCTTCGTTCCCTGCATAACCGCTCGACATCGCCACGAGCATATCATTTGTGCTGGTGTCTCCATCTACCGTAATCATGTTAAACGTATGATTCGTCGCTTGGCGCAGCAAGCGCTGCAACGCTTCTGCACCAATGACCGCGTCAGAGGTCATGAACGCCAGCATGGTAGCCATATTCGGATGAATCATACCCGAGCCTTTGGCTGCTCCTGCAATCGTAACCGTCTTGCCGTTCACAACAACGGACACGCAGGCTTCTTTTTTTACCAAATCGGTAGTTAGAATCGCTTGTGAAAATTGCTCCGCTTCATTGGCTTCCTTGCCCAGTTGTGCTGGAAGTGCGGTAATGCCCGAATGAACCGCGTCCATCTTCAGGAGCTCACCAATAACCCCTGTAGAAGCAACTGCCACATCTTCCTCCGCTACACCAAGTTCGCGAGCAGCCGCCGAGCGCATTGCATAAGCATCTTCTTCGCCTTGTTGTCCTGTACATGCATTCGCATTGCCACTATTCACGATAACCGCTTGAAGGCGTCCATTGCTCAAGCTCTCACGTGTTACTTTGAGCGGTGCAGCTTGAAATACATTCGTTGTGTATACGGCCGCAGCAGTTGCTGGCACTTCGCAGCGAATAGCTCCGATGTCGTTACGTGATGTTTTTTTCAATCCACAGTGCAGTCCGCCGGCAGTGAAGCCGCTCGGGGTTACAATCGTTCCGTTCTCAATTATTGTAAATAACTGCTGCCCTACGTTTGTTCCCATATATTATCCCCGTCTCGCGTTCGGCCATATACCGATTATCCGCCTTAACATAACTCTGTATTCCTGCTGGATGCGTGTCAAAAAGCAACTAATATGAAATGCTCTTTAATCACGTCGTCAACTTATGGATACACTGGTGTCATGTTCAGCCCGAGGTTTTCCTCCCATCCCATCATCAGGTTCAAATTTTGAATCGCTTGGCCGGATGCGCCTTTTACCAGGTTGTCAATGACAGAAACAATCGTCAAACGGCCTGTACGTGGATCAACGGAGAATCCGATATCACAGTAGTTCGATCCCGTAACTTCTTTCGTTGATGGCCAGATTCCTGGCTCACGTACACGTACAAAAGGTCTATTTTCATAAAATTGACGATAGAGATCCACCAATTCCCGATCTGTGTGCTCGCCAACTAAACTTGCATACATGGTGCTCATAATGCCACGTGTCATCGGCACAAGCTGTGTCGTAAACGTAACGGTTACTGGCGATCCAGCAACATTACCTAACACTTGTTCAATCTCTGGGATGTGTTGATGTTTATTTAATTTGTAGGCTTTGAAATTCTCATTCATCTCTGCATAATGGTACGCCAGATTCGTTCCGCGTCCCGCCCCAGATACACCCGACTTTGCATCGATAATGATGCTTGAAGGATCAATCCAGCCAGCTTGCACCGCAGGGACTAATCCGAGCAATGTCGCTGTTGGATAACAGCCTGGGTTAGAAATGAATGCCTTCTCTTTCACTTCTTCACCGTACAATTCGCACATACCGTACACCGCTTGTTGTAATAGTTCGTCTGAAGGAGCCGGATGTTTATACCACTCTTCGTACACCGCTCCATCCTTGATTCTGAAATCACCAGACAGATCAATGACTTTCAGCCCTGCTTCCAGCAGGCCAGGAACAAGCTTCGCACTTACACCGGACGGAGTCGCTGTGAACACAAGGTCTGCACGTCCTGCGATCTCCACTGGATCCACGCCATCAAGTGGCCTGTTAATCACGCCCGTCAAATGCGGAAATCCAACTGCAATAGACTCCCCACTGCTGGATGAAGAGATTACCGAAGTAATTTCAACATGCGGATGATGCTGTAAAAAACGAATCAGTTCCACCCCGCCGTAGCCGGTGGAACCGACGATTGCCACTCTTAATTTGTTATTCACTCTCGCTCCCCCAATCTCGTTGTATGCGCTACTTCAACCATGTCCAATGCCTAAGGTTAGGCATGCCACGGTAATTCCGTCGCTTCTATGCATATTTGTGTATTATTATACGACTCTAGTTATATAAATACAACACTCTACCATCAATTTTACATGGATTTTCATCCATCCCGAACATATCTTTAGAGCAGCAGAGGACGAACCCGAATACTTCTGCTAAAATACGTAGTAGTGAGGGTTTGGGAAGACCTGTTTTCAGCATCAAAAAGGGACTTTTTGAACAACCTCTTATATAGGAAGATTACATACAGAATCTCATTCATAACAAAGGATCTTCCTGAGATGAGTTCTGATAAGACATTTTGGAGACATGGGGGTCTACGGTGCATATTGAATCCATCTTACTTATTGTACTCCTGGGTTTGAATATTATTTTTGCGGCAGCGGTCGTATTCTTCGAGCGCAAGGATGCGAGTTCATCCTGGGCGTGGCTGCTCGTCCTGAATTTTATTCCCGTGCTTGGGTTTGTACTTTATCTTTTGACAGGGCAGAACCTGACTCGTTACCGACTATTTCAATGGAAAGATCGTAAGAAGCTTGGGCTGGAGGAACGTATCGAGGCACAGCTTGCCCAGCTACAGAGCAATCGAACACCTTTTCACAACAAAGTGACCGAAAACAGCCAGGACATGATCTACATGAACCTGAAACAGAATGGCGCGCTGTTAACCGAGGATAACGAGGTCGAAATTATTACCGATGGCACGGATAAATTCCAACGGTTACTGGATGATATCGAAGCTGCGCAGGATCATGTGCATGTGCAGTATTACATCTACCGAGGGGATCGCCTAGGTAAACGTATTCGTGACGCGCTCATTCGCAAAGCGAGAGAAGGTATCAAAGTTCGATTGCTGTATGATGCGCTTGGATCGCGGCGTGTATCGAATCGATTTTTCAAAGAGCTGCGCGAAGCGGGCGGTCTGGTGGAGGTCTTTTTCCCATCCAAATTCAGCTTGATTAATCTGCGTATGAACTATCGGAATCATCGAAAAATGGTCATTATTGACGGAAACCTTGGTTATACTGGCGGTTTTAACGTAGGTGATGAGTATCTAGGCTTGAACTCCAAATTTGGATATTGGCGTGACACGCACCTCAGAATTACGGGGAATGCCGTCCATGCACTGCAAACTCGCTTCCTTCTCGACTGGAATGAGGCATCGAAGCAGCATGATACCCCTTATGTGCCAGCACATTTTCCTCATATCGAGGGAACAGGAACGATCGCGATGCAGATTGTCTCCAGCGGCCCTGATGCTGAAACGGAGCATATCAAAAACAGTTATCTGAAAATGATCAATGGAGCGAAGCACTCCATCCTCATTCAGACGCCTTATTTTATCCCAGACGCAAGTGTCTTCGAAGCCATAAGGCTTGCTTGCCTATCTGGTATAGATGTACGTATTATGATTCCGAACAAACCGGATCACGCCTTTGTGTATTGGGCTACGCTTTCGTATATTGGGGAACTGTTGAAGGTTGGGGCGAAGGCATTTGTATACGATAACGGCTTTATTCATGCCAAAACACTGATCATAGATAGTATGGTTGCATCTGTCGGTACGGCGAACATTGATTATCGTAGTTTCCGGTTAAACTTTGAAGTGAATGCCTTTATGTATGATGAGACGATTGCAACTGCTCTTGTGCAAACCTTCGAGCATGACCTTCTTGTATCCCGTGAGCTTACGATTGAAGAGTACAACAAACGGAGCATCAAAATCCGCTTCAAAGAAGCGATATCTCGCCTACTATCTCCTATTCTGTAAAGAGTGAGAAAAGGAATGTGTAGTGGAGACTGTACTTTAATACGATTTCAATGTGATCAGTAACTACAAACTCGTGCATGGATGTACGCTTTACAGGTAATTTATATGAACTGCTTGAGATTGAAGAAAGGGACATTCCGCCCAGCTAACTGGTGCAGGATGTCCCTGTTTTTGTACGATATTAGAGTGCAATTTCATCATTCATTAAACAAAGATTGCTGAACCGTTCGTTAGTTGGCTCATGCCTCATCTCTTTTAAAACCTTCACCGAGCACTTCATGTGCATTGCTAATAATGACAAAAGCGGATGGATCCACCGACCGGATCAATGTTTTCAGTCTTGGCACTTCATTTTGCCCCACCACAACCATGAGTACCGTTCGCTGATCATCGGTATAACCGCCTTTGGCCTCCAGCTTCGTTAATCCACGATCTAGATCTTCAAGAATGACTTTGGTAATCGGTTCAATCTGGTTAGAGATAATGTAAGCTACTTTGGAGTAGCCGAGCCCCATTTCCACCGCATCAATGACTTTCCCCGTGACGTACAAGCCAATCAGTGCATATAAAGATTGCTCTAATGACAGTACAAAGGCTGCCATAATAATGACCGTAGCATCCATAATCACAACGCAGATCGAATAACTCAGTCCGCTATATTTTTGCACGATCCTTGCCAGTATACTCATACCACCTGTTGACCCTCTACCCGATAGACAATCCCAATACCGAGTCCAACCCCTATCCCTCCATACAGCGAGCCTAACAATGGGTTTGTCGTTGGAATCGTCCAGTCTTTCGTAAGATAAACAAACAGCGGTAGAACGATACTACCCAGCACAGACCGGATACCATACTGCTTACCGATTAGAAGGAAGCCTGCGATTAGGAGCGGAATATTAATGGCCCACTGGGTATATGCTGGCTCCAGCCCGAGCCACTCATCACCCAAAATCGACAGACCGGATACGCCGCCAGATGCGATCTGGTTCGGTAATAAAAATAAATTAAATGCTACCGCAATGAGGAACGACCCCAAAATAATAGATGCTGTATCTACAACGTTCCTCCAAGGCCCATTCAGAGGAATCAAGGTGGTTAATCTCTTCTTGCGATTAGGGTGTTGATGTGATGGTTGTTGCTGTTGCATGGTGATCGTGTTCTCCTTTTGTCTCATCAATTAATGTAAAATAACTTATGCACGTCAAAAAAAAGCCCCTGTATACACCAGCATACGCCTACACGTATCCAGTCCATACAGGAACTTTATTTAATCGGTTTCCACTTTAATCTGGCTGCGCAAATAACCATCGATGAATGCATCGAGGTCGCCGTCCATTACTGCTCCTGTGTTCCCTGTTTCTACGCTCGTACGGTGATCCTTTACCATACTATAGGGATGGAACACATAGGAGCGAATCTGGCTGCCCCAAGCAATATCCGACTGATCTCCTCGGATTTCATCCAGCTGTTGTTTTTGCTCTTCTATTTTCCGCTCATACAATTTCGAACGAAGCATCGTCATCGCACGCTCACGGTTCTTGATCTGTGAACGTTCGTTCTGACACGTTACAACCACACCTGTTGGAATGTGAGTAATCCGCACAGCAGAGTCGGTGGTATTGATATGCTGTCCACCGGCACCACTCGCACGATACGTATCAATCTTGAGGTCTTCTGTGCGAATGTCGATCTCTACAGTATCGTCAATCTCGGGAACCACATCACAGGAGACGAATGAAGTATGTCTACGTCCGGATGAGTCAAATGGTGAGATTCGCACCAGTCGGTGTACACCCTTCTCGGCTTTTAGATAACCGTATGCATTGTGTCCCTTAATGGATAGTGTCACACTCTTGATCCCAGCTTCTTCACCTGGTAGATAATCGAGAACCTCGACCTTGAAGCCACGCTTCTCAGCCCAACGGGTGTACATCCGAAGCAACATCTGTCCCCAGTCCTGCGACTCTGTTCCACCTGCGCCTGGATGCAGCTCTAGGATGGCATTCATCTTGTCATATGGCTGGTTCAGTAAGAGTTGAAGCTCGAACTCATCAAGCTTGCTTACGATGGCTGTCACGCTGTTGCCAACCTCTGCGGCTAGATCCTCATCGCCTTCTTCGTCAGCGAGTTCCACCATCATCAGAGCATCGTCGTAGTCCTGCTGCAGTTTGGTGTATTGATCAACAGACCCCTTCACCGCATTCATCTCAGCAATGACTGCTTGTGCCTTCTCGTTGTCGTCCCAAAAATCAGGAGCGGACATCTTCACCTCAAAGTTCTCAATCATCTCTTGCTTCAGATCTAAGTCAAAGAGACCCCTAAGGTTTGTTAGTTTCTTGCCTATTTCACGCAGATCTTGCTTCACGCTTGGATCGATCATATCGGATTCCTCTTTTCATTAAGATAAGCTCCTCGCTATCAGAGCATTACAGTTGAACTAGGCAGCCTGTGCTCCCAATTCAAAAGTATACCTGACTGCAAGGAGCCATAGGACATTCGTTCATGTATATAAAATGGACTAAAGAATATTACACTTACCACTCCGATGACAGAACAACCTTTCGATCGCTGTTATCCCCAGATTTCTTTGAACCCTTTTCTAAAAGGGGAAATCCGGTGATAAAGGCGAACGCTTCGCTTCTACATGTTATTTCTGTCCTCTTCGTTCTGTGTAATGAATTAGTTCATTTTATATAGGTTCATGTAATAAGTTTACACGAACTTATCTATTTAGCGTACTACTCTTGACCGTGGCAATGTTTGAACTTTTTGCCGCTGCCGCAAGGACACGGATCGTTACGTCCGATCTGGTCGGACACTTTCACCGGGCGCTTCTCAGCAGGTTCGCCGCTCGTCGAGATCTGACTTTCCTCAACAACAGCTTGACGTTCTTGGTTGCTCTCGATTTGTGCTTTCATCACATATGTGGCTACTTCTTCTTGAATCGAAGCGATCATCTGATGGAACATCTCGAAGCCTTCAAATTGATATTCACGCAGTGGGTCTGTACCACCGTATGCACGAAGGTGAATACCTTGACGCAATTGATCCATGGCATCAATGTGATCCATCCACTTGCTATCTACTGCACGAAGCACAACCACTTTCTCGAACTCACGAACCATCTCTTCACCGATACGCTCTTCGCGAGCATTATACTTGTTCTGTACTTTCTCGAACAGGTACTCGATGATCTCTTCAGCTTCTTTGCCCCACAGCTCATCTTTAGTAACCGAGCCATCGTCGAGCAATTTGCTGTTCATATAATCGGAAACTTCTTGCAGTTCCCAGTTCTCCGGAATATCGTCACTACAGTGAGCTTCTACAATACGTTCAATGGAAGGCTTGATCATATCCATAACGATTTGTTTAATATTCTCGGACTCCAGCACCTCACGACGCTGTTTATATATAATTTCACGCTGTTGGTTCATGACATCATCATATTGGAGAACGACTTTACGTACGTCAAAGTTATTACCTTCAACCCGCTTCTGTGCCGATTCCACTGCACGTGTAATCATCCGGCTCTCGATCGGTTGATCTTCTTCAAAGCCTAGACGCTCCATCATGTTCAATACATTGTCTGCACCGAAACGTCTCATCAGTTCATCACCCAGTGACAGATAGAACTGCGTTGAACCCGGGTCACCTTGACGTCCCGCCCGACCACGCAATTGATTATCGATCCGGCGTGATTCATGACGCTCTGTACCAATGATATGAAGACCGCCAACCTCTGCCACACCTTCACCCAAAATAATATCCGTACCACGACCAGCCATATTGGTTGCAATCGTTACTGCACCGGCTTGTCCAGCGCCTGAGATAATCTCAGCTTCTTCCGCATGGTACTTGGCATTAAGTACTTGGTGACGTACACCACGGCGTTTCAGCATATCAGAGAGACGCTCCGAGTTTTCGATGGACACGGTACCTACCAGCACGGGCTGGTTTTTGCTGTGACGTTCTACGATCTCTTCTACAACCGCTTTGAACTTACCATCAATACTCTTATAAACGACATCCGCCATATCATCACGTTTGTTAGGACGGTTCGTTGGAATTTGCAATACTTCGAGGCCGTAGATTTTCTTGAACTCTTCTTCCTCGGTTTTCGCTGTACCTGTCATCCCAGCAAGCTTACGATACATCCGGAAATAGTTCTGGAATGTAATCGTCGCAAGTGTCATGCTCTCGTTCTGTACTTCGATGCCTTCCTTAGCTTCGATCGCTTGGTGCAATCCATCGCTGTAACGACGTCCTGACATCAAACGTCCTGTGAATTCATCGACGATCATGACTTCTTCGTCACTTACGACATAATCCACGTCACGACGCATGATTACGTTCGCTTTCAGACCTTGTACGATATGGTGGTTGAGCGTTACATTGGCGTGGTCATACAAGTTCTCAATACCAAACGCTTTTTCTGCTTTTGCCACACCTGCTTCAGTCAAAGCTACGGATTTCACTTTAATGTCTACTGTGAAGTCTTCTTCAGGAACGAGACGTTTCACAAAACGATCTGCTGCGTAATATAAGTCTGTAGACTTCTGCGCTTGTCCGGAGATAATGAGCGGCGTACGCGCCTCATCGACCAGGATAGAGTCTACTTCGTCAATGATACAGAAGAACAACGGACGTTGTACCATCTGTTCTTTGTAGAGCACCATGTTGTCACGCAAATAGTCAAAACCAAATTCGTTATTCGTTCCGTACGTAATATCACATGCATACGCATGCTGCTTCAACGCATGATCCATACCACTCAGGTTAATACCTACAGTCATGCCCAGATACTCATAGATCTGTCCCATCTCTTCGCTATCCCGCTGTGCCAAGTAGTCATTGACTGTAACCACGTGAACACCTTTGGACATGAGCGCGTTCAGGTATACAGGCAGCGTTCCTACCAATGTCTTACCTTCACCCGTCTTCATCTCGGAAATCCGGCCTTCATGCAGAGCAATACCGCCCAGCATCTGTACGTCATAGTGACGTTTACCGAGAACTCGGCGAGATGCTTCACGCACGGTTGCAAATGCTTCTGGGAGGAGCTGATCCGTTGTTTCACCCTTTTCGATGCGGGCACGGAATTCCTCCGTTTTGGATTTCAGTTGTTCATCAGACAAAGCCTGAAATTGTGGTTCCAGTTTATTGATCACATCGACCGTCTTCATCAGACGTTTAACATCACGTTCGTTCATGTCGCCGAAGATCTTTTTGACAAGTCCTAGCATGGTATACCCCTTTCGTGCAAAACAGAATAGACCCCCTGCTGCCGCCGTGCGACACCATCGGATGGATATTTGCATCCACTTGCCCGGGGGTGACAAACGATATAATTTGAGTTCAAATTATAAGAATGAAAATAATATTAGTTGAATCAACTCCAGGCTTGCCAAGCGTTCTCATGAAGTGATTCGGTATTCAACCAGGAACCCAGTTTATAAAATAAGCTGGAATCCGAAGCCTTGCGAATCATGTTCATGGTGCTGTGCCTGTCATTGATTATGATTAGCGATCATTCGTTGACAATTCTTCATCAGGACAATGATTCTCTTTGTATAAATTGTAACAGTTTGTAAGGGACGCCGCAACACGCCACAGCACACTTCTTTGAAGTTCTGACCATATAACCGTGGACAAAAAGTGCCAAAAATCATAGCCGTTAGCGGAAGCGTACTCTTCACCTATTTCATTTTTTGCGAATAAACGCCTGCATTCCATTTTTTGCTGGAAAAATTAGATATCAATCCCACATTCAAGCTCATCGATTAAACATCACACTTATAGGATCTGAATACTAGTATCGGCCGTGAGCCACACCGTCTGATGTTCCATCAGAGTTCGATAAATCTAAACTTTTGTAGATTCATTCGAACTGATGATGTGAAAAATAACTGGCAGCAAAAAAATTGAACCTTTTTTAATCTATCGGATCTCTTGGCTCTATAAACTCTATTTTCAGCCTTAAATATAGAACCTATAAATGGATTGCATTAAATCTCGTATAATCTATTAAACGCAACAACATGACAAATAGTTTCACAAACCTGCCTCTTCCTGAGTTTAAAAGGTTGTTCAAGTCCGCTTTTGATTACGAAGGATGCCTGACAGCATCTCAGCATTGAATATGGAATTCAGCCGAAATAAGTGGATGCTTACGACGGTTGTTTTCTTCGGAAACAATGGTGTTGCTCACGTAGCTCAATCTACGCTCTGCTACTCCATTTCTATCTTCATCCCATCTTCTCGGTACTGAAAACCGACCTTTTTGAACACGCACTGTAAATAGGCTTCCGTGATTTGTTTGATCTCTTTAGACACGAAAGAGCCCATCCCGTAAGGATGGAGGCTCTTGTTCAGTCCAGCACCGGAACTACGTTGTTCCTGTCTGTTCCTCGTTATATTCATTTATCAGATATTACTTCATTCACATTTTATTAGAAAAATTCATTACTTACGTCTTCGTAAAACTTCGTATGGAAGGTAAGATTATCCTTGCTCAATCAAACCGTATTTGCCATCATTCCGTTTATACACAACGCTGACTTCTTCATTATCGACGTTAGAGAAAACGAAGAAATTGTGGCCAACCATGTTCATTTGGAGGATTGCCTCTTCCACGTCCATCGGTTTTAACATAAACCGTTTGGTTCTTACCACTTCATAATCATCATCGTCGGGTTCTGCATCCAGTTCAGCAGTAGCCACTGTACCTGATGGGTCTTCAACGAAGAGAGTTTTCAGGCTGCCTTCTTGACGGAACTTACGATTGACTTTTGTTTTATGTTTGCGGATCTGACGTTCCAGCTTGTCCACCACTGCGTCAATGGAAGCATACATATCATCGCTCTCATCTTCTGCACGGAGTACAATGCCTTTGAGTGGGATCGTCACCTCTACCGTATGCAGGCCTCTAGTCGTGCTCAGTGTAACAGCACCGTCAGAGTTAAGGGGTGCATCGAAATACTTCTCGAGTCTACTCAACTTTTTGTCGACATAATCTTTCAAAGCATCGGTAACCTCGATTTGTTGACCTCGAATACTTAAATTCATAGGGCACTCCTCCTTTTACTTTGCCACTTCATTATAACACGAATGTAAGCGCCATGTAAAAACTCCCGGTGACTGAATAATGACATCTCCTCCAGCCACATCTACCATCATGGGTTTAACGCCATATTTCGCGATATTTCATCATTTTTAGCCATAATCGCTTATTTACATGGAAAGTCTTATTAGGCGCTTGATGATGTAATTAACCGATTTCGAGACGAGTTAATCTTATATGTAAAATCATCAACTTCATCAGCCTCTTGAATCCACTAAAGGAATACTAAAGTCAAAATGATAATCTAATGGATGTTGACCACAACGACGAGAGAAAATATCTTGATAGAGGCCTCACCAATTCTATGAATCCCTATTTATTAGAATTTATGAATCTAGTATGCAATCGCTCGCAAATCTAGTAAAACAAAAAAAAGACTCTGGGCATGCCAGAGCCTTATGCTAGCGATAATTCAATTGGTAACCATCTAACCGTATATGTAGGTCGGATTAACCGGATGATTATAATTTGATTACGTTAGCTGCTTGCGGTCCACGTGCGCCTTCGACGATGTCGAATTCAACGGATTGACCTTCTTCCAAAGTTTTGAAGCCTTCGGATTGGATTGCGGAGAAATGTACGAATACGTCGCCGCCGTCTTCAGTTTCAATGAAACCGTAACCTTTTTCTGCGTTGAACCATTTTACTTTACCTTGCATGCACTAACATTCCCTTCGTCATCAAATGAAGTGAAGCTTTCGGCCTTAACCTCTGCCCACAACTCAGATGATACCATCCAAAGTTATCCATTGTCAATTGGTAAAGAAAATGTTTTCTTGGAATTTTTTGTAGATTAATCAGAGATTGTGATGAATGCTGTAATATTTTAAATATATCAGGTTTAGTAGGCTGCTGATAAGTCTAATTTTAGCCAATCTCACATTAAGAATGTTTATAAATGTTTCTTTAACACTGTTAGTTCTTCAACCTTAAGTTAAAGGAAAAATATCAACTTAGTTATAGTGAAAAATTAGAATTACATGCTAAAATTTAGTATATCTATTACAGTTTATTAACAAGGAGAGGTTACCCAAATGATTCACAGCGTTCAAAAGCAGAAATGGTCAGTTATACTAGCACTGTTCATCCTTTTATCAGGGGTATTGCTTCTTGCTTCACCCGATCGTGCAGACGCCAAGGAGGACAGAATATCCGCAGAAGAACTGAAGAAGATTAGCCGACTATCCCTCACACTTCGTGATGCCTACCAGACGCAGTATACGGTGTATATTTATGCCCCCAACGAAAAATCCTCAACCCTAACAGAGGAGGATTACTGGACGGGTAACAAACCTGGTGACCGTACATATACAGGAACTTATCGAGCCGCATTATTGAAAAAAGGAGCCTCCTACGGTACCGTACAAGCCGCTAAACTTGACCTTCATTCGATTACGTTACCCCAAACTTGGCATTACACGATCAAAAGTAAAGAAAAGGGTGCTCCAGATCTACTGCTAATTACAGAGTGGGGTTCCTCTAACTTCAACTTAGCTAGACCATTCATTGTACGCTCAGGCGTATTAGAACCGCTGACATTTGTAAATAACAAGGGTAAAAAGCTAACTGATTATGAATTTTTCCCCGCGAGCAGAGGTGATGGCATACGTATGTTGTCTGACGCTCGGGTACAATTCAGATTCTATAATAACAGTGTATTTAAATATGAAATCGAAACCTTCAAACTCAATATTAGTAAATTGGAGTTGCGTTTAAGTGATACCCGATATGTTAACTTTGATCAGTCCGATTGGCCTAATTCAGGAACGGGAGATCGTGCCTATCTCGACAATCTGAAGAACGCGGCTATGAAAGGAATTCTGCCCAATCAGCCCAACATTAAGCTAGGTATGACTCACAAATCTCTGCTCGGTACCTTGAAGAAGGCTAAATTAAAGGAGAACGGCGAATGGGGCGCCTACTATGTTTATCCTCACTACGCGATCGGCTTTAATTCTTATCTGCATGAATTGAATAATAATTCAAGAGTCATGGTTTTCAATATCTTTCCAGGGCAACAGTATCTGTATCCCGATACGGTGAAGTTATGGCTAGGTAAGCCACAGGAGGAGTATCTGAACGAAGCTGAGGGTGGGTATGACATGATCTATAAATACGGTTCACGCACGCTTTCTTTCCATTATGCTGATAAATATGATGATGAGATTTATTTGATCACGATTTATTAGGGGAGGAAAAGTCAACATTAAGATACAGGTTAGATCAATAGGATCTAGCTGATATTGAGAATCTATTGATCTGATCGTGCGTATCAGTAGTCTAAGGCGTTCTATAACTTTTTCTTATTTGGTTATTATAGTAAAAATTCACTTATTGTGATATTCGAAGAACTATCTCTTTTGAACTTCCTAACGAAATAGCAAAAAAACCTTTCTGCACTCCCTTTGACTTAAGGCTTAATTTAGTCAAAGTTGATGCATAAGGTTTTTTTGTACCGTTCTTATTTCTTTCTATCCATCAAGTAACTATCGGGAGTGTACCCAGCTTCATACGCGCTTCGTTGCACTTTCGCCTGTCCTCGCTTATGCAACCAATCCTGGGCTTCTAGTCGGAGCGTGTTCATTCGAGCAAGAATCTCCTGATCCTGTTCCAACAGACCATTAATGACTTCTTTCTCATGTTCACTGGCTTGAACTTGAGAGAAGTGTTCAATTAACCGATCCACAATTTCTTGTCTTACTTCTGTAAAGGATTCAAGCTGCTCGTAATCCAAATCATATAAATTCGCCATAATGTCATTAGTCGTAGTTTGCAACTGACTAATACATTCGGATCTATCCATGTGCATTCACAGGTTGATCTCCCTGGCCTGCCACCAACTTAGAAGCTTGAATCCAAGTTTCACGTAATTCAGATAAATAACCTACAGCTTCTTCAGCCTTGCTTTCATCCCGATGAATGTTGGCTTCAACAAGCAAATAATTCGTGTACTCATACAAAGAATATAAGTTTTTGGAGATATCATATGACTGATTCAATGTACTCATTAATTCGCTAACAATGGTCTGGGCTTTGCCCAGATTCAGATTAGCTTTTTCAATGTCCTGCTGTTGCATTGCAGTAATCGCTGTCTTGGCAAAACGAATAGCCCCATCATATAACATGATGACTAACTGAGCTGGATTAGAAGTTTGGACAGAGGATTGACGATATTTATCATATGGAGAAGTGATCAAAAGTCTCACCCTTTATTATAAAATTAGTTACCAAATTGAGATAAGAGACTGGACGACTGTGACTGCAACTGCGTCATTGCTTTTTCCATTGCAGCAAACTGTTTATAATAACGATTCTCAGTAGCTGTAATATTACGCTGCATCGTATCAATTCTACTATTATATTCTTTCAGTTGTCTGCCCATTGGGTTTTCCGCACTAAATGTGCTCGTCAGATCTGTCGTAAAACGGTTCGTACCTGAACGATCAGATATCCGTTGAATTGCAGTAGAAGCTTTGTCTGCTAATTTATCGAATAAACCGTCGTTTGGAGAAGAAACTGGTCCTTGGAATACATCAATCACTGCCTGTGGATTGGTACTAATCATTTTTGAGCTTAGCCTCATCTTTTATAATGAGTTTACCATTCTCTGAATATGTTCCCGTAGTAATCCCCATCGCACTGAGAGGCCCAAGCACTCCTGTGATTACACTTCGCATATCTGACAGAACTGACTTGATGATATCATTATTTTTCAGCATTCCGCTCTTCGCTTTTTCAGTCCATGCCAGAATCTCAGATTCTTTCATTTCTTTTTTATTTTCGTCTGTGAGTGGTCTAAAATCGTTATATCTGGTTTCTCTAATGGTTGAGTTCAATGATTCAATAAGTTTGTTGTAATCATTAATGAAACCTTTGATCGTCTCAAGTGCTTTGTCTGGATCAGTTTGGTTTTTTATAATGACAGGGTTATTAGCCGCTGTTTCCTCTAGCATTGTCAATTGTACACCATTAATGGTAAAGGTATTGGTTCTAATATTATTAATCTTTTGACCATTTACCTCAACAATAGCATTTCTACCTACCATATCTTGTCCATCTTTATCTTTGGCTAATGTCAAAGGAGTAGCACTTTCTTTGACAGGCTCTGCTCCCTTAAATAGAGCAAAGAATTCATAAGACTTACCACCTAGTTTGATTTCATCTCCACCATTAGCGGGGACAAAACTTAGCTTACCTTGATCGAAACTTGCAGTTACCTTTGCATTTGTATTATCGTTAATTTCATCTAGTATACTCTGAATTGATTCTGTGTCTTTGAACTCGAACTTCTCACCATTGATACTAAAACTATACGTTTTAGCCGCTGCCCCTGGTTCCGGCGCTTTACCATCAAGTAATGTCTTTAAGTCAGCCAGCGTCTTGTCTGCTGTAACAGTTGTTCCTGCTCCTTTTGTTTCTACACTCGTTCTCTTAGAGAACAAAGCAAGGATAGAGTTACTGTCCGACGGAGTCTTAATATCTACCTTGCCTTCGGCTCCCCCTGACTTTGAAGCAAAAGAGAGTTTACCTGTGGCTTCATCATAACTTGCAACAACATCCGCCCTCGCATCAGCATTAATAACCGAAATCAAAGATGCAATTGAAGTGGTACCTTTGAATTTATCTTTAAAGTTCACACCATTAATCGTTATATCGAATTTTTTCGCATCGTACTCCGCTCTCTCTGTTGCACTCAAACTAGAGAGATCAACACCATCTAGAGACGCTAAGGTCGTGTTAGGACTAATCCCGGAGCCTAAACCTGATGTTTCGAGTGTCCTAGCTACTGCCAATTTTTCAACACTAACTCTCATTTCAGCCATTGTTGCACTTGCACTCGCTTCCGCTTTAACCGCCGTTGTATTACCCGACACTACTGATTTATTCGCATTAAGCGCCGACGAAACACCATACTTATCCGTTAATTTATTGGCACGAAAGTCATATAACTTACTACTTACCTCACGATAGCTTTCACGCTGCCATTGCAAAATCTGTTTATCTTGGTTCAATCGATCCAGTCGCAGATTTTTGGTAGCCATCATGCTCTTGACCATACTATCGATATCCATACCTGAAAAACCGTTAACGCGTGTAACCATTGTACACCTCCAGATCTATGTTATATCTTCTCGTCGACTAAAATTCCGGCAAGCTCCATCATTTTAGCAACCAAATCCAATGTTTTCTCAGGAGGAATCTCACGGATCAGTTCCCCTGTATCTCTATTAAGTACTTTGACCATAATTTCATGTGTTTTCTCGTGGATACTAATATCCAAAGTCGTTTGCGGCCCTTGCAGGGATTTCACGGCATTCTCAATCGTTCTAATCAATTGTTCTTGACCAATAGATAAGGAAGCTCCTTGCTTCTCCAACTGACTCAAGCTCAAACCTTTAGTCACATTTGAGTTCAAGTCTCCTCGTTGCATCTCAGATGCTGAAGATGTATCCCCTTGTTGACTGACAGATGATGACGTATTAGCGGATAATGAGAACTGTACATTCATCTCTACCACTACCTCCGGCTGCATATTTACTTTTTATATCGGTTATAATCACGTTTCTCATTAGAGCTATATGAAAAATATGTATAAAAAGACCTCGGATAATATCAAGGCCTTTGTATGAACAGGATATTTAATTTTTGATCATAATAGACATATAAGCCATGGATTTAAAATTATTATCTTCTAATAAAGCAAGTACATTATTCAGATAATTTGAGTTATGCTCCACTGTTTTGGCAAAGGATTGTACAAGTTTCACTACAATATCCGTAGTTAAACCTTTATGGAAGCCTGACATACCAATCAAATGCAGTTTAATCATAGAAAAGTGTACTACCATCATAACATAATCGTCGTATACCTGACCTCGTCCAAATGGGAAAAGATTTTTGAAAACATAATTCACAAGATAGTTTTCCAAAATATATTCATGCTCATCCATGAAAGGAGTATAATACTCTTCACTAGCAGTCTTATACCTTTCTGCAATTTCCTGCTCAGTAGAATCCTCAGTATACATAATGCCGTTCAATGTTTCTATAACACATTCCATATATCTCCCATTTTTCAATCCATGACCAAATCGATAATCCATAAGCTCTTTACAAAGCTTAAGCTGCACACTGTTGTTAGTCGGTATGTCCATTAATGAATTCTTCGTACTAGGATCCTCCAACATTCTTGAATATAAGGAAATTGTATCAAGGACTGCCTCATAGTTTCCGTCGTTAATTTGGGATTGAATTTTTTGATAGAACAGACCTAGAAATATTAGTCTTTCAGATAATGTATAAGTACGTCTTTGCAATACTTGAATAGTAAAAATTCTCAAATCCCAAAAGTGCGCTATTAGTTTATTTTTCCCATTAGGATTATCCGTAATAATTTGCTTGTTAACCCATACTTTATTGTCCAATGCTTCTTCAATTTCATAGAATTGGATTCCTTCCGACTTCAACAACGTAAGCCGTGCAGCCTCAGGACAAGATAAGGTTGTTGATTTTTCAAGTACTCCATCTATGCTGTTAATGCTCCTTGGATAACTACTGCAGACATTAGACAAGTAGTCTTCTCCTAAACCAAGTTGAATTTTGCATAAATTCTCTTCGGAAAGAAAACCACATCTCCCCTGTTCATCCATATTAATTTTCGCATATCTGTGAACACTCGGCTCTGAACGATGTCTGGAAATATTTTTATCAAATAATGGCTTAAATTCGATATTACGAGACTTAGCATATTTTTTATACGTCTGCTGATCGATATCTACTCTCCAGCCGATGCAACATGAATCTTCACACGCAGATCCGATACAGGCAAACTCCTGCATGTATTCCGGCACTAGAATCGTTCTATTTTTAACGGTCATGTACTCTACTCCTTATTCACCTTTTGTAAATAAAAATAGATACCCTCACGTGGAAGATATCTATTTTAACTTGCAAATCATTAAGCTTCCGAAGGAATTGGATAACCAATTCCTCCAGAAAGAGATTGAAATTAACGAAGCAATTGCAGAACGCCTTGCGGTTGTTGGTTTGCTTGAGCCAACATCGCTTGAGCTGCTTGAGCCAAGATGTTGTTTTTCGTTTGGGACATCATTTCTTTCGCCATGTCTACGTCACGGATACGGGATTCTGCTGCAGTCAGGTTCTCGGAAGAAGTTCCCAAGTTGTTGATTGTGTGCTCCAGACGATTTTGAACAGCACCCAATTTGGAACGCTCGCTGGAAACAGAAGCAATTGCTTTGTCTACAACAGTAATCGCGTTAGCAGCATTAGTTGAGCTTGTCAAATCAAGAGCTTTTTCTGCATTCGTATTGTTTGTTCCATCTGTAACATTGTTTGCTGCAGAGAAACCTGCACCATTTCCTACGATACCCAGAGCCGATGCACGCATATCATTTACACCCAGTGCCAAGGACTGATGCTCGTTCGCACCAATTTGGAACGAAGCAGATTTATCAGCATACACAGCACCTACTGTATCAGTAACGGATTTGTTAGCCATTTCAAGATCAAATGTTCCTTCAAATGTTCCTGTAGCAGTAGCAGCGATATCTAATTTGAACGAAACGCCATTAGCATTGTAAGTGAGTGAATCTCCTTGTTCAAGTGAGAATTCAGTACTTGTCAATTCGGTAGTTCCATCTGCTTTCAAGAACGTAACTGTTGCTTTATCGCCTGCTTTTGCCCACTCAATTTTAACTTTTGATGCATCAGCCAACAATTGATTACTACTACCATCAACTACAAGATTCGAAAGAGTTGAGTCTGCTGTTCCAGTGTTAGTAAAGCCTTGCATACCTGAGTTAGTGCTGATTGCACCACCACTTACCAGAGTAGTTCCATCCGCGCCGCCTGTTACACCTGCAGCTTTATCCAAGTCAACAGTAACTGCATCTCCAGCCTTCCATGATGCAGCCTGTTCCTGGCTGAAGGAGAAAGAAACGCCATGGTTATTATAGCTGTAGGTTTTAGTCGAAGCATCGTAAGCAACATCATCAGCGTTTACTGTCAGAGTTTTGTCATCACCATCTTTTGCATTGGTAATATCTACAGTAAATTTACCATCAGTACCTTTAGTAATTTTCAATTCCTGATTAGTAGTAGCGCCATCCAATTTTGCCCAATCAAAACCGTTATCTGCTGTACCTGTAAATGCAATATCGAATTTCGCTTGTGGTGATCCTGTCCATGACACAGGGTTGTCACCTACAACCACTGTTTGGCCTTTAGCCAGGCTTACAGTTGTTGTCGTACTAGTTCCTGGGGAAACCAAAGATTTTTCAGACAAATCACCGTTCAGCAATTTCTTGGTGTTGAACTCAGTAGTGTTACCGATACGGTTGATCTCGGAAGTCAACTGGTTCATTTCTTTTTGCAGTTCTTCACGGTCTGGAGTTGTATTTGTATCATTGGAAGATTGAACTGCAAGCTCACGCATACGTTGCAGGATGGAGTGAGTTTCGTTCAATGCACCCTCAGCTGTTTGGATCAAAGAGATACCATCTTGAGCGTTACGAGTAGCTTGATCCAAACCACGGATTTGTCCACGCATTTTTTCGGAAATTGCCAA
Organism: Paenibacillus sp. DCT19; assembly: GCF_003268635.1. Classification (NCBI taxonomy): domain Bacteria; kingdom Bacillati; phylum Bacillota; class Bacilli; order Caryophanales; family Paenibacillaceae; genus Paenibacillus; species Paenibacillus sp. DCT19. The sequence continues at coordinate 5,903,774 of NZ_CP029639.1, forward strand.
ACCTGCAGCATCGTCACCAGCACGGTTGATGCGAAGACCGGAAGACAATTTTTCGATGTTTTTGTTTGTGTTAAGTGTGTTAGTGCTCAGTTGGCGGTGTGTGTTCAACGCCGCGATATTGTGGTTGATAATCATTAGAAATTTCCTCCCTGAAAATAAGTTAGTTCCACATCCTTGTGGTAAACGCCGCGACATTAAGGTCGGCCGCCCTGCCGAAGCAGCGTCTAAATTATATATCGACGAGAGGTGTGCAAGTGTTTATAGCAAAATGGAATATTTTTTAATCTTTTTTAAATTCAGAATTACGTAGACGCTCCATAAATGCCTCAACATTTGCGGCAAGCGGAGTAGCAGACTCCCGGTTAGCTTCTTGAATGGATGCATATATTTCCTGACGATAGATATCAATATGTTTGGGTGCGGAAATGCCAATTCTCACTGTATCCCCTTCTACCGCTAGCACTGTAACTTCAATCTGATCCTGGATGATGATAGACTCGCCTTTTTTTCGTGACAATACGAGCATCTTACACACCTCCCTTGGCAGATTCCAATTGTTCTTCAGGCCAGATCAGACAACGAGTCTCATACCCTGATTGATGTAATACGACCTGCTTCCCTGTTCGGTTCTCTGGATTTAAAACAACAGGGGCAAGAAGATTCATCGTAGATCGGTTAACCTGCGTATGGATCGTGACCATCGAATAGACCTCAACCTGGTCTCGAATCTCAAGTTCTTCCCGATCTGCCTCAGGTAATTCAAAGCTGTATCCATGAGAAAACAGGAAGGGATTAACAAGCAGGAAAGAAAGCTCCGACTGCTGAAGAGATTGTAGATATACAAAGGGAGTATCTTCCCATGGTATTAGTGCAAATTGGTGCTCATCATCAAATCCGGGCAAACCTTTAGAGAAGGAATAAATCACTTCCTCCTGCACTTCGATCTCGCCCCACATGCTTGTCTGAATTTTCATATTAACGAAGCCTCCTAAACGAAGATTTTACGCAAAAAGAGCTGTAGATGTCTGCTTCAAGACTGTCTACAGCTCTACTCTATAGTTGTTACATTCCGACATCAATAGCTGGTGGTGTATATTGTATCGATGCATACTGCTTCACATAGATGTCCAGTTTACCACGTTGATACTCAATTTCAGGTCGATTGACCGTAACATTCATCTCTGAAACGGCTGGTGTGTAATTAAGTTCCGGAGCACGGACATTAACACGAACATCTACATTATCAATAGATGCTGGCCCTCGCATTTCAGGAAACGACGTCCCTTGCCAATCCTCACCAATAATATTAGCAATCGTATTACCTGGTTTATGAATCTCAGCCAGTTGATCTCCTTGTTGAACACGATTAGCGATGTTTTGCAAAAAAATCTGCTGAATACCCGAATAAATTCGAGCATTCATATCAATCATATTTCCACCATTATAGGCTGCAAATGCTTTTGATTGATCAACATTTAGCTCTGGAGCATGACTTCGAACCGTTAACTTGGCAGGTCTTGTCTGAAGCTGTACATCCGCCTTAGGCTGGCGCAATGAAAACTGTCCTAGATCAGCATCTATGCTCAAGAGAGATGGAGTTGTTCTAATCTGAACAACAGGAAGAGTACTCATACAGCTCCTCCTTTTATCTCAAGAAGTCCACAAGAGACGGTGATATAATTTTGGATCCCGCTGATAAAGAAGCGTTGTATATATTTTCCTGAATTTTAGACTTCATGATAAGCTCAGCATAATCGGCATCCTCAACCTTCGCCTGAAGATCGGTCAAATTCACACCCAGATCATCCAAACGTCCCATCATTAAGTCAATTCGATTCGTTTTGGCTCCAATCTCTGAGCGGATGGCCAGCATTTTGTCCATTCTACTATCAATGGTACCGAGTTGATTGGATAATTCCTTCTGATCCCCATCTGATAATGCTTGAATGATGGTATTCAAAACTACAAAAAGATTATCATCTTCATCTTCATTTCCGAATGCCTCATTACCTGTTACGTTGATAGGTAACTGGACACTTTCGCCTACAATAAAATTGATTTTCCCTGTATCAGTAATAACAGAAGCCGCATCTGTCGTGTCAGAAGCCCCATTTGCATCTTTGGTAAATTGGTAAGGTTTAATGTCGTATGTCTCACCATTGAATATATATTTACCATTCAGTTTACTATTGGCTACATCAATGAGCTGTTCTTTCAACTGACTAACTTCTTCTTTGATGCTATCGAGGGCAGATTGCGGGTTCGTTCCAGTAGATGCTTGTACAGTCAACTCACGCAAACGCTGAACGATACTTCCCGCCTGATCCATGACAGTATCGTTAAAATCCAACCAAGATGTCGCACTATCAACATTCTTCTGATATTGCTCGTTCGACGCCAGTTCGGCACGGTAACGTAGAGAGTAAGTAATACCTACCGGATCATCTGAAGGCTTGTTAATTTTCATGCCGGTCGCCATCTGAGTCTGCGTATTATTCATCTGCTGTGCATTGCGGTTCAAGTTCAATAGCAATTGGGAACTAAGCATGTTATTCGTTATTCTCATGGTCTAGTTATGCCACTCCCTTCTATTATCTGCCTACTGTACCAGTAGAGTTAATTAATTTATCAAGTAATTCATCATATGTGGTCATAAATCGCGCGGATGCGCTATATGCATGCTGGAATTTGATCATATTCGCCATCTCTTCATCCAGCGATACGCCACTAACTGATTGGCGACGAGTTTCCACTTGCTGCACCAAAAACTCTGTGTTCGATGTTTGACGTGCAGCTTCCTGAGATTGAACCCCCAGTTGTCCAACAATTGCACTAAATTGTGCACCAATGGTTGCATTGCGTAGACCGTCGGCAGATTGCATAGGTGTATCCTTCAAATTAGCAATGAGAATAGCAAGTGTGTTGTTCCCTTTTACTAAGGTTTCTGCGCCAGAAGCATCTGTCACTGTACGCAAAGATGACGAAATCTTGTTCGGATCTGCTACAATAGCTGCATTTAACGAAATGTTACCAGCCGTTATTCCGGTGTATACCGGATTAGCCGGATCTGTACCCGCTACTGTGAAAAATGGAATTCCTGGAGATGTCCCTCCATCCAGACTATATCCAAGCTGATGCAGTCCGTTAAAACCTTTGACAATAACGTCTTTTAAATCTGTTTTGAGAATACGATCGTCCCCAGAATAAGTAACGCCATCGATAACCGTATTTTCAGGCAAAACAGAACCAGCAGGGATTGTAATTTTGATATCGCCATTTGCGAGCGTATTAGCAAGTTCATCCATTTGTTTCCGGTAATCGCTCACTAGGGTGTCTCGGGACTTAATCATCCCGTGGACCTCACCATTGGTGAGTGTTCCTGCAGTATAAGCTGTGTTCAGAAAATCGGAAGTTACCTCCGTCGTTACAGCTCCACCAGTAACAAGGGCTTCACCATTCATTTGGATCTGGTAACCTTGTGGAGAATCAGTAACTGTAATATTCATAATCTTGGACAACTTATCTGTCATTAAATCACGTTGGTCACGTAGATCGTTGGCATTGTCGCCAAGCGACTCAACCTTCACAATAGCACTATTCAGGTTAGCAATGTTGCCAAGGTATCCTTGAACTTCGTTTGCCTTCACCTCAATATTGCTATTCAAGTCCTGACTTAACGCGTCCAATTGACGGCTAATCTGATTCATCGCATCTGTTAGAGCCAGCGTCGTTTCTTTTACAATTCGGCGTGCTGTAACATCTTCTGGATTCTTACTTAGATCAGACCATGATTTATAGAAGTTATCCATAACAGTACGGAAACCCGTGTTAGAGGGTTCATTTACAATCGCTTCAAGTTTCTCTAAGGTATCACGCTGGATGGACCAGCTTCCGAAATTCGTATTTTCGTTGCGAAATTGATCATCAAGAAATTTCTCACGTACACGAGTAATTGAGCTGAACTCCACCCCTGTACCAAGTTGGCCAGGTGTTGTTGTGTGCAGGAATGCAAACGGCTCCATAGGAATAGCTGCCTGCATATTTACTTTTTGACGTGAGTACCCTTCTGTATTCGCATTCGCTACGTTATGGCCTGTTGTGCTAAGAGCTGTCGTCTGTGTGAACAAACTGCGTTTAGCCGTTTCGATTGAATGAAATGTAGATGCCACTTAGTTTCCCCCTAATGTTCAGGCACGCGTGTCAAACAGACCGATTCGCCCTGGATTGCCGTTCTTATCGGCAGGATGCTGATATGTGGCATCCTGTTCTGGTCTTGAAGCGAAGATGTCCATCGAAAGGTCGATAAACATCAAGGACTGCTCGATCAGCTTTTGATTCAATTGGTTGATTTCCTTCAATTCTTGTAATGTTCCCGCAAGCTTCTTCTGAACCTCGAGTAATCGCTGCTTGTCAGCCGGATCAAAAATCAATTTGGAAATTTCGGTAATGTTCAGATTCAACATGGATTTGATTCCCCGCTCCTGAAGCAGTTCGTGCACAGCACGCTGTCGTTCAGTCTCCAATGGCTCCTGCTGCTTCATAAACCTAGATTCCTTGTTCAGAACGGCAATGAGTTCATCCACATCGTTCTTGACGATCACCTGTCGCTTGATCTCGCTAAGTGCCAGCATGTCGCGGTGACTTTGTTCCATTTGCTGCAATACTGCAATTAATCTGTCCAGTGCTGCCATTACATGATCACCTATTCCTTATCAAAAGACTTAAAGTACGGCAGCAACTTGTCGGCAAGTTTACTGCTGTCTACCTGATATGTTCCTGAGCTCACTTGCTCTTTCAACTGTTGGATACGCTCCAAACGTCCTACATCCTGTGTACGACCTTGTTCCTCAAGCATCTTCATCGCCTCCGGAGAAATGGATACCTCGTCCTTACGGCGGCTTTTCTTAGCCTCAGCCTGCTGATTGGATTCAACGTTCCTCTGATATGAATTGATAGCACCAATTCGATTTGGTTCATTGATCTTCATGTGAACTACACTTCCTTCCACCTTAGGATTTTTAGATTATAGAATGATACGTTTTCAGCAATGCCGAAGATTCTCTAATCATCAGAAAAACTACTACTACCTGTGGTCTTTCTTCCTTGGGTTACATCGATATTCGCTTTTCTTACTTTATCTTTACGTTATCAAATAATTAGGATAATAAAAAAAACCGATAATCTTTAATAAGTTTATCGGTACGTTCCAAAACATTTGTTATAGCAAATCACGTAATTAAGCCCTGATTCCTATGAATCGCGCAGTTTGTCGACAGCATTATAGGTTCGTCCGCCTAGATTATTGTTCTCCTTCTGACCTACTTCGCGAGCCGCCCCGGCCAAATCCTTGGTCAATCGGTTACGACAAGAGTCGCACATATGACCTTCACGAATCAAGGTACCGCACACTTCACAAGGATACATCATATTCGGGGCGTTTTCGATGGAAATCCGTCCCTCCCGAATAAACTTGGTGATCTGCTTAATCGAAATCTCCGTTGCATCAGACAATTCCTGAATATTAGCACCTTTATTCTCACGTAAGTAGTCTACACAAGTCTGGTATTCTAACTCTATTTCTTTAATACAGTTTGCGCATACTTCCCGGATATTTATTGCATATAATCGACCACAGCGAGGACAATTACCCAGATTCATCGCTTAAACGCCCCTCTCACACTTTCATTCCGCATGGATAATATCTATAGATTACCTTATTTTCTCATATCAAGTCCATAGGGATTCGCGAAATAAAAGAGAGGAATATGGTGCATAACTACGCAACCTTATTCCTCTCTTCCAAATGTTTTATTCTAATCTTTCATAAATTCAACCTGCGTATGTGTGTAACTTCTATAAAAAGAAGTACAACCTAGTCTCTGAACTAAAGGATAATTTAACATCCAAGACAGTATGGACTTTAGTTCAACGTCGTTCTCACACTTAGGATTGAGGACCAGATGCTTGTATTTTGCTCATTGAATGCCCGGATGCGGTATCTGTGCAAGCTTGAAGGCAGCAACTCTACGTGTGCCCACGATGGATCCGTCGTAATTGCAACAACCTGACCATCTGCTTCAATCTCATACGACGATGCGCCCGCAATAGAATCCCAAGTCAATGAAACACTTGTTTTGTCCGCGGTACCTTTGAGCACCGGGGTTGCAAGTTGTGTAGTCTGTATCAGAGATTCACTCCAAGCGCCTGCACCGATCGAATTTTTGGCACGAATCCGGAAGGTGTGCTCTGTGTTTGGTGTAAAGTTATTGCGTGAATACGTTGTTCCTGTTACAGCTACAACAACACCATCAACCTCAAGGTCATAACCACTAGCTCCTATAGCCGCATTCCATCGTATGGCAATGGCGTTAGCTGTTGTTGTATTTACACTTAAACCAGAAACCACTGCTGGCAACGTACTTGAAGAATATATCGCTGTCCAGGCACTGCTATTATTTTCTGTTAATGCACGTACACGGTATTTATGAACTGTCCCACCAAGTAAATCACGGTGTGTGTATGTCGGTTCACTTACACGATCTACAACGACTCCATCTGCTTCAATCTCATATGCTGTTGCATCTGCAATTGGAGCCCAGTTTAAAGTAATTGCTGTTTCTTCTGATGTCGTTTTGACAACAGGCACACTAAGCTGAGTATAGGCTGTTACAATCTCGCTCCAGACACCCGTTCCAGCAGCATTTTTGCCGCGGATACGGAAGGTATGCTCTGTATTAGGTAGTAGACCACTCTTCGTGTAGGCTGTGCCAGAAACGGAAAGAACTTGACCATCAATTTCCAAGTCATAACCTGTTGCACCCGTCACTGTATTCCACTTCATCGCGATTGCAATAGTCGTTGCATTGCTCACGCTTAGCGCCGATACTGTACCCGGCAGACTAGACTGAGTTAATTTAGCCGTCCATGCACTGGAATTGTCATCTGTTAATACTCGAATCCGATACGTGTGTACTGTGCCAGGAAGCAAGTTAGAATGCACGTATGAAGGTTCGGTTACTGTATCAACTACAACTCCGTCGGCTTCAATCTCATAACTCGTTGCATCTTTGATTTCTGCCCAAGTGAGAGTAATAGTCGTTGCTTCTGATGCAGCCTTCAATACTGGTGTATTAAACTGTGTTTTCGCTTGAATGACATCGCTCCACGCTCCCACACCAGCGGCATTTTTGGATCTGATCCGGAAGGTATGCTCTGTGTTTGTGATCAAGCCCGTTTTGTTATAAGCTACGCCTGATACAGGTACCACTACACCATCAATCTCTAGATCATATGCAGTTGCTCCTGTGACAGCGTTCCATTTTAATGCAATGGCTGTATTGGTCACAGAAGTGGTACTGAGTCCTGATACCGAACCTGGTATTGTATTCTGTGTAAGGACAGCCGTCCAAGCACTGGCATTGGTGTCCGTCAATGCTCTAACACGATATTTATGAACAGTTCCTGCAAGTAACTTATTATGCACATAGGTTGGCTCATCCACAGTGCCTACGATGGTACCATCTGCTTCAATTTCATATGCGGTTGCATCTTTAACCTCTGCCCATGTCAAGGTAACCGAGGTCTCTTCAGACATTGCTTTCAAAGCTGGTGTAGTAAGCAGCGTCGTGCCCGCTAACAGTTCACTCCATGCACCAACACCTGCTGCATTTTTGGAACGAATCCGGAAGGTATGATCTGTATTCGCACCTAATCCACTCTTCGTATACACTAATCCGCTAACTGATACAACCGTACCGTCAATCTCCAGATCATAACCGGTAGCGCCAGTCACTGCATTCCATTTCAATGCAATGGCAGCACTTGTTGTAGAAGTAACGTTCAGACCGGTTACTGATCCCGGTAATGTACTTTGTGTCAAAATAGCTGTCCAGATACTGCTATTGGTATCGGTCAATGCGCGTACTCGATACTTGTGGGCAGTACCCGGAAGGATATCCTCATGGGTGTATTTAGGATTAGTAACGGTTCCAACGACAACCCCATCGGCTTCAACTTCATACTTGGTCGCATCGGTAACCTCTGGCCATGTAATCGTGATTGCCGTCTCCACAGATGCTGCCTTCAGTACAGGCACACTCAACTGTGTTACACCTGTCACCAGATCACTCCATGCACCCACACCTGCTGCATTTTTGGAACGAATTCGGAAGGTATGATCCGTATTCGCACCTAGACCACTTTTCGTATACACTAATCCGCTAACTGATACAACCGTGCCGTCAATCTCCAGATCGTACCCAGTTGCTCCTGTCACCGCATTCCATTTCAGTGCAATGGCTGCGCTTGTTGTAGAAGTAATTGTGAGGCCTGTAACAGAGCCTGGTAGAGTATTTCGAGATAGAACAGCTGTCCACGCACCTGTGTTATCTTCTGTTAACGCACGCACACGGTATTTATGTGCTGTTCCAGGCAACAAGTTGCCATGTTGGTACGTCGGTTCACTTACCGTTCCTACAATGATTCCGTCTGCCTCAATCTCATATTTCGTAGCATCTGTAACATCAGGCCAGGTTAATGTAATCGACGTTTCTTCGGATGTACCTGTCAATACAGGTGTATTAAGCATCGTTGTGCTAAGAATTGCTTCACTCCATGCGCCCACTCCAGCGGCATTCTTGGAACGTACGCGGAACGTATGATCCGTATTCGCCCCTAGGCCACTCTTCGTATAAACCAATCCGCTGACCGGCACAACCGTGCCATCAATTTCTAGGTCATATCCGGTTGCACCCGTAACTGCGTTCCATTTCAGCGCAATAGCTACGTTCGTTACCGAAGTTACATTTAACCCTGTCACAGATCCGGGCAATGTATTTTGCGACAAAACAGCAGTCCATGCACTCGTGTTCGTTTCTGTCAAAGCACGTACGCGGTATTTATGTGCTGTTCCAGGTAACAAATTCATATGTTGATATGTCGGTTCATTAACCGTACCTACAATGATTCCATCTGCCTCAATTTCATACTTTGTTGCATCAGCTACATCGGCCCAAGTTAATTTAATAGCTGTTTCTTCTGAAGCTGCTTTCAACACTGGTGTGTTTAGTAGCGTGGTTGCTGTAATCACTTCGCTCCATGCACCTACACCTGCTGCATTTTTGGAACGTACGCGGAAGGTGTGCTCTGTATTGGCTGCAAGTGCCGTTTTGTTATACGTCAATGCACTGACTGGGATGATAGTTCCATCAATCTCCAGATCATACCCAGTTGCTCCTGTTACTTTGTTCCACTTCACTGCTAAAGTTGTATTGGTGGCCGTAGTCACAATCAGACCTGCAACAGAATCAGGTAGCGTGCTTTGTGTTAATACCGTTGTCCATGCACTAGTATTATTCACCGTGGCAACACGTACACGATATTTGTGAGATGTACCCGGCAATATATCCAGATGTGTGAATGTCGGCTCTGTAACAGTGGATACCACTCCATCCGCTTCAATCTCATATTCGGTAGCATCCGGTATAGCCGGCCATGTTAGTGTTATAGCCTTTTCTTCTGCTGTGGCCTTTAATACAGGTGTATTAAACTGCGTTAAACTTGTTACAGGCTCACTCCATGCCCCTGCCCCTGCAGTGTTCTTCGAGCGAATTCGGAAGGTGTGCTCTGTATTGGCTTCAAGCGCTCTCTTCGTGTATGTCGAACCTGTAACTGCAACCGTCGCTCCATCAATTTCTAGATCATACCCCGTAGCACCTGATACAACATTCCATTTCAACGTGATCGCTGCATTCGTTGTCGCACTAACCACTAGTCCGTCAACGGAACCTGGTAACGTATTTTGTGCTTTGATCGCTGACCATGCACTTGTGTTGTTCTCACTGATTGCTCGTACACGATATTTATGCGCTGTTCCCGGTGTGAGTCCTGAATGTGAATAGATCAGCTCTTCTATCCCTTCAACAATAACTCCATCTGCCTCAACTTCGTATGAGGTAGCCCCCTCAACTGCTGCCCAAACAAGAATAACCTCTTCTTGAGAAGGACTAGTCTCAACTACAGGTGTGGTCATCTGGGTAATGCCTGTGATGGAATCACTCCAGCTTCCTGCTCCACCCGCATTTTTAGGTCGAATTCTAACACTATACTCTGTATTTGCTGTCAGTCCTGTTTTGCTATACGTAGTTCCAGTAACAGCTGTAATTGCTCCATTGATCTCAAGGTCATATCCTGTAGCCCCCTTAACCCCTGCCCAAGCCAGAGTCAGCTTATTCAGGGTCGCATCGGTAACCATCAATCCATCGGCACGATCCGGTACCGTTAGCTGACTTACAGATTTACTCCATGCACTTTCATTGGTAGCTGAGAAGGCCTTCAGCGTGTAGGTGTGTGTTGAATTAGCTTCTAGCCCCTCATGCACGTAGGAGCTCACATTCCCGATTTCAATCGGTGTGCCACCATCAATCTGTAATTGGTAACGCTCTGCGAATTCTACTGCCTTCCACTCAATCGTATTTTTACTTTCTTCGGAATTTACTTTCAGCACTGGCTTCTCCAGTGAAGTTGTGATTACAAACGGCTCACTCCACTGTCCTGTTCCTATGGTGTTAATCCCACGCACTCTGTAAGTGTATGTAGTATTCGGTTTAATTGGAGTGGTTTGATATTGCACCCCAAAAAACGGTTCTTTCACTTCACCATTTTCTTCAATCTCATATTGCACCGCTTGGTCAGCAGCATTCCATTTCACATTAATTGCCGTATCACTTGCAGTCGCCGCTAAATCAGTAGGCGTAGCTGGAACTGTAGTAATCGGTGTCTTAATGCCGGTTTCTTTCACAAAACTAAAGGATTCTGCTTTTCGAGTATAATACGGATTCAGGTTGGAGACGAAATCAACCACCTTACCTGTGTCGGCATTAATAACCAAACTGAGTTGCGCTGTTTCAAAACTTTGCACATATCTGGGTGTCTCCAAACCCAATTCATCCACCTTGGAAATATTCCAGTATCCGGGCTCCATCCCAGACTGTCTGTACTCCATAACGCTGTAATACTCCCATACCTCATTGAAATCAATAAGAAATGCATTATTCACTGTGCCAGCGTAAGTTGACGTATACGAGCCGAATGTTACGTTGGTAATGTCCTTTACCGTCCCCTGAATTGACTGACTTCTTGAAAAAGAATATCCCTTAGCTGAAAAGCTGTACGATCTCACCCAACCCAGATCAATTGGTTCCTGATTCACGCTGATTGTGTCGCCCTGCCGTGAGAGGACATAACGATAATCCTTATCAGATGATACAATCGTACCGCTCGCTGCATGTGCACGGTTCCCCCGTACACGCCAAACTGTCCGAATACCAGTACAAATACTAGTAAACGGACAGTCCATACATACAATCCATTTTTTCGTCTTGCAACCACCGTTCTTCTCCCCTTCAAATAGATATATTGTGCCCCTCCCGAAGCTGTCACCTGTGGTAAATGGCAGAATTATCTATTCTACACTATTACAGCAATCCCTCTTTTTTGCATGGAAATTTTTTCTTAATTGTAAACTCTCATCATTATTTCGTTAAACAACTGATATTCAAAATGATTTTAATGCATAAAAGATGGACTCATACAGTATTTACTCATTAATAAAAGAACATATATTCGCACCGAAGATATAGTCCTTTTTTCGTTTTCAAGAGGAGTTATCTCGTTAAAGCTAATCACAACTATATAGACAGTTTTTCTTCATATTCTCATCAAAATTAGTTCCTTGCGCCATCCATAGAAGTTCAAGATCTCGCTAATGTTAAGGTGTAAATCTCGATAGGTATGCCGTGAGAATATCCTGTATTCAATATAACCCGTCCACAAACATCCAAGGTGCTCCCTGTTGTATAAATGTCATCTACAAGTAGCAAGCGTAGCGGCTGCCTTAGATTAGTAGTGGGGTTGGTCATTGATGATGGATGCGTTGAATGTTGTACTTCTTCGTATATAGAAGAGGTTGCGGGGAGCTGGAGTGGGTGCACTTGTGAATGGTAATGAGCCTCCCCTTGCAGTGATTGCAATAGCTCCACACCATTCGGCTGGATGGCGAAAGCATCCTGCATCGTCTGAATCCGCTCGCCGCGTGTTTTGAAGCTCTGCTTCGTGGTGTTGATCTGGCGTTGCAACAGATCAACGAGGGGCAGGCGGGTCGCTGCAGCAAGTCCAGCAGCGAGTCGCTCTGCCTGATTGAAGCCGCGCTCGGCCAGGCGCTCAGCGCTGACGGGAACGTAAGTTACCGCGTCAGGCCGCCATCGCGGCTTGGAGCTTTGGAGCAGCGACAGCGGATTGCGGGTCGCCGCGAGTAGGTTGGCTCGCACATCTGCTGATGTGTGCGAGCGGTTTTGCTGAGCGTGCCCTTCATGGGGCGCGCTTGGTCGGGGTGGATGCTGTCCCGCATTCACCTGGTTCTGGGCAAAGGTGGCGGCATGAGCCACAGGAGCAAGGGGTTCTTTTGCCAAAGCAGCAGTCATCTCTTCGCTCATCGCCTGAAACGCCTGCACGAGCAGTGACGTTAGGAGCGGGGCATAGCGCTGATGTCCTCGGAATTTGTACATGCCAATCCATTCTTTCATTAATTCATTGTATTGAACGGCGCTGCGGTTGCAGGTGAAGGAGCGGTTTTGCATATGCGGGCGGGCACAGTCAGGGCAACCCATTCCCCGACCACACCGCGGACAACGGATGGAACGAATCCACGGAATTCGCTCCACACACTTGAGACATATTCCAGGATACGTCGAAGATAGGAGCGATCGTGTGTTACAGGTTAGGCAAGTTACTCCTGGCGGGGCAAGCAGATGGTGTAGTCGCCGGGTCAGTGGCTGTAGGTGTTCGGTAATCGCGTCAAGCCAATAGGGCATGAGGGTAGCCTCCAGTCGTTGGATTGTTTTGCACTGCGTATAGGTGCATTGAGTTCTTTATGGGTGCTTGTATTTGAGAGTTAATTGTTTCGTGAAGCCAAAAGTTCAGCTCTGTACGTATTCGTCACCTGGCGCGCCTGTACTAACTATTTAGTTTCGCTTTTTCGTTGGATGTAGATAGCCTTTGCGGTGGGCAATGCTGTTCATTTTTTTGATCTGACCCACGGCTTTCACTTGAGATCGTGTACGGCGAGATGATGCAAAGACAACTCTTCCTTTTGGATCATCCATGGAGCGCCCTGCTCGGCCAGCCATCTGCACGAGGGAAGCTTCGTCGAAAAGTCCGTTATCTGCATCCAGAATAAATACATCACTCCGTGGAATAGTGACACCCCGCTCCAGAATCGTCGTGGTTACGAGCAGGCGGATGGTGCGTTCACGAAAAGCGATAACTTTACTGGCACGCTCAGCGTCCTGAGATGATGTGCCTTCGATATGAATTTGTGGGAATTGACGACGCATGAGGTTCACAAACGCCTCAATCTGCGCAATTCGGGTAACAAAAACGAAGATTTGTGCATCTCTCTGTAATGAAATCTGAATGCCTTTCTTCAGAGCAGCTGGAATACTGCCTTGCCGAATGCACTGAGCCACCGTGGACATCTTCAACAGCTGAGGTACAGGCAATGGGTGACGATGAAAACGTACGGGTACTCTCGCATGAAGTAATCTTCCTTGTGCAACTTCTCTCTGCAGCCTGGATGGAGGGGTAGCAGATAAATACACAAAATGTCCGTCAGGCTTGCACGAGTGCGTGGCCGCATGGGCGAGCATCGGATCATTATGGTAAGGAAATGCATCTAATTCGTCGATGATCACTAGGTCAAACCCTCGGTAGAAACGCATGAGCTGATGCGTGGTCGCCAAGGTGAGCTGGGCGTCTTTCCAACGTTCGGTGCTGCCGCCATAGAGTGTAGCGAGTGAAATGTCTGGAAATGCCTTCGCAAGCCGCGGAGCCAGCTCCAATACGACGTCCCTGCGCGGTGTAGCGACGAGTGCTCGACCGCCACGCTCCAAAATGTGGTTCAATAGTGGAAAAATCATCTCGGTCTTACCAGCTCCTGTCACAGCCCACAGCAAAAACTTCCCCGGCTCGCCCCCTGCGGGCGGCTTAGCCAAAAAAGCCAGCGCCGCGGCAGCCGCCTCGCTCTGCGCAGGGCTAAGCCCCCACCGGCTCAAATCATCGCCGGTGGAAACACCCGCCGTGCCACGCGATGCTCCGCCGCGTACGGGCACGGCTCCAGGCGCTGCGCTACGCAGCAGCAGCGCACAGGCACGGCTGCGCCCCAGCGCGAGGCAAGCCTCGCAGTAGGCACACGCCGCTTGGCCGCAAGCAGCGCAGGGCACGCGCTGCTCGGCTACGCTGCCACACCGGCGGCAGCGCGGCGCGCTCTGCGCGCTACCAAGCCACGCACGGCGATGCCGCGTGGCAGGCCATTCCAGGGCGGCAGCGATGCTTAGCCGCCCATGTAGGTGCGCGAGCTGCGCAGCCGCGCGCCAGGCAGAGGCAAGCGGCGGGGCGGTGTCCGCCAGCAGCGCCTCTGCCTCGGCCGCCAGTAATTGGCGGCCGTGTAATTGCTCAGCCAGCAGGGCAGCGCCCTGTTCGAGCTGAGCCCATGCCCAGGCGGGATACGACTCTGTCATCCCGCCCCGCCACCCCCACCCCGCAGTGCGGCAGCTTCATGCCTGCCGCCACCTGCGCTACGCCGGGCTTCGTGTTCCCCAGAAGCCCGCTCATACGCTTCTATTTTGCCGCGCACATATGCCTGCCACTGTTCTTCCCGCCACTGATCCATATCTCGTTCCATGCGAAAATGCTCTACCATCCACGATGCCTGGCTTAACGGTAACGCCTCATGCAGCAACAGCCAACGAGACACACGTCGACCACTCGCTCCCTCCACCCACCAACTCACATCCACACGGATGTCCAGTGACAACATCATGCTCCATCCAAGCTCTACCCTACATACATACAACGCCACTCTCACTGTGTTCCCCTCCCTTTTTCTCATCAAGATGCACAATTCAATCCACACTCACATCCAAGTAAAACGAAAAAAGCACATGCTCTCCCAGCGATTCGCCGGCGCATGTGCTTCATGTCCATTTTTTCAAACACTAATTATTCTATTTACTGTTCTTCATCCTTTTCATGACATGGCTGCCCTGGTGCGGCAGTACATACAAGAATAGATTCTTCAGGCTCAAGTACACGTCCATTGAACATGAACTTAAATGTCGTGTCAGGCGAGGTACCGTATATATCCGGAATATCTTGCACATCAAAATCATCTAAGGACAGGTTCTCCTGTGTAGGAAGGTCATCCATATTATCGGTTTCAGCAACTATTGTGTTTGGATCAACACTTAGGCCACTATAGATTATACCAAACAACACTAGCAAACTAATTAAAGACTGCTTCAATTCTTTCACCTCAGTAATTCGTCCATTCCGCTGATATGTACACATTCCAATCATTATCCATAATAAGTAATTATATGGACATCACTACCATCGGTCAACTCTCACATCCTTGCAACAATAAGACAACTATTAAGAAGCAAGCTACTAAGAGGTAGATCACATATTCGCAAAAGATATATTTGGCAAAGGTGCCTCTATTGCTATCCTTCATTCATAGGAGTCAATTCACCCTATAGAATACTTTTGAGCATTCCTCTAATAACGAGAATCTTTCTAATTATTATGCGAAACTTTTTCCAGAAGAAATCGTCTATACTTTTAAGTTAAGAATTCCGAGTTCAAATGAGTCTATGGCAATGGGATATCAGCGAGTCAAAAAGCATATGTCCTAAGAGCGTCCATTGTACAATCGATCTAACTCGAATCGTCCCAATGTAGTTTCGCTCTGCAACATCCAATTCTTTAGCGCAATATCCATACATTGCATAAAAACCCATTTCCAATTTAATAGCAACCTTGACTACAATTACAAAAAAAGACTACAGCCAATGCTGTAATCTTTTCTGCGGATCTATACAACCTGACTAATCCAGGTCACAACATTGTTCACAGCTTAGATTCACGTAGGTCAATTAAACGAACCCCATGCTTCTCCGTCTGTAGAGCCTGTTCCATATCAGAGGGAACAACAGGCAAGTAAGATAGCTCCATGCCTTGCCTGAGCATTAGCTTCTCAATAATACGAACTGTCTCCGTTTCCTTACGTTCAGCGACAACCGTCATCGTGAAGCTTTTTCCACGGTAGAGCAATTCCCGGCAAAGTGCCCTTACAATACCTTCGATCCGATGTTCCTGATTAGAAGGAATGAGCAGAATCTGCTCGAAGCCTTCGGATTCCGGACGGGATAGATGGCGCTGGTGTATCGCATGAACGGCCACTGCCGCCAGGAAGTATATGAGCAGAATCATAGTCAAATGAGCAACCATGGCAACTGCACCTCCTCGGAAGGTTATGCTCACCCGTGGCGAACATCCCTGTATACAGCAGTATATGCCGCACACTACGAAGGGTTACAGTTACATATGTGAAGACTCACATCGCTTATCTCGCGTATTCCAAGATACTATCTTGTACAACCTCTTATCCCCGATCGACGCTGGAGACAAAAGAAAGGCTAGATCATTACTCATCCATGCTCAACGTTGAACAGATGTTCCGTACACCTTTACTCTTTGCTCATTTGCAGCAATAAAGTCTATTAACCCGCGAAGTAATCCAATATTTGGAAAAGGCGCGAGTGAACAGTAATCTATAATCAAACTTTTAACTAATCATACATAGGTACTTTTCATTAATAAAAATTAGAGCGTAACCCAACCATATTTGATCGAGTTGATAACAGCCTGTGTACGGTCATCCACTTCCATCTTCTGCAGAATGCTGCTGACATGGTTTTTAACGGTTTTTTCACTGATGAACAAGAATTCACCAATCATTTTATTGCTCTTACCTTCGGCCATCAAACGCAATACTTCAGCCTCACGACGAGTCAATGGGTTATTATCGCCAGCGACAAACTTCACGCCTGCCTCTTTGGAAGTTCCCTCACTCATCGCACCAGTTTCATTCAGATACGTCATACGACGCAATTGCATAATCAATTTGCCTGTTACTTTAGGGTGGATAAATGCATGTCCCTCATGAACAGAACGAATCGCATTAATTAGAGACTCTGCCTCCATATCCTTCAGCAAGTATCCGTTAGCCCCTTTACGAAGCGTTTCAAATACATAGCTCTCATCATCATGGATCGACAAAATAATAACTTTGACATCCGGGAACAGCTCACGCAATTTCTCTGTTGCTTCAACCCCGTTCTCGATTGGCATGTTGATGTCCATCAAGACGATGTCTGGTTTCTCCTGATTGCAGAATTCGAGCACTTGAATTCCATCGCCACATTCACCGATGACCTCAATGTCGTCCTCCATATTCAAAATGCGTTTAAGCCCTTCACGGAACAGCTGATGATCATCAGCCAAAAGAACTTTAATTGATGTTTTACCAGTATCACGGTTTTCCATCCTGCTACTCCTTTCCCTTATCCACGTTTGTCGGGATATGAATCACGATTTTGGTTCCTTGATTTTCGCCCGATTCGATCTCTATTCTTCCTTCTAACAGTTCAACCCGCTCTCTCATCCCAATCAGACCGAAGTGGGTATGATCCTTGCTTTTCTGTGCAAGAAGCTCCGGTTTGAACCCAAGCCCATTGTCTTGAACGACAATTTTGACGAGCTGAGCCTGGTATGTAATTTCCACTACAACATAAGTGGGATAAGCATGCTTGGCCGCATTGGACAGCCCCTCCTGCACGAGACGATAGATCGCCGCCTCCATAGCAGAAGATAAACGATGTTCCTTGCCTCTGGTTTCAAAAAGCGCGCGGATTTTTGTTTTTACTTCAAAATCCTGCACGTACTTGCGAAGCGTTGGAATTAATCCCAGGTCATCCAGTGCCATTGGACGCAGATTGAAGATTACTTTTCTCATTTCTTCAAGACTGGAACGAACCTGGCCCTTCAAATCTACTATTTCGGCCTGAACCATCTTAAAATCCTGCTTAATGAGCATTCTTTCTACAATTTCCGTCCTAAGCACTAGATTGGCAAGCATCTGCGCAGGCCCGTCATGAATCTCACGTGCAATACGTTTCCGCTCTTCTTCCTGGGCCAAAATTATTTTCAAACCTATCATTTGTCGATTCTTGGCAGATTCGATAATCCGGGTCACTTGACCTAGTTCACCTGACAGATACTCCAAGACAACACCCATTTGGGAACCGATGGTCTCGGCACGCTCTACCGAAGCCTCCACATTTTTGGCGCGCTTCTGCAGATCATCCCGGCGGGCTTTGAGATACATTTCCTTCTCACGATAAATCATCAGATCCAGCTGCAACTGTGTCGCTTTCTCATACGCCTGCTTGATATCATGCTCGGAATAGCGGACGAAGTCACGACTCACCTCGGTAAGCCGAATCCGGGAGCGGCGGTAATTCAGCTCCAATTGATCTACTTTCTCGATCGTTTCCGCCGCTTCCTTCAGAACAGACTTCAGCTCTTCATTGAGGGTCTTGAGCTCCTCACGCGTCGAGTCCATGATTTCGAACATTTGATATTTGCTGTTTTCCATGACTTGTATGGCGTTTTTTATGACGCGGTCTATGGCATCGGCTTGTAAATCCACGTTTGTTCGACTCCATTTCTATCGTTTCCGGTATATATCATACCATATCACGATGAGATGGTAACGGTCTTCGTTTTCTGTTCCCATTTTACAGTCAATCCAAGTTGCTCGGAAACGAGACGAAGAGGGACTAAAGTCCTACCCCTGATACATACGGAGCTACAGTTGCACTCTGTCTTTTACCATTAATAATGAATTCTTTCTGACCAACCACAAGATCAATCAACTTTCCACCACGCAAAACGGTAATACGTTGATTTTTGCTATCCCAGCTCGCCTGTCCGCCAAATGCATCCAATACATGCTTAATTGGTACATACGTTGTTCCATTTTTCAATACAGGTGCTGCATCAATCGCTTTTTTCGTTCCGTTAACGGTCATCGACTTCTGTCCAAGCACTAAGGAAGCTGTGCCCGTCGGCAGTCCAACCTCGCTTGATTTAGATGGCATCGTGAAGGCAATATTGTCAAAAGCAACCTTACCTGTCATCGCACGTTCGTCCTGACCCTCTTCCACATTAACCACGTACACTCGCTTCAGCTTCGCTGGGTAAGCAATATTCAGACCGTTCAGATCGACATTCACTTTCTTCCAACCTGTCCAATCAATTGCCTTCGCAAGATCAGCATAGACGGTTTTACCATTCGCATCAGTGAACTCTGCACGGAGCCAGTTCAAGCTCTTATCGCCCATCACATCTAGCGACATGGAGGTTGCCGCCGCAGATACTTCTCTACCAACTGTACCGTTGAGTTGTGCATAAGCATACATTTTACCTGTTCCTGCAGTCATATCATAGCCCAGTTCAAGCACCTTGGAACCTGACTTCTCACCTGTTCCATTAACAACCGTCGCTGAACCCGTCACACCTGCTGCATTCGTAGTGAAGTTAATTGGGTAATTCACGTTCTCAAAATTCTCCCACATCGTCTCACTTGCAGCAGCAGAGAGAACGACAACGGTACTATAGCCATCATAACGACCGATCGCATAACCAACCTGCGCCCCCGAATTGACTGAAGATACGGTTAACTGATCTCCTGCAACCTTACCTTTGAATCCGATAAATTCCCAAGTGAGTGAATCTGCCGGAACCGTTACGCTCTGTCCATCTTTCGTCTGTGCGGTAACCGGGATAGAGATCGTTGAGCCAGCTTTCAGTGAACCAAGCCCTGATCCAGCCTTCAAGGAAGCAAGTTCGCTTCCACCGAGTACCGTAACTTTAATGGAAGAAGAAGCGCCATTGCTTGATGCAGTCAGTGTAGCTGTTCCTGGCTTCACGCCTTTGATCACACCATTACTCACACTAACAATGCCATTGTTGCTCGACTTCCATGAGAAGTTAAGATCCCCTGTTGCAATCGGATTGTAGTACGTGTCATAGCCTTTGGACGTATACGTTCCTTGCTGACCAACTAACAATGTTTTGCTGCCGCTAATCGCGAAGCCTTTCAGTTTACCTTCTGGAGCCGTGGAGAATACCCCCAGTGTATTAACAACCTGACGTTGCTCCGTACCATACTCTGTGTTGAAGGTAAGACCTGCAGACTGCTCTCCTAATGGACGGGTTACCATTGTAGTCGATCCACCACCGTCCAGATTCATACCTTTCCATACGCCGACACTGGTCATGAAGGATTGCAGTTCGTTTAGCGACATGCCGCTACTGTTACTGTTTTTCTCTGCAGCAATAATGTACACGTAACGACCATCCTGCGAGTATCCCACCGCTGTTCTTGCACGAATACCACCGATACCGGATGAGGCAATGTCACGGGAAAATGCCGCCGCTTTGCCCCCATTCACCAGAATGGTGTGTCCACCAATCATCATGTCCAGATTACTCGGATCAACCGTTTGCCCTGTCGTTTTGGCCTTTAACTTGTAATCCGCAGTGAGTGGCTGACCAACAGACAGATGACTCATGATCCACGTTGCCGCCGTTCCATGAGCACGCAAAATATACCCATCTGCTGGCACCTTCATGTTCAGTGCTTTTTTATCCGATATTTGGGTGATTACGCCGTTCTGTACGAGTACTTCAGTTGGTGTGGTGGAAGGGTCATTCGGACGTTTATCCGAAACCCAGGCTGGTGTATAAATATACATCGAGTTCGCATGGCTGTACTTCACCGCGCCGGATTCTACCGTATAGTCCTCTTTATTTATCCCACGCAGAGCGAAGGTTGAACCATCACTTGCTTTTACTGTGCCATCAAAAGAATATTCATCAATCATCGGCTTGCCGTCTTTGGTTACCGTGAGAGCATACATGCCTGACAGTTCAGAAGGTGTAGAGATCAGAACGCCATCCGATACTTGTCCACCAATGGGTGCCAGCTCGCCTGATACGTTGAAATAATCGCCATTTACCGCGGCAACTGCTTCATTTTCCTTCGCCATACCACCCGTGCTCTGTTTCGTGTTCAGCGTACCGCCTTTACCTGTCATCACATCTAGCTTCACATACGGATTCTGTAGATCCACTTGGATAACGTCGGCCAGGACATTCACCTTAGAGCCCGAGCGTGTCGTTGTATATCTGTATTTCATTAGCTTCGCACCGGAAGTGAGAATCTCTTCTCCCAGCTTCGTTGTATTTGTAGATGCCGCTGCAGCCACAGATTGCCATGAGGTTCCAGACAAGACCTGTTGTCCTACATCCATAACCGGTGCAATCCAGATTACGCCTGCCAGCGTCACGATCATCCATTTCTTCGCCTTACTACCCTTAACGTCTACCAGCTGTTTCTCGCGTTTCCCCAGCATGTTCGAAACGTCTCTCCCATCTTGTATATCAATCTTAGAGATTACACCTCTCTACCAAATTGCAGATAAAGGCTAGATCTCTAGCATACTCTTCTATTAATAGACTTCTATTTCAGGAAAAAGTTACGCCCATCACCAAGATTGAGGGTTATATTGGAATTCAAAAAAGCTGCCGCCTGTGAATTACAGACAACAGCTTCAATGAATTGCTTAGGATTCTTTTAGAATGTATTTTATACATCTCAACACACGTTAAAACAAATACTAGTCTGTTTCCAAAAATGAATTTTGAATAGGTTCTGTATAATCCCAACTAATCAATTTAATTTTGTACTTGTCCAATAGTTCTTCTGCATAGACAACCCCATACCTTGTTATTTCCCCATCTCGTTCAATAAATTCTGCATCAGGGAAAGAGTGTTTGTATTCAACGTAATCTTCCAAATCATCCATATAATACTTGGTACTTCCAGGAGGGTAATATATTTCGAATGAATTATTCACCTTTAACAAAGTAATATTCTCCTTACCACTTTTCAATCTTTGCTTCCACTTTCTGAATTTGCCATTCCCCTCATCCATTCCAATACCATCATACTCGACGATTAATGTGTCTTGGATTACCTTTCGCTGACCATTAATATCATACTCTAGACGAAATGGGAACTCACCATATTCAACTTTTGGTAATGCCGGGTTCGGCATAGTCTTCATTCCTATAAAAATTAGCAACCATGGCAGAGAAATAAACAGAAAAATCAGTACCAGAACTCCCAGTAGTACTAGGATCCCCGTTTTCACTTATATCCCGCCTCTCTCAAAGCACTCTTAACAGCATCCATTGAGTGGTTTTTATATGAATTTTGGATATTTCTTTTCACGTTCCACTTTGAGTTAACTGGATACTGTGTTGGTAGATAAATTAGCCTATCAATTGGTTTTGAAAATGTTTTTAGTCCCTGATTTAATATTTCGCCTTTTACAATATATACTGTCATTCTACCACTATACTTTGAAGAATTTAAACCATATGATTTCAAACTAGTAGTTGCAGGATTAAAAATTATAGCGTTTTTATTGGTAGCAACTGCGTTAGCAGCCGCTTCTGCTCCTCCTTTTGAATGTCCTACCATAGTTATTTCATTGCTTTGATGCGTCTTTACAAAGTATTTAGCTTCTTTAATTGAATCTTTCATATCATCAGATATTCCAAACGGTTGCTCTACATTATTGAGCCAATCTCCTCCAGTTGAGGAGCCTTTATTAACCAAGGCGTATTCTTTAGTCTTATTTGTTTTCATTCTAGAATAAACACCCAGCTTTAACCCCTCATTATTATAAATAATCCACTCAAGTCCCCATCCTCCAGGAAGTACATCCTTTCTGGAACCATCATATATATGTTGTGCCATATTTGCTGCTTCCATCACTGTTGGAATATGCCCACTCGGATCAACATATTTCAACGGATTGTTATGCACATACGAATACAAGTTCAAACTCAGTGGATCATTCAATTCCCCTTCGTACGTATCCTCACCGATAAATCGTGCCATGCTAGGGTCATACCACCGAGCTCTCAAGTATTGAAGCCCTACCGTCTCATCCCAATACTCTCCTGCATAGCGAAGTACATTTGGCACATTTTCTTCCGTTGTTAACGGTCCACCCCAGATATCATACGTATATTTATTTAATTCTTGACCTGTATCGTCCACAAGCCCGATGACATCTCCGTGTCCGTTCAACTGGTAGTATTCTAATTTACCTGTCTTCTTGTCCTGCCGAGCCCATAGCTGTCCATACAAGTCATAGATATAAGCGTAAGTAAGCTCCACCTTGCCGGATGTTACAACTGCTTCTGCCATCAGTTTGGCTTGCTCATCATAATAATACCGAACCGTCTGCTCACCTTCGGTACGTTCATACAATAACCCATCTCCGTTGTAGCTATAGGTCACCGTTTTGCCTTCACCTGTTGCTTTAATCAGGCGGTTCTGGCTGTCATACGTGTACTGCGCATCTTTCAGCCCATAGACCTTATTATTTCCTGTACTGTACCGATTACCATTAGAGTCGTATGTGTATGTTTCCTGTTGTGTACCCGTTTCGGCCTGAATCCGGCTCAGTTCATCATACGTATATTGATCAGCCTCTCCGTTCTGTGTCCGAGAAGTGATATTTTTGTTTCCATCGTATTCATAAGTAAACTGATGTACCGTGGATGTCCCTTGAGAAATAGTAACTCCTGATAGATCATATCCGCTGAACTGGTAACTTGTACTAAGTCCTTTACCAAAAGATAATTTTTCCAACATGCTGTTTGGTGCATAACTGAACGTCATTCGATCCACAATTGTTGTTCCTGAGGTAATGTCCATGGAAGTTACCCGGTTCATAGCATCTACTTCACCGTGAACACGCAATGCTTGTCCTTGTGCATCTGTCATGGTATACCCTAGACGTTGCTGGGTATTACTTTCATATTTCAGCTGTGTTCCATCTGGAAACGTTAGTCCATCTAACATACCATCTGATACTTGATAACTGTACGTGGTTTTCCCATGATCGTCAGTCATTGATATTCTGCGTCCAACATTATCGTACGTGTAAGATACGCTCGTATCCGGCGCCTTCATGCTAGTGAGCATGTTGTCACTGTTGTAGGTATATTCTATTACTTGACCAAGTCGATCTTGCTTCTTGACTAGATTACTTCGTTTATCATAATAGTAGCTGGTTGCAGAACCATCCAGAATAGCAGGTGTTTGTTTAATCAATCTTCCCAACTCATCATACTGCTTGGTTACCGTTTGTCCGTTCGACGATACTACCTGCGTTACTTGACCTTGATTGCTGTAGAAATAGCGACTTGTTTCTTCTTTTGGTGTTGTCGCAGTTGTTATTTGTCCAATCGCATCGTGCGTATAAGTCGTTCGCTCTCCGTTGCCATCAATGGATGCTATTACGTTTCCGTCCAGATCGTACTCGTTTTGTTGTAATGGAACGTATGAACCATTTCGATATTCTTCCATCACTGTCAAGCGGCCTAATAGATCCTTCTTCTCTCGGGTTTTGTTACCAGCCGCGTCCTCATAGGTTACCATCCGATCGACAAAATTATAGGTTGTGGTTGAGGTGGACTTATCTGGGTACTGTGTCTTGGTCGTTTGTCCAAATGCATCAACTACAAATCTTGTAACATTCCCTTCTGCATCTTCAACAGCTGTAACATTACCTTCACGATCATAGGCATACTTGTAAGTAGCTTCTGCTGTTTGCTCTTCAACCAATAAATCCAATGGATTGTACTGCTCTTTGGTAATTATACCGTCTGGTGCAGTATTGATAATGATATTTTTGGTATCATCATAGGATGTCATTGATTTGGTACCGTCAGCATGTATGGACTGAAGGATCCGTCCTGCTTGATCATACTGATATACTTCTTCTTCACCTGAAGGATCTGTTGTTTTGGTCAATTCCCCAGCGCTGTTATACTCATAGGAGTTTACGTATGATTCAGCTTTCCCAGCAATATCACTTACAACTATAGCTTCCGATTGGACTAGATGTCCCGCATTTATATCATAACTTAGTGTTGTGACGCTGTCTTTTGCCAGATAGCCGCCTTTATCTGTGGTGCTTACAACTCTTCCTTTACTGTCCAGCTTCAATTCCGACTCAGAGAGCAGCTGTCCACTGTATCCATTTTTAGTTGTACTTTTCAAGACGGTACCTTGGCTGTTATATGTTGTTTCGGTGTATCTCTCCAATGAACTATTAATCTTGGTTGTCGATCGAATAGGCTTGATCCAATGATACGGTGTTCTTCCTGTTTCATACGCATAAGTTGATTCTTGCCCTGTACTAAGCTTTTCGAAAGTTACCATTCCGTCCTCATCATATGTGTAAGTCGTGCTCAGTTTTTCGCCATTACGGCCACCCTCACTAACCCACTCTGTCATTTGAATGGGAAGGTTCCGCTTCGTTTGACTGTCATACTGGAACTCCGTGGAAGAAGTTGTGTCATCTCCAGTTAACATGTGCTTATCTGCATAAACCAAATCTGGATGCGCTGCAGCGTTAAACGTTTTGGAAAACATCCAAGTATCTACAGTGTTCTCTGCTTTTACTTTCGTTGTCCATGATGCAGATTGACCATAGCTGTCAAGATCTTCCTCAGAGTACTCAAAGTTAACCTTGCCTAGGAAGCCTTCGCCATCTGTTGTACTAAAATGACTCTTTCTCTCTCTGACTTTAAATACGAAATGAGAGGAAGCTTCTCCGATCTGCTTCAACGCCGGAATGTATGCATAATCTGTTATAGCTGATGAAGGGCTTGTAATACGTGATAACAATGCTGTGTGCATCACACCTTGAGCATTCTGGTTGCTTTGCAATTCAGGTAAAAAGTTAAATTTGGATTCTGGATAATAGTACGTATACGTAGTTGTACGATCTAATGCATCCGTAAACTCTCGCAAAATACGAATCCCATCGTCTTCACGTTGTGTATAGGTTACTTTCCGATCTGTTCCAGCTAGTTGTACGGTAACCTTAAGGTTGTCATAAGCAAATGTCAGTGCTTGACCCTCACTATTTACAATTTTTGAAATTACTTGATTTCCATTCAAAGTCGTATAGTGAAAATTCACATTATTCCGGTAGCCGTCTGTAATTTGCAACAGTTCCCCGGCTTCATTAAGAAGATAATCGTAGCCGTTACGGATGGATAGACGGTAACTGCTAGATATGCCATTAACAGTAACGGTCGTATCTCGCTTAATGGTTAAGTCATTCCATACGTAACCTTCTAGTTCCAGGTTCGCGTTTAAGCGGTAATACCCCACGCCAGGGATCAGAATAAACTGATTATCTCCGCGCGTCTCATATAAGGGATGTCCCAGCGCCAGCCCTGCCCCAATCCAGAAGAGAGTCCTTCCTTACGTGGCGTAACCACATTGGAGTACGTTTGTGTCGTTTCATCATATTCAACACCAAGTTGTCCACTTGCTCTAGCGCTATCATAGACACGTGTTAAATCAAACGTAATGAGTCCAGGCAGAGAGAGGTCAGTACTCTGAATTATCATCTCCCCTGTAGCAGCAGAGATTGACTCAGCTCCATAAGACGTCATATACAGCGATACGTCATCGCGAAGATCGACATGATCCAGACCTGTTTTGTCTATAGTCGTTCCGGTACCTGGCTCTTCATCTTCAAGCGCATTTGTTGAAAATGTATTTAACTGTGATGAATCAGGCAGCGGTGATCTGGAAGGAAGCAGCCCCTCCATTTGAATTGGTTCGCTGATTTCTTGTGTTCTTAGCCATTTCTCAGCAGTCTCGCCGCCTGTGCGGTCTGTCTGTAAAGCCTTGTACAGTTGATACAACGAGTACCCTTGATCTAGTTTCTGTTCAATCCAGTCTTCTTTAACTCCAAATTGCTCTTGTAAACTATGAATTGTAATGTAGGTAGCGGAAGGAAGGGAATCCCTACCTTCTGCTGCCGCTGCTGCTTGTCCTCCATATCCAAAAGAAACAAGTCCACTAAACACCAAAGTCGCACATAACCAAATAATCGTTATTTTCTTAAACACTTCATCACCTCAACCTAGTTATAGAGAATCGTTTAGTTAAACGGGAAGATTTTCTTCGTTCGTTTCGTCAAATTACCATTACGGTCATACTCAAATACAATTTGGTCCCCTGTAAATAAAACTACTTTAAGCAGTTGATTGCCATAACCATATTCGTAGCTGTTATCACTCCGCATGTTCATTTCTGCTGCTTTAATTTCACCTTGGACTGGTTTCCCATCCTTTTCGCCTAACTTCAGATAATAATTCTGTCCACCCTGAAGTTCCCACTCCAGCACGGTATACTGTTCGCCATACACCTGCTCCTGTTCGACTGAAGCAGCTATTCGACTGCTTAGTTCCTTATCTGTATATAACTCAAGCCAAGGCTCAATGGAAAAATCTTTTGACTCTTTAATCGCTATTCGATACTTACCTGTACCGTAAGGATTAAAGCGGTAGTACACGTTTCCTTGTTGCTTCTCAGGCAGCGTTGTTTCCAAACCTTCATACAACGTCAGAAACTCGACTTCTGGTTCTTTGACCGTAAAATGACGGTAAGGAGCTACAAATTTCAGCGATTGGGACGACTGATTATGCACCTGAATATTAGACTTTCCAGGTATGTGTTGTGACCCTGCCACATTCTTACCTTCCCTTACAACCACTTGGTTCTGATCCCTTATAACGTAATCATAGGCTAATGCTTCTACATGAGATGTAAAGAGCACTGATGAATAAGATGATGAGTTTGAGAACAACATCGTGTTGTTTGGCTCCAAACTTCGTTTAATGAGTGCAGGCTCTTGACTGGGACTGGCTGTCACCGGAACGTTATATTGAATGGTTACCGGTTCTGGAGATATTACAGTGACGACAAGTGTTCCACCCGCTGGAATTTCCCATGTATCAAGACTTGAGCCTACCACTAAATACTGATATTTATTATTTGCTTCGTAGACCACGAAATCTACAATAGAATCGGTTGTTCCAATTCGGTTAACCTGTGCAGGTTCTGAACTCGGATTCGTAAATACTGCGCTCTGCCCTTGGTTGATTGTGATTTCCGTTTCTGGTGAAGGTACTTGATCATCTTGTCCACGGAAAATACGGTAAATTCCACCATATGTGATGGGTTGATCTGAGACATTGGTCACAACAACTTTTTTGCCACCCAGGACAAGCGGTTCCATTGTTGTTGCTGATCTACTGCTCGATACTGTTCCATCTACGTTGTAAATCGTGTAATCATACACTCGCCCCGCACTGCTGGAAGCATCGTTTCGTAGCCTCTTCGAATCAGAGCTTATGTTGGTATAAGCATAGCTTTCACTTTTGTTCAACGTTACACGTAGATATGCCGGTTCCTGGCTATCCACTACAGAGAAGTCATCCGTATATTCAAATAACACAGGTGTACTTCCACCTACAGTAACGATGGCTTCACCACCAGAAGGAATGGTAGCGAGACTTACATTGCTATTGAATTTGTCGCTATGTGCTCTGCCGTCTGCCTTATACACGACAATATCAAACATTGCACCTATTTTTTTGGCGTTACTCCGGATCGGGTTGCTAAGTGAACCCCCATTATGGAATTTGACCGACTGGCCTGGTGACACAGTAATTTTACTGAGCGCTTCATTTGGTCGATCCTCTACATCAAAAATCGTATAAATTGCACCTATGGTCACAGGCTGAACAGATACACCCGTAACTACAGCTTTATTTCCATAAAAGACAACAGGACTAACTGCCGTTGCTTTTCTTGTGCTCCGCTCAGTACCGTCCGGATAATAAGTTACGTAATCAAATATCCGCCCTTGGCTGACGGACGCATCACTGTCGAGATACTCTCGGTCGGTACTGTTATTCCAAAATGTCACACTTTCTCCCTGATTCAGTGTTACCCGATGATAGGCGGGTTCCATGCTTTCTTCAACGGAGAAATCATCCGTGTAACTAAACTCAATCGGAACTTGACCAGCTACTGTCACGACTGCATAACCTTGAGAACGAATGGTCGGATTCGTAGTTTTGTTGAAGCCATCTGAATGAACAACATCTTCTGCTGTATACAGGACATAATCAAAAACGGCTCCATTGGAACTGCTTGCATTGTTTTTTATCGGATTAGCCAAGGAACCGTTATTCCGAAAAATCACGGATTCACCGGGATAAACGGTAATTCGAGTAATGGCGTCACCACCGGCTTTCTGAACATCAAATGTTCGATACGGCACACCGTATGTTACCGGTGTTGCTGTTACCAAGGTCACTATAGCGGTTCTCCCAGCAGCTACCGTAGGCTTAGTGGATGTATTGGTTCCGGTGGAACTTTCTGTACCGTCTGGAAGATATACGACATAGTCATGCTTATCTCTGGTGGAACCATCACTTTGAAGTGCATCGGACTTAGCGCTAATATTGGTGAATTGGTAGCTTTCGCCTTGGTTAAGTGTCACTCGAGTATACGCTGGCTCATCGGTCCACTCACCGCTATAAACTTCGTAGGGAAATCCAACACTAACAGGCTGTGAGCCAGCACCAGTAATAATGATTTCGTTCCCTGCTGCAAGTGAAGGTTTCCCAGTTGTTTGGAAATTTGAAGTCACTAGACTACCATCTTCTTTATAAGAAGCGTAGTCTATCCTCCTATCCTGAGCTGTGGAAGTATCGGCACTTAAGACTCTTGACTGTGTGCCATTATTGAAATAGCGATAACTCTCTCCATGGGATAAAGTAACTCTATTCATGGCCGGGTTGGCTGAGACGCTATATGAAAATTCTGAACGGACTGTCACTGTAAAAGGGTTTTGCCCCGTTGAGGTAATTACAGCTGTATAACCTGAACCTACTGACAAATTGTTAATAGAGTTCATATTTTCGCCCATAATACTCCCATCCGGTCTATAAACAACATAATCGTAAGCACTGCTTCTTGAGGTCGCCGCATCAGTACTTAACGATCTTGTAGCACTTCCGTTATTCGTAAACGTATAGGAATCTCCGGGGTTCATGATCAAAATGTCCTCAGCCGCCAGAGCCATAGATTGAGGAGTGTAAATATCTGCTTCGTATGTATCATCAGTTACCTCTGATGCACCTTCTGGTTCCTCAATAATTTCATTTACGTCCTCTGGTTCTTCGTAAATTCCTTCTATATCTTCAAACTCATCATTATCTTCGTCCACACCTTCTGGTCCTTCTTGGATGTCCTGATCTGTAATATCCAAATTATCCTCGTCTGCCAAAGCTGGATCCTCAGTAAAGACATCGACGTTCTCGATGTCATCCTCCATTGTAACGATCTCATCAGATTGATCAGATAGAGCATAACCGGTTGTCGGATATATGGTGCCAATCAACAATACAGCCATCATTAAAACAATAAAACCCTTTTTTAAACTCATGAAATCAAATTCCTCCTTTTGTAATATTCATCCATTGAATCCCTAAAAAGATATTCAAATGGATTGTGAATAATTAATATCGGCATTATCCTAATTTTAGGTAATAGTAAGATAGTCCTTATTATCTGGGATAATTCTCCTTTTCGAATTCGGATAACAAGAATTCATCATACATACAGACATAAAAAATATTCAGACTATGAGGGTATCTGATAAGCCCTATTTAAGAAGTAAGCCGGCCTTTACACTCTGAAAAAAAATAAAAACACCTCAAGAAATGTAATTTCTTGAAGTGTTCCTATCAATTAATCTCTATGCTTTAACTTTAAATGAATCGTATTACTAGTATTGTTAATCTATACCCTTTACAGATACCCTAACTTATCCAATACACGCTTCAACATCACTGCTGCTTGTGCACGGGTCGCATTACCTTGGGTTCGAATGTTCTCGATGTCATCCCTTGAATAATTCCCTCTTGTACCGCTTTGGCAACAGAATCCTTGGATTGGATTTTCTTGTTGTCATTGAACTTCGATAAAATGGACGTCGATGAAGAGCTCAGCACCGTTTGCTTACCTCCGTAATTCAAAGCACGAACCATCATAATCGCCATCTGTTCACGCGTAATTGGACGATCTGGCTTAAACGTACCATCGGTATTACCTGTAATGATTCCTGCCTCAGCAGCAGCACCAATATAGGCACTTGTGATACTCCCACTACGAACGTCAGGAAAACGACTTGCAGCGGTCGGTTCTCCGCTTAACCCTAGTCCTCTAGCAACTAATTCAGCGAACTCTGCACGTGAGATGTTCTCATTCGGACGATAGTAAGAACCATTCGGCGCACTAATGATCCATTTAGCCGAAAGCTCCTTAATGACCTCACTTGCCCAGTGTGAAGTTGTATCCGGATAACTCACAACGTTATTAATCGGAACAATCGCCTGATTGCCGTTTAGTTGTCCTTGGATGACTACTCCACTAGCAATATTTTTGAAGGAACTAGGTACATTCGAAAGTTTAAATGTCACTGGATCAACAAAGGCAAATCCAGAGGTTTTAATAGACGTGTTGGCAGCCAGTTTCATTGCCAATTGGCTTTTAACCTTTTGCTCTACGCGCTGATTATTCGTTCCAGCAAATAC
This sequence comes from Paenibacillus sp. DCT19, assembly GCF_003268635.1. Taxonomy (NCBI): domain Bacteria; kingdom Bacillati; phylum Bacillota; class Bacilli; order Caryophanales; family Paenibacillaceae; genus Paenibacillus; species Paenibacillus sp. DCT19. The sequence goes on from NZ_CP029639.1 coordinate 5,935,295, forward strand.
ATAGACATCCGTAGAGTTAGCAAGCTTTTGCGCTCTTGCGCTTGCAATCAAACTCTCCATTGTCCCCGATGAAGTTACAGGAACCGTTTCTAATTGAACATAGAAGGATGGAGCCGCTGCCCCTGTAGTTGTGCTTGTGTTAATCGGTGTAATCACCGTAGCAGCACTAATCGTTCCCAGGCTCCGGTTCATTGCCGCCAGATCTAGATTAGCTAGTGGCACTGTCCAGAGACGATCACCATATTTTACACCAATTGAACCTGTACGATAGCTTGTTACCACCTGAGTCAATGCATTCAATGGGAATCCAACAAACGCAGAGGCTTCACTATCTGGAATCTCGAACACAATCGGTTGAGTCAACTTGCCCGAAGCCGAAGCATATTCAAATGCCTGAATCAACTTCGCTGCATCCACATTGAACTGACGAGTCGAACGATTATTACGTGACATCGTAGACTCGGCAGCAGAGGCAGTGTTATTGTTCATCACAAGTAAAGGTTGACCATAGTTTGATGTATCCAATTCCGTCACCCAAACCGGACGACTTCCCGTCTGATTACTACTACCATTATTATTGGTTGTATGCTGCAAAGTAAGCGGCCCAAAAGCTGGTACAGTTACACTAGATGCATCCCGGATTGGGACAGCTCCAGGTACATAACTTACCGTTCCCGTTGGTGTAGTTGTAGTTGATCCTGTCCCAATAGTAGACGTATCTAATTTCAATGTCACCACTGAGCCAAAAGCTGTAGCTGATAATATCGTTGCAGTTGAACTGCCCACGACTACACTGAACTGAGGCAATGTTAGTGATGCCTCAGTTTGGATTGGATCACGGAAGTTAATCTGAACCGTGTCTCCCTGAATCGTAGCTGACAGGATTTTGCCGTTACCGTACGTATACGTGACTGGCGTGAGATTCAGATATCCAGCAGGGTTATTATTCAGATCCGTTAAGCGTAATGAACCAGGTACATAAGATAATGAAATATTTTGAGTATCCCTCACAGCCGAAACCAGTGTCAACGTAACCAGATCATCCTCGATCACCGAATCATTAACGTAGACCGGCTTGCCATCGACTAGAACCGAATACTGGCTATTCGCTGGTTTGTTCGTTGTATTCAATGGTTCATTGTAGCGAATCCATAATTTGTTACCACTGACCTCTGCACTCTTGAACTCAGGTGGTTTGGTATCAATCGAGTTACGGACATAGAATCCGCTGAAGCCAGCAAGAGCTTGTCCACGTGTATCTTTTACAGGCCATGCGCCTGGTGTGTATGCTACACGAACCACTTCACCATCTGTAATAGAACGACTGAGATTCAAGGTTACAACTGAACTTCCGTTGATCGATATGCTATTGATGCCTACAGTAGACTGATCTGCTGTTACGCTGAATTGTCTCGCAGCATCACTCGAAGTAATGTACACCGTCTCAGGATAATACAACGTAATGGTACTGTAGTATGCATTTCCTTCACGCGGCTTAGACATAACGGAGTCTAACCCGTTCTCTACATCTCGTGCGCCAAATGCAGCCGCAGCATTAGAAGACTGGTCGGTCACGCGATTACCTGTCGTGCTAGGCGTATACTCAATCCGTACAACCTGTCCTACTGCTACTCCCGTGCCCAGTACTATATATACACTGTCACCTGAGATGTACGTCGTGCTGACACTCCGATTTTCTCCGTTCACCGTAACCGTATAGCTACTGCTTAGTGGGCTAGTGCTGCTAAGCCACTTGTCATACGTAAGACGAATCGTTGAATTGTCGTGCATCTTAGACGTTTTCAGCACAGGTGCTGTTGTATCTCTGCTTATTGTCTTAAATGCCCATGAGGTTGATCCATTCAGGCCGGCAAACGTATTGCCTGCTTGATCACGGAACGTATTGGCAGGAATATCGACAACATAATTCGTATTATTCTCCAACGTGCTGGTTGGGGTAACAATCAGCTGTCTGTTGTTCGAACTAAAGGTCGTTGTTGAAGCAACCGTTGTTCCGTTTGATTTTTTGAGTGCGATTTGTCCTCGATACGTAGGATCGAGTTCCTTGCTAAATGTAACCGTTAGCGTGCTGTTTAGAGCAGCATTGGTTGTTCCATTGGTAGGAGACAAATTGGTCACAGTTAATGCAGTTGGATCAGACTGCACAGTGAATCCCCAATCCATACCGCTGATCGCACTGATGTCATTCCCCTGTTGATCTCGCAAAAATCCTTCAGGCATCACGATGTAATATGTATTATTGCTGTTGAAGTTTTTGACAGGATCAATCGTAATTGTCCGAGTTCCCAAACCTTTAATTAACGAAGATCCAATAGCAATTTCTTCAAATGGTGTGCCCGTAGCATTTCCTTGGAAAATCTGTAGCGTACCTACACCAGCAACGACTGGCTTATCAAATGTCATCGACACACTGGAAGCAGGTGTCACCCCAAAAGCTGCATTCTGAGGGGTTTTGTTCGTAATGGAAGCTGTACCTACACCATCCGTATCAAACGTCCACTCTTTGTTCAATCCCGCAAAAGCAGCAGGTTCGGTACTATCCGTGTAGACAAATGCCCCTGAATCGATCTGAACGTAATATTTCCCCCCTGGGATTGTAACTGAAGAACCCAGCGTAATGGTTACAAATTGTCCCGTAGCCGGTGCTGTAGTTGAGTCATCTTCAGTTGGTGGTACTGCTGGACTGGTGATTGGCCCTGTAGTTCCAATGATTACTTGATTACTGGATACCGGTATCGAAGCAACCACCGTATCGTCATTAACACGTTTAATCGCTACGATACCTTGTGTATCCATTGCTTTCTGTACCGGTCTGGCGAATTCAATCACCAATGGTGTTGAGCCATCGACATTTTTCGCATTCACTCCTGGAACTGTATTCACAATTCCTTTGTTCGTCAATTCACCAGCAGCATATGTTGCCTGCTCTACTCCACTCCAACCCGTTAGCCAGCCTTGTGCGGTCAGCATCACGATGAGAATTCCAAGTAAGCCTTTTCTCGCTATTCTATTCAAATTCACTGATCTTCCCCCTTATCCTGTATTTCTTCTCCTGTCTGATGTACAGACCTCATTATGTATGTCGGCAAAACAAGGCATTTCGTTTAGATAAAAGGGGAATTTGGTATTAATTTCTGAACTTCCTGTAGGAAATCCATCGGAGTGAAGCACCTGCTCTCACCAAAACAAAAAAGCTCCTGATTCCTTAGATCGGAACCAAGAGCTTTCTTCAGATCGTTCTCATATGTTACTGGATTAACTTACAGACCTGCTTGAGATTTCAGAAGATCTGCTTTGTCCACTTGCTCCCAAGGTACATCCAAGTCTGTACGGCCAAAGTGACCATAAGCAGCGGTTTGTTTGTAGATTGGGCGACGCAGATCCAGCATACGGATGATGCCAGCCGGACGAAGATCGAAGTTGTTACGTACAAGCTCAACCAATTTCTCTTCGCTGACTTTGCCTGTTCCGTATGTATCTACGTTAATCGATACCGGATTGGCTACACCAATCGCGTAAGCGAGCTGGATTTCTACTTTGTCTGCAAGACCTGCTGCTACGAGGTTTTTCGCCACGTAACGAGCTGCATATGCAGCAGAACGGTCTACTTTTGTCGGATCTTTACCAGAGAACGCACCGCCGCCGTGACGTGCATAACCGCCGTAGGTATCTACGATGATTTTACGTCCAGTCAGACCTGCATCTCCCTGTGGTCCGCCAATAACGAAACGTCCTGTTGGGTTGATGAAATATTTAGTCTGCTCATCCAGCAATTCAGCTGGTACAACAGGCAAGATGACATGTTCTTTGATATCCTTTTGGATCTGCTCAAGCGTCGTTTCTTCCGCATGCTGGGTAGATACAACGATCGTGTCCACACGTACTGGCTTGTCGCCATCGTATTCGATCGTTACTTGAGTTTTACCATCTGGACGAAGGTATTCTAATGTACCGTCTTTACGCACTTCTGCCAGACGGCGTGCGATGCGGTGAGATAGTGCGATTGGCAAAGGCATAAGTTCAGGTGTTTCATTCGTAGCAAAACCGAACATCAACCCTTGGTCACCAGCACCAATATTTTCTGTTTCGCGCGCAACTTGCTCAGGATCACGGTGCTCAAGAGCTGCGTTTACGCCCTGTGCGATATCAGCAGACTGCTCGTTCAGAGAAGTCAGTACGGCACAAGTGTTATAATCAAAACCGAATTTCGCACGTGTGTAGCCAATATCCTTAATCGTATTACGAACGATGGACGGAATGTCCACGTATTCAGACGCTGAACTGATCTCACCGATGACAAGCACAAGACCTGTAGCTACGGAAACTTCGCACGCCACACGAGCGTTAGGATCGTTCGCAAGGAACGCGTCCAACACGGCGTCCGAAATCTGATCGCAAATTTTATCCGGATGTCCTTCAGTTACAGACTCCGAAGTGAATAGATGCCGGCCTTTAATAGACATTGAAGTTTCAACCTCCCATAACGAGTAGTATGGCGATTGCCCGAACAAAACATTTACGGTGGTTCGTTCACTGTACCCTCGAAGCTTTCCAGTCGGAATAAGGACCCAGAGTCCTAAGTTACGAAGATAAGGATTTTTCAGGTAATTGCCCTAATAAAAAATCAACCTTCTCCTACCATGGAAAAGGTTGCATACCTAACTGCCATCTTATCGTATTTGTCAAGTAGTGTCAAACATTGTTGATATGAAAGAAAAGCTATAATAAGTGCTGCTCTGCCTGGCGAATCAGCCTTTTGGTGATCTCTCCACCGACGGATCCGTTCTCACGGGAAGTCAGATGTCCCCAGCCTTTGTATTGACCATAAGAATGATTGATCTCGCCCAGCTCAGAGCCAAACTCAGTATCTGCACCTGCAAGACTGCCTCTACCGCCATACCCCACATTAAGACCAAACTCCGCTGCAATTTCATACTTCATCTGATCCAGCATTTGTCGACTTTGCGGTACCACTTTGCGGTTGCTTCTAGCCATCGTTCCTGCACCTCCGGTTATTGGTTGTTTACAGGTTTAGATTGATCCAGAAGCAGGCTGGCTAGCCGTATAAATGTTTGTTAGAACTGGTTAATCTGCGCAATCCATTATACATAATCATGAATAATTGCTACTACTTATGCACACTCTATTTCAGAGTATATCCGCCGCGTACCATCACAGTCAGGCTGTATTTGTTACCGTCAAGAACGGCAATACCGCGCCCATCCTTTGGAAAAGAAAGCAGATGATTGGTCGGTGCCTCTTGACCATTCGTCAGGTCTACCCCGTCCGTCAGATCGGCTACACCATTCGTACCCTCACTGACGATCACAGCTTTACCGCTACGTACAATGAACTCCGCGCCAGTTGCACCGATAAGCTGTTGACCAGGCTTCACCATAACAATCTCCAGCGATTCCGAAGCACCGGATACTAATGGAGGAAGCGTCGTATCTCCACCTGTGCTACCTGTAGAAGGTGGAGTTGAACCTGTACCGGACCCACCTGTGTTGCCTGAACCAGCGTTGCTGTTATCACCACTAGTATTTCCACTTGTCGGAATTTTACCGCCCAAGGCTTGTTGAATCTGCTGATCTACATAACTTTTGGTCACCACCGGATCGTCTGCTGTTCCCGGTTGAATTGTCCCTGCACCAATTGCCGTATTGCTGTATACCGACCCAACCCACACGCCAACACCAATGGCCAGCGCCGCCAGGGATACTTTCATATAAGGTTTCATCTGTCTATGTTCCTCCTCTGGTAATCTATCTAATATTTACTATAGAGAAAAAAGCGCGATGCGACAAGCAAAACCTCGTCTCCTTTACACTAGAGACGAGGTTTTGGATGCCTACCTGGCAAATTGATAACTAAAATCTCTTAATACAAGTAACTTTGTTTTATTACCTTATTCAACCCCACCCTCAGGGATCACAGGTGTTTCAGGTTCTTCTTTCGGTAGCTTGGATACATCATACCCATAAGCTTGATCCGCAATTAACAGACGTTGTCCTTGGAATTGGTCATACAAAGCTAGTCGATATGAGCCACCTCTTAATTTTTCGAAGAAGCTATCCTCTACACTCCAACTTAATGTTTGATTGCTTCCCACTTTCACATCTGTTCCTGGAGTCAGTTCTTTCTCGAATACTTTCCCATTCTGAGCAGTAAAGGTAAGAATCCATTTGTGTTCGTACTCAGCCATCTCGATCTCTTCACTGCGATCTAATGTGTAATTCATGTCGACTTGTACAGAATTACTGCCCACCAGATAAGCACGTACGCTGTTAGCAGTTAATGCATACGGATAAAGATCAATATTAGTAAAGTTACCTTGAACACTTATAGTAGTAGGCGGTACCTCGAATGCCATTGCATTCACATAAGCGGTAGCTTCTCCATCTCCAGTAACAAACTTGCTATCCGCAATACCTTCACCTACAAGCAGACGCAAATCTGAGAATGTAACTGACTTCGGCAGTTTAGCCGAGAACGTAACAATTGACTTCTGACCTGGCCCAGGAGAACGTTCGGATTGCTTAGACGTTGCTTTGTAATACTGACCATCTGACGTTTTAAAATAACCTACTAATTTGCCAATGCCATTCTGACGGAGTGATTTATTGGTCATCTCAAACTCAGTATATACAGTATCTGACGAGGTTCCAGGATAACGGATTGTTCTACGTACACTCATTTCAGTCTCTTTATCCGTAGCTCCAGTTGTGTAAGTCTTGCCCGCTCCCACGTATGATACAGGTTGGATCAATCCCGACGTATTCAAAGTAATCCATTCATTCGTTTCTTCTTCACTTATCTTCTCAATCAGACTTACCTCTAGACGTCCCATACGCAGTTCTGAAGGTATCTTCGTCAATAGGTACGCTTCGGTACTCATACCCGCACCAAGGAGCTTTCCACTTTGAGTGTAGATCAGTTTCTTGTCTCCATCAATCTGAGCCGAATCAATCGTAAACATCGCTTCAAGCTCTGGAAGCTGTACTGTTTTAGTGCCTGCATTACGAATTGTAACTTTAGCCGCAACAATATCACTATCTAGCCATGGTAAGCGTTGTAATGAACCCAAGGATACACCGAATGTTCCTTTATTGTTCTTAATCACGGTTTCCGTTGTTAGACCATCCCCACTTGATACAGACTCTGGAATAGCATAGATTCCAACAGGGTAAGAAAATACAATCGGATTAGACGGACTCGTATTTTCAGTAGTCTCATTCTTATCTACTGGACTCATTACATATAACTTATTCTGACTTGCATCACCAATTCCTTGAATCGTCGTATTCAATTTAATCGTCTTGATATCTCCTGGATTCAACTTCAACGATTCTAATGCTTTCGTATCAATAGGATAAACGGTACCATCCTCAGTACGAATTTCGAAGGTGTACGTAGGCACTTTAATTGCCTTCTTACCTTCGTTTTTGAATACAAATTGCATGTTTAAATCGTAGTCACTGTCATTTACACGTATTTTCGCGGATTCAAGCAACGTTGATAGTCTTTGACCTTCAACAGAGATGATGTTAGGTTCATTCTCTGTGGTTTCAACGTTTGAGGTGCTTGCTTCTGGTAGTTGAAGAGCTGCTACAGGAAGTGCTGTCTTCTCTTCACCCTGTTCTTCCACCAGTAGTAGTTCTGATTTTAATAACTTTACTGAGGTAGGCAAGGATGCCATCAAACTAAGCGTCTTGTTCGCTTGAGCTTGAATACTAATACTTGCGCTATCTTTGTCTGGAGTTAAAGGATAATTAGTTCCACTTGGGGTACGTAAAATCCACTTAATATTTGGGTTTTCAAGTAATTTATAACTGATATTATTGAGGTTAACACCGACTTTGACATATTGATTCTTGTTTTCCCCAGGGAAAATCTTGATACCTGATACCTTCACTTTTACAGATGAGTCATTCAGACGAACTGTTTTTGTTTTACCTACAGGTGTGGTAATGCTATAGGATGCAGGAACATTAAATTTCCCGAGTGTACTTTCATAGTTAGGTTTACTGAAATCCCACTTTACGATCAGGAAATTCAGATCACTAAGCTTTACTTCGCGTCCAACCTTCATTGTATAGGTTAGATCTACACTTGATCCAGCAGCGACGGTTTTCTTTTCTTGATCCTTAGCTATTAATTTGGGGGAGAAGCTAGTTCCACCTTTTGTTTTCACTTTGCTCCAGTAATCGAGCATCATTAATGGTTTGCTATCATTATTCTTATATGTCAGTGTGTACGTAACCACATTGCCATCATCTTGAGAGAGAATGTTTACGTCAGTTAATCTAACTGAACTACGTGCAGTTACCTTCACAGGGGACAAGTTCCCTAAAGTATGTACTACCTTGTTCTCTGATGCTGGTTTACTAGATGTAATATTCGAACTATTGGTAGTTGTTTTGTCATTATTATTACCCGCATTCGCTGCAGCTGTAATTCCAGCAGTTGAACTCAAAACCAAGGCACTCGCCAAAAGACTCACTAAAACTTTCCTTTGCTCCACTTCCAAACCTCCCATAAGTTGCTTGTTGCTTTATAGTATAAACGTTTGAGAGAGTGAGAAAGTTACGATCTTGTTTACAAATAAAAAACAAGCTAGCAAAGGCTAGCTTGTTTCCTAGTTTAAAAATTAGTTCACTTCAATGTCATCAATTTCTGGAACTGTTACAGTAAATGTTTTCACATCTGTAATATTTCCTTTAGTGATATTAGCAGTGATTGTTTTTGTAACATCTGGTGCTCCACCAGTAGGTCTAGCTGGAGTAGTATATGAACCACCAGAAACAATTGCTCCATCAACTACCCATGTGATATTTGTACCATTCTCGCCTGTTGCAGGCAAAGTAATTGTTGCATTTGCAGCGCCAGCTTGAGCTGTAGGAACTTCAAGTGTCAAGGCTGCCTTAGCTGCTGCAACAGCTTCAGTGTCAGTTGCTGCATTTTTAGAAACTGTTACTTCTGTAGCAGCACTTGCAGTACCAGTTCCAGCTGCAAATCTTACAAGATATGTGCCAGGATCTACTACAATTTCAGAAGAACCAGCTGCTACAGAGCTGTAAGAAGGAGCTCCAACTGCTTTGTACTCATATGATTTAGTTGTATCAAGACCTTTGATTTTACCTTGAGAAGCAGTAGCAAATGCAGCATTCTCAGTAGTCAAACCAGTTGGAGCAACAGCACCAGCAAGTTTAACACTGATTCCATCGAAGTCAGCTACAGTATTGCCAGCTGCATCAACAAGAGCTTTTGCATTTTTAACAATTACACGATAAGCAGTTTCTGAAGAACGAGTATCAGCATCGTTCACAGCAACAGTTACAGTGTGATCGCTGTTAAGAATAATTTCGAATTCACCTTTAGTAGCGATCAGTTCTTTGTTGTCAAAATCACGAATCACTTGGAAGTCGCCAGCTGCGAGCTCTGGAGAAGCTGCTGTAACGTTCTCAGAGAAGGAGATTTTGAACTGATTATTATTAGTTCCTACTTTAGGGAATGGATATACATTCACATCTGCACTTGGTTTCAATGCCACAGGCTTAACGGAATCCTTAACATTGGCAACACCTGTAGCTGTGCTTACAGTAATAGTTCCAGTAGCCGGAGCGTTTCCTGCAGTAGTAACCAATTGGCTCAGGTTAATTTTAAGATTCAGATCGCTTGCATCAGTAGCAAGATCACTATTAAATTTAACGCGAACTGTGGAAGTACCATCTACTTCTACGTTAGATACAGAAGGTGCATTTGTTCTATCGTTGTAGAATGCTCCTGTACTGTAGTTATTGATACCAGAAGTGAATTTGATTTTCACAGTTCTTCTGTCAACCAATTCAGCTTTACCATCCAAAGCTACAACAGTATCAGCTGTTACAGGTACTTGGTTAGCAGTTCCACCTTGAGTGAATTCTTTCAGAACATTACCAGCTGTACTCTTAACACCCAGAATTGTCAGTGTGTTAATGTTTGTAGTAGTTGTTGTTCCAGTGCCAGATGCCAAACGTACAGTTTTACCATTCAGGCTTTCAGCAAATTTAATCGATACCGCCAGTCCGTCTTGGAATGGAGTAATTTCAGCGATGGAAGAAGTCAATGGCTGGAATTTATCATCGATTGATACAAGATAGTTTGAGTAGTTTGCCAATGATTCAGCATCCATTTTTTTATCAAAAGTAATAACTACACGACGTTCTGCAGTATTTACTGTTTTGGTATCAATTGCTGGAGCAGTCTTGTCAGCCAAGTTCACTTTACCAGTGTAGTCCAAAATAGTGTTTTGCAGTTTAGTGTTGTCTTTTACGTTTTGAATTGTGAATGCATTGTCACCAACAGACAAGTCAGTGTACAGATATACACGTACAACTTTGCTGTCCAAGTTGTCACGAACTGCTTCACGAACTGTAATAGATTTACCATCTTTATCTTTCACAGTGTAGTTTGCATTCGTTTCAGCACTAGCTTCGTTCACTTCTTTGGAGAAAGTAACTTTAATAGTGCGTGCATCTTCTGCAATTACAGAAGCAACTTCAGGACGAACTTGATCAATAACAGGTGTTACAACAACAGAAGTATCTGCAGCGATTTGATTTCCAGAGTAGTCTTTCACACCTTCAACAAAGATCGATACGGAACCAGTTGGAAGGGATTTGTCTACTCCAAAAGTGAACTGCCATTTGTTATCAGCCAATTGTTTTTTGCTAATTGCTGTGATTTTGTCGGAACCGGATTTCCAGTATACTTTAGCAGCATCAACAGTTTCTACATCTACATCCTCAGAGAAAGTAACTGTAACAGTTTCCAATGTTGCAGTCGCTTCAGTGATTGTAGGCGCAGTAGTATCTTCTACAACAGTAATGTCATGAGTGGAAGCCAAAGATACGAAATCAGCATAATCTTTAACACCGCTCACTCCAAGTTTGTGTTCACCAACAGCTAAAGCAGTTGTGCTGTATGGAGTCAAAACTACTGTTCTGTAGTTGTTGCTTACAGTTACTTTACCAAAGTACTCTTTGCCATCCAAAGTAAAGTTTGCTTGACCAACGTTTTTCACTGGCTCACTGAATACCACTTTAACAGATTTTGTTCCCAGAGATTTAACTTCTTTAACTTCTGGAAGAACGTTATCTACAGCAGTGAACTCAACGTTAGTAGCGCTAATTGTAGCTGTTCCAGCTTTAACATTAGCAACAGTTACAGCATCAGCACGGTTGTTAGTCAAAGCACTGTCTTTCAAGAGCAAAGTTACAGAAGCTTGATCATCAGAAAGTGTTGCAGTATCAATCACTTTACCAGATCTCAAAGTGTAGTTAACTACGTTTTCCGCAGAATCTTTATCAACTTTACCATCAAATTGAACTACTACTTCTTTGAGGTTAGTTGCAGCTGCACTTTGTACTTTAGTAGCTGTAGTTACTACATAAGTAACTTTCTCAGTGAATTCTTTATCTTTGTAAGTGAATTTCACTTCAGTTTCTTTGTTAGCTTCAAGAGCTTTATCCAAAGTTACTTTAACGGATTCACCATCGCTAATTTTGAACGTTACAACTTTACCAGCTTCAGAAACTTCGTAAGAAGAAACTTTCAAGTTTTGAGCTTCGTCAATTACGTAAGCTGCGCCTACGAGCAATTCACGGGAAGCGTTAGCTGTGAAGTTAGCGTTAGCATCCAAGAATCCAGCGTTGATTGCTGCTTGAACGTAACCCTTAGCCCATTCAGGAGCACTGTTGTTTGTTTCAGCAGGGATTTCAAGATCAAGTGCACGAGTAAGGATTGTAGCCATCTCGGACACAGTCACTTTGCCGTTGAAGTCGAAGATTTTCTTCTCAACGTTTTTACCTTCCATGATACCTGCAGCAGTTACTGCTTCGATGTAAGGTACAGCCCAGTTTTTAGCTGTGTAGTTTTGATCAGTATAAGAAAGGGTACCAGTGATCTCTTTCAAGCCAAGCAATTTAGTGATAACTTTAGCGAACTCAGCGCGAGTCATGTCTTTTTCAAGACCTGCTGTACCATCTGGATAACCAGAGAAGATACCTTTTGCTTTCAAAGCATCAAACTTTTGTTGTGGTGAAACTGCTGTATCACCGAATGCTACAGATGCAAACATTGAGAATGCCATTGCTGTAGACAAAGCGACGGATAAAATTTTCTTCATAACCTTTTTTTCTCCTCCTTGGGTGTTCATAACATTGGAATTTTCTTTAATAGGGTCGCTCGTATTTCTCATTCTATTGTCGCACCCCCTTTCCAGAGTTCTGAGCAAGTTAATATAAATGATGTCTGTGAGCTATCACAGAAACTTGTAAACTAGTTCATCAATCAGAATCACACATAAATAGAGTAGTTTCCTAATCCTACCTACGTATTATACAATGGGTCTTGCGAGTCGTAAAGCAATTTTTTCTAATAAATAGACAAGATTCTTCACGAGGTCATTCTTGGTAAGTTCCCCAATGTTTTTGACTCTACATCTTAAACGCAGTAGATTCTGAAAAGTTGCGGATTCCACAAAAAAAGTTTTGAATTTATTTATGTACTGTTACCGTGCGGGTCTTCTTGGAATTCAAAACCTCCGCAAACCATTGATACAACAGCATTTCCAACTCTTAGGATTTGTTTTCACTCGAATGCCAACGTTTAAATATACCCTCCATTTTTATCCTTGAACCGACATTTTTCTCAATTTCAAAAATAAAAAAAGCACCCTCGAAAGGATGCTTTTGCGTAAACTTGGCTATATTGGTTAGCGAATTTTCATCGCAAGTTCAATAATTTGGGCACGCATTTGTGGATCACTATTCAATCTCAGATACATATCATCGATCGGAAGTCTGTTCTCACGATATGTTTTCTCATGCTTCATTGTTGTATGAGACCATTCAATTAGTTCATTCTCAGCCAAGACCAAATTATTGTATGCATCATGGAATCCAGTAGACTGTACAAGTCCTTCCATGACTTCCTGAGAGATCTCTTGTGTCTTACGTGTATCTTCCAACTTTTTCTCCAGAATGACTGCCTGCTTCTCGAACTGTGTCTTTGCCTTCATGTAGCCCAACTGAGCTTTGGAATAAATCGGTTTCATTAGCTAACTTCACCCTCTAGATCATTGTGTATTTACCGTTATTGTATCTTAAACTCTAGCAAATTACAAAATTAGTTATTGGTAATAAATCTGTTTCTTCTATTAAAAAAGTGTTCTTTACAGATCGATGAACAGTCATGAAAAGACCTGTCCCTTTTGTGCAAGGGACAGGTCCTTCCTACATACATTGATATCTTATCTAAATTAACTCAAGTTTTTAGGGAATAACTTCGTGCTTTTCTTCAGTAATTCTACTGCAATTTTAGCAGCCTCTGCACGTGTCATATTGCCTTTTGGATTGAATTGGAACTGCGCTTTGGTTGCTCCAGGAACTGTAACTGGGCTGCCCTCCATTATTTTTGCCTTTGTAATAGCAAGTACTGCTGGGCGAGCATAATACTCAATAGAACCTGAATCAAGGAAAGACTTACCAAGCGTGTCTGCTAGCTTAGTATCATTTGTAGCTAACTTCGAGTTCATTGCGCGCGCAATCATAACCGCGGCCTGCTCTCGTGTAATCGGCATCTCAGGTTGGAAATATCCATCGCTCAGACCTTGAACGATACCCGCACGAGCTGCTGTCTCAATAGCTTCGTATGTCCACCGATCTGACTTGGTGTTAATCGATACATCTTGGAAGGTTTGTTGGTTGGCATAGTTCAATGGTATGTCCAGACCTCTAACAAGTAGTGTTGCAAACTCTCCACGAGTTGTTTGATCATCGGCTCCAAAAGAACTTGCTCTTAATGGGTTCATGATTCCTTTAGAGTACAAAGCATTTAACAAATTACGTGCCCATGGGTGATTCGTAATATCAGGATAACTTCTACTTAGTTTCATGACTTTGTAGTACCCGAACTCATCAAATGGTACAGTAATTGTGTGACCTTTAGTATCTACTACTCCACCAATAGGAACCCATTTACCTACATTAGTTTTGTCTGAATATCTAAATACAGTGATCGTAGACCCTACATCATCCACAATAGCAGGATCGTATGCAATGGTTAGAGTTCCTCGTTGCGAAGGCGTTATAACTCTCTCAGCTGCGTATTGGGTAAAGTTCCCCTCTAAGCTATAGGGAGCTAGACCATTCGTTCCTGCGCTATACCCACTTTCGCCTTTATCACCTAGTTCCCCAATCCCCCCATGAATCCAGTAAATTTCCGAGATTGGTGTAAAATTGTTTGTGTTAAGTGTTGAACTGAATAGCCCAGAAAGTTCTGGCGATACAGTGATGAAACTCTGTGCATTTTCACTGCCCTCATCTGGAGAACCAATCCAGTTACCGTAATCGTTCTTTCTCTCTACGATCCCTTTATCTGAATCAGCTATACCAAACAAAATTTTATTATCTGGATAGAACTTTGTCATGTTTCTTACCGTTGTAGATTGCATTACTGTTCCCTTGGGAAGTGATAGTTGCAATCCTTTATTGAATACAGTGTACTTATTGGCTACCTTTGGAGCCATAAATTGAGTGTCTGTTGTAATTGTAGATGTATAGAATACATTTACAGTGTCATTGATAGTTCCACCAGGACGAGTGATTTGAATTTTAATAGCGTTGTTTTTATCAGGTTTCAAACCTACATAATCCAGTACAAAACGATTGTTAGAATCAGTACGTTTGGTAGCAGGTTGCTTATCAATTACGACTTGAGTAGCACCTTCAGCCTCAATATCGAACCTTACGAAGTTTTTGTTAACTACAATCTTATCTCCCACGGTTGGCTGAGGAGCAAGTATACGATAAGACGAAGGCTCACGTACAATTTCAAGTCTTTGAGTAGTTCTGGCACCTGTTCTATTAATAAGTTCAAGTGTATATACGTGTGTACCAGGTGCATCGAATTTCAAATTTTGAATTCTGGCGAAGAACTGATTTTCATTACCTACAAAATCATATGTAGGCATTCCATCATCACCTGTTTTATTCGTTTGCAGTACACGATCGGTCGCTTGTGTATGGGTAAATACCAGTTTGGAACCAAAATAAACATTAGCAATTTGGGCTCCTCCCCCGTTGATCACGAGGTCGTAATTTTCTTCACCTGTTACATATTTATCCTCTTTATATGCAAATTCCGGTGTGACGGCAAAGATTTTTTTCAGTTCATCTTGTGTATAGCTGGTTAAGGCTTTATCCACAAACGGCTGTCTGGCATCCTTAGGAACCAGAGTAGGCATAAAGGTTGTTACGGTTGATTGATTGGTATCAATTACATTAATTCTTAAAGTTGTTGTTATCGTTGTAGGTTGCTTATTCGCATCCTCATCGATTGCACGAATCACAATCGTGTTCTCACCAAAAACAATAGGACCTTCTTTCAGAACTTTTAACTTGATCGAGAAATCTCCATCATTATTTGGGAAGCCCGTTGTCACTTGAGTATATTCAGTACTTTTGAGCACCTTACCATTCACTACAAGTTCTGGCATGAAGTCATTCCCAAGTGTTTTAAAGCCGATGAACTTACCTTTAACTGCAAGCGTCTGTTCAGTACTTCTTGAGTCAAAGCTATACGTCTGTCCGTCTTGCAAGTTCTCCACATAAATCGAACTAACAGAAGAGTAGGAAATTTTAGCTACTTTTGGCAAGTCAGTAGGATCCCCGAAGTAAAATCGTACTTGTTGCTCTCCGCTCACAAATCCTGTGATTTTATAAATCTGCTGAGTTGCGGTCAATTCCATCGCAGGAACTGTCGGTACGGCATCAATCTTCAATTTATTTACACCCGTAGGCAAATATTCACCCAAAAGAGTTGCTGCGTTAATCGCTTTGCTGGATTCAACCAAGATGAAGAATGTATCACTCTTCACTCTCGACCCATCTAATTTAGTTTTTGACTCTACTGGCCCACTTGTGTAGTCCGGCAGATAGTACATATTAAGAATATCTTGAGATCCTGGAGAATATACGTATCCACCCGTAAATCCTGTGCTGAAAGTACCATAAGTCAGATTGACTCTCACTTCCTGATTTTTCTTAACATCAGTTCCACCATCCTCCAGTTCCATTTTGAATGGTGTATCAATTACAAAATCTACGAGTCGATATTCCATGCTCAAGCCATCTGCGCCAGCAATTGGGGTTGATTTGGTTACATGAAAGACAAATGGTGTCGTTTGATCTAAATTACTGTTGGAGATAGTGATTAATCCATTCGTTGGACTAAAATCCAAATTACTTGCTGAATAAGGCAACAAAACTTGTCCTGATAATGTACCTTCTGTTTGACCTGTTATCGTAAAATTAGGATTAGCATCATTCAGAATTGATTGCGTCTCTGTTCCTACCTTAAGATCGAGCTTGGTAAAAGCTTGATTTCTATCAAAGTAATATATCGAGCGCTCTGTTTCAATCGAATTAGATGCACTTGAAATCTTGAATTTCAGCGTATTCAATCCTGCTGTAAGTTTCAATTGTGGCAAGAAGAATGAACCATCTTGTAGCATTTGTGAATCAAAAGAGTCAGTGCCATTTACTGTCACAGATACCTGTGTAGCATTTTGCACTTTACCTTGGATTGATACCCGTTCCGTATTAACTACTGTTTCAGAACCTGCATTCAGATCATATGTCGCATTTCCCGTGCCTCCGGATACTACAGTAGAGACTTTGAAATTCTCAATATATGGAGCTTGATCGTATAAAATATAGAATGTATCCGAACGTTCAACAGATCCCTGCACACCTAAAAAGGTGATTTTGTTGAATCCTGGGAACAATGTAAGGTTATTTGCGTTAAATTTGCTATTACCACTACTATCGGCAGTTACTGCTGTAGTGATAGACTTCGTTTCATCAGGAACCCACTTATCGACGCCACCCACAGTGGTTGAATTCAACTGTTCAACTTTAACTTTCATTGTATCTTTGGATACAAATGAGTACGACCCTGAAATACTTATAGTCGATGTTGTTGTGGTGTATGCGTTACTTCTTGAAAGGAACTCTTTTCCTGTCTGACCTGAGACCAGTGACAAAATAGATGTTTCCCTTAAAACTTTAATATCTGGTGTAAAATACGTCGAATATGCGTTGGAGCCTGTCGTGTCATCGTCCGCAGCGGAAGCAACGGCTCCACCGAACAGACCTTGTGGGAACAATGAGAATACCATGGCGACCAACATGATCCATGCCAACGGCCGTTTCTTATGTTGCATTAAATATCATCTCTCCTTCTTTTAAGTCAGTTAGTGTTATATATCGGTCAGAAGGTTCCAATTATTTAGTAAAAACAGCAAAAAAAACAAAAAACCTTATCCACGAGGGATAAGGCTTGGGGCAGGAAAAATGGTATATATAGCGTTAGGCATATCGTTTATTATGTTATGATTTCGAGCGAGTCTCTGGACTTAGTTTGACGCGCATGCGCATTAGGAAATTAATAACTGGTCTTCTCGTTTTGCTGACTAAGCCAATGACCTCTGCGCCGACCTGTAGGAAGAACATCATGATACAGATCACGACGAACGTCACCCAATTGGCTTCGAACATGGCAGCAGAAGATTGGATAATCGCAAGCACACCGAAGAATGCAGCAATACCGTAGATGATCAGCACCGTCTGGCGGTGACTGAACCCAAGCTCACGCAGGCAGTGATGCAAGTGACCTTTGTCCGGTGAGAAAATCGGCTTCCGTTGTACCGCACGACGAATGATCGCGAAGAAGGTATCCGAGAGCGGCACACCGATGATGATCAGCGGTGTAATGAAGGACACGACTGCAATTTGCTTGAATCCGAGCATAGACAGCATCGCCAGTGAGAACCCGAGGAATAGTGACCCGTATCTCCCATGAAGATCTTCGCCGGATGGAAGTTGAA
The DNA here is from genome assembly GCF_003268635.1 of Paenibacillus sp. DCT19. NCBI lineage: Bacteria > Bacillati > Bacillota > Bacilli > Caryophanales > Paenibacillaceae > Paenibacillus > Paenibacillus sp. DCT19. Next base: position 5,953,248 of record NZ_CP029639.1, read on the forward strand.
GAACAAGAACCCGATAATACTTCCGAGCAACACAAGACACATCAAGGCAATCATCATGTTCCCCATCAAGAAGGACATCACGGCGATTGTACCAATGGCAATACCGGATACACCGGCTGCCAGACCGTCTAAGCCATCAATCAGGTTGATCGCATTCGTTACCCCAACAATCCAGAAGATGGTCAGCGGAATCGCTACCCAAGCTTCCAGTGAAGAATACGCATCCTGAAATGGAATGTTAACGAAGTCTACGCGAATATTGAAGCCAAACACAACAACGGAAGCAGCAACGATCTGTCCAAGCAGCTTCACTTTGGCTGACAATTCAAATCGATCATCCAGTGCACCAATCAGTACGATAATGGAACCACCAATTAGAAATGCACTTACAAAACTCATATCTCTTGTTGTAAACCATGCCGACACAAAAGGCAGCAAGGCTGCAACTGTAATAACAAAAGCTAGAAAAATTCCGAGTCCACCTAAGCGTGGCATAATCCGAGTGTGCACTTTACGTGCATTCGGCGTATCCATCGCGCCAATACGTACTGCGAACTTTTTGACAAGCGGTGTCAGGGCAAGAGCCAGTCCCATTGACACGATAAATCCAATGATAAAGATCGCTACCATTTGAACATTCGACCCCCAATTATAATGCCGTGCATAATGTTAAATCCCCTGATCTCTGTTTGAGGTTTTAATCCTCTTTTATATATAAAATTACTTGTTAGACATGTTTAATGAATAATACAATTTGCACTCAACGGAGAGGGCAGAAATAACCTGTAGAAGCGAAGCGTTCGCCTTTATCACCGGATTTCATCCTTCTAGAAGGATAATAAAAGAAATCTGGGGATAACAGCGATCAGAAGGTTATTCTGACATCGTAGTGATACTGTGCAAATAAAAGTGTTTCATTTCAGTGGCACACATGTAATCCAGAACGAATTATACGCTGAACCCCAACGAAACGCCAACCTCAATTTTTAGCAAAAACACGCATTTTTCTCGTATTAGCCTATATTTATTGGGCTTTTGTCACGTTTTCTTTGTCCGTTATGACTTTAAGTGCAAATTTCGGGAGCGCAAGCATTCGACCTGCCCGACTTGGCTCGCGAAGCAAGCGATAGAACCATTCCAGCCTTAATTTCTGGAACAGTTTTGGCGCACGTTTCGTTTTGCCTGAGATGACATCGAAGCTTCCTCCAACACCCATCATCACCGGAACTTGGAGTGTATCCTTGAACTTGTTAATCCAAGGATCTTGATTATCTGCACCCCGCGCAACAAACAATAGATCCGGAGCAGTTTCACGAATTGCAGCCACGACTTGATCATCTTCATCCGAACCGAAGAAGCCGTCACGATAACCTACAATACGAATCGCCGGATACTGCTGTTGTAACCGAACTGCCGTTTCTTGAATCACCTCAGGTGTAGAACCGAGTAAATATACACCCCAACGATAGTTTTCTCCAACGCGCAGCAATTCATGTAAAAGTTCATATCCGGGAACACGCTCAGCTACAGGATCTCCGCAATAATTTGCAGCCCATACAACGCCTGTGCCGTCAGGGACGATCATCTCAGTCGATTGCATAACGCGCATGATGGCTGGATCTTCCATTGCCGCCATAACCATGATTGGATTGGCTGTAATAACATGATGCGGCTGCTTCGACAGCACCGCTTCCCTCAGAACCTCTACTGTCTCACTCATCGGCAATTTGGAAAAAGGAATACCATAGATGGAAACGGTAGGTATAGATCCGATCTCACTCATTATCTTCTCACCCTTTGCGGCCTAAATAGTTGATAATCTGCTGTGCAGGCACTCTGGCCTCCTGCTTCAATTCCGTAATTAATTCTTCATGCTCCTTCAGCCATTGTGACCGCTGATCGAGAAGCTTCGATACATGCTTGGCTAGTTGATCTGCATCAAGCGTGCTTGTGCTACCTACAATATCACTGTCCAGGCGAAGCATGAACTGGTCGATCTTCGGATCGTAGGAGATCCCTACGGGTGGCACGTATTGTGAAGCCGCATAGATGAGACTGTGCAGTCGCATACCAATGACGATATCACACTGACTTACCTCTTGCAGCATGAGCTGTGGATCGGTCAGATTGTCCGTTATGCTGACCTCGCTTCCTTTGTTACTCACATCGCCCATCAATTCCATCACGAATCGTGATGCCTCTTCATCCTTAGGCAGATGGAATGGCATGAACCGCAAATGTACTGCTTTGTGCACACAGAGCTTCTTCAATCCAGCTGCAATAGCCGTAAGCTCTTGGCGATCCGATTCCCAGAAGCGAACCGAAATCCCAATAACGGGAAGTTTTGTATTCCCCGCAGGAGTGTTATTATCGGGAAATTCCTCATTCACCGAAGACTTCTTACCCGATCCCGCCACAACAGACTTCTCTGTTGCTCCATTCTCCGGCAATGGCAGTCCCATTACCGGATCAGGTACAACGTGAATCTGATTCCACTGCAATCCTAGCTGGCGAAGCAGCTCGGCAGATTGCTCATCACGAACCGATACATATTTACAGGCTTTGAAAACGGAACGGATCATCGGATTGAAAATCTTCCGGTTCACCGGGCCGATCCCTTGTGCATATATAAACGTTGGTTTCTTCAACCACTGGGCAAGTTTGATAACACCGAGGTAATACGGGATGGACTTCAGCCCTGTTGCATCCTGCAGCAGGCTACCGCCACCGCTAATTAACCCGTCACTTTCCTTGATAGCTTCTCGAACTTCCTTGAATTTCATACGATGAACAGAACGAACACCATACATTGAAGTGGTCGATTCCGGATCACCGGAGAGCACAATGGGTTCAATGGTGATGCCCGACTTGCGGCTCTCCTCTTCCAGTGCTGTCAGAATTGACTTCAGCACCGCTTCGTCTCCGCTGTTACGGAAACCGTAATATCCTGAGATGACTAATTTTTGAGAAGTGGTGACCATTTTTTCCAACATCCTTCCGCGACTTGCCACACACCCACAGCAATGATCCCGAAGATTAAGCCAAGTCCCAATCCCATCACACCACGAATGAGGGACAACACAGCTGGTGTGTGGATATGCGCAAACGTATCAACCATGGACAACTGTCCAATCGTTGCAAGAATAAGAACAAAAACGAATTTACGATATTTCAATGCAGCGAACACACCAACGATGAACAGTGGGTGTCCTCCCATGAACTCTTTGAATCTTGGACGTACGCCGAAGGTATCTTCAAGCGCTGTACGCAGGAACATTTCAAGTGGTGTAACCGAGCCTGAATTACCTGTACGTGTCAAATAATAATAGCCAGCTGCTGCAGCAATGACTGCCAGCACAACCATCAATACGTTAATTGGCATACGGAGCATTTCCTTGATTTTCTTAATCGAGAAGCTGCCCGAGCCCCGATAAAACACAACATAAATCGCAACCAGTGCGATTGGTGCAAAGTGCAACAGGCTCACGCCTCGGAACTGGTTAATGACCAGACTGTACGTAATGCTGTTAAGCAAAGCGATCACAAACGGCACTGCCATAAATGAAAGAATCGACGTTCTTACATATAGAATGATAGTCTGACCCAAACGACGACCTGCGGACGCATCTGGCTGACGTTGCTGTTGGTAATTTACCGTACGAACGGCAAGTACCATGGCAATCGTCGGTGCCGCAATGGCTACTAGCAATGCGATCCCTTGCTCAAGCAGTGTCGGTTTCAGCAAGAACAATCCGGCACTTCCTACTAAACTTAGCGCGAACACAAGCAGAGTTAGCAATGGTACAAAGTACGATACCATGAGTGTAATCAAGGCAATCGCACCAATCAGAGCAACCAGTTTGGCATAACGCTGAATGGACGAATCCTTCACCGTAAATGCTTCAGCTTGTCCAAGTTCGAATCCGAATTTACCCATACGTTCAACGGCATGACCTGGTTCACCCAGACTGTTGATCAGATTCTCAATTGGATCTGTGATCATGGCTTTGGACGTATTTCGACTTGGTGAAGCATTCATGTAGAGCATGCGAATGTTACGGTCTTTCGTAGCCAATACGAAACGGTCTGCAATGGTATCTACGTCCAGATTGGCATCGGCATCACTCAGGGAATATAGGCGTGCAACATTATAATCAATTTTGTAAGCGAGTGTCTGGAAGCCTGATTGTGGCTTCTTCAGATTCTCAATCGCTGCGAGTCCGATATCATATTTATTGAGCAATTGAGCGAATTGATCAATACTCTTCATCTCCGCATTATCATTGTACCCTTTCACAGCATCCCCATCAAACAAGATGCGTGTAACCCCGTTCTCTTTGAAGAACGACAGTAGTCGCTCCATGGAGGCTTGGTTGTAAGGTACGCTATCTGAGATCCGCGGCAAGATGTGGAAGCCGTGATCACGCAGCATTTTCACAGCAACTGGGTCAGGCTGCAATGGCTGCATGTTGGCATTCTCCGGCGGAGTCTGCAATATTAAGCCGCTACGGCCTTCGTATTCCCATGGAACCACAGGAATCTGGCGGTCAGCGAACGTTTGTTCAATGATAGGGGCATACGTCTGTGCATTCTCTTCATTCGTGAACAGTACATACGTGAAGTTCTCATTCGAAGGAATCACATTCTTCGTCAGATTCGCGAGATCCTGACCGTTATATACCATGATACGGCGTGTCTTTCTCAACTCATCCAGTGTACTTTCGAACACTGCCATGGTTGTTACGCCAGCACCTTTTAGACGTGTTAATTGTTCATTCATAAAATCTTGCGGATGGGCCTGATATGCTGAGATATCCAGCAGACCCCGATAATTGAAGACCAGTTCTACCTTCTTGGCAGAAGACTCTGTCTGCACTCGATCACTAATCACGGGAATGGAGGCTACCAATCCAATGATGACAACAAGCCACAGCCACTTCCGGGAAGCGGTATTCCAATAAAGCCATTTTTGACGCACTATACGTGTACCTCCTCAAGTGTTGGAACCAAAATCCACGTTCAGCTCAAGTAATTCCATCATTCATTCCACTTTTACAATATCCACTCCGATGACAGAATAACCTTCCGATCGCTGTTATCCCCAGATTTTTTTGAACCCTTCATCTAAAGGGAAAATCCGGGGATAAAGGCGAACGCTTCGCTTCTTCATGTTATTTCTGTCCTCTCCGTTCTCATGTAAACGTTAAGTTTAACTCTTCACTCTAAAATAAAAGCCCCTCCGCCAACCAACCTTTCGGTGCGGAGAGGCTTTCTCATGTTCAAGCTACATCCTTTAAAACCTGTAACTGAATTACGCGTCTACACGTGTCATTACTGCATCAGACAAACGCTCGATACGGCTTTGAGCATCGTCTGTGCTCTCACCACGTACAGCAAAGTAAATTTTGATCTTAGGCTCAGTTCCTGATGGACGCAGGCAGAACCATGATCCGTCCGCCAAAATGAACTTGAGTACATTTTCTTTAGGCAAACCGTCTAGGCCGAGAGAGTAGTCCAGCACATCTTGTACTGCGATTCCCGCGACTTCTTGTGGCGGATTGGAGCGCCAGTCTGTCATTTTAGCTTGAATCTGAGCGACTCCATCTTTGCCTTTCAGTGTACGGGACTCCAGCTTCTCCAAGAACGTTCCGAACTGGCGATACAGCTCTTGCAGTACGTCGTACAACGTTTTGCCTTGGCTCTTGTAATATGCAGCTGCCTCAGCGATTAACATGGAAGCAAGGATGGCATCCTTATCGCGTGCATAATTACCTGCCAGGTAACCATAGCTCTCTTCATATCCGAACAAGAACGTATGACTGCCGCTTTCTTCGAATTGATCCATTTTTTCACCGATATATTTGAAGCCTGTCAGGGTGTTCATCACTTCTGCACCATAATGCTCAGCGATGACCGCGCCCAACTCGCTCGTTACAATCGTTTTGATCACTGCACCGTTGCTTGGCAGCTTACCTGTCTCTTGCAGACGACTTAATACATAATGAACCATAATGGCACCGGACTGGTTACCGGACAAGACGAAATATTTGCCATCGTTGTCTTTTACCACTGCACCCATGCGGTCTGCATCTGGGTCTGTACCGATTAAAATGTCTGCTCCAACTGCTTCGCCCAGCTTCATCGCCAGCGTAAATGCTTCGCGTTCTTCCGGGTTAGGGGACTTCACAGTGGAAAATTCCGCATCTGGTTGTTCTTGCTCTGCTACGATGTGCAGTTGTTCGAATCCGATCTGTTCCAATACACGACGTACAGGTACGTTTCCTGTTCCGTGCAGTGGTGTGAAGACGATTTTAAAATCACGTCCTACACCGTCTTGGATCAGTTCACGACTCAAGCTCTGACTCGCCACCGTATCGAAGAATGCTTGATCTTCTTCTTCCCCAAGCCATACGAGCAATCCTTGTGCTTCGGCTTCTTCTTGAGTCAACTTTTTGACATCGGCAAGAGAAGGAACCTCCTGGATGTACTGAATCACCTTCTCCGCTTCATGCGGCACAAGTTGACCCCCTTGGTGGTTGTACACTTTATATCCGTTATATTCAGGAGGGTTATGGCTCGCTGTCACCACAATACCGCCTGTTGCTTGCAAATGACGCACGCTGAAGGACAATTGAGGCGTAGGGCGCAAGGATGTGAACAGCTTCGCCACGATCCCGTTGCCTGCCAGAACAAGTGCAGCATCCAGTGTGAACTCTGGTGAATAGTGACGGGAATCATGCGCAATGACAACAGAAGGTCTGCCTTCTTTGTCACCATGCTGTTCCAACAAATACCGAGCGAATCCTTGTGTTGCACGACCCACCGTGTAGCGGTTCATCCGGTTGCTTCCGGCGCCGATCACACCACGTAATCCACCTGTACCGAACTCCAAATTACGATAGAAACGGTCTTCCAGCTCTTTCGGCTGATCCTGCAAGTCACGAAGCTCCTGTTTCGTCGCTTCATCAATCGAAGCATCCTCCAACCATTGCTGCAGCGTCAATGCTGCTGTTTCGCTTAACTGTTCCATTCCTGCAAACCCTTCCTCTATGTCCATTCAATAAATTACTTATCTCTTAGCTTGGGTCAGACAATGCAAACATGATCTCGCCTTCAGCGACAATTTTATCTTCCACTCTAGCTGTAGCTTTACCTTTACCAATAGAGCCCTTCAGTCGAGTGATCTCCACTTCAAGCATCAGCGTATCTCCAGGCACAACTTGTCCACGGAATCGGAAATTGTCCAGTCCCGCTAAAAATCCAATCTTGCCTTTATTGCTCTCGATGCTAAGCATAGCTACTGCGCCAACTTGAGCCAGCGCTTCTGTAATCAAGACACCCGGCATTACCGGATACTCTGGAAAATGACCCAGGAAGTGCGGTTCGTTAATCGTTACATTCTTCAAACCAACGGCACGCTTGCCCTCCTCCATCTCTACAATCTTGTCCACCAGTAGGAACGGGGGACGGTGCGGAATGATCGCTTGAATCTGTTTGCTATCGAGCACGTTGTATTCTCCTTTCGTGTCACATTTTATATGAGACTCGTGATTAAATATTTTACGTTATCTGCATCTTAGACGCTTCGGGGCGGATCGTTCTTTCGATCGCTGTTGTTTTCTAATTTTATCTGAATATGCTTTTTAAAAGGTTAAAATTAGAAAACAAAGGCGAGTTTATGCTTCCGAAGTAAGCTTTCTTGAGAAAGCTTGTAGCTTTCGCTTCTTCAGAATCGATTCCTTTCCCTACACTACGTATGCTGATATGACAAACATTTAAAAAACAGGTCTCATATAAAATATAGTTATTGTATTTGTTTAAAAAGCGCATTTTCGGTTAACACTAGAAATATCCTTCATGACTGCAGTAGTGAAGGTTGAGATAAGGGGTCTCTCTTGGCGATGATGCATATCATTCGCAGGGGAGGCCTCTTTTGATGCTTAGACGTTAGAAGTCAAACGTCATCCATCATTATACTGTTTTCAACGCCAAAAAGAAAACTCCTGCCTACGCAGGAGTTTTCCCTCATTACACGTCCTATGGAGCGAACACCAGATTATACACATGCTCCCAAGTGCTCCACTCGAATACGGAGCCGATATCCTGTTTACCCAGTACTACATAGCCAGCGACCATACCACCAGCGAGGGCAAGAACAAGCAGAAACGGAACCAGAAACCATCTGGCAATACGCCATCCACTCTTCTTCTTGACTTTCGTCTTATCCGGCTTACTGTTCTGCTGCTCTGTATCTGTCATCACATTCACCTTTTATGCTCTCAAATTGTTGGCTAGACCCGCCATCGAATCACTGGATGTAAGTGCCCGAGCTGCCAACTGATACGTACGCTGTCCTTGCATCAGCAAAGCCATCTCCGAAGTCAGATCCACATTGGACTGCTCCAGATAACCCGCACGAATAGTAGCTGCCGCTTGACGCGTCGCCGCATTAGCTCCAAATACATCATCTTCCGTTAAACCAACGTCCAACCCAAACAGGTTATCGGCAAATTGCACCAGACCTTCTGGACGCTCAATATCAACGAGTTGCAACTGAGCACCAATGGTTGCGTTAGCCGCATTACCTTGGCGGATCAGCAAATTCCCATTCTCATCAAATGCGACCTTGCTATTCACCTGTGCGGTAATTCGATTACCATTACGATCAAGTGCAAAATGCCCTTCACCGTTAACGAGAACCATCATCTGAGGTGCATTCGGGTTCGGGTTCGGTCTCTCATCAGGTACAAAATGGAATGCACCTTGACGTGTCCACATTTTCTGTCCATTCGCTTCCACAGCAAACATGGCGTTGCCTTCAATCGCTAGATCCGTTGGGTTACCCGTCTCATTCAGCGGTCCTTGCGTCATATCCTTCGTAACATCTGACAAACGCACACCAAACCCAAGGTTAAATCCCATCGGTGTAGAACGACCGTCTAGTTGATACTTCTCAGGCTGTTGTTGTACACGAGTCAAAACATCCTCAAACGCTGCTTGCTTGCTCTTATAGCCTGCCGTGTTCACGTTGGCAATATTATCGGCAATGACTTCCAGACGTTGCTGAATGCCAGTCATGGAAACTTTGGCACTAATCATGGAATTATTCATCGGTGGTTTACCCTCCCCACTACGTGGTTATATCTACGATTGACGTTATACACGTCCAACTTCATTAACGGCCTTTTCTAAACTTCGGTCATAGAACTGTACAATTTTCTGATTGGCCTCATACGCACGGAATGCAGCATTCATATCCACCGTTGCTTGAGATGCATCCACATTGGAGCCCTCCAAGTAACCTTGACGGATCTGAACGTTATCCCCTGCAGCCATCATTCTCGCCGTTGCACCGCCCTGTTCGTCCAGGCTGAAGTTACCGTCACCTTGACGTACCAACTGATTCGGCAGATCAACCACGCTAATTCCAAGTGTAACGCCTGTTGGTGCACCTGTAGCTGCATTCACGAGACGACCTTGCTCATCCACTTTAAATTGCTCCACGGAACCTGTCAACACGACAGGTTGTCCATTATTATCCAACACTTGTGAGCCCGTCGAGCTCAGCAATTGTCCTGTTCCCGTAACAGTGAAATGTCCATCACGCGTATATCTTGTATTACCATCTGCATCCTGTACCGTAAAATACGCTTGTGGTTGGTACGTAACAGTACCATCTTCTCTCACAAACTTGCCTGATGCATCAAATGGTACAGGTTGTCCCGTCTGTGGATCGTTTACCACCAAATTAGATGAAATGGCAAAATCACTCTTCTGCCCGCTCTCTCTAATCGCACCTTGCACATTCATGGACAAGCTCTCTTCGGCAAATACACCTGAGTTCAATCTACCCAACCGCTTTGTTGGAGTATTCGCATCTCCGCCCACCAAAGTAATGAGCATTTCCGGGAAAGAACGGCTGACACTGCTCACCTGTTTGTATCCCGTTGTGTTCATATTCACGATATTCTGCGTTGCTGTGTCATGGCGACGTTGTTGCGTAAGCATTCCTGCGGTGGCCGTATATAGACCTCTTAACATGGTTGATCCCCTCTCCTCAAGCGCTTGTCCTGCATGGCAGGCTTATGGCTTATCCGTTCTTAACCCGAGCATGGGCGAACCTTTGTTGATTATATCGGCAGATTAGAATTTTTTCTTAACCACTTGATCCAAATTATTGAGCATAATGCCTGTTCCTTTTACAACACAGTGCATTGGATCCTCTGCTACCCATACCGGTACATGCAATTCATTCGATAACAGCTCGTCCAATCCGTTCAATAGCGCACCCCCGCCAGTCAACACAACACCACGGTCAATGATGTCCGCTGATAATTCAGGTGGTGTCCGCTCCAATACGGACTTCGCCGCAACGATAATGGATTGCACAGAATCCCATAGCGCTTCTTGTACTTCATGGCCTGACACGGTTACGGTAATTGGAAGACCTGTTACCATATCACGTCCACGGATATCCATCTCCGTTTGGCGTCCGCCTGGGTGCACAGAACCAATCGCAATCTTCAGATCCTCGGCTGTACGTTCACCGATCATGAGCTTATATTTGGCTTTGATAAACTTGATTATTGCTTCGTCGAACTTGTCCCCTGCAACTTTAATAGAAGAGGCGGTGACTACGTCGCCCATAGACAGGACTGCAACGTCAGTCGTTCCGCCGCCGATATCCACGACCATATTGCCGCTCGGCTGAAAAATATCCATGCCTGCACCGATCGCTGCCGCTTTCGGTTCTTCTTCTAGGAATACTTCTTTGGCACCGCTGCGCTCAGCAGCTTCACGAATTGCCTTCTGCTCTACGGAAGTAATATTGGTCGGCGCGCAGATCAAAATCCGTGGGTGGCTGTACCAGCTTCTCGCCCCCACACGGTTAATGAAATGTCTGAGCATCGCTTCCGTAATCTCGAAGTCCGCAATAACGCCGTCACGCAGCGGTCTGATGGCAACAATGTTACCTGGAGTACGCCCCACCATACGACGCGCTTCTTCCCCAACAGCAAGGACCCGCTTCGTATCGCTTTCAATGGTCACAACGGAAGGTTCATCGAGGACAACCCCGCTTCCTTTCACGTGAATTAGCACGTTCGCCGTGCCAAGATCAATACCGATATCCTTGCTTAACATAAAAGAGCCCCCAAAGTGATATTATTTGGTCAGCGTATCCTGTGAAAAAGAGTCCCTTATCACGTCACCGCTCGTTCGACAAAGTGCAACATATATATGTAAAAATCGGGCTGATAAGATGTCATAATTCGATCCTGTACCAGCTTTTAACATATCATACTTCAGGGAGGGATTCAATCCAAGTTTGAGCTTTTTGGCCTATGTCTTGTCAAAGATGATTACGATTTTGCAGAAGCCAACACTTCACGCTTTTTTCCACTCGTTTTTTTGTATTTGATCTTGGTCGCTTCCCCGCCCCGCAAATGACGGATCGACTTGTGGTACTCCAAAATGTGTTTCACCTGGTCAGCAAGATCAGGGTTGATTTCCGGCAAACGCTCCGTCAGATCCTTATGCACAGTACTCTTTGACACGCCGAATTCCTTGGCTATGGTACGGACCGTATTTCTTGTCTCAACAATGCAGCGACCAATTTTGATGGTCCGTTCCTTGATGTAATCGTGCACGCTCCCGCCTCCCTACTGTGTGGATAGTTTGGTACATTATATGAGGAGCATGCCTATATATTCGCGGTTTAGAGGTGTGACAAGCTTCGAAGGTCCCATAATTTTCAGAAAACGTAAAAAAAGCAGAGGGAACGTTCCCTCTGCCTTCGGCGTACTGCGGTAAAAAATCAATTATTTTTCCGGGAGAAATCCTTTTGGGTTAACCGGCTGTCCGTCTTCGTAAACTTCGAAGTGCAGATGGTTGCCAAGCGTTTTGCCAAGCTCATTCACGCCAGCTGATGCAATCGCATCCCCTTGCTTCACTTCGTCATTTTCTTTTACTTTTACATCGGACAAGCTCTGGTATACCGTCTTGAGGTTCTCGTCGTGCGTAATTTCCACAACTTGACCTGTCAGCGGATTTTGCTCAACCCGGGTTACTTTTCCACTAAGCGCTGCTTTTACTTCAAACGACTTGTTATCTCCTCTTGCCAGGTCTACACCGGTATTCGGGATAAACGTATCGTTATACTGTACCATCGCAGCTTCATGCTCTTCCGTCGAACCTTCGTTTTCATAGAAAGGCTTCACAATCGATACTTCCGAAGGGCTCGCTACTGGCCATACAAAACTCTCCGACTTCGCAACTACTTCCACACTTTCCTGTTCGCCATCAACGACAGCTGTTTCTTCTGTACCCTTGGTGCCGGTTTCTACTACACCTGCTGGATCCGAGTTAAGCGCTTGTTCGCTTGTTCCCTGATAGACCCACACTAAGGTTAGTATAATACCTGCTGCTGCGATGTAGGCTGCTGGGAACACCCAACGTTTGGACATTGCTCTTTTCCATGAAGAGGGCTGGCTAGCCGGTACTCCTTGTGTTGTTTTAGGAGTTTCTTCTTGGACTGTTTTTTTGTTTTGTTCATTCATCTTGATCACCTCAGTAACAAGTGTTACCGGGTGCAACTCTTTTATACACGCGCGACTCTAATTATTTTCATAAAAATTTCAGAGAGTACTATATACGGGGGAATAACGGTTACCCTAGACCACTCCACAGCCAGAGCAATCTTCCGATCGCTGTTATCCCCAGATTTCCTTTATACCTTTTTTCAAAGGTTGAAATCCCGGGATAAAGGCGAGCACTCCGTTTCTCCAGATTATCTCTGTCCGCTCCGTTCAGGCGCAACAATGCATACCATCCGATATAGGCAAAGCTTGAAAGTTTTAAGACGGGGCGGGTAGTAGGATAGGATGACATAGATGTGCAGTTGGTATGCGCTCCGCTCCGGTGACAGAAAACCTTTCTACTCGCTGTTATCCCCGGATTTCCTGATTATAATCTCCTAAGGAAGAAATCCGGGGATAAAGGCGGACGCTTCGCTTCTACAGGCCTTTTCTGTCCCCTACGCTCACCCAACACTCGCACTCTCCCTCCGATGATATAGTCAAAGCTTGAAAGTTTTAAGGATAGGCGGGCAGGTGGGGTAGGATGGAGTAAATAGTATGCACTGGTTGAGTTCCTAATTCGCTAACTTGTCGTTGGTGCACTGAATGAGCCAGTAATTTGCTAGTTTGGGAGTTGATGCAACGGCTAAGTTATCGATTCGTTAGAGATGGCTGGACACACCAAGCATGTTATATCTCTAACGAACTCAGATGACCTTATTGGTGAGAAAATGGCATCCAGAGAATTCTAACGAATCGTCGACACGCTAATCACTCATTTGGCCACTATGATTGCACTAATTCTGTGGTTTTTCTCGCTATAACACTTCTGAGGTTCGTTAGAATTTCCAATCGCGGTGATAGAGCCTAATAAGGTCTCTCAGATTCGTTAAACACCAACGGCACCCATCTCATCTACTTCGATGCCAGTATCTTGGATGCCTGTCCGAAGGATATGCCGGTGTAGTAGTGTTTGAGGATCTGCGTTGCAGTGTGGCCCTCTTGCGCCATGCCATTAGCTCCCCACTGACTCATGCCTACACCGTGACCGTATCCATAGGTTGTGAACTCGATCTCGTCGCCATCGTTCTTCCAACTGAATTGACTCGATCGGAGTCCAAGTAGGTTCCTAACTTCAGGGCCGCTGAATGTCTGACCGGCAATCTGCATTTCTTTAATCCGGTGTCCCTTTGTTGTAGACAGCACTTCCATCCAGGCACTTCCCTTTTGAGCTGATACGGGTATTGCACTGGCGCTCAGATTTAACTTTTGCAACACTTCACTGCGCTTCATCGTAACAGTCTCCTCGAATCTCGGGGCGATCTTCTTGTCCCACGGGCTGTCTACACTTTTGAGATAAGGTACAACATTGCCCCATACATCTTCTGCATTCTCGGTATACCCATTACTGGTTGAGAAAAAGGAAGCTGTGATCGCTTTACCCTGATATGTCATGACCGCATCACGGCTCTCGCGAATGGCTTGCTCTAGCTTCTCCCAATCTTCCGCTTTGCCGAGCCGCGTCCATTCAGCCTTCGCTTGATCTGGTGGGATAAATACTTGGTGACTTACCGTATCGGTAACGTCTGCATCACCCGAGGGCACGCCACTTGTATCATTCGCCGCCAATCTTCTGACGATAAACGTGCGAGCTGCAATGGCTTGAGCCTTCAACGCTTCCAGTCTGAACTCAGCTGGCATCTCGGCCGCAACCACGCCGGATACGTACTTCTCCAGCGGCAGTTCCATCGTTGTACCTGTTGCCGACAGATATACCCGTACATTAGGCTCTGGATACGTTACAGGTACAGCAGGAGTGGGTGCTGGAGTAGATATACTATTGGCGGTAGGTGATGCTGGTACCGATTTAACCGGGTCATCTGCTCGCGGCCAGACCAGAATAACAGGGATTAGCAAAGCGAGCGTAAGTAGTGTAGTTGCTGCTGCAACAGGCTGCCAACGTGGAGCCTTGTGTCTTCCCCACCGATTCCCTCGTCCAAATGTCCGCATTCGTCGCCGCTTCACAGGGCGGAAATGATCCAGTTCAATAACAGGTACATGCATCTGGCCTGTTGTATCATCTTCTGATGTGTCTACCCTCGCTTTGCGTGGAGCAGATGTTGTCACTGAGCCGACGGATGCCAACCGAATAGGTTTCACCGAGGCTAGCTTGTCATTTTCCAAACCTGAATTAGAAGATTGTTCCCCTTGATCTGTAGTTCCTGGGCGAGGGACAAGAGGTACCTTAACCTGTACGCGTGCTTCTTTCATTTCGACATAACCCTCCGTTGTCCACGAGTGACTGTGCACCGGCCTAATTTGTTCAATTCCATAGTTTAGGGTATGAGTTGAATCGATCTGATAGAACAATATTTAAGAGAAAGACACTTCTCTTCTATTCTTTCATTCGGGCATCTATATGCACATTCTGCATTGAAAAATATTGATCTGACGCGATGTTCCGCTTCCTAGTTCCCTATTTACTCACTCCGTTCCCAGCGTTTCCGGCTCTTCTCTCACGTTCAAAATCAGTCCGGGATTAAATGTTATGGTACACATAGATTAGGATCAGCTATTAATAGAATCTGGTACTTATATCAACACCGAAGCGTGATCTTTACTCCAAAAAAAGACAAAAAAAAGCCAAGCCCAGTGGGCTCAGCTTGGTTGGTTCATTTCTCCAATACAGTTCATGCGTTATTCGCATGACCACGCACAACAACAGTTCAGCACAGCGAACAACTATGCATACATCAATGTTAAGCCAAAGTTGGTTGTACCTTGAACAAAGGCACTTCTTCTTCAACTTTATCATGGGATGCTTTCGCTGCATCGAGCTTAGGCTCTTCAACGGAAATCCGATAAATATCGGCTCCAAGACCATTCAGCTTCTCAGCCAAATGAACATAACCACGATCGATGTGATGAACACCGCCCACTTCTGTTGTACCTTCAGCAACAAGACCCGCGATAATAAGTGCGGCACCCGCACGCAAATCGGTAGCTGTTACTTTAGCACCCTTCAGCTTGGCGTTACCGGTAATAATAGAAGAGCGACCTTCTACTTTGATCTCCGCATTCATCAGTTGGAATTCATCCACATGCATGAAGCGGTTCTCAAATACCGTCTCGGTTACTACGCTAGTTCCTTCGGAAGCCAGCAATAGTGCCATCATCTGAGACTGCATATCCGTCGGGAAGCCAGGGTATGGTAATGTTTTCACATCTACCGCCTTGAGTGGACGATCTGCGATAACTCGAACTCCGTTCTCGTCAGGTTGAATCGTTACACCCATCTCTTCCATCTTCGCAATAACCGATCCCAAGTGGTCAGAGATTGCACCTTCAATGTAGACGTCACCACCGGAGATTGCAGCAGCAGCCATGTACGTTCCTGCTTCAACCCGGTCTGGAATAACGGTGTGTCTAACACCAGAAAGCTTCTCTACACCCTCGATCCGAATTACACCAGTTCCAGCACCGCGCACTTTAGCTCCCATTCCATTCAGGAAGTTCGCGAGATCCACGATTTCTGGCTCTTTAGCGGCGTTCTCCAGAACAGTCACGCCTTCAGCCAATGTTGCAGCCATCATAATATTTTGAGTAGCACCCACAGATGCCACATCTAGATAAATTTTAGCACCACGTAGTCGACCTTGACTGCGTGCTTCTATATAACCTTGACCCAGACTGATCTCCGCACCCATAGCTTCAAAGCCTTTGAGATGTTGATCAATAGGTCGTGTACCGATGGCACATCCACCAGGAAGCGAAATTCTCGTGTGACCCATACGTGTAAGTAGTGGTCCCATTACCAAAAATGACGCCCGCATTTTACTTACCCACTCATACGGAGCTTCACAGGAAGTAAGTTTTTCCGCATTTACGGTAATCACTTCGTCCCGGTATGTAACACCCGCTCCTAGCGATTCCAACACCTTGTTAATCGTCATCACATCGTCTAGAGGAGGTGCGTCAATAATAACGCTTTGTCCTTCTTCCCCTAAGAGAGAGGCAGCGATGATCGGAAGAACAGAATTTTTAGCGCCGCTAACTTTGACACTTCCGGTCAACCTTTTGCCACCGCGGACGATAAATTTGCTCATCATGGTTCCCTCCGCGCGTTTATTCCCTTTTCTTCATTCCGGAATACGTGTAGCCCTTCTTGCAGAAGGACTGTTGCTGTGTGTGGAATTCCGACATATCATGGCAAAATATACCATCGATGTCTGCTCAGAAAAGAATTGGTTTATAGTTCAAAAATTTGATGATGACACAGCCGAATCAAGTGCATAATCCCTTGTTAAACAAGACATATGGATCGGCGAAGAATAAAAACTGACGGTTGGGATAATTTTCAGCCGGATTCAACCGGAGATCCCGTTTATAGCCTTATAAATAGTGAACATTTGTGATTTCCCTAACTTCCATCATAACATTGTTGAATTGTTCGATACAAGCATTTTTACATAAAACATCTCAAAATCATCCAATTTCACGTCACATTTTTTTCGTAATTAGCACGTCGACAATCCATACTCTAATTGTTAACACAATTAATCGATGTTATTCGACAATGACCCTACTCTAAAGAGCCTAAGAGTGAATTAACCAACCATCTCAAGATTAAAACAAATGACGCAACATTTGTGTCCATGACAGGTAATCGATAACGAAACCTGAAACGGCATGACCTAGGATGATGGCGAGTAATAGGTGTAGCAACCTTCCCTGAGCTCCTCTAGGCTGTCTGATCACTACATCCAGCTTCAAGTTCTGCAGAGCCCACCAAGACAACGCTATGCACATCAGTGAGACGATAATCGAAACGAGACCATTTGTACTTAGAGCCTGGTTTACCTGATTCGTCAGATCAGTATCCATATATTCATTACCTCCACATTTGTTGCAGCGACCCGCGCAAATTTGCTTGTCATCCTTTGAAGTAGCCTTATAAGGATAATCTGATAATTAACACGGCATACACTGAGCCTATTTGGTTAGAGAGCCGCCAAGCGGATTCTCCACTGCCCAATCACTGAGTAACAACAAACTGGCTATGAATGACTATGAATTTCATCCCTGCAACTGCGTCTAATGCTGACTCTATGGAATATAGGCTCTTTCATCATACATTGTCAATTACATTGATTTCCACTTCGGAAATATTCTAAATGAAATTATTCGGGATTTTGGTACTAAAACGACATAAAAGAGCGCTATTTTGATATCAAGCTTGTCATTTCCTCGGAAATAATTTGGTTTTTGGTCTACAAAAATGGTTCTTACCACTTCGTTATCGTCATTACTTTAGTCCTATATCCTATTCATGCCCACCCAAACGGTGATTGTCATCTCAACAATTTAATATATTTAAAATGCAACTTTACCGTGCAACACTATTGTCTAGCTATCCACATATGTAGGTATCCGAACTGTAAATCGATGCTCAAAATTGATGCGATCTCATTGTATGCAACAGTCGTGACTCTACAGAACAATCTGTACAGATCTATTGTACCCTTCTTCCTTTTCAAAAGGGCAAACAGACATAAAAGCAAATTCACCTCAATATAATCGGCTTAGATGTCACCTGTACACGTCAAAAAAGCCTGGCGGAACAAGCCGCCAGACTTATTGAATCGCTTATTTGCCGAATACGTTAATCCGGTTAACCGCTTTTTGCAGAGCAATCTCTGCACGACGGTGATCAAAGTGATCCTGGTTGCTTTGGCTAGCAAGCCGGCGTTCTGCCCGCTCTTTGGCCGCACGCGCACGATCCACATCGATATTTTCCGGAAACTCGGCACTCTCTGCAAGTACAACCACTTTGTCTTTACGGACTTCGATGAAACCACCGCCAATAGCGACTTGTTTCGTCTCTTTTCCGTTTTTGATCAAGATTGGTGCGATTTGCAAAGGTGTGACCATAGGGATATGTCCTGGCAAAATACCCAGTTCCCCTTCAACACCACGAGCGCTGATACTATTAACCTGTTCGGAGTAGACCAGACGCTCAGGGGTTACAATCTCCAACAAAAAGGTGCTCAATTCCATCCCTCCTGAAAACTATCCGAAGGATAGCTCGCTTCATAAGGACAATCCTGGATTCAGATTATACCAGTGTTTTGGCTTTCTCCACTGCCTCTTCAATTGTACCCACAAAGAGGAATGCTGCTTCCGGAAGATCGTCATGCTTGCCTTCGAGAATTTCTTTAAAGCTGCGCACCGTTTCTTTAACCGGAACGTATTTACCCGGAATACCGTTAAATGCTTCAGCAACGTGGAAAGGCTGGGACAAGAAACGTTGAATTTTACGCGCACGATAAACGAGCGCTCTATCTTCCTCGCTGAGCTCGTCCATACCCAAGATTGCAATGATATCTTGCAGCTCGTTGTAACGAGCCAAGATACGCTTAACGCCTTGAGCAACGCTGTAGTGTTCTTCACCTACAACTTCTGGTGCCAAGATCCGTGAGCTGGATGCAAGTGGATCTACCGCAGGGTAGATACCCATCTCGGAGATTTTACGCTCCAAGTTCGTTGTTGCGTCCAAGTGAGCAAACGTTGTTGCAGGAGCCGGGTCAGTATAGTCATCCGCAGGTACGTAGATCGCCTGGATGGATGTAACCGATCCTTTTTTGGTAGAAGTGATACGCTCTTGCAATTGACCCATCTCTGTAGCCAGCGTAGGCTGGTAACCTACCGCGGATGGCATACGACCAAGCAAGGCAGATACTTCTGAACCCGCTTGAGTGAAACGGAAGATATTATCGATAAAGAGCAACACGTCACGGCCTTCTTCATCACGGAAATATTCCGCCATTGTCAGACCTGTGAGGGCTACACGAAGACGTGCGCCTGGAGGCTCGTTCATTTGTCCGAAGACCATTGCTGTTTTGTTGATAACGCCGGAATCACTCATCTCGTGATACAAGTCGTTACCTTCACGTGTACGCTCACCAACACCGGCAAATACGGAGATACCGCCGTGCTCTTGTGCGATGTTGTTGATCAGCTCTTGAATCGTTACCGTTTTACCTACACCGGCACCACCGAAGAGACCGATTTTACCACCTTTCGCATAAGGCGCGAGCAAGTCGATAACTTTGATTCCTGTCTCCAGCATCTCTGCTTGGGTAGTCAGTTCATCAAATGCAGGAGCTGAACGGTGAATCGGGTTCTTGTGTTCAGCAGCTACTGTACCACCAGTATCGATTGCTTCGCCGAGTACGTTAAATACACGACCCAGTGTCGCTTCTCCGACTGGTACAGAGATTGGAGCTCCAGTATCTACTGCTTCCATACCACGAACGAGACCGTCCGTAGAGGACATCGCGATACAACGTACCCGGTTGTCACCCAGATGTTTCGAAGCTTCGAGTGTAAGACTTACACTTACGCCGCTCTCACTTACTGTAGTGATCGTAATGGCATTGAGGATTTCCGGCAGACCGCCGCGATCAAACTCGACGTCAACAACCGGACCCATGATGCTCACAACGCGTCCTTTGTTCATCTTAACGTTCCCCTCCTACAAGCCTGCTACTTTTGCAAAAATAATGTCCGTTCGTTTATCTTTGCTCTGCAAGCCTTCATTAATAAAAAAACGATTATCCTTGTGCTGCGTTGGCACCTGCCACAATTTCAGTAATCTCCTGCGTAATCGCCGCTTGACGGGCACGGTTATAAGTCAATGACAAGTCATTAATGAGTTTAGATGCATTTTTCGTTGCATTACCCATTGCCGTCATTTTCGCGCCTAGCTCACTCGCCTTACCGTTCAGAAGTGCACCATAGATCAGCGTCTCCGCATAACGCGGTAGCAAAACCTCAAGTACAGCTTCAGCAGACGGCTCGTATTCGTAGCTCGCTGTTGGTCCTTCCGTAGCAGACACCTCAGGTGTTTCCATTGGAAGAAGTTTCTCTACCGTAGGAATCTGGGTCAACGCATTCACAAAGCGGTTATAACAAATGTACAATTCATCAAAATGAGCCAGTTCAAACCCATGAACAGCTTCGTGTGCAATGGATTTGATGTCTGCAAATGAAGGTGAATCCGACAGATCCGTTGTTGTGGATGCCATCGCAATTTCACGACGTCTGAAGTAGTCGCGTCCCTTACGTCCAATGACGAACAATTCGTAATCATCCTGAGAGGTGTGGCGTTCCTTGAGCGTCTGGTTAACCTGACGCAGAACGTTCGCATTGTAACCACCTGCAAGACCACGATCCGATGTAATGATTAGATAAGCTGTCTTTTTGACCGGACGGCTCTCTAACATTGGATGCTGAATACCTTGCGTACTGGATGCAATACTAGCTACAACTTCTTTCAGCTTCTCCGAATAAGGACGGGCTGCCTCAGCTTTTTCCTGCGCTTTACGCAGTTTTGCAGCTGCAACCATCTCCATTGCTTTGGTGATCTGCTTGGTGCTTTGTACGCTTTTAATTTGCCGCTTAATTTCGCGCATGCCTTTTGCCATGATTTCACCACCTCAAAACTTTGGCAGAACCAAAGTTACTTCGTAAGCATTCACACAGTTTTGACAAAGTCAAAACTACATCGTAAGCATAACCTTTACTTTGGCAAAGCCAAAGTTACTTCGTAAGCCTCAACACTCTTTCTGACCAAGTCAAAACTAGATCATAAGCATTATCTTACTTTGACAGAGTCAAAGTTTTACATGCAGACATGCGGAATCGGTTAACAACTCCGCAGACTGCAATCATCTATTTAGACAGAGACAGCGAAGCTCTTTCTGAACTTCTCGATTGCACCTTTCAGTGCGTTTTCGTTGTCTGAAGTCAATTCTTTTGTATCACGGATGGATGCGAGAATCTCTGGATGTGTGCTCTCCATGAACGCAAGGAACTCATGTTCAAAACGAGTAACATCACCTGTTGGAATCTCATCCAAGAATCCTTTAACAGCAGTGTACAAGCTGACAACCTGTTGTTCTACAGGCAGCGGCTGGTTAACACCTTGTTTCAGGATTTCCATCATGCGTGCACCACGATTCAGACGAGCCTGAGTCGCTTTATCCAGATCGGAACCGAACTGGGAGAACGCTTGAAGCTCACGATATTGAGCGAGGTCGAGACGCAGGGAACCTGCAACCTTTTTCATCGCTTTGATCTGAGCAGAACCACCGACACGGGATACGGAGATACCTACGTTGATCGCCGGGCGTTGTCCAGCATTGAACAAGTCGGCTTCCAAGAAGATCTGTCCGTCCGTGATGGAAATTACGTTCGTTGGAATGTAAGCAGATACGTCGGAAGCTTGTGTTTCAATGAACGGCAGTGCGGTTAAAGAACCACCACCCAGTTCATCATTCAGCTTCGCAGCACGCTCCAGCAAACGGGAGTGCAGATAGAAGACGTCACCCGGATAAGCCTCACGGCCCGGTGGACGACGAAGCAACAAGGAAAGCTCACGATAAGCAGAAGCTTGTTTAGTCAAGTCATCATAGATAACCAGAACGTGCTCGCCTTTGTACATGAAGTACTCACCCATCGAACAACCGGAATACGGTGCGATGTACAAGAGTGGTGATGGATCAGAAGCTGCTGCAGTTACAACGATTGTGTACTCCATTGCTCCTTTACGACGAAGAGTTTCCACAACCTGTGCAACCGTAGATTGTTTCTGACCAATAGCCACATAGATACACTTCATGCCGCTACCTTTTTGGTTCAAGATGGCATCAATCGCGATGGATGTTTTACCCGTTTGACGGTCACCGATGATCAACTCACGTTGTCCGCGACCGATAGGTACCATTGCGTCAATGGCTTTGATCCCAGTCTGCATCGGCTCATGAACCGATTTACGATCCATTACGCCTGGTGCTTTACCTTCAACCGGACGGAATTCCGTTGTAGCGATTGGCCCTTTGCCATCCACTGGAATACCGAGCGGGTTCACAACGCGCCCAATCAATGCTTCGCCTACAGGCACTTGCATGATCTGACCAGTACGCTTAACTTGGTCGCCTTCACGAATATCATAGTAAGGTCCAAGGATAACGACACCGACGTTGCTTTCTTCTACGTTCATGGCGAGTCCCATAACACCGCTTGGGAATTCAACCAACTCGTTGGACATTACGTTCTCAAGTCCGTAAACACGAGCAATACCATCACCAACCTCGATAACCGTTCCGACTTCGACTACATCGATATCGGTCTTGTATTGTTCGATTTGGCTCTTAATTAATGTACTGATTTCTTCTGGTTTGATACTCAAGTGTCCTCACCCCAATCTACTGTACTCGTCTGTTAAAAGACTGCTCAAGACGTTCGAGCTTGCCAGCCAAGCTGCCGTCATAGATCGTATCGCCAATGGCGACTTTCAATCCGCCCAGCAGAGTCGGATCAACAAAATTCTCGATACGAATCTTTTTATTCACACGGCCACCGAATTCACGAGCAACCGCTTCTTTTTCCTCATCATTCAATGCATAAGTTGAGTATACACGCGCATCAGCAATCCCGAGCGACTCGCCCTGAATCCTCCGATAATCATTCAGCAAGTCTTCCAGCAATTCAACGCGTCCGCGTTCAATTAACAGTAAGACTGTGCGAAGGACAGACTCGGATACCTTGCCATCAAGACTTGAGTGAAGCACGTTCCGTTTAGCTTCATCAGAGATATTAGGAGATACGATAAACTTCTGGATATCGGAATCACCAGTCAATGCACTGACAACGGCGCGCAGCTCTTGTTCAACCTCAAGTACTTGTTGTTGCTGAAGAGCAACTTCGAACAATGCTTTCGCATAACGTTTGGCAACAATCGTATCGCGGCTCATTGTCGGCCTCCTACCTCATTGAGGTATTGGTTCACAAGCTCTTCTTGTGCAGGACCGTTCTCAACTTCTTTTTTAATCAATTTGGATGCAATCTGAACGGAAGCGGTACCCAGTTCGCTGCGAAGCGCTGCGACTGCTTTGTTCTTCTCGCTCTCGATTTCGCGTACTGCGTCGTCTTTCAGACGATTAGCTTCCGCTTTGGCATCAGCCAAAATTGATTCAGCTTGTTTGCCACCCGTTTGTTTCGATTGTTCAATGATGTCGTAAGCATCTTGACGTGCTTGCTCAAGAGCTTGTTTTTGCTCCTCCACATAGGCGATCGCCTGTTCCCGAGTCTGAGCAGCCTCATTCATCTGCGACAGCACGAGTTCACGACGTTTTTCCATAATGGAGAACAATGGACCAAAAGCGTAACGGCTAAGCAGCCAATATAAGATTGCGAATGCAATAATCGCAAGAAGCGTATTTTCCCATACGAAACTCAATCTGTTCACTCCTTCCTGGAGGTATCCTTGAAACGTTCATCCGCTAGTAACGGATATTACCTAAAAAGAAGGCGCGGACGGCTGTGGCCTTCCCCGCCAAACCTTTATCAATTTAATTAAGCCATACCGTAGAACATGAACGCGAGTACCACACCGATGATCGGCAATACCTCGATCAAACCTACACCGATAAACATCGTTGTTTGAAGAGTGGATTTAGCTTCCGGTTGACGGGCAATACCTTCCACCGTTTTGCTGATTACCATACCGTTACCAATACCTGCGCCAAATGCGCCCAGTCCTGCAACAATTGCTGCTGCGATTAATGCCATTGCTCCCATTTGTATATCCTCCTTAAAATTATAAATCGAATTTTTTATTGTTCAGCCTGATGAAGAAATCTTCGAAGGCTTGAAACTTAATGCTCTTCGTGCGTCTCAATGCTTTGTGAAATGTACACCATCATCAGGATAACAAATACAAATGCTTGGATCGCGCCGATAAAGATACTAAAGCCTTGCCACACCATTAATAGCGGAATCGCTGCAATGGCACCAAATATCTTGAATGTGGTCAGCTTCAGGATCGTTGTGATCAGCACCTCACCCGCGAAGATATTCGCGAATAGACGCATACCGTGTGTCAACAGCTTCGATGCCGTCTCGATCAAGTTGATCGGTAAGAACAAGGCAAATGGCTGAAGGTAATGCTTGAGATATCCTCTTGTGTTCCGGAATAATCCGAGACCATGAGATACGAGGAACGCTACAAGAGCTAGTCCCATCGTTACAGACAAGTCGGCTGTTGGTGATTTCCACCAAGCCAGTTCGACGTGTGGATGAGCCTCAGGATCCTTGGCATGCGCTTCTTCAAACGCCTCCACCGCGGTTACAATCGGCTTACCAAACACCTGCGCGTGTTCTGCACTGTCCACTGCGGTTACTGCTTGGAACGGAAGTCCGAGCATGTTCCCTACAAAAATGAACATAATCATGGAAAGAGCGAGAGAGATAAAATGTTTACCTTTCTTCATATCCATTGTACTGGAAATCAGATTGCGGACGAATTCTACTGCCCACTCCATAAAATTTTGCAGCTTGCCGGGGTTTTCAACGGATAATCTTCGTGTGGCTAGTACAGCGAAAATAAAAACAAGGGCACCTGTAACTACCAGCATCAGCACAACAGATAAATCCAGTCGAAATCCGCCAAGCATAATAATTGGAGCTTCATGCATATTTTTCTCACCCCTTTCTCGACTTGAAAGCTGCAGCACCTAACATCATTCTGCTCTGCGGGAATAGACAATCCCTATAATCAGTAAGGAAAATTGTGCAATAACCAGACCGCCTGCAACCGCATATGTATTGAAGTATTGCGGAAAGCGCATCGATATGAATATACCGAGCACAGCGAGCGCCGCTCTTGTCAAAAATCCTAGGTTCACACGCTTCAAGTTACCTTCTGCCGCATCATCAGACATTTTCCTTACTTTGTAGCCTAGGTAAAATGCATTGATCCAGCTAATTACCGTCCCCAGAGCCAATCCCAAAGCAATTGTCTCCACACGTGGCATGAAGGCCGCTGCGAGAAAACAAATCATAAGAAAGTACATGATGAAAACAGTCATCATTCTGCGGTATCTGGTTAGTTCACTCATCACTTTCCCCCATGAATTTTTTCGCGATAAAGTAGATGCTTACCCGCCTGCTGCCAGAAAAAAGAGAACGCTTACGGCGATCCATATTCCGTTACCTCCAATGGTCTTGTCCAACCAGGAGCCAGCGTAATATCCGACTACAGCGAGTATGGCAATCTCGATCCCAAAAGCTGTCACGAGTCCCATTGCTTTCCACACATTATCGTCATGGTTACGGGATGAATTTGGTTTGTTCGAATCGGCCATTTTCCACGCCACCCTTGCAATCCCAGTTAATTTTACTGAATGATGAGAGCCTTTGTCAATTGAATGATTTTAGCGTTTTAAAGGGTAAAACGACAGGTAAACAGACTCTCAGAGCCCATAAACCCGCGTAAACCGTACAGTTTAACTGTATACTATGCCCTTTATAAATCCGCTAGAAAATTTGAATTATTTTTTGAACTTTCTGTGAAATGGTTCCGGACGTTCGCTATTTACTCCAAAATGGTGCAAAATCGCATTGACAATTCTTTCCGAAGCATGTCCATCGCCGTATGGATTCGCAGCTTGACTCATGCTTGCATACAACGCTTCGTCTGTAAGCAGCGCTTTTGTCCGTTCATATACACGTTCTTCATCTGTACCTACAAGCTCAAGCGTTCCAGCCTCGATTCCTTCTGGGCGCTCTGTCGTATCACGCAGGACAAGAACAGGCACACCGAACGAAGGTGCTTCTTCCTGCAAACCGCCTGAATCAGTCAAAATCAAGTGTGTATGCGGGTAAAAATTATGCAAATCCACTACGTCTAGTGGATCAATTAGTTGAATCCGTGGGTGATTCCCCAAAATCGCGTGAGCCGGCTCCTTCACAGCAGGACTTGGATGTACCGGGTACACGATGGCGATATCTTCAAACTCATCAGCAATTCGTTTGACGGCCTGGAAAATGTTGCGGTGAGGCTCGCCTTGAGATTCACGGCGATGAGCTGTCAACAGCACAAGGCGTTTGCCTTCTGCCCAATCAAGTACCGGATGTCTATAGCCCTCCTGTACTGTATATTGAAACACATCTGTAACCGTGTTGCCTGTGACGTACGTACTAGACTCTGGTTTATTTTCTTTGGCAAGATTATCAAAGGACCTATCTGTTGGCGCAAAGTGTAAATCAGCCAGTACGCCCGTCAATTGACGGTTCATCTCTTCCGGATATGGAGATAGCTTGTTCCACGTCCGTAGTCCCGCCTCGACATGCCCTACCTGAATCTGCTGCAAGAACGCTGCATAGCTGGCTACAAATGTAGTCAGTGTATCTCCGTGAACGAGCACAATGTCTGGTTTCGCTTCACGCAGTACAGGCTCCAGCCCTCCAAGGACACGAATCGTGATTTCATTCAGTGTCTGACGATCCTTCATCACATCCAGATCATAATCCGGATGGATGTCGAATACCTCAAGTACCTGATCCAACATCTGACGATGTTGCGCAGTTACGCAAACAATAGATTCGATAGACTCGGGATGTTTCTGCAACTCCAAAATAAGCGGAGCCATCTTGATTGCTTCTGGACGTACCCCGAAGATCGTCATCACTTTAATTTTGTTAGACATTCGAGCAAAGCCCCTTTTCTATAAGTTCCGAACCTCTATTACCAGCGTGTTCAAAAAGGGTGGTTTTCAGTACCGAGAAGATGGGATGAAGATAGAAATGGAGTAGCGGAGCGTAGACAAATCTACGTGAGCAACGGACATTTCGGCTGAATCCCATATTCGATGCTGAGATGCCGTTAGGCATCCTTCGTAATCAAAAGCAAACTTTTTGAACAACCTCTACAAGCATGTCATATGCTTATTTGGTGCCGTATAGACGGTCTCCTGCATCTCCAAGGCCTGGAACGATATAACCATGATCATCCAGACGATCATCCAGAGCAGCTACATAAATGTCCACATCAGGGTGAGCATCCTGCACAGCTTTTACACCTTCTGGAGCGGCTACAAGGTTCATCATTTTGATCTGTGTGCATCCGCGTTTTTTGAGCACGTCAATTGCCGCGATTGCCGAACCACCCGTTGCTAGCATCGGATCAATCACGATCAATTGGCGCTCTGTTACGTCCGTAGGAAGCTTGGTGTAGTATTCAACAGGTTGAAGTGTTTCCGGGTCACGGAACAGACCAACATGTCCTACTTTTGCCGCTGGCAACAATTTAACAACGCCGTCCAGCATTCCGAGTCCTGCACGCAGAATTGGCACCAGTCCGAGCATACGTCCAGAAATAACTTTACCTTGTGTCGCGGCTACAGGAGTCTGTACATCAATCGTCTCCAGCTCAACATCTCTTGTAATTTCATAAGCCATCAACGTTGCTACTTCATCCACTAATTCACGAAAATCTTTCGTATTCGTACGCATGTCGCGTATAAACGTCAGTTTGTGTTGGATCAAAGGGTGATCACATATTACTAATTTTCCCATCTAATTTGTCCCTCCGGTAAGTTCATCATGTTACAGCATTTCCATAAATGCCTAATCATCATTCATAGGCTCGATAAATCCTGTATATTATATCATCACCAACACCGAATTACACCATTAAAGGGCACCTAATCATTACAGAATACCGAATACTACAAAAACAGGACCGGAAACATGATGTCTTCCGGTCCTTTTGACTCTTGCTGTTATGTCGTTGAGAAGATAAAAATGATTGATACATTAGCACTCCGCTAACAGAATGATCCTTCGATCGCTGTTATCCCGGGATTTTTTTGATTCTTCTCAACATAATAAGGGGAAAATCCCGTGATAAAGAATATGCTTCCGAAGCAGCTTTCTTTCAGAAAGCTTTTAGGCGAGCGCTACGCTTCTCCGGCTTCATTTCATTTTGTTTGCTCCGTCTGTATGTTTACATTAAATCAGGAACACTCAAATACAAACAGCGCGAGCAACGTTTTTTAGTATTTAAGGTCAGTGTAGAGCGGGAATTGATCTGTCAGTGCCGTTACTTCTGCACGAGCTTGATCAAGTGTTGCCGCATCTTTAGGGTTTTTGAGCGTTTTTGCAATGATCTTACCGATGGAAACCATAGCCTCTTCGTTCATGCCACGGGAAGTAGCCGCAGGTGTACCAATACGGATACCGCTAGTGATGAACGGACTTGTTGGGTCAAATGGAATTGCATTTTTGTTAACAGTGATTCCGATGGAATCAAGTACGTGCTCAGCTTCTTTACCTGTGATGTTCACACTGCGTGTATCGATCAGCATCAAGTGGTTATCTGTACCGCCAGATACGATGTTCAAGCCTTCGGAGATCAACGTCTCAGCCAGAACCTGTGCGTTTTTCACTACATTTTGCGCGTACTCTTTAAATGATGGTTGCAATGCTTCACCCAATGCTACCGCTTTGGAAGCAATAACGTGCATCAATGGTCCACCTTGGGAACCAGGGAATACCGCTTTATCAATTGCAGCAGCCCAAGCTTTGGTACAGAGAATCATACCACCGCGTGGTCCACGCAATGTTTTGTGTGTTGTTGTTGTTACGAAATGTGCATGTGGAACCGGGCTTGGATGCAGACCAGCAGCAACCAATCCAGCGATGTGTGCCATGTCTACCATGAACAATGCGCCTACATCATTTGCAATCGCAGCTAGCTTTTCAAAATCAATCGTACGTGGGTATGCACTCGCACCTGCTACGATGAGACGAGGGCGGTGCTTGAACGCTGCTTTGCGAACTTCATCATAATCGATCAAGAATGTATCTTCTTGTACGCCATATGCTACGAAGTTGTAGAGCAAACCAGATGCATTCACTGGGCTACCATGCGTAAGGTGACCACCGTGTGCAAGATTCATACCTAGTACTGTATCACCAGGCTTAAGCGCTGCAAGGTAAACGGCCATGTTCGCTTGTGCACCAGAGTGTGGTTGAACGTTAACATGCTCTGCTCCAAACAATTCTTTAGCGCGATCACGTGCGATATCTTCCACGATATCTACGTGCTCACAACCGCCGTAGTAACGTTTGCCTGGATATCCTTCAGCATATTTGTTCGTCAGAACGGAACCAAGTGCTTCAATAACCGCTTCGCTTACAATGTTCTCAGATGCAATCAACTCAATGTTGTTTTGCTGACGTTTCAACTCCAGATTCATCGCTTCCAATACTGCCGGGTCATTCTTACGCAATTGTTCCATGATTAAATTCCTCCTAATATAAGTGAAGTTATAAAGTGAAACATAAGATTACACTCCAGACTTCGATTGCATCACCATCTTTCGATCGCTGTTATCCCCAGATTTCTTTGAATCCCTTTTACAAAGGGGAAATCCGGTGATAAACGCGAACGCTCTGCTTCTCCAGATTGGCGTTGCACTCTCCGTTTACGTGTAAACATAATTTCACTTTATACGTTAGTCACAAAATGTCGAATCAGGCTGTTCTTCCATACGATACACTGCACGTTCCCCACCAATCAACTTCGGACGCGTTAACGCTGTCGTCACGCGGGCATCTCCGATGTACCGAAGCGATGTACGGAAAGGAACTGCTACATGCCGCAAATGCATGCCAATCATCGTCTCTCCGATATCCAATCCTGCGTGTGCCTGCACATGTTCCGCCAGACATGCATCGGTAAGTGATCGATAAGCTGCAGATGCCATTGAACCACCCGCTGTAGGCACAGGTACTGCACCCACCTCGGTCAATCCCAGACGTAATAACACAGAACGTTCCATCACCAGCGCACGATTCAAATGCTCACAGCATTGAAAGACGGGTTCAAAACCGAATTCCTGCTGCACCTCACGAATACCCGCAAGAAGCTGCTGTGCCACTTCAATCGCACCACTCGTACCAATGCGTTTACCTGCCACCTCACTCGTGCTCGTACCAATGACAACGATCTGTCCTGGACCTAGCTTCCCTGCAATGGCCAGTTCACGCAAAATGGATGCGGTCTGTTCCTGCAATCCGGGTTGTTCCGAATCTAACTCAATAGTCATCCTATCGCCTCCCGATATCATCATGCCCAGCTTCCGATTGGTAGCCTTTCGTATTCCAACATGGCATTTCAGGTACTATTATAGCGAATAAACAGATGAAAGACGAAAAAAAGAGCAGTCTGCGGGTATCGCAGAATTGCTCTTTTGCCCAGGCGACCGGCCGTTTGTTCCGGTGCTCCATTGTGGTTGTGCCCACTTCGTCGCCAGTTACACCGGATCCCTGTTTTCCCCTTCATCATAAAACAACCTGCGCTTAAAATCAACGGGTAATTTACATCCCATGTTCTGTTTCTATATGGCATTTCAAGTACGTGAGGCATGTCTATCAATAATATTAAGGTTCAACCTTGGATGGCTAAGCTGCGCTATGATCGTATGATCAAGCTGATCACCGATCTCAGCTTCCCAGGTTTACATTATTGATACGTTGTTTACATTACCCCTGTGCACTCTGCTTTATTCCAATTTATCCAGAAGTCGATCAAGCGCGGTTCGAATCTCGGCAGCCGTTACGTTGTAATCATCTCGATTGCCGCCAAACGGATCGGAGATGTCGAAGCTTGGAATTCGTTGTCGAATCTCAATGACACGTTCCCGCTCGGATGCTAATATCTCTTGACCAAGTGCACGCTTCATCTCCAGTGTCGCGAATAGGCTGTCCAGTTCCTGCAGATCATTCATCACTTGCTCGTCATCTTCCACGTATTCTTTGAGTGTATAGGTTTTGTGGACGGAGTCTGGGAAAACTTGCAGCACATGCTGCTTATGACTGCGAGTAAGTGTTAGGATCAGATCAGCCCAACCAACAAGCCCTGCACTCAGCTGTGTGGAGTGTGGCGGCCCCTCTACACGATGATCTCTCAGTACCGCCTCGGCGTGACGTGAAATCGGCATTCCCTGTGTCGCAGCAACACCTGCTGAACGCACCTCTACTTGAATGCCACGCTCCGAAGCAAGCTTACGCAAAAGCCCCTCTGCCATGGGGCTGCGGCACGTATTACCTGTACATACAAACAAAATATGTTTCATTGTGGTAGCCTCCCCATTTTATATATGTTAATAAATGTATACATTATAGCTTAAGAAATCCAACCAGGATTACACAACGATTACACAACATTAGTTGCATGAAGTCCATGTTCAGAAAAAAGGGATAAAGCTAGAAATGGATGAACAGGGCGTAGGCTAAACTACGTGGACAACTATATTTTCCCCCGGAGGAAACCAGCTTCGTATGCTTCTATTTATTTCGGCTGAGAAGTTACTTAAGGCATCCACCGTAAACAAAGCGTACTGTCTGCACAATCTCTTTCATTCGATTATACTCGCACCAGAATGATATACAACCGTCCGGCTCTGAACCAGCCAAAAGTGGAGTCCAATGCGGTCATTGAAAACATCGATTACAGCTCAAAAGATAAACAACAACCCAAAGGCGAGCAGGATTGCTCCACCTACAGCTTCACCATAATCCCCAAGGTTATGACTCACTCGTCGTCCAAGCAACAGCCCCATCATGGACATCAAGCCGCCGCACACACCAAAAGCAAGCACAGTTAAGATCAGATCACTACTGAACATCCCCAGAGAAACCCCTACGGAAAACGAATCTATGCTGACACTTAGTGAAAATAAAGTCACACCCACCAGTGAGCGAGGATTCACGAGCTTCGTCTCTCCTTCACGGAACGCATTCAAAATCATATGCGCGCCTAAAAGAACAAGTAAACCACCCGCCGCATACGTGGTGATGTTGCCAAGCAATGAACTGACATACTTGCCTGTGTACATACCGATCAGTGGCATGATGATATGGAACAGGGCGGTGATTGTACTGATTCGCAGTACATCCCGTAAACGAATGCCTTTCATGCCCATCCCGATTCCTAGCGAGAAGGCGTCGAAACCCAGAGCCACAGCCATAATCAAAATGGTTACTAACTGCCCTACATGGGCAGATATATCCCACATTCCCATACCCCCATCACGTAAAGGTTCTTGTACACGATATGCGGACAAGGACCTAAACATGACCAGAGTATATGTTTGAACAATCGGATCACAGACAATTTAAGTGCTGCGAAATATCTTGGTTCGTCCAGGCACCCTGGTTTACCCGATTATATGGCGAGTTCTACTCGCCTGGATATAAGGGGAACAAGGGCGACTGGACATGTATATGTTACAGGTTGACCGACTTGGATGAGTCGGTGACTGTTGCGGCTAACCGACCTGGATGAGTCGGTGACCCGCCGCTTTGAGCAGCCGATTCATGACGGCTGCTCCTAGGCCTTCGCGCGAGCAGGCTTCAGCCACAATATATGTGGCGCCTTGCTCATCGCAGCTCCGCAGCGCGGCGTATAGCCGGCGCGCTGCTTCCTCCAGCTCGCTGGCATCGCCCAGCGAGAATACGGCATCGGCGCGGTATTGCTCCGCGTGCTCGGCGAACGCCAGCACCGCGGTGCGCTCTCCGCGCTGCGCCGCCTCTGCGAGGGCGGCGCTAACCCAGGCCGCCACCGCTGCGGGCGGCCCTTCCACCACGCACAGCGCACCTTCGGGCGCATAGTGCGTGTACTTCATGCCCGGCGAGCGCGGCGCCGGGCTGGCTTCGCCTGCGGACCCTTCGGCGAGGATCGCCGGGTCCGTGGCGACACGGGCGGCCACAGCGGACAATTGTTCCGCTGTGATGCCGCCAGGGCGCAGGATGGTGACGGTACCGTCGTCACCGACCTGCACGACCGTGGACTCGACGCCCACCCCGGTGGGGCCGCCGTCCACGATGCCGCCGATGCGGCCAGCCAAGTCCTCGCGCACATGTGCTGCGAGGGTTGGGCTTGGTCGCCCGGAGCGGTTAGCGCTCGGCGCAGCCACAGGGCATGCCGCCGCGGCAATCAACTGCAACGCCACAGGGTGATCCGGCATACGCACGGCCACCGTGTCTAGCCCGGCGGTGACCCGTGGAGACACCGCCCCAGGTCTAACCGGCAACACTAGCGTCAGCGGGCCCGGCCAGAAGGCCGCCATCAGCGCTTCCGCGGTGGCATTCACTTCCGTGACTAGTGCATCCAACTGGTCACGGTGGGCGATATGCACGATCAGCGGATTATCCGATGGGCGACCTTTAGCCGCAAACACAGCTTCCACCGCTGCTGTGCTTCGGGCATCTGCCCCTAAACCATAGACCGTCTCGGTCGGAAAGGCCACGGTTTGTCCTTGACGAATGCAGGCTGCGGCAGCCTGCAAGTCTGCGAGCGCCTGTTCATAGGCGCTCTCCCTTTTTACATCAGACTCATCATTCGGTGTGGTCACCTGCACAGAAACTTGTCCAGCGGATAAATTGTCCTCTTGTTCCTGTTGTTCATGCTCCACTTGATTCCCACCATCGTTGGCATTATTCATATCCGTTCCAGCGGTATGAAGCAGCACATTAACATCCCACATAAGGGTAACCATCTCCTGCGCCAATCCCTGCCCCTGTTCACCCAAACCCGGTTCGCCCTCCATACTTTGAAGGGATGACTGCTGGTCGAGTCGATGTGTATCCATGTTACCTTGAACCTTTGACGTCAAAAGCAACTCTTGGCTCCCCAATTGTCCATCACGCCCCATTTGCTCGCGATCTAAAGGTGTGTGTTCATGTTCATTCTGCTGCAATTTATTCTGTTTGGCCTCTTGTTCATTTCTCATATATCCATCATTCCTAAGCTTCAATAAGGTAGTAAACATTGGGTGTATCCTATATCTAACCTAAAGCATCTTTCGCTGTCTTCTCGCTCCCTGCTGTGTCACTTTCTCTTGACTCAACCTGGTACGTAAGCGAAAAACTTCCTGGTTTTGAACGAAAATTCAACCAAACCTGCTTCTTTCGAAGTTGTAAAACATGCGTAAACGTCTGATGAATGACTACCCGCATTGATTATGGTTTTGAATTCCTATAATTATAACATATCTCTTCGTTTCAAAGATGAAACTACGCACTCTCACCATTCACAACAAAGCTCACTACAACAAAGAGCAACCTCATCAATCTTGAAGTCGCCCTTACATCACATCAACCTATTCACGATCCGATTAAGCAAACAATCCCGTCACCCAACCACAAAACTTTACAACCATATCCCAGAGGAAGAAACGTGTTTCCGGTGTTCCGACTTGTACGGATGCTTCCACATCTCCTGGCGAAGCGGCGGCTGCAGCTGTATTCGTCTTCGTCACTGCGTCTCCTGTACCTGCATCAATGAAGCATAATGGAGGAAACAATACACACCACCAGTTTTGACCTTCACCTTTACCAAGTGTTATACGAACTGCTTCGTAATCTCCAGCCGGATATACAGTACCACCATATAGTTTGGTCGGAAAAGGAACCACCCCCAGCTCCACCTGGTAATCATAATCCAGACCACGACTGGCAAGCTCTTCTCCAACTTTCTCTTCAATCTCAGACAAATGCTGACGAATCACTCCACGGGCTTCCTCCAGATCTTGAGGATTGGCAAGCTCCGTCACCCATTGATCCATCTGAGCAACAACAGCATCACGAATCTCACGTTTCACCAACTGATCTCCTGCCGAATCCGAGTTGGCTAGAATACGGAGCCGAATGGATTGCTCTGGAATTGCCGCAGCTGCTACAGCCGCATCCGTTTTCTGGCCTTCCCACATCATAATAATCATCATAAGACATACCACAATTAGTCCAATTTGTTTCACGATTCGTCTACTCATGCCGTTCTCCCCCTTGGCTCTCATGATCATGATTTTATAAGTGCTTACGCTATGAACTCACTATAAATCTCTCATGTCTATCAGTATGCCCAGAGGAAGTAGGGTTAAACCTATTAAACTCCATAACTCTCAATTTTTTATCCAACATATGCTAGGATGTGTCTCTAAACAAATAAATCATGTCGTGTGTGTTGAAAGAAACGTATGAAATACAACGAATGAGGCAACGAGTAGGAATGCACAGATGGTAAAAAATAAATGATGATCGTGGAGCAGGTCTAGAGCAGGTGAAGGTTACGTTTGAAACGGAGCAGTTAAAGGGTGAAACTCTCTCCATACAACGTCGGCGTTAACGAATCTGAGAGACCTTATTTGGTCGTATCACGGCAAATGGAACTGGTAACGAATCTGAGAAACGTTATATTACAAAATAACACGGAATGAGTCTAAAACTCGCGCCCCAATGGAGTATTAGCGTGTCAACGATTCGTTAGCATTTCCTGAGTGCCATTTTCCCGCCAATAAGGCCAACTGAGTTCGTTAGAGATAACACATGATCAACTGTCGTAACTTCAAATCTCACGCTCACTTAGGGGGCATCGTCCACTGCCGACATCTTTTCGCGCCTGCTGTGTCACTTCTCATGACGGCCCAGCATACCTGCGGAAAACGTCCTTGCTTGAAACGAAAATTTCAAGTTCTGCCTTCCTTCAAAGAGTTCTCAGACACACCTTAGAGCAAAAAGAGCCGCTCCCACCTCTAATGGTGATAACCGACTCTACCGTTTAATGCCGCTATAACGAAGGGGAACACATCCTCAACATGCGGAGAACATTCACACGCTCATACTTCCCTTTCCTTTCTCCCCTACCCATCGACCTTTATATCCACTCTTTCTTCTCTTTGCACCTTTATGTCCACACCACCTGCGTATAACATACTTATGTTTATGTTTGTGTCTTTGTTAGTTCCTTTGTTAGTTCCTTCTCCTTTGTTTGTGCCTTTGTTTATGTCTTAGTCTCTGCTCTTGTTTAACTCTATATCGGTACTTCCGTTTAGTCCATGCTCCAATTACATCCCTGCTTGATCCTTTCCCTTTCCCGCCTCTCCCTTTATCTGTTCAAGTTCCTGTTCCTTCTTCTTGCTCTTGTTCAGCATATCCAGCCCCGCCACCCAACTCCGCACTCTTGCTGGCAAACTCGGTGGCTGCTCCTCCGACACGATGACATCTTCATCCTCGGGGCCATACAGTTTGATGCTCATAGCAATCGCGATGCAGGCCATATTGATAAGTAGTGACGTTCCTCCGTAGCTAATAAACGGCAAAGTAATACCCGTAAGCGGCATCAACCCCAGAAAAGCACCAATGTTCTCAAACACCTGATATAGCAGCATCCCTATAATCCCGACAATAATTACTGGCCCCGCTCGATCTTTACATTCCAGTGAAATAAGCACCATCCGATGGATCAAGACAAAATAAAGCAATAGCAGCACTGCACCGCCCACAAAGCCAAACTCTTCAGCAATCACGACGAAAATAGAATCTGAATATGTATAAGGCACTCGCCCGCTTTGCACCGATGTACCTTGTAAGTACCCTTTGCCAATAATGCCGCCTGATCCTATAGCTAGACCCGCATTTTTGGTATGCCAGGTTGCTTTGGCAGTCGCTTTCTCCGGTACAAGCCAAGGATCGATCCGTTCTGCCCAATGCTCTCGATCTACCTTCTCTAGAAAAGTGAAAATTTCTTCATGATACGTGACATATGATTTAACGAAGCCAAAAAAAGCCACACCAATAATGGTAATACCAATCAAGGCATGTTTCAGCTTAATATTACCGATCCAGAGCACTGCTGCCAAAATAACAACATACCCCAAGGCATTCCCCAAGTCATTCTGTATCATAACAAGTGCAAAGGGAATAAAGGTCCAGCACCCAATCGGCACGATGTCTCTCCAAAAACCGAGTTCTCTTCCTTTTCGCTTCATTATCAAATGGGCGAGAAATAGAATTAAGATCATTTTAAACAGTTCCGCAGGTTGAAATGAGAAAGTATCCCCTAGCTTTAGCCAGCCATTGGCATTGTTGACCGAGCCACCTACGAAATTGGCGAGGAGAAGCAAAATATTTCCGATGACATACAAATAAAAAGCATATTTCACAATGAGCTTATAATTGATAAGCCCCATTCCAATCACGACAATGAATCCGGCGATATAAAATTGTAAGGTTTTGATATGATGGTTGCTCAATGTAGAATCGGTCTGCGTCCCGCTATATACGGCAGCTATGCTTATTCCCATAAGCAACAGCAGTACAAACAGTATGATCCCATCCATCTTCTTCAACATTCTCAGCATGTACTCACTCTTCCCCCTAAGATGGTCTTGCCAATCTCTCCTCCCTTTATTGTATATAATTGGAATGAAAAATGGAAATCCTTACACTTATGGATAAGTTGGAGGCTCCCCTTCTTAGACAACTGATACAACCGATACCACAAAACCAATGCCGCAACAAAAAAAACCTGAAAACCGTAGATCCATGTTGCTCGAATCTATGGCTTTCAGGTTATATATCTTACACATTTTACACACCTTAAAACAAAAATCAGGATTGTTCTTGCTGTGACGGTTTGCGTTTAAACACTTTCATAATCAGTTCCGTAATGCTAAGTTGTTCTGACGAACCCAGAATATCCTCGTTCTCCTCCGTGTGCACCTTGATACTCATGACAACCCCCATACTCAGCATATTGAGCACAAGAGAGGTACCCCCGAAACTGATAAACGGCAGCGTAATTCCCGTCAGTGGCATCAGACCAATAAACGGACCAATGTTAACAAAAATCTGATAGAGTAACATCGATATGATACCCACAATCAGATACGGTCCGGCACGATCCTTACACTCCAATGCGATCAATACCAGCCGATGAATCAGAATGAAGTAGAGCAGTAACAGCACCGAAGCGCCTACAAAACCGAACTCTTCCCCGATCTGAACAAAAATGGAGTCGGCATACGCCAACGGTACCCGGTTGGACTGGATGGTTGTACCTTCCAAATATCCTTTACCACTAATACCCCCAGAACCAATGGCAAGCTTAGCGTTATATGTCTGCCATAGGACGTCACGGGAGGTCTGATCTGGTACAAGCCAAGGATCGAAACGATCTGCCCAGTGGGCACGCCCGATGTCCTGAAGGAACTTGGTGATCTGATCGTGATAGTGAACGTATGCTTGCGTTCCCGCAACAAAAGCAGCAACTGCGATGATAAAACCAATCAGGGCGTGGCTGAATTTCACATTACCAATCCACAGTAAACCAACAAGAATCACGACGTAACTGAGCGCATTCCCCAAGTCGTTTTGCAATAAAACGAGTAACAATGGCGGCAAAACACACAGAGCAATCGGGATGACATCTCGTCCAAATAACAGAGGTCTGTTCTTCTTTCGAGACAGCAATGCAGACAAAAAGACAATCAAACACAACTTAAACAGCTCTGCCGGCTGCAAACTTAGACCGAATATGGACAACCAGCCCTGTGCGCCGTAATAGGTCACACCAAAAAAGTTAACGATAACGAGCAGCAGTAGACCGCCACCGTAAATGTATAAATAGTTTTTGATAATCACTTTGTAGTTGATCATGGACATTCCGAAGAACACGATGAAACCTATAATATAGAATATCCCAGCCCGCTGGGGATAGGATTCCCACCTCGGACGACCAAACGTGGTGCTATAAATGGATAAAATACTGATAACCATCAAGATAACTAATATAAATACGATGTTGTAGTCAATTTTTTTGAATTTATGCAGCATGTAATTATGTTCCTCCAAGCATTCAGCAATCTTCGGTATATCTCATTGTAGAGGATTTCACGGCAAAAAGAAAACCTCCGCAATCTTACATTTATGTCACCTGTTCCGAAGTGCGAACACCTAGTACATGCCGCTCGATCCCAGCAAGGTCTGGTACGATGATAATCTCCGGCCAATGTCCGGCGGATTCCAGCAAGGCAGCAATGTCACGAGCCTGGCCTTGCCCCAGTTCAAAACCAACAATCTGCGGCGGCGCTGGCAACAGCGTAAGCTGCTCCAGCATCACCCGGTACGGCGCAAGCCCATCCGGGCCGCCGTCCAGTGCAGTGCGCGGCTCATGATCGCGCACCTCTGGCTGCAACCCGGCGATATCTGCCGCCGGGATGTATGGCGGGTTGGACACCAGGATGTCCACCCGTGCCCCAGCGAACGGAGCGAGCAGATCACCTTCACGGAAGTCGATCTGTACGCCGTTCGCAGCCGCGTTCCGCGCGGCTATTTGCAGGGCGGCCGCCGAGATATCCCCGGCGCCCACCTGCCACTGCGGGCGAAGCGAAGCCATCGTCACCGCGATGGCACCGCTGCCCGTGCCAATGTCGACGGCGTGCACTGCATCGCCGCTCGCAAACACGCGGTCCGCTTCGCGCAGCACAGCCTCGACCAGCAGCTCGGTCTCCGGCCGCGGGATTAGCACGGCCGGCGTGACCTCGAACGGCAGCCCGTAGAATTCCTGGCTGCCGATAATGTATTGCGCCGGCTCACCCGCAGCCTTGCGCGTGACGGCGTCTTCCCAGCGGCTGCGAAGCTCGCTTGGGAAGGGCTCCGGCTGCATCATATAGTACTGGGCGCCATAGACGCCAAGTACATGTTCCAGCAGCAGCCGTGCGTTATTGTGCGGCTCGTACACGCCGCACTTCTCCAAAAAAGAGGAAGCCTCTACGAAGGCTTCCCGACAGCTCTGTGCCTGCGTCATCACAAACTGGGCGCGGGTCACAGATTATTCTCCTCTATCCATCAACTCAGTCTGCTGAGCAATGGTCAGTGCAGACAAGATATCTTCAATTTCTCCGTTCATGATCTGATCCAGCTTGTGCATCGTCAAACCAATACGGTGATCCGTTACACGGCTTTGCGGGAAGTTGTACGTACGAATCCGTTCACTACGGTCACCCGTTCCCACTTTGCTCTTCCGTTCAACCGAAATTTTCGCTTCTTCTTCCATACGTTTCATATCGAAGATCCGTGTACGCAGAACCTGCAACGCTTTTTCTTTGTTGGAGTTCTGGGACTTACCATCCTGACACGTTGCTACAATACCCGTTGGCACGTGAGTTACACGTACAGCGGATTTCGTTGTATTTACCGATTGTCCACCAGCACCACTGGAACAGAACGTATCTACACGAATGTCTTTGTCATGAATTTCAATATCAAAATCTTCCGCTTCCGGCATAACCGCAACCGTTGACGTCGACGTGTGAATACGTCCACCAGATTCTGTTGTTGGAATACGTTGCACACGGTGTGCACCGCTCTCGTATTTCATTTTGCTGTAAGCGCCGCGGCCGTTAATCATGAAGACAACCTCTTTGAATCCGCCGAGATCGTTCGTGTTCACGTCCATCAGCTCAACACGCCAGCCCTGTGCGTCTGCATAGCGTGTGTACATCCGATATAGATCCGCTGCAAACAATGCTGCTTCATCTCCACCAGCCGCTCCGCGAATCTCCACAATAACGTTTTTGTCGTCATTTGGATCTTTCGGCAGCATAAGCACACGAATCAGTTCTTCCAATTCCTTCTGGCGGGTGCTCAGCTCTTCAATTTCCATTTTGACCATTTCACGCATCTCATCATCTAGCTTCTCGCCTTGCATTTCCTTCGCAGCATCAAGATCTTCACTTACCTGTTTGTACTCATTGTACGCATCGTAAGTTGGTTGCAGATCGGATTGTTCCTTAGAGTACTCACGCAGCTTCTTGTTATCACTTGCTACATCCGGGTCACACAACAGCTCGCTGAGCTTGTCGTAACGGTCGGCCAAAGCCTGTAATTTATCCAACATTAT
Source organism: Paenibacillus sp. DCT19 (assembly GCF_003268635.1). Classification (NCBI taxonomy): domain Bacteria; kingdom Bacillati; phylum Bacillota; class Bacilli; order Caryophanales; family Paenibacillaceae; genus Paenibacillus; species Paenibacillus sp. DCT19. Next base: position 5,994,417 of record NZ_CP029639.1, read on the forward strand.
ATCGTCACCTCACGTATTATTTTCATTCGTTTCTTGCATACCGGTATTCGTACTATTTATAATTCTCAGTCGCACAGGATTTCCGTGAAATCCCCTGACCTTAGCATGGATTAAATATTCATATATGATCGACGATCGACGTATAACATCGCTACAACGTCATCAAATCCTTTACTTTTAAAGTGATATAAAGAAATCGCGTACCCTGTACAGAACCCGCTTCCGTTCATCGAGTTAAGCAACACATTCAACCAAGGTATACGACTCTTAATTATAGCATATTCTTATGAATCTGAATAGCAACCATTCTGCTACCGGATGAACTAAATTTTCTATATCTAAGTGGAGTAGGAAAAACGCCGATAACCTTCATGAGGCAACCGACGTTTCACATTCATACATGTTCATACTTTTGGATGGAACGACTTCTATTGACGTTTTGGCATTTGACTCTCATCCATGTACAGTAAGTTCCATCGGTGACCATCCAGATCGGCAAAGCCTGCACCGTACATCCAGCCATCCGTTTCACTGGGCTTACCAAAGACGCTGCCTCCAGCGCGCTCTACTTTTTGAATAAAGACATCTACTTCTTCCCGACTCTCCGCACCAATGGAGAATATCACTTCTGCGCTATGGGAAGTATCTGCAATTTGGGAACCTGTAAATTTCTCAAACGTCGCATTTGGGAACAGCAGAATCGTCGTTTGACCTATCGTAAGCTTGGCTCTTTCGTGACCAACGTTCGCCGCATGGAATCCAATCTCATTGTAAAAGCTTGTTGACTTCACAACATCTTTGACCGGTAGGTTCATCCAGATATCCTGTGACATGGTCGTAGCCTCCTATAAATTAAGTTCAACTATGCCCACTATACTGTATTTCTGACACCAGAAGCGAATCTCGCTCCTAACTTTCTCTCTCCGTAACATAACCGGAAATTTCCCACTGTCCTTCTTGATACGCTAATATCATTTCCAAAGCAATTGCACCTTCATTCGCACGATACTTACTGACCTCAAGCGTCATCTCATTCGTATCGTCTGACTGTTTATACCTTTCCATAGTCAGGAGTATGCCTTTAAGCCTGGTTCCATCCTGCTCGCCAAGCTTCTGCTCGATCAATTGTTCATGGGTATAGTTATAGATGGGAACGTTATATTTATGTTGTAGGTAGGATTCAATCACTTCTCGCTCAGAATCTTCAATAGGGACTGCTTCGTTCAGCACCAGAGAAATGTACTCCATATTCGCATTAAGGGCGGTATCTATCGATATCAATTCTTCTAGCGCAACACGGTAAGGTTCAATTCGCATATTCGGAGAGAACTCGTTAGTTGTATCATTTGCACAAGCCGATATTAGGAACACAACCACCATACTGAATGCAACATACAACAACTTTGATCTAATTAAAATGACAATCTCCCCTTATGTTTATTGTAACGTTACTACCTGAACGTTATTCAATACATAAGAGTTGCACATTCCTAGAAATTGTAATGGGCAATGATGAATCGGAAACTGAAAAACATCCTTCATCTATTCATGAAACTAAGTCATAGTATCTTCATTAGCATACTTGTTTCGGTTATGAGCAACCTACAGAAGGTCATCCTCTAATTGTTCGAGCACAACACTCCACCAACTCTCTTCATCCGAGACACTCACCGGGTCTTTCTCCGTATAGAACTGTCGGAGCTGGTGAAGAGCATTTTTTCTAAGTGATTTAGAAGGCTGCTGTACTGTAGGCTTAATCTCACCTCGCCTGAAAGCTTCTAGTTTCGCCTGTACTTGTTCCAGTGTCATCACACTCGGCTCAGAGGTTCTGGAATGCTCATGGATGAACACAATGTATTGATGTAGGAACGCCAGAAATAGGCTTAGATTGGTGTTAATGATGCTATATTCACCCGTCTGCCCATCCAGCCTGTAGAGTGTGCCGATCTCCGTTTCCAGAGCAAATATGATCGAATTATCCTCCCACTCATACCCGATTGGAAACAACGTTTTGTGTCCATCTGAGGTCTGAATCAGTCCTTGATCCGTTAGGGGTGTAAAATGAACGCCGAGCACATGCTCATCTGCCAAACGAAGCTGCGGTAACCCCAATTGCAGTAACAGTTCCTGCGTCTCCTTCGGTAACTTTGCATCTTCAACTAGAGCCTTGTCGTATCTAACATTGGTTAGCTGTTGTTCCATAGGCCACCTCCAGAAAACTCTTTCTTATATTATATCCACACGTTTCGGATAATCCAGTAAGTTCCAGTGTTTATCATCGTTAAAAAAAGCCCTGCCACCTTCCTAAGAAGGTAACAGAGCCATTTTCAATAGACCTACGTTGGTAGGTTCAGTTTTTTAAAGTTTGATACGAGTTCAGAGGTTTATACGTTGAAACGGAAGTGCATAACATCGCCGTCGTTAACAACATACTCTTTACCTTCCAGACGAAGCTGTCCGCGTTCTTTGGCACCATTCATGGAACCAGCCGCAACCAGATCTTCATAGGAAACAACCTCTGCACGGATGAATCCACGCTCAAAGTCAGTATGGATTACACCAGCTGCGCCAGGAGCTTTGGTCCCCTTACGGATTGTCCATGCACGAACTTCCTGTACCCCTGCTGTGAAGTACGTGTACAGTCCCAGCAATTTGTAAGCTGCTTTGATAAGCAGGTTCAGACCGGAATCCTCGATGCCGAGTTCCTCCAGGAACATTTGTTTATCTTCGCCTTCCAGCTCGGAGATCTCTTCTTCGACCTTCGCACTGATTGGCACCACTTCTGCATTCTCAGCAGCAGCGAATTCTCTTACTTTTTGCACATAAGCATTGTTCGCTACATCGCCGATTTCGTCCTCAGCTACATTGGCTGCATACAGAACAGGCTTGAGGGTAAGCAAGTGCAGATCGCGTACAATCAGACGCTCTTCATCGGTAAGCTCCATACTGCGTGCTGGCTTGTCTTCATACAGAACAGCCTTCACTTTCTCCAGTACTTCCACTTCTTGAGCAGCCGTTTTGTTACCGCCCTTCATGTTTTTCTTAGAACGGTCGATTTTTTTCTCAACACTCTCGATATCAGCCAGGATCAGCTCCAGATTAATCGTCTGAATGTCGCTTACCGGATCAATTTTGCCATCTACGTGAGTGATGTTCTCATCGACAAAGCAACGTACCACGTGTACAATAGCGTCTACTTCACGGATGTGAGCAAGGAACTTGTTACCAAGACCTTCACCTTTACTTGCACCACGAACCAGACCCGCGATATCTACGAATTCAAACGCCGTTGGTACTGTCTTTTTTGGTACAACGAGTTCTGTCAATTTGTCCAAACGCTCATCAGGTACTTCAACAATCCCTACGTTAGGGTCAATTGTACAGAACGGATAGTTAGCAGACTCCGCACCAGCTTGTGTAATTGCATTAAACAATGTAGATTTACCAACGTTAGGCAAGCCTACGATTCCAGCTTTCAAAGCCATGTATATGACAACTCCTCATTCATTACTTGTTCGGTTCGAATAATCCTATTCATTATATATGACAACCCCCAGTGCATCAAGGAAGTTCGCTAATTCGATATGAACGGAATTATTTCCGCAATTCCTTATACATCGTTAGATCTGTGACTTCATATCCCATCTTCTTATACAAGTTGCTTGCACGACCATTATGTCCAAACACATGCAGACCGATTCGATCTACCCCCAGACCTATAGCAGCCTGTTCCAGTGCCTTCATGGTCTCCGTACCATAACCTTTGCCTTGATGTGCTTCTTCAACCAAAATATCCAGCAGGAACGCCTCCCTGCCCCGAAGGTTATCCGTAATATTAAACCAGATATAACCTACATTTCCGTCCATCTCATGCACGAGGTTATACACATAAGCACCAGGGGTGTTCAGGCCTTCTGGTAAGTATTTGTCATACACTGCTTCTGCGAGTTGTTGTGCTTCTTCTGATGCCCACGTCCCTGCCTCTACCTTCTCTCGTGCAAAATCTTGAATGGAGCGAACGCGAAAACTCGCGAACTCTTGCTCACTCATAGGTACTAGTTTCATTCAATTCTCCTTCTTTCTACTTCATTAATCATGCTATAACTTCCTATTTCACAGCATACGTAGATGCTCTGTAATTCACAAGTTGTTTATCTTAGATATGTATATCTATCTTTATATTAAAATGGGGTACAACCTTTACGCCCTAATTTGCGTTTAATACCATAATGTTAAGAGAAAGGAGAGAATTAGAATGGACAAAGGTCACAGGCGGTTCACGCCCAGATTTGTTATTCTCCTTGTTGTAACGTTGTTCGTTGGAATCATCTTATATCTTAGTTATCAGAATGCAATAGATCGATTCAAAGACTTCCGCATCACCATAGACAATCAATCCGCATACGAACTTACTGGCATCCAATCAGGACTGATCGGCCCTGACAACGCAAATGTTATGGGTAAGTCCCTCTTCATCCCCGGCCAAGATTTGCCTAGTGGGCATAAGATTCAGTTCACTCCACAGCTCAAGCTCTCTGGAGAGGGAAGTATATATCTGAAATTTAGCGATAGCCGTGGGAATAATTACACTAAGACGGTCTGCGGCTATACCGAATATTTAGCTGGTCATACCCGTGTAACGGTGACTAACGATACGATATCTGTTAACGAAGAATGCTCCTAAGCGAGTAAGTACGTAGCATTCATCCAACGGATGAATAGCTTGTCCACACTGTAACTCATGCTGAAATTAAATGATAGGAAGAGCGACTCGCCAAGAGCTCAGCCACAGTCAATGGGGTTTACTTGATCGGCTTTTCTGTTTTGGCCTGGTTATATTCATTGATTAACTCATCCAGAATCATGGATTGCTTAATGACATCAGGATGCAGAAGATCTACATATTTCAGCTTCGTCTGATACAGCTTCTGCCTTGCTAATTCAATTCGTCTTATCAAGTCACTACGTTCCATATTCATCCTCCCCTGATGTGATATTCTAGAGCATTCTGCTATTTAGTGGGAAAGGATATATACTCCAACTTGATTTTAATTTTACATGTCGTTCTACCCCATTTCGTAAAACCTTACACGCTAATTTGTAAAAATCAACACAAAAAGGCGTCCCGTATGATCCAGCTTCCTCATTAAAGGAAGTCATCCACATAGGGAACACCCGTATATCTGTTCTAGATACTAACCTCAAGGGATTAACTAGGGTGCGAGAATCGTTCACTAATCTTCTCCAAAAGAACAGCCGCTTTGGTGCTACTGCCTTCCCCATTAGGATAATCACGAAGTTCACCAAATAACCCAAGACAGTCCAGCATCGCATCCTTGTTACCATTATTCATGGCAAAATCCAAGCCTCGTTGAAGGTATTCCATGCCTTTATCAAAGTTTTTATTTGTTAAATAATACGTTCCTAATCCAGCCAATAGCGACCCATACTGGTCACTTGTTAAATACTTACTAACTTTTCCAATTCTATTTTCCTGCTCCTGGTAGGTGAAATAGGATTCATACTGTTCCAATACCGAATCAATATTCATATTATACCGATTCGCTGCACTTACAATTGCACATAGCGCTGGGAAGATTTCATTCTTTTTTCAGATATATATTCAAGATAATCCTCAAGAACATCAACATTACCTGACTTCAGTTCATATAGATACCGATTGGCTTCCGCCCATTCATTAAATTGATTCATAACTACCAATTCAGCTTCATTAGGAGACTTTATCCACGTATAATTGCTATATTGTTCAACATACTTCAGGGCGTTCTTGTAGTCTCCAAGATAAGAGTACGCACTCCCTTTTGCTAGGTGGGCATACAACACATAAAAAACAATCTCCTTTTTCACCCACTCATCTTTACGTCTTCCATACAACTTATAGTGAATTTCTGCTCTCATCCTCAATTTGTCACTCAGTTCTAACAACTTACTCCAATTTCGTAATGAACTATATACATTGATTAGATCATTCAATCCATCTAGTTGATACATCTCATCCAGACGATCTACAAACAGCTCAAATTGAGTTGCAAGTGACTGATTATTTTGTTGATTGTTAGAAAGTCCAATTGTGAATAGACGATACTGACTCAAAGCCAGTCGTTCCGAATGCTGCATCTTCTCACTCTCAGCGACACTGTAATACAGAGGACGAGCTGCCTCCAGCTTTCCTTCAGAAAATAACTGTTCCGCCAGATCAAACAAATGAGGGGCATACGTGAGGTTATCCATCACTAAACTGATCGTTTCTTTTATATTTTCAATTTGATTTAATTCAGCACAGCGGTACAAAAAAGGGCCTAGTCTGCGCCAATCCGGACTCGCATTTACAAAACTTTCATTTATGTATAATCCATAAAAGTACCCTTCAGGTAACCCCATACCCGCAGTGAGCCGATCTAACTGTTGCACACCTATAGGACGCTGCCCACTTAGGGTACTGCTTAAAGTGCCTGAATTAATACCAGATACCTCTGAAAACTGATGAAGTGTCATACATTTGTTTTTTAAATAGTCCTCGAAATAATCACGAATGGTCGCTGCTGAGTTCAAGAAAACACCACCTTATCTGAGGTATACGACTGAGTAGTAATAAATAAGAATTATACAGCACCCCTTCAATTTATATCAATTTTATATTTTATTTGGTAATAAGGTCTTTTTAATTAACTTTAAGGTTATCCCAAACCCCAGGCTTGGTTTCACCAATTTATAATAGCCCTATGCTCATCCGCATAGGGCTTCTTTGCTGTATAAATAAAAACCTCAATAGTGTCACTCTTCAAGTCATATCAACCGTTAGCTTCCCATTCCATGACCATTCGTTGTCATGATCACAGGAGGTGTTGTTTCCGGAGGTGTTGGTTGAGTAGTCGGGATTAATATAGATACTGCCACACTACATGTAATTGCTATTAAAGCTAATTTTGATTTCATTTCCATCACACCTCACAAATCAAATTTTTGTATTTCACTTTATCCTCTTCAGATGCATTATATCGAAATTCTTCAAACGTTTTGATGCAACTCAACATACCGTCTTTATTCTTAATTGTAATAGCGAGTTCTAGACCTCTAAGGATAAAATGTATTCCTCTATTATATTCTCGATGAGTTAAATAATATGTTCCCAAATCTGCTAATAAAGTTACATACTGGTCACTCGTGTATTGTTCATTAATTTTCCCGATATGACTGACTTGCTCTCGGTATGCGAAATAAGAGTCATACTGTTCAAGGATGGAATGAATATTCATCTCAAATTGATTAGCTGCGGATACTATTGCGCACAATGCCGGGAAAACTTCATTTTCTCTTGCTGAAATGTAGTTTAGATATCTTGGCAACACTTCTGTCTTACCAGACATTAACTCATACAAATAGTAGTTACCCTCAGCCCATTCCTCAAACTGACGAATGACTCTTATTTCATTATCACTCGGGTCATTAACCCAACTATGATCCTTGTATAAAAGGATATACTCCAGTCCATCTTGATATTCTTTTTTATTGAAACAAACTTCACCAAGCGCCAAATAGGCGTATAGAACATAAAATATAACCTGCTTTTTAGTTCTGGTCTCTGTCGCTCTAGATATCTTCTTGAATTCATACTGAATAATTGCCTTTACTTTCAATTGTTCAGCCAGAATCTCCACCTTGTCCCAGCGACGTAATGAAGCATAAGCATTGATCAAATCATTCAACCCATCCAACTGATAGGGCTCGTCGAGACGATCCACAAAAAATTCGAATTGGGTAGCTAGCGACAAGTTTTTTTGCTGATCTTTACCAAGTCCGATAGAGAACAAACGATACTGACTCAGAGCCAATCGTTCGGAGTGCTGCATCTTCTCACTCTCGGCCACACAGAAATAAAGGGGTTTAGCAGCTTCTAGCCTCCCTTCTGCATATAGTTGTTCAGCCAACTCAAATAAGAGAGGGGCATAGGAAAGATTATCCATTAATAGTTTAACCGTCGCTTCGATACACTCCACTCTACCGAGTTCGGCACAACGTTTAAGAAAAGGGCCTATTCTCCGCCAGTCAGGATTCGTATTAACAAAACACTCATTTATGTATAAATCGTAGAAATATCCCTCGGGTAAACCCATCCCCGCGGTGAGTCGATCTAGTTGCTGAACTCCTATGGGACGTTGCCCACTCAACGTACTACTGAGTGTGCCTGAATTAATACCTGATAATTCGGAAAAAGAGTTTAATGTCATATGTTTACTCTTAAGATAACCTTCGAAATGATCGCGAATTGTGGTAATTGAATTCAAGAGAACACCACCTTTCAATAAGAAATTAGGCAACGGTCAATAAAATTATACATTATTTTTACATTTAATATCAATATTTTACTTGTAAATTATTACCTATCGTTAAAATTAAAATATACCATTGCTTATTCTTGATCATTTGAAATTGGTTCAATTCGTTACTACTGAACTGAATAATCCAGATTTTAATTACAAAGATTTCTTTACACTCAGAGCATGTAAAGTGAAGTGTGCTATATTTCAAGTGATTGTAACAAGACACAACCAATATGTTTATATGTTTCATTCTAAAATTAGTTTTAACTTAGAATTTTAATAATTAGAAGGAGAATGATTATGAAAAAAATAGTGGGATTGATGTTAGCAGTAGCATTGTTAGTTTCACCGATCAGTATTAATAAGGTATATGCTGATATGCCAAGCGAATTTACATATACAGAGTCTAATTCAATGGCGACAATAACCGGATATACGGGTAGTTCAAGCGATATTATTATCCCTGATGAAATAAATGGGTATCCCGTAACTACCATAGGAAATGAAGCGTTTCGTTCTAAAAGATTAACTAGTGTAACGATTCCTGAAGGTGTACTATCCATTGGTAGTAGCGCATTTCATAGTAACAATCTAACAAGCGTAACGATTCCGAACAGTGTCACTTCTATTTCAGATCGTGCTTTTGGTTTTAATAATATCGTTGATCTTGTTATCCCTGATGGTGTGACAAGTATAGGAGATTATGCATTCTCTTCTAATAATCTAAGTAATGTGACACTTTCAAACCATGTTGCGCTTATTGGCACTGGTGCATTTTTCTATAATAATTTAACAAGTATCAATTTACCTAGTAGCTTGACAAGTCTAAGTCCTTCGGTATTTATGAGTAATAAATTAACCAATGTAGTTATACCTGATGGTGTGACGAGTATTGGTAATGGTGCCTTTCATAGTAATGAATTAATCAGTGTGACTATCCCTGACAGTGTAACTACCATTAAAGAAGATGCTTTTTCTCAAAATAAGCTAGTGAATGTTAGTATTCCAAATAGTGTAACCTCTATTGAAAGAGATGCATTTTCTTATAATAAACTAGTGAATGTAACGATTCCAAATGGTGTAACTTCTATTGCAAGTGGCGTTTTTAGCAGTAATGAATTAACGAGTATAACTCTTCCAGATCACTTAACTGTGATAGGGTACAATGCCTTTAATAGCAATAAATTAACCAACGTAACAATTCCTGCTAGCGTTACAAGTATCGATTCATACGCTTTTGCTTCTAACAGTCTTAATACGATTACGTTTGAAGGTAGCTTATCGTCATTGGACGCGTCAGTTGTTGCTTCGCAAACAAAACCAAATTATACATTTGAAAATTGGTATAGCGACGAAACATTGCAAGCAGCTTGGGACTTTACTAATTCAATAGATCCTAATACAACATTTTATTCAAAATATATTCCCGATAAATTAACGGTATCCTTTAATAGCAATGGTGGTAGTCAGGTGGCGGATCTAGCTGATATAACCTATGATACGACGATTACAGCACCAGTGGCTCCCACAAGGTCAGGTTATGTATTCGGAGGATGGTATGTAGATCAAGTTCTTACAACAACTTGGAATTTCGATACTGACAAAGTCACAGAAAATAAAACATTATTTGCAAAGTGGAATGCTATTAATAACCCACCGGTTGTTCCACCAGTTACGTCACCAGCTCCAGTTACATCACCGGTTGTACCATCAGTTACAACATCAGTTACGCCAGCAGTTGTCGAACAAGAAATAGAAGATACAGAAAACATTGAATCAGAACAAGAACCTGAAGCACCAGTAGAAAAATATTTTACTGATATAGATGGACATTGGGCTGAAAATAGTATTAATAAATTAGCACAAAAAGGGATATTGAAGGGATATGAAAATGGTCAATTCGGTCCAAATGACTTCATCCAAAGACATCATCTTGCATTGTTGATCAATCGTTTAGTAAAGCTTGATGCAGTAAGGGAAGCTGTAAACTTTGAAGATGTGCCGACGAAGCATCCCAGCTACAGTGCAATATTGAACCTACAGCAAGGTGGAGTTATTGATGGTTATAAAAATTCATTTAATCCATCAGGACAGTTAACACTAGGTGAGCTTGCCAAAATATTAGTACAAGCGTTTAATATAGAGCAAGCTAAAATTAAAGGAGAAAATCAACATTGGAGTTATATCTACACTCAAACTTTATCAGAATTAGAGATTATGAAGGCAGAGGACATAGAAAACGGTGTAAATAAACCCGTAACAAGAGCCTTGTTGGCTGATATTTTATATCAATTGTTACAGTATAAGCAGTTAATATAACGGTTTGAATAATATATTAGGTTAATTGACAAGGATTTTGATGTAGATACGACCTATCGTTAACTGCTAAACAACCTTTCTTTTATTTGACTAACCATCAAGTAAAAGAAAGGTTGTTTGTATTATTGGAAAGGGTATTGCTGAGGGGCGAATCTCCTGGGAAACTCATTGTGAGCTTGGGGTTCGCACCTGTCAGAATAGAAAACTCCCCCTTACTGGGGACAGCAACAAACCCCATACCCTACCTATAAATTATCCTATCGCCTCTCCATAAGCCTCGGCGTACCACGCAACTCATCCACAGTCCCAGCACCAATACCGAACATCACGGTGCGTAGCTCGAACTCGACCTGCTCTAGCCGCTGGCTTAACGCTTCATCAGAAGCAACAGCCGATTCGAGCAGCGAGCGTCCGAACCCGGCAAGGTCAGCGCCAAGCGCAATCGCTTTAGCGGCATCGACTCCGCTATGCAGCCCGCCGCTGCCGATGAGCGCGCCTGCTGGATTCAGCGTACGCACCTCACGGATGCAATCCGCTGTTGGAATACCCCAGTCTGCGAAGGCTTCTGCTGCCGCACGTCGTACCGGATTCGTATTTCGATATTTCTCGACCTGCACCCAACTCGTACCGCCAGCACCTGCTACATCCACGAAGGCTGCACCTGCTGCATATAACCGCTGTGCCATCTCTCCATCCATGCCGAAGCCTACTTCCTTCACACCAACGGGGACATCTAGCTTCGCACACAGCTCCTCGATCCGATGTAACAGTCCACTGAAGTCGGTGTTGCCCTCAGGCTGGAAAATCTCCTGCAAGCTGTTCAGATGCAGCACAAGCATGTCGGCACCTGCAATGTCCACAGCACGCTGGAAGTCAGCGGTTGTGAAGCCATAATTCAGTTGCACTGCACCAAGGTTGGCAATGACCGGGATGTCCGGTGCCCAGCGTCGTACATCGAAGGTATGTGCGAGTTCGGGCTGTTCCACCGCAGCCCGGATTGAACCTACCCCGAGCGCCCAGCCTCGGGCGTTCGCTACTCGCGCCAGCCGTTCGTTGATGGCGCCAGTTGTTTCACTTCCGCCCGTCATCGAACTGATGAGCAAGGGCGTACGTACTTTTTTTCCAATAAAGGCCGTCTCTAGACTTACCTCGTCAAAGTTCAATTCAGGCAGTGGATTATGACGAAACGCATAACGCTCCATCCCACTGGTTATCCCTTCCCCTGCCACATTCTCCTCAAGACAGAGGCGCACATGTTCCAGCTTCCGTTCGCCTGTAGCCACGTCAGGAAGCAGTCTTTGGCCAGCTCGCTCTTGTTCGTTCATGATGAGACCCCCTTATGTGAGAATTGCGCTGATCGACAGGATAACCTGCCCACTTTCCTACTTCTATATAAATTAAACTATCGTTATTTACACTGACCACTACGATGACAGAACAACCCTCCGATCGCTGTTATCCCCAGATTTTTCTGATTCCTTTTTCCAAAGGGAAAATCCGGGGATAAAGGCGAACGCTTCGCTTCTTCACGTTATTTCTGTCCTCTCCGCTCTTGTGTAAATGTCTAGTTCAATCTATAAACTCATTGTTCCATTGTATTTATATGTACCGTACAAACGCTCTCGTTTGCAACGTATCGGTTCAGCGGTTGTAGACGCTATTTGGCATCAACTCTACCAGTATACCGTTCCATACTAACGAATGAAAGGTTGCCCCGAAACACAATTTATTCTACGTATGAATTCCGGGGAGTTCTTCCGTCTTTATCTTACGCTCATCTCAGAAGCAATCTGTTCCCCAACCAACTGACCGGACAGGGTTACGATAGGTGTTCCACCACCCGGATGTGTTGTTCCGCCAACGTACCACAGTCCGCGCACATCCTTGCTCCGATTGCCTGGTCTTGCAAAGGTCTGCTTCACCGAGTTGGACGAAATGCCATAGATAGAACCTTGATGCGCAAGTGTATCCTGTTCAATCTGCTTAGGCGTATAACGGATGAGGACGTCCGATTGTCTCAGTCCCGTGATGCCCCGCGCTTCCAGTTGATCTAACACAAACTCGCCATACCGATCCATCTGCTCATCCCAGTTCCACGCATCCGACAAGTAGGGAGCATTCACGAGAATGAACAGATTACTTGCACCTACAGGCGCTCTACTCGCTTCCGAATAACCGGAGTAACAGATGTAGATCGTTGGATCGGTTGGCATCGTACGATCACGGAAAATGTCCTTAAACTCCGGCTCATACTGCTCTGGGAAAAAAACGGTGTGATGCAGCAATGCATCATACTGCCTACGTACACCTGCCAGTGTAACAAAACCGGATATGGACGGCTCATATTTGGCTATACGGGTGTCCGTCATTTGTTTACGATGTTTAGGTTCAATCAGCAACCGATTAACGCTAAGTACATCTCCATTGGCAACCACCTGATCTGCTTCCCGGAAGCCTTGATCCGTATCTACCCCAACTACTTGGCCGTTTCGAACAACAATCTGCCGCACCTCAACCCCGGTAACGATCTGAACGCCTTTTTCCTGTGCCAGCTTCACCATACCTGCAATTAATTGATAGGTTCCACCTTCGACGCCGTAGATCCCTACATCTGCTTCGACATATCCCATCATCGCAAAGATTGAGGGTGCCTGATAGGGTGATGATCCAACATAGGTGGCGTAACGACCAATCATCGCTAGCGTATGCGGATGCTTGAAGTAGGATCGAAGCAGCGTATCCAGCTTAACCATTGGACGTACCCTTAACAGACTGCGCAGCATTTGTAGGTTATATTTTTCTTTGGGGGAGATCAGCAATTTACCGAGAAAATGTTGATTCGCTTCTGCATAGAGTGCAGCCGACTCATTCATAAAAGCATCATACTGGAGCGCATCTTCCGGGCTATATACCGCAATCTGCTCCTTCATCCACTGCCGATCCCGAGACAGATCCACTACCGTGCCATCTGCAAAAACATTACGTGTACGCGGCTCTAACTCATACAACCGCACATAATCCTCCATCTCAACACCTGCATGTTCAAAGACCGAACGAAATGTGGATGGCATCGTGATCGTACTTGGGCCGCGGTCAAAATGGTATCCGTCCTTCTCAATCTGCTGCAGCTTGCCTCCCGCCTGCTGTTGACGTTCCAGAATGGTCACCTGCACGCCTTGTGAAGCCAGTCGAATAGCACAGGATAAACCACCGAACCCTGCGCCGATAATGATGATGCTTCTCTTCAATTATACCGCCTGCCTTTCCATACATACCCTTTACCGGATCGTCCTGCCCGCCACGAGGCAATGCCAATCGCTATAACGCAGGCCATGCTAATCGGTTGCAGGAGTGCAAGCCACCAAGGCTGTCCCCCGGCATAGTCCGCAACTCTTTTTACCGCCATGCCAAGTACGGTTCCTACGAGCCCATACGTAAGAGCGGTCATATCACCAGTGAACACACCGAAGATCAACCCGAGTGGCGGCACAAGATACATCAGCGTATACATCAACAGCGTACCCAGCAGGAGCGCATCCTTGCGCCCTAAGCCTTCATACATATTTTTCTTATACCCATTCCACACTTCCGTGCCATTCTGATACATCCGGGTTGTCGTCACGTCATGCACATCAGCCAGCGTAACAGGATGACCTGCACGTTTTACCGCCTTGGCGAGGCTCATATCATCTACCAGATGCGCTTGAATGGCAGCATGTCCTCCGGATGCTTCATAGCTGGAACGATGGATCAGCAGGAAGGCTCCTGTAGCAGCAACGAAGAGTGGGCTGGACGACCTGCGTATCATAAAAATAGGCAGATGACTAATGATGGTGAACACCATCATAGGTACGACAAGCTTCTCCATCCATGTCTTCGTGACCTGATAAGGGAAACCTGTTACTAAGCCTCCACCTTGCTCTACGCCTGCGGCAAGGGTTTGCCGAATGGCTGTAGGCTTAAGTCTTACATCCGCATCGACAAACATATACCACTGCCCCGCCGCCTCTTGCACTAGCCGGTGACAGGCATGAGATTTCCCCATCCACCCTGGAGGCAGATCAACGCCCTGTAATAGACGTACACGTGAATCCTGACTCACTATACGTTGAATGATCTCAGCTGTATCATCCTCAGAACGATCATCCAGAACCAACACTTCCATGCGGAAACCAGACGTATCACTTGCAAGCACACTTTCCAGACAACCTTGAATATGTAGTGTTTCATTGCGTGCAGGAATCAGCACAGAGACGAGAAGTTCATCGTCTGAGCGAGAACGTAGTATACGCTGGGCATCCAATGCACGGACTTTAGGCAAGCAGGATAGATTCCATATCGCAAACAGCAATTGAACACCTAATACACCAGTAAGAACGATCCAACCTATTTCAGATGCATTCATCGCTTACGGTTCACCTGCTTCTGTGCGGCATCGTATTTTTCACTCGTGGAAGAACGATGACGAATCAACGGAGTCGCGTCTTGCAACTGGCCTTGTGCGCTATTCATCAGTTCTGCCTTGTGATCATCTAGCTGCTGTTCTAACACCAATCGAAGTTTGGCGGCAATCTCTTCACTCTTCCAAGCATGCCAGTTTTCCAGGATCGGCAGACCTGCACGCATAGAGATTTCGGGTAAATCATGCTGCACCATGCCATGACACAGGGTCACGGGTACAGCAATCGCCTCTGGCGAGCGCCGAAGCAGCAGCCCGATTCCCGGACGGAATTGGATCGGTCTTACATCTTGATGCAGAATCTCGCCTTGCGGAAAGATCCATACCCTTTTGCCTGCGTTCAGCAGTTCTGACGTGTATTGCAGAGACTCGCGGATCGCCGACGCACTCTCCCTGTTGATCGAATAAGCCCCTAACTTACGAAAAAAAGCAAACCGCTGTAGCTGCTGTTCCTCCATCATCACGTAATGATCTCCTACCGAGGTCTGCTGCGTTGCATGATAGAGCAACAGACCATCCCACCAGGAACTGTGATTCATGAAATAGATCACGGGTCTCTTCGGCTCGACCTTCATCTCATAGCCGGGAATCCGGTGCGGATCGAGCGAGCCTGAGAGTGTAAACGAACGAAAACGCCGACGCAGCAAATAATAGTGGTTATACCGTGAGAACACGTGGTTAAACGATTTGGACTTTGCGGCGCGAATCATACAGCCAGCTCCCTTCTGCCAGAAGCACGCCAGCAAGTGCAATCACGAAGCTACCTGTAATGCCTTCCTTCAGTGCAAGCACACCGAACAGAAGGATGAACAATTGATATAACCATTTGGCACGTAGCAGTGTACTTCGATCTCCAGGCATAGCCGGCAGGAATAACGAAAGAAAAGCCCCCATAATGAACCAGCTTACGTAGTTACTCCACGGAACGCCGTAGAATCCACCCCCAGCTCCCCAATGCCAGAATCCGCGAGCATGAGCTACCGGGTCTAGCACCAAATCCAGCACAATCGCCCAGAATCCGGTTTTGACTGCACGAATGAGCTTGCCAGACCACGTTGAACCACCACCACTCAGGATCGCCGAGTTGCCAACAACAGCAATCCAAGCGAAACCTAAGGTCACAGGTACGCTGAATAGGTGGATGCCGAAGTAGTCCGAATACGCATACTCACCGAACGGCCATTGGGTGTGAACGCCCAGCCATTCAATGCCCATTCCGCCAAGCCATATGATGAATGAAGCCAGCCAGAGACTGGGTTCTTTCCAAATGACTGACCGGTCGGACATTCCAGTTCGGTACCGTCCCTTGTAGATTAGGTCTAGCACATATAGCGCATAGAAGATTAAGAAAAGCCCATTAGAAAAGGATAAGACATCCGGCACACCAATCGTAAGCATCAGTACGGCGCCGATCGTATACCATACCCAATATAAACCTTGAATCATTAGGAAACCGCCGTTCGGGAAGCCTGAAATGCCAGCATTGGATAACGCTTCACAATCGCACCCAGCATCTCCAGTTTCAGTTCATCGGTAACATAAGCACGCTTGGAATATACATCATATTCATTGCGCTCCACCGCATGTAAGATCGTTGAATAAAATGCAGCAGCCAGTTCAATCGCAAATGCACTATCCTCCGGATAGGTATCCAGACGATCCATTCCTACACGGAACCAGTCCAGTGCAGCGACCTTCAATTCATGAACGATCGCGATCCAGCGTTCGTCAATGACTCCATTTTGCCAATCAAGCTCCGTATATCCATGCTTCTCCATTACTTCGAGCGGTACATAACGCCGTGCTCTTGCCCGATCTTCGCCCACATCGCGAATAATATTCACAATCTGCATGCCTTTGCCCAGAGCAATGCCGTTGACAGCCACTTCTGCACCATTATCATCACGCAGTACAGGCAGTAACATCTCGCCTACCGTTCCAGCAACCAGATAACAATAATGCTCCAATTCCTTCATCGTGGTGTAATGCGTCACTTCCAGATCCGTGAGCTGCCCTTCCATTTGACGGAAAAACGGTCCTTTATCCAGATGTGGAAAGCTTGCAAATAACCATCTCAGCGCTGGCCATATGAAATGTCCTTCGGCTTCGTCCAGTTGTGTAAACAAATCACGAATCTCATGGATGGTATATGCCGATTGTTCCGGCTCATCCACGCTATCATCAATCATGCGACAGAATGCATAAATGACATACACTGCTTCACGACGTGGACTGGGAAGGCCTTTAAAGGCTTGATAAAAAGAAGTCGAACCTTTCTTCATCAACTCTTCGCACCTGCTCAAAATTGCTTCGTTCATGTTCCCATCTCCTTCATGAGTTGATTTACAGCCATACGCGCACCCTGCATCACGATTGGCACTCCGCCACCTGGATGTACGGATGCTCCCGCAGCATATAGCCCCTTAATTGCAGGAAACGGCTTAGGTTGTGGTCGATATACCCCGGATTGAAACAGAACCGGCGCAATACCGAAGCTTCCACCGCCATATAGTCCATCGCGCTCTGCATCTGCTGGCGTTCTTATTTTTTTCCATTGGATCGCAGCACGCAGTCCCGGGAACCCACGTTGTTCTGCTTCTTCAAGCACACGCTCTACGAGCAGCTCACCTTGCTGTGACCAGTCCACGCCTTCTGCATCCGGTACTGGAATGAGGAAATACAATACGCTCTGACCTGGAGGTGCAGCCGTCTCATCTAACGCAGCCGGGTTAAACACGTAGAATGAGGACTTATCTGGAATTCGGCGTCGGTCGAACACTTCACGTAAACTCCCATCAAGGCTTGGAGGTAAGAAAAATTGATGTGTCGTAGCATCCTCCCATTTTTTGTCTACTCCTAGATAGATTAACACACATCCAGAAGAAGGACGATACGGCTTGCGTTTTCGTGGTGCTTCAGGGATCTCTCCAAGTAAACCCGATAAGTGAGGAAAATCGCCATTATAGATTACAGCGTCCATAGGCTCGAAGCCGTTTGCAGTCTCAATGCCTTCACATTTTCCTTGGTTAATCTGGAGTCCAGTCACTTCGGTATTCAATACAACGCGTCCACCGCGCGCAATCAGTTCCTTTTCCAATATACCCGGTAGTGCCGCATAACCACCTTTGACCATCCATATTCCATATTCATGTTCCGCATAAGGCAACAACGAATAGATTCCAGGGGTACCGAACGGTGATCCACCGATATACAAGCTTTGTAGCGAATAGGCATCGAGTAATTCCTCGTGCTCAAAATAATCGCCTACAGCCTTCCGCACACTTTTGTGTGCACGCAGTCTGCCCATGAGCGACATCAGGGACGGGGTGAAGAAATCCCTTTTCCGAGGAAAATCCCGCTCTAGAAACGCTGCACGTCCTGCTGGAAACAGGGTGTCCATATCCGACATAAATCGGTTAAATCCTTTACTCTCGCCGGGGAACAGACGCTCAATCTCTTCTGCCTGAAGTGAACGGCTGGTCATTTTGGTCATGACTCGACCACTGCTGTAATGAACCCTGTACAGGGGGTCACAGCGTAACAACTCCACTTTGGAACGGTCTACACCTGCTTCTTCCAAAATGCCTAATAACATCTCTGGTAAAAGTACAATCGTTGGTCCTTGATCGATCCGGTATTCTCCCTCTTGCTCGAATCCTATACGTCCACCAACACGTGAACCTCGCTCATATACCGTAACATCCCAACCTTGGCGATTCAGCAATAACGCTGACGTCAATCCTCCAATGCCTGCACCTATAATCGCCGCTCGTTTCATGAATGGCCTCCGGCTTCTGCCGACTGTTGCACATAAGGAGTCGGGCGGGACTGTGTGCGTGCATCTTCTTCTTGAATGAGTCTCACGCTAATTCGTGCGGATTCAAAAATCGTAGGCAATCCGCTACCCGGATGCGTTCCACCACCAACGAGCCACACTTGTTTCAGCTCTTCGAATTGATTATGCGGCCGCAGATACATCATTTGACCCAGATTGTGAGCCATATTAAACGTTGCTCCGTTATATACATCCAGTTCATTTGCCCAATCAAGCGGCGTAAACAGCATCGATTCTTCAATGCGACTACGAATGTCTGCCAGTTGAGGAATCGCCTCCATCCGCTTCATCATCGCTTCGCGAACATTCTCCCGTTCCTTCTCCCAATCGATGTCTCCTGTAAGGTTCGGAGTGGGCATAAGAACATAAATTGCAGATTTTCCTGCAGGAGCTAGCGTCGAATCCAGCTTAGAGGGGTTATGAATATATAGAGATGGATCAGCGGACATCACTTTGTGCTTCGTAATCTCGTCTACGTTCACTCGGTAATCGTCCGGGAAGTACACCGAATGGTGCGGCAGATCGATCTCGCCATCTACACCGAGATAGAGCATAGCTGTAGAACAGGAGTACTTCTTCCGTTTCATCTTCTCAGGTGTGTATTTCTTGAGTACACCAGGCTCAAACAGATTACTTACGGCATGTGCGAAGTCTGCATTTACAACAACATGGTCTGCTTCTATACGTTCACCATTCTCAAGCAACACACCTTCTGCGCGACCATTGCGGACAATGACCTGATCTACGGGGCAGGATGTATGTATTCTTCCGCCGAACTCTGTGATCACATCAGCCATTGCATGGAACACACGGTTCACACCACCAATTGGATGATACAGTCCATACTGATGCTCTATAAACGATAGTATCGTGAACGTGCCAGGACAATCCCAGGCAGACATGCCCAAGTATTTCGATTGAAAAGTAAACGCCCAACGAAGCCGCTCATCTGTAAAGTAACGTGATAAAATCCCGTACACCGTATTGTTGATATCTAGCTTCGGAAGAGCGGTTATCGCATCCTTGCGTAGATAGTCCGTCAATTTGCCAAAGGGTCTACGAAGTAATGGCATCACTTTACCGAATTTCACTTCTTCATCTTGCATGAACCGCAGATAATTATCTTCATTACCGGGAAACAGTTCCTTAATCTGTGCGGCTGTGTGCTCGCGATCGCGAGAAGGCGTGAATACTGTGTCACCAAAGTTCAGTGCATATAGCGGTGTCAGTTCCTTCATGTCCACGTAGTCAGAAAGCTTGCGTCCAACGACATCAAACATTTCCTCAAGTAATTGCGGCATCATCAGAAATGTTGCACCTCGGTCAAACTTATATTCGCCGAGTTCGAGTCTAGAAGAGCGTCCACCAATTACCGGTTGTTTCTCATAAACATCCACTTCGTATCCTTGACCGGATAACAACATGGCTGCTGCAAGCCCCCTGGGCCTGCGCCAATAACAGCGGCTCGTTTACGTTGCTGATTGGGCATTAAGCCACTCACCTTTCTTCATCTCGCTACGCTATTCTTATAGCTTCTAACCTACTATTAAACCATTCAACAACATTCTAAGCGGATAAAATGATAAACGTTATACAAATATAATACAAATATTATACGACCTTGTAAACCGTACAATCTGCACGTCCTGTTTGATGCATATAACATCGAATTAAATACAAAAAACATCCCTGCTATACTGCGTACAAGGATGCTTATTATTGATTCTATTTATGCAAAATTTAAACAAATGATGCTAGTTCACAGAAATTGACTAGTAGGCTATACAATAACCTGTCTCTTACGTTTCACTCTACAACATTAGTACTGTGACCCTGGTGGCATATCAACCAAGTACTCCCGCTCTAACCAACCTTGCCATTCGGACGAATGCTCCGGCATAATCCAGTCTGGATAAGCTGCATGCTCTGCACGCTCATATCCTTTTCCTCCAAGGACAAAACGCATATGTGGAAATTCACCCTTGATTCGATTCACCAATTGGTCACAGCGCTCCATCAAACCCGGGCTCGTAATGGAGAGACAGACCAGCTTGATCTTCTGCTCACGAATGATCGGAAAGATGCCCTCTTCAGGCGTGTTGGCTCCGAGGTACAGTACCTCAGCTCCATTTTTACGCATAAACAGGGAAAACAGCAGTAACCCCACCTGATGATGCTCCCCTTCCGGACACAACGCCAGGACTTTGGGTAAGTGCGGATAGATCGGGAACAGATGGAAAAACTGATAAAACCGCTGTGAGATCAGCTGGGTCATGAAATGCTCCTGCGCCACAGACGCCCTACCCTGCTCCCAAGCATCACCAACCCGTACCAGAATGG
Organism: Paenibacillus sp. DCT19; assembly: GCF_003268635.1. Lineage (NCBI taxonomy): Bacteria > Bacillati > Bacillota > Bacilli > Caryophanales > Paenibacillaceae > Paenibacillus > Paenibacillus sp. DCT19. The sequence continues at coordinate 6,015,712 of NZ_CP029639.1, forward strand.
GCACAAGTACATGATAGAACATGGAGTCATATCCATACATCGTAAAGCCAAAATCAATCAGACCATTGGCTCGTTCCCCCTGGAACTGATATAGGGAGTCGTAAATTTGATCCGCAATCCGTTGGTACGATTCTTCCATGGTGGGAACAGGAGTCGTAACCGGGGTGGGAATGAACGGTTCGACTGGCTTGGCTTTGTTCGCCTTTAACATTCGCACCGCTTCTGAAATATTGGTCTGATGTTGCTCAACCTGCTGTTTCAACCAGCGCAGATCTTCAACATTTTCATCTGTATACAACCGATAACCCGATTCCGTTCGCTCAGGAGTGACCGCGCTGTAACGATTTTCCCAAGCTCGGAGCGTTACCGTTGGAATGTCCAGCATGGCAGCGACCTGTTTGATGGAATACACTTTAGTCCCCACTCTCTTTCTTGAAATATCCAATAAAACACGCTCTGAAATACTTACCGTGGCCTTGTCCGTTTCCGCCAGGTTCGCATTTCGAGAATAGTTGAAATTTAAAACATTCTACAAAAATAATACACTCATTATACACAACAGCTACACCCCTGTCGATTCATCAAAACAATTTAGTGGCGTCCTGCTTGCCCAATTTTTCTTCTATATTTCGCGGGATGCGTCAACCTTCAGTCGAAGGTGGTAATAGTAGTCAGTCAACATATGAAAGGGGGTCATTGCTTGTTTTCTTCTCGTCATACCTCAACTAAATCCAAGGCATCCGGGCGCCGCTTCCCATACATACGCATAGCTCTAGGTCTACTTATTCTATGGCTCGTCGCAGTCATGCTCTATCAGACGTATAAACCGTTACCACCAGGCATTTCCTATGAAAGTCCTGAGTATCGCACGGATCAAGTACAGTTTCTTCATGATCTGACGTACCCTTCCGAAGATGGACTGATGGAGCATGAGCAGCAGATTTACCAACGTATGCTTCAGGTGGTTGAAGATGCTGAACAATTCGTGCTCGTGGATATGTTCTTATTTAATGATTATCAGCACGAAGGGCAACGCTTCCCGCCAATCAGTGCCGAATTCACAGATGCGATGATAGCCAAAAAAAATCAATATCCGGATATGGACATCTGGTTTATTACCGACGAAGTCAATACGAACTATAATTCAGCACCGAATCCGCTGTTGCAACAAATGAAACAAGCGGGAATTCACGTGGTCATCACTAATGTTGATCCACTCCGCGACTCAACGCCGGTATACTCGGCAGTGTGGCGCACCTTCTTCCAATGGTTTGGACAGTCCGGTAAAGGCTGGATTCCCAACCTGATGGCAAGCGACGGCCCAGATGTTACCTTGCGGTCTTACTTAAAATTATTAAATGTAAAAGCCAATCATCGCAAAGTGGTCGTCAGTGAGAAGACAGCGATTGTTTCCTCTGGCAATATCCATGACGCGAGTGCCTATCACTCCAACATTGCCTTTGAAGTCTCTGGCCCAATAATTGAGGATATCCTTCGCTCAGAACAGGCGGTGTTAGACATTTCCGGTGGTGGCACTGTACCAGCATATTCTCCCTCTGCCAACGATTCGTCCGTGGATTCGAGCAATAACTCGAACGAGGGTGACCTGCGTATCCGCTACTTAACCGAAGGCAAAGTAAATGATGCAACCTTGCATGAGATTAACGCAGCCGAAAAGGGTGACGTGTTATGGATGGGCATGTTTTACATCGCTTCACCTAAAGTGATTGATGCGCTTCTCGCAGCGGCAGAGCGCGGAACAGAGATTCGACTTGTACTCGATCCAAACGAGAATGCGTTTGGTCAGGAGAAAATCGGCATTCCGAATCGACCAGTAGCCGCTGAGCTACATGGCAAGTCAGACGGCAAAATCCAGATTCGTTGGTATAACACAACCAAGGAACAGTACCATACCAAGATGATGTACATCGCCAAAGCAAGCGGGGATCACATCGTGATTGGCGGGTCGACCAATTTTACACCGCGGAATATGAATGATTACAATTTGGAAAACGACCTTTGGGTAGCTGCCCCTGCGGATAACGAATTCACTCAAAATATTGCGAATTATTTTGACCGTATATGGAATAATGATGATGCCGAATTCACATTAAATCTCGATGAGTTCCAGGAGAAAACAACGTTCTTGAAAGGAATATTGTATAAGCTTCAGCTCATATTGGGCTTTACGACCTTCTGATTGCTTTTCTTGTCCAAAACGAAACTCGTGTGTAAATGATCCATTTAATTTCATATTTCTATAGATCATCCGCCTGTGCGCTATCGTGCAGGCGGATTTTCACATCTTGACACGGGATGTAAAATGTGAAAATATTATTACCTAACGCCCGTTAGGAAGGTGATATTATGACTGCACATTCGATTCGGGATGCCGCGCTTTTTCATTTTGCTAGAGATGGATATGAGGGAGCCTCACTGAGAGCCATCGCAGATGAAGTCGGGATTAAGAAACCGTCGATATATGCACATTTCAGCAACAAGGATGACTTATTCTTGCACACTCTGGCCTTCGCATTTCAGGAGGTACGGCGGCACACACTCGAATACTTCCGTGACCATGCGGATATACCGCTGGAGCAACGGCTGAAGGGTTTACTATTCTGGTTTGAGGAAGAGTACCACGCCCATGCATCAGCACGTTTTATGCTGCGCAATTGTTATTATCCACCACTGAATCTATATAGCGAAGTGATGGATCTCGTGTATCCGTTTCTAGACGGCATGGAACGCATATTGATCCGGCTATTCGAGCGTGCAATACGTCACGGAGAACTACCGTCTGTTCCAGCAGAACAAGCAGCTATTGCGTTTATGACGTTCCTGGACGGCATTACGGTGGAGATTATTTATGGAAGCTCACGTCGATACAAACGACGCCTTGAAGCGTCCTGGCCTGTCTTTTGGCATGGCATACATCATATGAACGAAGAAGCACGAGCTATCGTGCTGGAAGGAGATTCACCATCATGAACCGCAACTGGTTATATGTTTTTATCGGAGGAATTATAGAAATTGTATGGGTGAGTGGGCTAAAGCACGCTTCCAATGTCTTGGAGTGGTCTTTGACAGCGATCGCCATCGTGATTAGTTTCGGATTAATCATTGCCGCTTCCAAAAGACTGCCTGTCGGTACCGTATACGCCGTCTTCACGGGAATAGGTACAGCGGGTACCGTCCTGACGGAAATGGTATTGTTCGGCGAGGAATTCCGCCTCGCTAAAATATTGTTGATTGGCTTACTGCTCTGCGGTGTCATTGGACTGAAGCTTGTCACAGACCAGCAGCAATCAACGAAAGAAGGTGCGGCATAATGGCATGGTTAGCAATTGTCGGTGCAGGCATCTGTGAAATTTTTGGCGTTATCGGTATTAATGGTGCTTCCTCCAAAAAAGGCTGGCCTTATATCGTGCTGATGCTGGTTTCATTTGTATTCAGCTTCTCTCTTCTGTCCTACGCAATGACCTCTATTCCTATGGGCACAGCCTACGCTGTGTGGACAGGAATCGGTACAGTTGGCAGCACGCTGACAGGTATGTTCCTGTTCGGTGAACGCAAAGAAGCGAAGCGGCTCCTGTTTATTGCAATGATTCTGGTTGCAGCCGTTGGTTTGAAATTAATTACGTAACGTATGCAGCAAGATAAAGCAATATCGTAATGATAAACGATAATAATGCTGATACGACGGTAGACAAATTTATATTTCACGTAAAAAAACAGGCGACTTCATCAGGAAGTCGTCTGTTTGAGTACAACTTCCTGATTCTATTAGCTGCGTTCTTCCTGTTCTCCCTCGTAGCGGTGATCCTGCTCGCAATTTATGATTTTCAAGGTGGGATGTAGTCCCATTCTATAAGTATCCCCTTTTCGTTTCTTCCAATTTCCTCCCATTTGAATTCCACCTTCCGAATCGTTTATACTTGTTTTGACCTTGAAGTCAATCTGAGAACTCACAAGTTCCGCAACGAGGTGAATGTATCGTTAATGAACCCTATCCATGAAATGAATGAAAAGAAAAAGCTCATTATTACCACAGCTCTTAAACTATTTTCAGCCAAAGGCAGTGCCGCAACGTCTATGCAGGAGATTGCTGAACTGTGCGGAATGTCGAAGGGCAGTCTCTACCTCATGTTCAAATCCAAGGAGGAATTAGAGTCCAGCACATTGGAATACTGCATGTTCACTCTCATTGATGAAATGACTCAGATTGAACAAGAAGCTGGCCTCACATCAAGAGAACGTCTGCACAAGCAGATCGAAACACTTCTCATCCATGTATCTGAGCTGAGGGAATTTTTGCGTGTACAGCTACGCAGCATGATGATGGACGATGAACAGAAGCACCATGACCAATGCAACCCGCAGCATAGAGAACTGGAGGTTCGCATCTTACATTGGTTCAAGGATAAGCTTGAGGCCATGTATGGACCCGAGATTGAACCTTATACCATTGATTTGATGCTGCTTACGCAAGGTCTGTTTCTCTCCTACGTCAAAATATGGTTCACCGAAATGCCGTCCCTCACCGTTGCCAAAATGGCTTCCAACTTGCTGCGAACGATGGATTACGCAGCACAAGGACTGTTGCAGAACAAGCCTGCGCCCTTAATTATGTTAGACCACTGGCCAGCATGGACGCGTGAATTCAATGCAGATTCTACCGTCATGCGGCATCCGGTTCACATTATCAAACAGATGCAGGATATCATCACTTCTGATCTGCAACCAGGACAATTACGAACCGATGCGCTGGAGACCATCGCCATTCTAAAACGAGAGATGATGGAATTCACGCCAAGGCGCGCGATTATCCTGGGTATGATGCACAATCTGAATCACATTCCTGCCATTCAGCCATTGCACTCCGAGCTTCAGCATATTATGGATGCCATGTATAGCCGGTTTATCCAAGCTGACTCGTCAAACCAATAAAAAAACAGGGAGAACAGAGAGGAGAAGAAACCAACGTATGAAAGGGATTATTAACTTTTCACTGAACAACAAGTTTGCGATCTGGATTCTGACCATCATCGTTTCCGCTACCGGTCTATACAGTGGACTAACGATGAAGCAGGAGACGATTCCAAACATCAACGTTCCATTTCTGGCGGTTACTGCTATTGATCCTGGTGCTGCACCAGAGGGAATTGTTGAGGATGTCACCAAACCACTAGAACAAACATTGAGGAACGTCGAGGGCATTAAAACACTCACCTCTACCTCCATGGAAAATGCCTCCTCCATTACACTTGAATTTGATTATGGAACCGATCTGGATAATGCCACCGCAGCAGTTCGTGAAGCTTTAAACGAAGTGCAATTGCCAGAAGGCGTACAGAAACCGACCATTTCCAAATTCAGCATCAACTCATTCCCAGTTGTATCCCTGAGCTTGTCCGATAAGGATGGCGGCGATCTGGAGCAACTGACAAGACTCGCACAGAACGATATTCAGGCCGCACTTGAAGACATTGATGGTGTCGCTCAGGTACAAGTTTCCGGTCAATACGTTAGAGAGGTTCAACTGAAATTTGACGAGGACAAAATGAACGAACTCGGTCTGACGGAAGATACAGTCAAAGGCATCGTTCAAGGTTCGTCTGTCCGTGTACCTCTTGGATTGTTTGAACTGGATAAAGCACAAAAGGCTGTCGTTGTTGATGGTAACATCATTGATATTGATGACCTGAACAATCTGGCCATTCCGGTTATCCCAAGCGGTGCAGGCGCATCAGCAGGTAATGGTGCAGCTACTGCCCCACAAGGCACGGGAGCACCAACAGATGGTTCATCGGCTCAAGCTGGTGAAGCGGGTCAAGGTACAGCACCAGGGGCTGCACAAGGATCTGACCAAGCTGCAGGGCAAGCGGGTAGCGGTAACGCTGGCGCTGGTAATCCTGCAGGCGCAGCTAACGCAGCACCTGGTATTCCAACCGTTAAATTAAGTGAGATCGCGAAGATCGAAGTTATTGGTCAAGCAGAATCCATCTCTCGGACAGATGGTAAAGAATCCATCGGGATCTCTATCGTTAAGTCCAATGATGCCAATACTGTTGATGTAGTCAATGCCGTTAAGAAAAAAGCAGAAGAATTGCAATCCCAATTCAAAAATGCGGAGCTAACGGTCTTACTTGACCAAGGTAAACCGATACAAGATTCCGTAAATACAATGTTGTTCAAAGCGATGTTTGGTGCTTTGTTCGCCATTTTGATTATTCTGTTGTTCTTGCGTGATATCCGCTCTACCATCATTTCGGTTATTTCCATTCCGCTCTCCTTGCTCATTGCACTGACGGCGCTGAATGTAATGGACATTACGTTGAATATGATGACGCTCGGCGCCATGACGGTTGCTATTGGGCGGGTCGTAGATGACTCCATCGTTGTTATCGAGAACATCTATCGCCGTTTAACACTCAAAGGAGAGAAATTAAAAGGCCGTGAACTGATCCGGGAAGCAACCCGCGAGATGTTTGTACCGATCCTTTCCTCCACCATTGTTACCATCGCCGTGTTCCTTCCACTCGCACTTGTGAGCGGTATGGTCGGTGAGTTGTTCTTACCATTTGCCTTGACGATGGTCTTTGCCCTACTGGCATCCCTTATTGTTGCGATCACAATCGTACCAATGCTGGCACATAGCCTGTTCCGCAAAGGGATTAAGAACAAACAAAATCATGACGAAAAACCGGGCAAGCTTGCGGAAACATACAAACGACTCTTGAACTGGACGTTGTCTCATAAACTCATTACTGTAAGTGTCGCTGTACTCGTATTGGTCGGTAGTTTATTCCTGTATCCGTTCATCGGCGCAAGCTTCCTGCCAGAGCAACAGGATAAATATGTAATGGTTACGTACAGTCCGGAAACGGGAGCTCTGCGTGAAGATGTGGAAAAAGAAGCCCTTGTCGCTGAGAAATGGTTGTTGCAGCAACCAGGTCTGGAGAAAATGCAATACTCCATCGGTGGCAGTAACCCGCTGAGCAGCATGGGTGGAGGAAGCTCCAACTCTGCACTCTTCTATATTCAATACAACGAAGATACCAAAGAATTTACCCAAGTGAAGAAAGATCTTGTGGAAGGTCTGAAGAACCAAGTTACCGTAGGAACCTGGAGTGAGCTTGATATGTCTGGGGGTCTGGGAGGAAGCAGTCTGAGCCTTTCCATCTATGGCGACAGTGTAGAACAGATCAAACCAGTCTCCGATGAAATTCTGAAGCTGGTTCAAGCAGATACGGAATCATTCGAAAAAGCAGATACAACACTCTCAGATACCTACGGACAGTACACGCTGGTTGCAGATCAGGAGAAACTAAGCTCGCTTGGTTTGACTGCAGGTCAACTGGCTATGACGCTGAGTCCAGTGCGGGAACGCCCGGTGCTTACCGAAGTAGATATCGAGAACAAAACGTATAAAGTATATGTTGAAACGGACAAAAAGACATTCAATAGCCTTTCGGAGATTGAAAATGAAACAGTCACTTCACCACTCGGCATCGAAGTACCCATTAAAGATGTCGCAAAAGTAGAAGAAGGTACTTCGCCGAACTCCATCATGCGTATTGATGGTAAGGTCGTTGTTCAGGTATCAGCTAACATTCTCGCCTCTAATGTAGCGAAGGCTTCGCAGGATCTGCAGGCTAATATCGACAAAATCGATCTGCCAGATGGTGTTGAAGTGAAGTTCGGTGGTACGACTGAACAAATTAATGACACATTTACACAGCTTGGTCTTGCCATGCTGGCAGCCATCGCTATCGTATACTTCGTGCTCGTTGTTACGTTTGGCGGCGGACTTGCGCCATTTGCCATCCTGTTCTCTCTACCGTTCACCGTTATTGGTATTATGGTAGGTCTGTTCGTAGCAGGTGGTACAATCGACGTATCTGCCATGATGGGTGGACTCATGCTAATCGGAATCGTGGTCACGAATGCCATCGTCCTAATCGACCGCGTCATTCACAAGGAAAACGAGGGATTGTCTACTCGTGAAGCCTTGCTGGAAGCCGGAGCAACACGTCTTCGTCCAATTCTGATGACCGCTCTTGCTACCATTGGTGCTTTGCTTCCACTCGTTACAGGGCTGGAAGAGAGCGCTGGTATTATCTCGAAAGGTCTGGGAATTACCGTTATCGGTGGTCTGATCAGCTCCACGCTGCTCACACTGGTCATCGTACCGATTGTGTATGAATTCCTGATGAAGTTCAAAAAGAAAAGAATCGAAGATTAATTAAGCACAAGGATCGACTCATGATCTGAGCTAGATTAACAATTCACACCCCTTGGTATGTATTGGAATGATTTTATATTCCAGCATCACATCAAGGGGTGTTTTTTTGCAGTCAGGGCTTGTTTTGTAGTCAACGCGATGGCAACTTTGAAATAAATGACAAAACAAACTATCCATTTTGGGAAATTACACAAATGGGTGTGAGAGATCATCTCATCTCTATGAAATGGTTCTATACTAAGGTTTACGGATATGTTGCACGAGTAGGGTCTATAGATATGAAATACGTACATGGCTTACAGAACGCTCTTCTAGAACTCCGCAGCTTGGGTTGGGTATTGCCTAGGACATACCATGGGAAGGACGGTGAGGATATGGGGGAAACGACGCTCCATATTCAGATGAGGGATATGTTGAAACGTCCGGTATTTCGCAAAGCAGAGGTGCTCGCCAGTGAACGTGCGCTGACAAGGTACGTCAGATGGGTACATATCATGGAAGTGCCTGAAGTGGGGAACCTGCTAAACGGTGGTGAACTGGTGTTAACTACAGGCATCGGATGGCAGGATAATGCGCAGCAGGGGCTTTCTTTTCTACGGCAGTTAATTGCACATGGGGCTGCGGGGTTATGTATTGAGCTTGGAGCACATACCCAATCCCAGCTTGGGGCGATGAAAGAAATCGCTTCTGCCGAGGATTTTCCATTAATCTGGTTCCACGAACAAGTTCGCTATATTGATATTACACAGGACCTGCATTTCACTTTGCTCCGCAGTCACCAGCGGTTAATCGCTGAACTTGATACCCTGACTACCTCATTCAACCAACTTCTGCTCAATGGCGATGGTGTGCAGCCACTACTTCGATTGTTGTCACGTACGACGGGTTATGATGTAGCTCTCTATCCACTTGAGGGTGAGGCAAGTGCGGTGCCTTATTGTGCACCAGAGCATCTGGAAGCGCGCCGCCAGTCCTGGTTCATGCATCGGGAGTCTGGTACAACGAGAATGGAAAGTCATACGGAGAACACTACGCCAACCGATCATGGTTCCTCACCAGGTACGCTCTCGCTGTCTGTGCAAGCGCTAGAGTATACCTTTGCCGATCTCGTACTCACCACAGCCAAATCATCTAATCATGATCTGGATCTAGAGCACCCGCATCAACCTTCGAGCGAATTCGTCCTTCAAGCCATGGAGCGTTGTGCCGCTGCCATTGCCCAGGACTGGATGCGTACCAAATACATGGAGGAGAAGCGCCGATACAAGGAAGATATGTGGGTCATTGATTGGCTCAACGGCCATCATTCTGCCAAAGAAATACACGACTATCTATCCACCGCTAGCCCCCTTCTTGCAGCAGGCACAGGCACCGTCATGTTGTTCGACCGTATTCCGGGTTATTCAGATAGCCTCAAGCTACAGAAGCTCCTCATTCAGCGCAACATCGTCTCCCGCTCCATTTTCTCAAGAGAAGGATTCACCCTCTACAGTACCGTGCTTAACCATCAGATCATTCTTATCATCATCGACCCTCAGCCTGGAGTTCAACGCAAAAGCCAGCTATGGAACTGCATTCAACAGCTCCAGCAGCACGAAGCAGATCAAACGCATCGTCTATTCTCAGGTCTACTAGGCATTGGTCAGAGCTGCGCTAACCTCTCTCGTATCAAGGACAGCCTGGATTCAGCCAAGGAGACACTGTCCATTCAAAAGGATATCGGAGCCATGCAACAGCCCTTCTACAGCAACCTTCACTGTTACCGTATTATTGCAGGCATGAAGCAGAGTGGTAGTCTGGAGGATTTTATCGAGGAGTATTTGGGGCCAATCATCCGATATGATGCAGAAAAAGGTGGACAGCTCCTGCATACACTTAAGCAATATTTAGTGCTCTGCTGTTCCAAACAAGAGACCGCTACCCGCCTGTTCATCGTTAGGCAAACGCTCTATCACCGATTACACAAAATCGAGACTCTTCTAGGCGAAGACTATGTTCTTCCTGAGAAAAGGGTTGCGATCGAGCTTGCCATCTATGGTTATGAATATGTCAACGGCCCGATCGCGTAGCTTCATTATGCCCCCTGCTGTTCTCGCAGTTGCTGCACGAGAAAGTGTCCAAACCACTTTCGGCCGGAGGCAGTACCGACGTGTTGCTGCTTCCACTCCCCCGGCTGTTCCGGGTGTTCCCAGACGACATCCGCTCCCTCCAGATGCTCTTGCACCGTATAGATCCGGTAGCCCAGTGCGACCATACGTTCAATCGCTATTTTTTCTGCTTCAAAATCCGCTGTCTCGGACATCCCTCTCACCCCCTCATTGTTGTCGCAACTTTCTTCGCTGGAACGGGCGCGCCAGCATCGTATTTGGCACGTTTCACGTATTGACCTGCACCCGGCTTGCCTGCAAACTGCCGATCACGAACCACATATTCTCCCCGGCACAGCACCGTAACGGGACATCCCTGAACCTGCATTCCTTCAAAAGCACTGTAATCTACGTTCATATGATGCGTCGCAGCAGAAAGTTCTCTCTCCATCGCTGGGTCAAAAATAACGATATCTGCATCGGTTCCAACAGCCAGCGTGCCTTTCTGCGGAAAGAGCCCAAACAGTTTGCTCGCCCGTGTAGAGCACAGATCCACCCACTGGTTCAAGGATATGCGACCTTTGGCAACACCTTCTGAATACAGGATGCTGAGTCGATCCTCGATCACAGGCCCGCCATTCGGAATTTTGCTAAAGTCATCCTTTCCCAGATCCTTCTGTCCCTTAAAGTTAAACGAACAGTGATCCGAGCCAATCGTCTGCAGCTGACCATTCTTGAGCGCATTCCATAATGCATCCTGATGAGACACTTCCCGCAAAGGTGGGGACCAGACATACTTAGCACCTTCAAAATTCGGCTGATCCATGATCGATTGATCCAATGTTAAATACTGTGGACATGTCTCGCCCCAGATTCGATAACCCAACTCCCGCATACGGGCAATCTGCTCAACCGCTTCAGCGCATGTCACATGCACAACATAAAGCTGAGAATCGGCAAGCGCCGCCAGTCGAGCCGCCCGACCTGTTGCCTCTCCCTCCAAGATCGATGGACGAGTTAGCGCATGGTGAATCGGTTCAGTTCGACCAGCCGCGAGTGCTTCACGCACCAAGAGGTCGATCACATCACCATTCTCGGCATGCACCATGACGAGAGCGCCATACTCCTTCGCCTTTTGCAGCGTCTGATACAGGATGGCATCATCGGCTTGGAATTGATTTTTGTATGCCATGAATACCTTAAAGGAAGACACACCTTCTTCTTCAATCATCTGAGGTAACTCTTCGAGCACTTGGTCATTCATCTCACCAATCATCAGATGGAAACCATAATCAATGGCTGCTTTACCCTCTGCTTTGTCATGCCATTGCTGGAGAGATTCCAGCAGCGGTCGCCCTTTTTGCGTTAAACAAAAATCTATGATTGTGGTTGTGCCGCCAAATGCTGCTGCTGCCGTACCTGTCGCGAAGTCATCCGCAGTAACGGTTCCGCCAAACGGCATATCCAGATGAGTATGTGGATCGATACCGCCCGGAATCACATAACAACCCGCAGCATCGATGACCTCTGTCCGTTCGTCCGGCAGTAGCCCTATGCCGATCTGCGTGATTTTGCCATGCTCGATTAGAATATCTGCCTCGAATGTATCTGACGCTGTAACCAACACACCATTACGAATCAATTTACGGATACTCATGATATCGCCTCTTTCGTTGATTGATCTCGTGTCCACTGTAGCGTCGCTATTGCCGATTGGCGTTCATTCCAGGTGAGTGGTGCTTGTTCATGCTCGACCTCCACCATCTGGATTGCACCGTCTACTGGACAAACGATGGAACAAAGGTTACAGCCTACACAATCCTCCTCAACCACCTCAAGATAGGAGCCCGAAGGGTCTGTCAGCATATCGATACATTGATGTGAAGTGTCTTCACAGGCGATATGGCATTTGTTGCAATTGATACAGACATCGCGGTCAATACGAGCGACCACTTTGTAATTCAGATCAAGATTGCCCCAATCCGAGTATTTAGGAACCGTCTGACCGATTAACTCGGTTACACTTTGCAAGCCTTTCTCATCCAAGTAATCATTCAGCCCGTCGATCATTTCCTCCACAATCCGAAAACCATGATGCATTGCAGCCGTACATATCTGAACGCCGGTGGCTCCCATTAATAGAAACTCAGCTGTATCCCTCCAATTGGATATGCCTCCAATACCTGATATCGGTACGCCTACCTCAGGATTACGTGCACACTCCGCAACCATGTTCAGAGCGATCGGCTTCACGGCCGGGCCACAATACCCCCCATGCGCTCCTTGACCGCCTACATGCGGAACGGTATTCCACGAATCCAGATCTACACCCGCAAGAGAGTTGATGGTGTTAATCATGGAGATCGCATCGGCTCCACCACGCACGGCAGCTTTGGCGGTCATCGTAATATCCGTAATATTGGGCGTAAGCTTCACGATAACCGGGGTTGTAGCCACTTCCTTCACCCACATCGTCTGCAATTCAACTAGATCGGGTTGTTGTCCCGAGGCGGCTCCCATACCACGTTCAGCCATGCCATGAGGACATCCGAAGTTCAGCTCCAGTCCATCGACACCAACCGCCTCTACCTTCTTCACAATCTCATGCCACTTCTCCCGCTTCGGCTCAACCATTAGAGAAGCAATCACCGCTCGATCCGGAAAACGCTTCTTGGTCTCGGCAATTTCTCGCAGATTCACTTCTAATGGACGATCCGATATCAACTCAATGTTGTTAAAACCGGCAACACGCTGTCCACCAAAATGAATTGCTGCAAAGCGCGACGATGTATTGATAATCGGCTCGCCCAGCGTCTTCCACACTGCACCACCCCAGCCTGCCTCAAAGGCTCGTTGAACCTGATATCCCGTGTTCGTTGGGGGTGCAGATGCCAGCCAGAACGGATTCGGCGATCGAATACCTGCCAGATTAATAGATAAGTCAGCCATAACGATCCCTCCTAGATGTGGATTAATGTCTCTTAATTAATATTGATTAGCGTTTGGTTTGGTATTGAAAGTATGCTGTCTGATATCAGTCTTGAGATTGCATGATCTCCCTATATGCTCCAAATAATGATCCCGTCAAAACCTTTCACTTATAGATTAGTGCTGGTGTCATTAAACCGAGCATGGCATGATTCCGAAACTTATGCCGTCTCTTCCACCTGTCCAGGCCATTCCTTCATGACGGCTGCCGCAGCCATCTTCCCCTGTTGGGCTGCTGATACGACCATGGCTTCGCCCTGCCCCTGACCGAAGATAACATCTCCTGCCGCATAGACCTGAGGGCGGGATGTGCGATATGTGTGCGCCTCCACCTCCACTACACCACCTTGGTGCTTCAAGCCAAAGGCTTCAATGAGCAGCAACAACCGATTCTGCCCAATGGCACGCACGACGGTATCACATTCAATCGTGAACTCTGATCCCTCCACCGGTACAGGCCATGCACGCCCCCGCCGGGCGGTGTCTCGAGCCGCATCTTCACACATTCAATGGCGCGAACTCGGCCGTTCTCATCTCCGATAATGCGCCTCGGCATCGTAAACCAACGGAATTCGACTCCCTCCTGTTTCGCAAATGTATATTCAAACGCATACGCTGTCATCTGACCCTCTCCGCGTCGATAGAGCATCTGTACTCGCTCAGCACCCAAACGCACCGAACACGTAGCTGCATCCACGGCTGTATTGCCTGCACCAATCACGGCAACATTCAATCCATGGAGCGCCGGTGGCACACCCTGCTTCGTCGATTCGACCAGCTCAATGGCATCATAGACTCCTTCTAGTGTCTCGCCTTCAATGCCTAGCATCGGCACTGCGCCCATGCCACAAGCGAGAATTACCGAATCGTATTGCTCCATAATCTCATCTGCCGAGAGGTCTACCCCAATGCGAACTCCATAGCGAATCTGTACGCCCAGTGCTTCCACTTGCTGTACTTCCCACAATGCGACGGATTCAGGTAAACGGAACGATACAATACCATAGGTGTTCAGTCCGCCACCTTTTGCCTTCGCTTCATAGATTGTCACCTCATACCCTGCACGCCCCAGCTCTCTGGCTGCGGACAACCCTGCCGGGCCGGCTCCCACAATTGCAACAGTACGTCCATTCGAAGGGGTCGGATGGAACAAAGGTTCATTCTTCGTTCTTGCCCAATCGGTTGCATATCGTTGCAGGTCACCGATGCGAATAGGCTTTGACGAATCATTCAGAACACAGGCACCTTCACATAACTCTTCTGTTGGACAGACCCTCGCACAACTGGCTCCCACCGGATTCGCATCCATAATAGTTCGAGCAGAACCCTTAAGGTGACCTGTGGAGATTTTACGTATAAACGAAGGAATATTAATATCTGTTGGACACGCCTTAATGCAAGGTGCATCGTAACAATATAGACAGCGGTTGGATTCCTCCATCGCTTCTGCACCTGACATCGCAGGCTTCATCTCCGTGAAACGACTCTCCCATCCATAATCGGACATGGGGCTTCCATGGCTGTTCATCATGCGTATGCACCTCCGAGAATTATTCATTGGACTCTGTATCCTATCTGCGCCTTAGGGCATCCTTTGTAATCAAAAGTGGACTTTTTGAACAACCTCTACAAATGAACGAGATGTTCATACGTTTCAGGCCGCCGATCCCGGTAAAATTGCCATACATTGCGCACCTCCCGGATTACCTCGGTATCCATCTCACCAATAATCACTTCATCCCGATCCCTGCTGCCGATGGCGACCATCTTCCCACGCGGATCAACGAGATAGGACTGACCGTAGAACTCTCCCATATTCCAAGGTGATTCCACCCCTACACGATTGATCGCAGCAACATAATAACCGTTGGCTACCGCATGTGCTGGTTGCTCCAGCTTCCACAGGTATTCCGATGTGCCTGCCACCGTTGCCGAAGGATTAAATACAATCTCAGCACCTGCTAATCCGAGCAGACGCGCTCCCTCCGGGAAATGACGGTCATAACAGATGTACACGCCCACTCTGGCGTAAGCCGTATCAAACACCGGGTATCCAAGATTTCCAGGTTTGAAATAATACTTCTCCCAGAATCCATTCGTACCCTCACCTGCTTCCACATGCGGGATGTGATGTTTGCGATATTTCCCCAGGTACGATCCATCCGCATCGATCACGGCTGCCGTGTTGTAATACGAAGCAATGCCCTCCACCTCATACACCGGCAAAATAATGACTACCCCAAGCTCCTTCGCCAATGCTTGGAAACGTTGTGTCGTTGGTCCCTCGGGTACCTGCTCCGCAGAGGCATACCACTTCGGACTCTGCTCCGTGCAGAAGTACGGACCGTAGAATACTTCCTGTAAGCCAATAATCTGCGCTCCCTTGGCGGCAGCTTCCCGCACCATGGCGATATGCTTCTGTATTGCCGCTTCTTTATGAACATCAACGGAAGCCGTGCCTTCAATGGCGTGTGAAGCTTGGATCAAAGCAATCTTGATTTTGCCCATAATATTGGAACGCCTCCTTATGAAAATGTGTCGATAATCGTGTGACCATTACACATCTGCCGAACGGTTCGATATAGCACTTCGGTGCCCAGTGCGATATCTTCTGGCGAAGAGTATTCACTCGGATGGTGACTGATGCCGTCCTTACTGCGGACAAAGATCATGCCGTAATCACATACATGTGATAATGCCAGTGCATCATGGAAAGGCCCACTCATCAGCTCGGGTAATGTCATTCCCATCGCTTCTGCCGATGAGTGAATCGCAGATTTAATTCGTTCCGCGCAATATCGTGGCTCACTGTTGGTATCGACCGTGAGCGAATAGCTCAGCCCATGCTGCTTGCTTATATCCTCCAGCAGCTGCATGAACCGGGCTTCCAGCCGATCTCTGCGTGACATCTCCATATCCCGCAAATCTACGGTAAAGCTAACTTCCTCCGGAATAATGTTGCGCGAATCGGGGAATACCCTCAGGCTCCCTACTGTTCCTACCGTAGGCGCACTAGGATCTTCACGTACCATCTCATCAAACGCAGCAATGACTTTGGCGCTGCCAACAAGCGCATCATGCCGCATTCCCATCGGAACCGATCCAGCATGACCTGCCATTCCCTTCATAGTCACCGTGAGCCACAGTGGTCCAGAAATCCCGGTCACTACACCCACGGGGGCGTCTATCGATTCCAGTACAGGTCCCTGTTCAATGTGCAGCTCCAGATATGCACCAATCGCTCCAGGCGGGTATACCGATTCGGCAAATTGTGCTGGGGAGCAGCCGAAGGATTCAAGCGCTTCTCGCCGCGTCACCCCATGCTTATCCTGTCGCTCCAGTTCACCTTCCTCCAACTGCCCGGTTATCCCACGGGAGCCGAACAGGCCTTTATTAAACCGCGAACCCTCTTCATCACAAAAGGCAACGATATCAATGGACATCAGTGGCTGAATCCCTTGCTCTATTAGACATTGAACCGCTTCGAGCGCGCCGAGCACTCCAATCGCTCCATCATAGCGACCACCATATGGCTGGGAATCGATGTGTGAGCCCAGCATAAGTAGCGGAAGCGATGGGTCTGTACCTTCCAAGCGACCAATCAGATTACCAAAGGCATCGAGCCGAGTAGTAAGCCCTGCCTCCTCCATCCAGAGACGAACCTGAATGATGCCTTCCATATCTTCCGGTGTTAGGGCTAAGCGACAGACACCAGTATCTACGATGCGTCCAATACGAGATAATTGTTCAATGCGCTCATCCAATCGAACCTGATTAATGGTGATTCCCTCAGTCGTCTGCACTTCGAATTCCTCCTTGTACAGTTATGGCTTCACCGTTCATGTCTAATGAACTTGCATCCAGATTACGTAGTGCAGTCAGTAGGCTGCCTGCAATGAGATCCAGCTCTGCTTCCGTTGTGACGAATGGCGGTGAAATCGTCAGAATATTTGCAAACCCTGGTACGGTATCCCCATTTTTACCGATGAGAATGCCATCCTTTTTACAGCTAGCGAGTACCTTCATCACCCGATCAGCTCTGGCCGGAGCGCCATCCGCCTCAATCAATTCGATGCCACAGGCGAATCCAAAGGAACGAATGTCACCGACCACCGAAAGCGACAAGAGCGGTTCGAGCTTCTCACGGAGCAATCGCCCCAGCCATTCTGCTTGGCTGACTAGATTTTCGCGTTCAATAATCTCCAGATTCGCCAGCGCTACCCGGCAAGACACCGGATTGCCCCCGAAGGTGTTCACATGACGAAAGTGTGTATCCGCGCCAGGTTCCTTAAACGAATCGTACATGTCCGCTCTTACGGCGGTAGCCGATAATGGAGAGTACGCACTGGTCATGCCTTTCGCCATCGTCACGATATCAGGCTTCACACCATAATTGTGATGCCCGAACTTTTGCCCGGAGCGACCAAAACCACAGATGACCTCATCAACGATCAACAGCACGCCATAGCGCTCACAGATCTCCTGTACCGTGCGCATGTAATCCGGAGGAGGCACAATCATGCCGCCCCCTGTAATAACCGGCTCCATAATAACTGCGGCTACGGTCTCTGGCCCTTCCCAGCGAATGACCTCTTCATAGATCGTCGCGCACTCGAGCCCGCATCCGTCCTTACTCTTACCGAATGGGCAACGGTAACAATACGGCGGAGGTACATGAGTGAAACCAACGCCGAGGGGTTCATATTTGATCTTGCGAGCCGCTTGCCCTGTAGCGCCAAGTGCCCCCATAGAGTTCCCGTGATATGCACGGTGACGAGAGATGAACTTGTGCCGCGTAGGCTCACCATTCTGGTGATGATACTGACGGGCTATTTTGAAAGCTACCTCATTGGCATCCGAACCTGAGTTGGAGAAAAAGATCCGATACTCCCCCTCCAGCCAGTCATTCAGCTTCTCTGCAAGCAGGATTGCCGGCTCATGACTCTGGGTCATCGGTACATAGGCGAGTGCTTTCATCTGCTCATAGGCACTTCTAGCAATTTCCTCCCGCCCATGACCTACGTTCACACACCATAATCCAGACATTGCATCCAGATAACGTGAGCCATCCTGATCCATAATCCAGCTTCCTTCACCGCTGACGGCAATCATCGGATGATCGTTATGCGGGGAGATGTGATGCCACACATATTGACGATCCTTCTCCAGCCATTCTTCCTTCGTACCTCCAACTGGCTGAGGCTGCTGATCCACAGAGTTCATGCGTCATCCTCCTCCATCTATTTCACTGCGTCTTCATAGATACTCTTCTCTAGTGCTTCATCCAGATTGGCGGCTTTTTTGATCAAACCATAACTTAAGGCGATATCCGCCGTCCGGGTGAAGGACTCATCGACGAAGCTACCTACCTGTGGTTCGGTAAAACCTTCTGGACGAATCAGCTTCGCAATCTCCTCTAGCATGGTCACTTGGTGCTCACGGGTGGTACTGCCCTCGGTTACATTTTTCATTACGGTATCTACCGTCTCGTCCTGGTTGTCGATTGCGTAGTTCCAGCCTTTCAGAATGGCACGCGTGACTTTGACCGCCAGATCCCGATTACCATCAACCCAGTCCTTCTTCGCAATAAGGGTATCCTCCAGCATGCCAACACCCGCATCCTCGATGTTGAATACATCCAAATCGGATTCCTTCACACCACTCTCCAATACCACATGAAACTCGTTATAGATTGTTGCCGTCGCCACATCCACCTGATCATTGAAGAATTGATCCATCGTGAAGCCTTGTTTGACCAGCTCAATATCCTTCTTCGGATCAAGACCATTCTTCTCCATGAAGGCAAGCACTTGGAATTGCTGGCTGCCAAACCATGTACTAACCTTCTTGCCCTTCATCTGAGCAGGATCAGTGATCTCCGCAGACTTCTTGGCAATTAATCGATAGCTGCTCTTTTGCGAAATTTGGGCGAGTGATACCAATGGAAGTCCGTTATCCCGGCTTACAAGTAAGCTGTCTACCCCGGTTACACCCACATCCGCAGCACCATTGACAACTTGTTGTTCAATGACGATATCCGGACCTCCGGGAATAATCTCGGCATCGATGCCCTCATCGGCGAAGAAACCCTGCTCCTTGGCAGCATATATCCCTGCAAACTGAGCCTGCGGTACCCATTTGAGTTGGATCTTCACTTTCGTTAAAGACTGACCCTCACCTTCCGCTTCCCCTGCACCCGCAGCAGCAGGAGTCGCAGCCGGCTTAGAATCCGTCGAACACGCACCTAACATAGCAACAACCAGCAGCATCAACACTAGAAAACCAGGTTTTAAGGATCGGTACATGTGAAGAACAACCCCCTATTTATATGGATTTTGGGTCATGCCGATTGCATGTAATATCAGGACTCTACTTAATGCTCAATCAGTGATCTGTGCGAACACGGCTCCAAGGAATCAGGCGTTTCTCCGCCAGCACCACAGCCTCATAGAGCACAATGCCAAGGACAGCGGCGATAACAATGCAAGACCAGGCAAGTGGCATATTCGCCAGGCGAATCTGATCAGAGAGCAGGTAACCTAGTCCCTGAGAAGCGATGAAAAACTCCCCTACGATGGCTCCAATAATGCTGGTCGACATATTAATCTTCAATCCAGCGAACAGTGCAGGCAGGGCATGAGGTAAGCGCAGCTTGATAAAAATTTGCATTTTGCTCGCTGCAAGCCCCCCAAGCAATTCATGGTACTGTGGCTGGATGGACGTCAGCCCTTTGAATAAACTGACAGCCATAGCAGCCATCGTAATGACCGCTACCACCGCAATGCGCGACCAGATTCCATCGCCAAACCAGTTGTTCATGATCGGTGCCAGCGCAACGATTGGTATTGCGTTCAGAGCAGACATCACGGCCACTGCCGCCTTTCCACTCGTTGGAAAGAAACAAGCGACTATAGCAGCAAGTGCACCTAGCGAAGAACCTAGCAAGAAACCACCTAACATTTCAGTGCCGCTATACATCGCATAACGGAAGAGCATTTCTGCATTTTCTTTGATCGAGATTGCAATGGAAGAGGGAACAGGCAATTGATAGATTTCCAGGGAGAACATGAAGTGGAATACCCCAAGCAGCCATAGAAGAAGAAATACAAGTCCTGCAACCGCTGGAAGCAGACGTCCAACAATGGAGCCTCCTCGCAAACGACGAGTCGATTGTTTTTCTTCAGCTTGTCCTTGTTGTTCCTGTATTCGTGAAGCAGAAGTAGGTGTAATCATGGCAGAGCTGGACATGGATGTTCCTCCAGATACGGCCGCTGTCACTCGATCTTCCTTATTCCGATGTTTCCATACATGATCATTCATGCAGCCCCTCCTCTCTTGCTTCTGAATTCAGGCTGCCAAGGTGTTAACCAACGTTCAGCAAGGCTGATAACCAAATACGAGATCAATCCGATGCCCATACTTAGCATGATCGTTGCCCAGAACATGCCGACTTGGGCGTTACCATAGTACAGGGAGCTCACCATAAGCACGCCTAACCCATCGGGAGCACCCATTAGCTCCACTACAATGGAAGAAGTTACTGCGAGCGGAGCGGCGATTTTCATTCCTGAGAACAAACCAGGCAGCGCAGAAGGTAACAAACACTTGATATATTGGGCGGGTAACGAGGCTCCGCAGGAGCGCATAAGCTCCAGATGCTCCGGGGCGGTGCTTTTTAAACCTTTCAAGGTGTGGATGATAATCGGGAAAAAGGTAACGTAAGCAGCCATCACGATCCGTGCCCACTCGGCGTTATGGATAATGCCGTACACAATCGGGGCAAGACCGATGACCGGAACCATCTGTGATGAAATTACATAGGGCGATAATGTACGCTCCAGCCAGACAGCTATACTCATCAGGAGTGCAAGCGCCAGACCCAGAAGCGTACCTCCTGCGAAGCCGATTGCCGCATTACCAAACGTCACACTTCCTTGTTCAGCAAGCGTGCCTGCATGCCGGAATAGTGCCATAACCACATCATGTAGATAAGGTAGGCGAGATGAAGCCTGTTGAGAAGTCATGGACGCATGGAGTATCCAGGCAATGCCTTCCCATAATAGGAGTAGAAGAATGATCCAGATCGCTACCCAGGAACGATAGCCAGGTTTATAAGAGCGCAGAGGCATCAGATGGATCACGCTCCTCGTAAAAACAATTGCGAATCGTCGTAATCATCTGATAGAAGGCTTCCGTTTCCCTCAGTTCGCGATGACGCTCTAAGGGTAGTTCAACGGGATGTATGGAATGTACCTGACCCGGATGTGCAGAGAGAACAATAATCCGGTCTGATAGGAATACAGCTTCAGGGATACTGTGTGTAACGAAGAGGAAGGTCTTGCCTGTGGAACGCTTAATATCAAGCAATTCTAATTGCAATTTTTCTTTGGTGAATTCATCGAGGGCGGAGAACGGTTCATCCATGAGCAATAATGGTGGATCAAGAGCAAGTGCTCTGGCGATTGATACCCGCTGCTGCATCCCCCCACTGAGTTGCCATGGAAAATGGTCAGCGAAGCGGGTGAGACCAACCAGCTCAAGCAGCTCAGCACTCATGCGCCTGCATTCCTTCTTACTCGTGCCGAGCAGCTCCAGCGGTAATTCCACATTGTGACGTACCGTGCGCCAGTCGAACAGAGCAGGTGTCTGAAATACGATGCCGAACTGTCGTCGTAACCTTGCTTTTTCTGGCTCATCCCCGGCAATACGGACAGAACCGGACGTGGGCTGGAGCAGATCGGCAACCAATCGCAGTAAGGTGGATTTGCCACAGCCGGACGGTCCAAGCAGAGAGACAAATTCATTGGAACCAATGTGAAATGAAACATCAGACAGTGCCGTTACCTGCTGTGTTCCAGTTCCAAATACAACGGACACATGATCCACTTCAATATGGCTGACATCAGGAACAGGAACGTTTATGGAGGACATAGGCATTCTCCTTTTCGCGGAAGTGGTCTTCTGATCGCACTCAGGGTGAATGGGAGGTTATTGAACCGAGTCGTGTTCACGAACATAACAGATTTAACTGGTTAGGTAATACTATATAACATTGAGCGAGGATTACATTATACAGACTGTTTTTAGAATAGGCTTGTTCATGTTACAGAGTGTAAAGTGAGGCAAGTATGGAGGAGAGGTTACCTAACAAGAATATAACTACATCATGAATATCAATTGTTAGAGGATCATTCATGCCGTAGGTAACCATTATCTCATTTTTCAAAAACGTATATTATTTGTATTTTTTGAATGAATATTCGGAAAATATAGCATATACCCTCGTATTCTTGGTGATTTTCTTGTATAAGACTTATATAGAGAGAAAGAGAGAGAAGCATTCACATTCAACAATCGGGGGTGTTTGGCGTGTTTGACTGGCTCGGGTGGAAAAAGGGTTGGCCGCTGTGGCGGTCGTATCGGTTAAACGTACATATCAAGGAAGACGTAGAACAGATTTTTGAGGGGATCGCCGAAACACGACGTCAGCTTCTCATGGACTGGGCGGATGAACAATGGGATCATCTGGATCGATTATTGCAGCAAGTTCAGTCGCATAAGCCCCAAGATGTATTACAAGGTTCACAGTCTCTAAGCAAACTAAGCGTGTGGTTCCAAGGAAGTTATACAAGAGCAAAAGAATGTACAGAGCTTTTTATGATGAATGAGCAAAACGAGGTTGTATTCTCTACTTATCCGAAGCATATTGGGAAGGTTTACAACAACACGGATGAAGGGTTTGAACCAGGTATACGGTATGCCAGAGCAGATATCAAGGGCAAAAAGTGCCTCTATGGACCTTACTCTGATCCACTCACCTTGGAGATTGGCGCGCGTTCGTCTTCTTTTCATGATGATGTCACACTGATGTTTGTTGCCCCCATCGTACACGAGGGTCGCTATGTTGGAGCGCTATGCAGCCGTATTCCGAATGATGTATTAGGCGATTTAATTCAAAGAGAGTCAGGCCATATTTACCCCGATTCGGGTGATAACTACATTTTCATGGCGGAATCCACGATCAGACCGCATCTACTGCCCGGAACGGCTCTATCCCGTAGCCGTTTCGAGGATCGAACCTTCACTCACGGAGAAAATCTAAAAGACGGTGTCACAACCGAATGGGGTACTGTTTCTGTTAAGGAACATACTGAGCTTGAGCTATTGTTCACCGATCCTTCTACTGGAAAATTACATCCCGGAGTGGAGAATACGATTCAAAATGGCTCCAATCTATTTGTTGCCTTTCCCGGCTACTCCGATTACCGTCATATCTCTGTCATAGGGAAGGGGATTACTTTTCAGCTTCCTCACTGTCCAGACCGCTGGGGCATGATGTGTGAAGGCGATTTGGAAGAAGTGTATCAGGTGCGTAACATGGGCTGGCGCCAGTTCAAACTGCACACCCGTTGGATTGTGTTGTCGGCGATCCTTGGAGCAGGTCTAGTATATATTCTCTCCGGCAGTGGATGGAGCGCAGGAGCCATCGCAGCTTTCAATCTCATTTGCGGTTTCTTCACCGCAAGTCAATTGCAACGGAAGCAGTATAGTCGTGTTCATGAGGACATGCGACGCATTAGTCGTTTTATTCGAATCAATGCCGAGGGCAAAGGTGATCTGACTCAACGTCTGGATACCTCCACTTTTGCTCAAGACGAAAGCGGCGAATTAGCAAAATGGATCAATAATATGATCGATTCACTTGAAGCCATCATGCTCAAAGTTCAGTTGGCTACCGTGGATGTTATGGACAATCAATATCAGATGCGGACTTCAACAGAGACGACACAAGGCACGACAGAGCGTGTCAATCGCAAGTTAAGCTTCATGATTCAAGGCATACGTACACAGCTTGAAGACCTGGATCAGGCCAAGATCGCCGCAGATCATATGCGTCATACACTGCATCAGCTTGAATCCACTGCGACATCGCAGATTGAAGTTGCCCAGCAGGAAGTAGAACGGATCGGTGACAAAATGATTCAGATCTCTGGAGCCGTATCCGATACCAATCGCACCATCCTGTCTTTCATGGATACGATGCAGGATATCTACCGTGCACTGGCTGTCATTAATGAGATCTCGGCTCAGACCAATCTGCTGGCATTGAACGCTTCTATTGAAGCAGCTCATGTTGGTGAACATGGACGCGGCTTCGCTGTCGTCGCTGGGGAGATACGTAAACTCGCTGAGTTATCTCGTTCCTCAACGGAAGATATCCATCACATTCTGAGCAAAATCTCTACCGCAGCTAATACAGCATCCCAATCCATTCGAGAAGGCGATCAGGTTCTTACGGAAGGAACCACGCTTGTGCAGGCAGCCTCACAGTTACTGCAAAGTGCTACTGCTGAGGATGCTCAACGCACACAAGTGGTTGATGAGGTTGTCATGCTCATGGAGAACATTGCAGCGATCAGCCATCAAAACCGCTCTACTTCTGCCGAGGTTGAGACGGAGATGCGGGAGCTTCTGAACGATATGTTACAGGTACAGAGCTCTTCACGTAATGTAGAAGTCATCACTTTATTTTTGCAGCAGGTTGTGGGACAGTTCCAGCTAACCCATCCTCAAACGAATACGGGTATCCTTGAAAGCTGACGAGTAAACATACGAGCACATAGGAAAAAGCACCTGCACCTCCTTCGTTGTTGTGAATCATACCTAACAACAATGAAGGCAATGGCAGATGCTTTTTGTATACATAATGCGTTACTTAGATTAGCAAGTTTTCAGACACGACTTAAATTTTATTTAGCCACAACATGTGCAACGACACGATTATCTTGGTATGAAACAGTCAAATCGTACCCATCAGCAGTTACACGATCGAATTGACCTTGAATTGCATTTGCACTAATCAGGGTAATGTCTTTGGAGCCCTCAATTTTGTAGTTAGACAGATCGAGATTGAGCGTTCCTCCATCCAGATACAACTTCTTGCCGACATTAATCGCATTGAGATTGTTCTTCACAACAATGTCGAGCGTTCCATTATCCACAGTAAAGTTTCTATTCAGGTTGATTGCCCCATCGGCATCAACGACAATCGAGCCATTTTCCAAATACAGATCACCTGTACCAAATGCGGTTGTGGATTCAGCCTTCAGTGTTCCTGCTTGTACTAGAGTTCCACCTGTATAGCTGTTGTTCCCCGTCAATGTAAGTGTTCCTGTACCCTTTTTGGTTAACATACCAATGCCAGAGATATTATTTCTCCACCAGTCCTCTGCATTGAAACGTCCTTTGGAAGCGTCCATATCTACAGTGACATTGCTTAAGAATGCACCATAACCATCCGATGCTGTCACCAGATCCAATCTACCCCAGCCTTTGGACTCGTCTAGCACAGGGTAACCGGAATCAATGGATGTTGTATACAATACTTCTCTACGTTGCTCATCCGTTAAATAAGGTTGGCGAGTCTCCAAGAGCGCTTCTGCTCCCAGCGGCACAACAGGCGCTAGACCTTTTGTTCCTGTCTGTGGCAGACCATACGTCATCTTCTCTCTATAGAAGGCTTTGTTCGCGTCATGATCTTCCCATTTATTCTCGTCATATGCACTCTTAAAGTTGTAATCCTCTGTTACCGTGTGCGCATATTCATACAGACTCATATTTTTTTCTTTGGCTAATGCACCAAATACTTCTCCTGCATTCTCATAAGCCTTATCCAGCACTTCTTGATTCTCTTTTTTATTGAACGCATATGCCGTCATCGCTGTAGCTTGGATACGTGCACCAATTACATCAAGTGGGGAGTGCATGCCCGTGACAACACGGTTCTCACCCATCTGTGCTGCTCTCGTCAACAATTCGGAGAATCGTTCAGGCGTAGCGTAAGCAAACGGAAGTACGGACAAGTATGACGCACTTGTATGTCCACTTGGATATCCTCCGTCTTTTCCTTGTCCATCCTCAGCGATTCTTCTCACATAACTTAATGCAGGAATAAGCTTCACATTGCTCTCATACTGCTGAACATGCTTCTCTCCTGATGCTTTCGTTCCTCCGGATGGCAGCGGCTCTTCTTTCGATTCACCTTCACCCAGTGTTTCCCATACAGGCAATCCCTTGCTATCTACAACCTCTTTCATTTCTCCGTTCGAATTCATTCTCCACGGTCTTGGGGAAGAGAAGAAGTATTTCGCCGGATTGGATGAAGCAGGTGTTTTGAAACGAACCAGATCCACTAGAGCTGCCATGTCAGCAAGTTCTGTTTTGGACCAATCACTTCCAAGACCTTGGCTTTCATCTTCTACCGTTTCTTCTTTCAGATCAACATTCATCTCATCCACGCTTCGTTCAATACTTGTCACCGGCTTAATGATGTCCACATATGTGTTAGCCAGCGGGCCAAAACCTTCCATCATACTGTAGATTTTATCGCGCTGGTCATCGTAATAGGCCGCTAAAGCCTCTTCATCCGTACGATTTTGAGTTACATCTTCAACGTATTTGATATTCGCAACCCACGTTGCTTCGTTACGAATCTCTACATTTGCAAATGTTTTCTGGTCTGCAACAGGTACGGTTGGATCATTTTTGAACCCGTCATAGTAAGGAGTCGGTCCATCACCATACTTCGCTACTTTATCACCCGCACCAGGTTTCGTCGCTGCTGTTCCATCTCTCCACTCCGGTTGGTTGATGGACCATACTTGTTCAAAACCGTCCAAGATATCGATAAATGGATTGGTTGCCACAACGTTTTTGAGTGTACCATCATCGGCATTGGCACCATCCTCTACTGCGGATAAACGAGCTTCATCCGCGGGAGGAGCTACATTCAACACGTTCGCTGTTCCCTTAGGCTTAGCTGGTTTGATCGCTGTGTTCGAATCGATGTCCAGCGCATTTACAAGCGCACTTACGGCTTCTGCACGAGTGATGGAACGAAGTGGTTTGAAGCTTCCGTCCTCATATCCAGCAATAATTTTGGCTGCTGCCGCTCCACCTACAGCCCCTTTGCTCCAGTCTGCAATAGCGGATGAATCGTTAAACGTATTAGCTGACTCCTCATCTAGCTCTAGATTCAGAATTCCTGTAATAATTTTCGCTGCTTCTTGACGTGTAATTGGATCTTGCGGCTTCATCGTACCATCCGTATAACCCTCTATATATCCAGCAGCATTAGCAATAGAAATCGCTTCGTAATACCATGCCTGGTTAGAAACATCATTATAGTTAATTGCCGCTTGTCCTGTGTATCCAAAAGCCTTGTTCACCAGATTCATAAATTCCGCTCTAGTAATGTACGCATTCGGTTTGAATGAATGATCCAGGTAACCTCGAATTAAACCTTCATCACCCCAAGCCTGGATACTCGCTTCTGCCCAGTGTCCTTTAATATCAGAGAATTGAAGTTTCTGGTCAGCTGCATAACCCCGATCCGCAAACGTCGGACTTACCATAGACAACATTAGAAGTAATGCGAGTGATTTTTTTAGTGGTTTTCTCATGGCCTGCAATACACGCTCCCATAATCGTAATTATTTTTTGGTACCGCACCAGCAAATGATGAGTGGCTTCCATCTAGATGTCTGATATGCCGTTACCTTAGCATTTGGGGCGCCCCAGCATCTATAGAACAAATTCCGCTTTATATCAAATTCGTACGTTTTGGAGATATTTTTTCAAAAAAATAGAGAGAATCCTACAAACGTCATCTATACTGTAGTTGTTTGTAAAATCTTTTTAAATTGTAGGTAAATTTTCTGAGGTGAGTTTGTTAAATTTTGATCAACATGATCTCTCGTCCGGCGGCTATTATATAATGATAGAGTTATGTAGAAACCAATTGTGAAGGAGGAACATGGATGCGCGAGCTGTTTCAATCTGTGAGATCAAGGATGGTTTTTTCCTATATCGCTGTCGTCCTTGTCATTGCGCTTCTGTTTGGCTCGATCCTATACCTCTTCTTCTCCCATCAATACAGCAAAGAGATTCGGAGTAACAAACAATTGCTGCTCAAAAATACGGTCAATTATATGGAAAGTTCCGTCATTCAGAAGGTGAATCAGGTCTATCTGTCTTTAGCGCTAGGTAGTCCTGTAAGTATTGATATAGATAGCTTAAAAGGAAACCATGGCAAGATTCTAGACATCGAACAGTTGCTCAAAAATCAGGTGCAAAACTATTCGGATCTTATTGAAGCTATCCATATATATGATACGAAGAATCAATTCATCATCTCCTCTGCACATGGGCTGATGCTCTATAAGGATGCGCCCGAACGGGTGGATCAGATTGCTGATTGGGCTGCCACGATGAGAGCAACGGAAGAGAGCTCTTTGTGGACGCAGGCGCGTATGGTTCCTCAGGATGCGTATATTGAACAATCCATAGAGAACAACATGACGCCGTTAATTACCTATGTCCGCAGTTACCCGTTTCAATCGTCTGGGCAGAACAGTAAGGTCATGATTGCGATTGATATCAAAGAATCTACGATCAGTCAGATCATCGAAAATATGATTCCTGCCGACTATGCGAGTACATTTATCGTAGATCAGCAAGGAACCGTTATTTCGGCCGCCGACAAAACCCTGTTAGGCAGCACCACGAAGGAGAACTTGTTACAGTCCCTGCTATCCACTTCTTCTTCGGATGAGAGCTTTACGCATATATTTGACCATGATTCATATGTCATTTCACAGGATCAATTTAAAGGGAATGGCTGGAGGATTTACACGACTACGCCTAATAAAAGTTTCTATTACAAATTGGATAGTTTGAAGGAAGTTTCGCTTCTCCTTGGCTTGCTCGCTGTCGCTGTTGGAATTGCAATGTCTTCCCTATTTACAGTAGCCAACTATAGCCCAGTCAAGCGAATTTTGAATAATATTAAGGGACGGGTGGATCATCCCACTGGCTTGCGGCAGAATGAGTATCGCTTAATCGATACCGCTATTAACAGCCTGTCTAGCAAAGTAGATAGTCTGGAAGAAACGTTACAGGCCAATCACAAAATGATTAAGCATAGCATTATGCTCAACATGATTCATAATCGATTTACACCAGAGGAGCTCACGGAGCAACTGCAATCTATTCACGTTTCAACGGCCTACTCTCGCTTCCGTTGTATCGTTATTGATCCTGTCAGTGAGAAGTGGAAAGAAATGCAGCCACGACAATTGCAGCATACGTTGTACACGATGATTCAGCAGCTAGAAACAGCCGAGATTGAAGGAACAAGGCTGCTCGCTGAAGAATTGCAGGATCACAAAGTGGTGGTCATCATCTGTACCAATCAACCTGAGGAGCCTCTCTCGGATCAAATTATTGAATTTATTCATTCTGAGGCGAGAAATCGATTCGGTCTAGCATTTGCACTATCATTAGGCGGCTGGGTGGATCACTATACAAGCATCTACCAGAGCTACCATCAGGCAAATACACTGATTCAATATAGCTATTTCTTCCCCGAGCAGTCTGCCATACAAGACCTTGAGCTTCTTCACAGAGAAAGCAGCAGCTTGGAAATTCCAGACTCTTACCTGATGAACTTTGAAAAGAAATTGCAGCTACGTGACGTGGATGGTACGGCTAATGCCATTCATGAGTTGGTTTCGACCATAAAGGAAGGAACGTATTCTGCCGAGTATAGCCGGGTTTTTTTATTGAAAGCGGTATCAATTTATTCGAACTGCATTAATCAGGTGCGCTGGCAGCCCACTGATGCAAATGCTCAAAATTTGTACAAGCAATTTGCTTCACTCTACAATATCAACACCTATGCGGAATGGATGGTTCATCTAATCACCGAATTTATTACGCATGTCGAGAAGCGAAGTGAAGTCAGAAGCCCAGATACCATCTCGGCTGTCAAAGCCTATATTAGTGATAATATCTCAGGCGATCTCACGCTAGACCATGTCTCTGAGCAAGTGTTCATTAGCCCCAAGTATCTCAGCAAAATTTTCAAAGAAGAAACCGGAATCGTATATTCCGAATATGTCACGAATCAGCGGATGGAGCGCGCGCGTGAACTTATTGCAAGGCGGGAATTTACTATTGAGCAAGTGGCGAGCACAGTCGGTTACCGCACCCCTGCTTATTTCATTAAGAAGTTCAAAGAAATTCACGGCTGCACCCCGAAGAACTTCATGCGCAGCCTGACGAACTAACCTATAGCTAGAATTCAAAAAAATTGTGAAGGAGCTACTATGAACCTCAACCTTTCAAGAGCTCTCTGTCTATCCATGACAACACTTATGCTTATCGTACTCTTGAGTGGCTGTACTGTGTCAGGAAGAGAAAGTGCACAAGTGCAGCAGCAGAACCATCTCGCAAGCGCTGAGAAGGATGCCGCCCCACAATATAACATTTCTTGGACTATGCATCAGAATACGCCAGTGCCTGAGGATGCAGAGATGATCGTATATCTGAAAAGTTATTTAATGTGAATCTGAATGTGTGGAACCTGGAGAACAAGCGTTACGAGGATCTGCTAGACTTGGAGCTTGCTCAAGGGAACATACCGGATCTATTCCGAATTAGGCAGCCACATGATCTGCTTAAATATCAGTCACAAGGAGTGTTGGCGAAATCCCCCAAGATGTGCTTGAGCAACATGCGCCTAATCTTGTGAAGCGTATCCGGGATTATGATCCCCGGTACTTCGAGTACGGGAAAATAGATAACAGCTTATACGGTATTCCCGTTATCAATGAGACCAATATTTACCGAACCCCTATCGTTTATCGAGCAGACTGGCTGGAGCGGCTCGGACTAGACACGCCCACAACATTGGATGAGTTAGAAACCGTTCTGTATGCCTTCGCCAAAGGTGATCCCGATGGAAATGGTAAACAGGATACGTATGGTTTGTCCAAGGAAGGTATGAATGTGGTGTTTGGCGCTTTTGGGCAGACTGTTTTTACCGAGCAGCTATATTTTAATCTGAAAGATAATCAACTGGTCATCGGCGCTTTGGAGCCTGAGATGAAGCAAGCCTTAACTTACTTGCAACAATGGTACCGGGACGGCATTATCGACCCAGAGTTTATCACCGGCGAAAATAAGGGCGGCTACAAGCATCTATCTCATGCTTTTATTAACGGTAAAATTGGAATGACCTCCATGGGCAACTATTATCATTGGACTCAAGCGGGCGATTACAACATCCTGAACGAAAAAGGCGAAGAAACCCCGATGGCAGCTTCGTTCAATGTCTATGAGCTTCAACAAAAGAACGCAGATGCCAAGGTGGTATTTGGTGCTCCTGTCGTTGGCCCTGATGGACTTAGCGGCTCGAAAGGCAACAACCTGCTCATGAACTTTATTGCGATTGGAGCTGAGGCGGTCAACGAGCCAGGCAAACTTGAAAAAATTCTGGAAATTCTAGACTACGTCAGTGCCAATCCTGATCCACATGAGCAGATCAGAATGGAGTATGGCGTTCAAGGCAAGCACTGGGACTGGGATGGTACATCCACAAATACATTCCACCTTCTCCCTCCGTATAACCGAATGGAGAACTATATTAATATGATCGGCTCCAGTATCGGCATGACGGTTCCCGGTGGCTCCATAGGGGAACGTGAACAGTGGGCGGCATCTGTAGGACTGGAAAAGGGCGGCATCTATAACCATTTAGAGGTGGCCACCCCTGCCCTAATTCAATATTCATCTGACTTAATCAGCATGAGGGACAAAGCGTACATCTCCATCATCACCGGCGATCAGCCTGTGGAGAGTTTCGATACCTTTGTGAAGGAATTCATGGAAGCTGGCGGAGAACAGGTGCTTCGCGAAGCCAATGAATGGTATAAGAAGCATCCGGAAACAAGTTCCGCGCAATAGATTAGCCCCCTTTTACCGTCGCAAAACGAATGCTATCATCCGACGTCATCATTGACGCGGATTGGAGAAATAGCTAAAATTTGATGCAACTGTTCTTTTTGAATTTGTCGCATTTATTTTGGTTAGCATGTTGTAACTCCAATCTGAGAGGATGAAAGGGTGGTCTGCATGGAAATGCTCCAGGACTCATTTGGCAGAATACATGACTATATCCGTATTTCTGTTACGGACCGCTGTAATTTGCGTTGTGTATACTGCATGCCAGCCGAGGGCATGGAATTCGCCCCCCATGATGAAATAATGAGCTATGAAGAAATTGCTCAGGTACTTCGAGTGCTGGCTCCTATGGGTATGCGCAAAGTGCGCTTAACCGGCGGTGAACCATTAGTACGCAAAGACCTGCACAAGCTCGTCGCTATGATCTCCGCTATTGACGGAATTGAAGATATTGCTTTGACTACCAATGCATTGCTGCTGGACAAGCAGGCTCAGGCGCTGAAGGATGCTGGACTGAACCGAATTAATATCAGTCTGGATTCCTTGCGAGCTGACCGCTTCTCCATGATTACCCGTGGCGGCGATGTGAACAAGGTGCTGAAAGGAATTGAGGCAGCCACGAACGTTGGGCTCGAACCGATTAAGCTGAATGTGGTACTCATGAAAGGTATTAATGATGATGAAATCAAAGACTTCATCGCACTGACCCTTGACCAGCCACTTCATGTTCGATTCATCGAATACATGCCGATCGGACATGCTTCGGACTCGTGGCGCAAATCCTATTTGCCGCTCGAAGCTGTCACGGATGTCTGCGCAGAGGCTGGATGGACGGTGGATCAAACCGAAGGCCCTGCCGGGAACGGACCCTCACGGAATATGAAAATTTCAGGCTCACAAGGTACTTTCGGATTGATTCATCCGGTAAGTGACCATTTCTGTGATAACTGCAATCGTCTGCGTCTGACCGCAGATGGGCATATCAAAGCCTGCTTATATTGGTCAGATGAATATAATGTGCGGCGCTTTGTCGATGACCCTGCGGCGATGGCTGCTCTTTTCCTCAAAGCACTCGGCACCAAACCCAAGAACCATGAGATGGCTATGGCACTGGAACGCAAAATGCAAAGTCATACGCCAACAGCGAGACGGATGTCTCAGATTGGTGGGTAAGGGCTATAGATCGGGATCTGGAACACAGGGAGTTTAACCTGCTCCAAACATCTACAGCGAGTACAGTGAGTACATTGCGTCCATCGAGTAGATCGAGCACATTGAGTATACTGAGCACATCGAGAGTGTATAACGTATGTACTCGCTCTTGTCATTTGCACTGCTTAACTATATCGGAATATGTAAATTAACACGATTACACTGCCCAGAGAAAATCTCTGGGCTTTTTTTAGTACATATACTCTCATTAAGGCATGTATCTCTTATTTGTAGGTAACTTTTCTTTCTCACCAATATCGGCCCTGTTTCAAATCTTTATGATAAAGTTAATTATACGTTTAGCCTATTTACATAGCTTCATGATCTAAGGTGATAACGTAGCAACGCGAACCAAACATATCAGACATCATGTAGGAGTTGACCAAATTGAATATTGTTGATGCCCTTGTAGCAGCCTGTCCTTATTTTAAAGTTATGTTTCTCAAAGACGATCTGATGCTCGCCGTAACGGATACCGAGAAATTTGTGTATTACGTTGCGAGTGAAGATTGTGACCTGGGCATTCGAGCGGGTGATCCGATCTCATTAGAAGACCCCACTCTCCGCCGCGCATTGATCCATGGGGAAACGTCAGCTAACCGAATTCCCGAGGAATTCTATGGCACAACGATTAACTCTTCAGCTACACCACTTCGAGACGAGAACGGGACAATTGTAGGCTCCTTTGCCATCGGTTTCTCGCTCAAAAACGAAGAAAAGCTGGAGCACTTCACCCAACTGATTACGGACATCAGCGGCAGACTTCAAGATATGGTGCAGACCGTAGCTGCCCAGTCCCAGCAATTATCAGCATCCTCTTCTCAAATATTGGACAACACCCGGCAGGCGGTACAGAATTCGGGCGAGGTTACTAAGGTAGCATCATTCATCCGAGAAATTTCTGAACAAACAAATCTGCTTGGTCTCAATGCCGCTATTGAAGCCGCACGAGCAGGTCATATGGGCGCAGGATTCGGTGTGGTTGCATCCGAAGTACGTAAACTATCTGCCGGAACCAAAGAAGCAACGGTCAACATCGAACGTTCGCTACGTGAGGTACAGCAATCCATGAAGAACATGGAAAATGAGATTACATCTATCGCACAATCCAGCAGCAACCAAGCGGAAGTTGTGACGGAATTTAGTGATGTTATTGAACGATTGAATCATACAAGCTATGAGTTGAAGGTATTTATTGAATCCATGCTGTTAAAAGCAGATTAAGTTCCATCTAGCGGCGGCAACCTCTTTGAGTGGATGTTAGTACGCCAAAAGGGCTGTCCCCGTCATATTCATGACTTACGGGACAGCTTCTTCGTATTATTAGGTTGAATAACATTTCAAGCCTGACATGTTGAACAATGAAAGATGTTATTTTTATAACAATTGAAGCAGCTTCCACAGCATCATACCCGCCACACCAACCAGGATGACAGCTGAGATTCGATTGAACATCACACTCATGCGTCCTGTGCGATCTAAGCGCCCTATGCCTCTGCCTGCCCCGCTAATCCCAAAAACCATACCCAGGATACCACTGCTGTCGTTAAGGCAAAATAAAATCGCTCCATGCCGTCATACTGAAGTGAACTCGTGCCGATAACAGCCACCGTATCTAATAAAGCATGTGGGTTCAACAGGGATACCGAGGCTGCAAATGCAATTTGCTGACCTGCGGACAACACACTCCCTGATTCATGCGCAGTGCTCGCTGACTTCCACATGCCCCACGCCATATACAACAGAAATAAACTGCCGCCCGCATACAATACACTCGTCAGCAAAGGCCATTGCAACAAAATAAGGGATACACCCCCAACCGCTGCGCCAATTAATAAGGTATCACTAATGGCTGCAGTTATGATGGCGGGTAAAGCGTTCGAAAACTTACGTTGCAGCATCCCCTGGTTAAAAATAAATACATTCTGAACGCCCAGCGGCAAAATCAATCCAAATGCCAATATAATCGCGTGTATAAAAACCCCCATATGTTCTCCCCTTAGTCTGTTTATCTATAGTAAAGGAGGATGAACTAGACGTAACCAACCACTTGGATGGCATGCATACCAACCAAATGTTATAGTGTCCTTAAAGATGCGAGCGATGAATTCATGCACATAATGGAGGTTACAACGAAGTGAAACGTTCTGATTCGTGGTCAAGCATAGACTGGAAGCCCGATCCCTCACAACCCTTGCCACTGTATCAACAAATCGAACTGTACATCCGCCAGAAAATTACGAGTGGCGAGTGGGCTCCAGGAACCCGCTTGCCTTCCCAGCGAACCTTAGCTGAATCTATGGGGATTAATCGCAGCACACTTGTCAGTGCGCTGGATAATCTCACGGCCGCAGGTATGATTGAGGGTAGGCATGGCGGTGGTACGTATGTATGCAGCTTGGACTGGAACGCTCTACCTACTCGGGAAATGCCCAATTGGGAAGAAGCCTCCGAGGAGGGCTCTTATTATCCTAACCTCCCAGAAGTGCAGCAGATCAACCGATCGGAATTTGAGCCAGGCATCATCCGCCTCGGTACAGGTGAGCTGGCTCCAGAGCTTATGCCACATGACGAATTCAATGAAATTTTGCTCACCTTATCCCGTCGTTCCCATAGCCTGAATTATTTGGAGCCACAGGGTAGTTTGGAGCTACGTATTGCGCTGGCTGCGTATTTACAGAAGGTTCATGACATTCAAGCATCACCTGCATCCATTTTGATCGTATCCGGTTCCATTCAGGCGCTGAATCTCGTATCTGTAGGTCTGCTTCCAAGGGGAGCAACGGTCTTACTGGAGAAACCCTCGTATCTGTATTCGATCCATGCTTTTCAGTCTGCCGGACTGAAGATGGGCGGCATTCCTTTAGACGACGAAGGCATACAGCTTGTTGAATTGAGCCAAGCGTCCAATCGAGCTTTCAAGCAAGGTAATTTTCCGCTCCTCTATACGATTCCTAGCTTCCACAACCCAACAGGCAATCTGATGAGCGCACAGCGCCGTGAAGAGCTGCTGGCTACGGCATACACGACCGGGTTCTCCATTCTGGAAGATGCCGCATACACGGATCTATGGCTGGATGAGCCTGTCCCTAAGCCACTGAAGGCGTTAGATCGAGGGGGACGCGTACTGCATATGGGCACGCTGTCAAAAGCAGTCAGTCCCGGTCTGCGGCTTGGCTGGTTGGTCGGCCCGGAACCTGTCATTCGCCGGCTCGCAGATATTAAGATGCAGACCGATTATGGGACAAGCTCGCTGGCACAAGAAGCTGCTGCGCTATGGTTCGCTGACGGATATCACGAGCGGCACATGGATCGTCTAAGACCTGAGCTACGTAGCCGACGTGACTATATGTTGGAGCTGCTGCAACGATATTTAGGTGAACTTGCTCAGTGGAATATACCTCGTGGTGGGTTCTATATTTGGCTGAAGTTGACTTGTGCTCCCCTCTCCATTAGACGCCTCTTCCAGATCTGCTTGGATCGTGGTGTACTTATCCACCCGGGATACCTGTACAACCGTCTAGATCAAGAGCATATTCGCCTGTCTTATGCGTATTGCACGCCAGAGCAGATGGAACAGGGACTGAGCATTCTTGCAGAAACTGTACGTGAGTTGCTCACTTCTCTTGAAAAGTAAATTCAAAAGCCGCCAAGAACGGAGCGAGAATTCGCTCTCAATCTTGGCGGCTTGTTAATATATTTTAGAATCTCTGCTTTATATCCTTTGCTCTGTATTCTGCACTCTCTCTTCCTTGCCCCTTACATCTGCTCCTCGTTTAGTCTTCTCTCGCTTATCCTTTTACTGCACCCTCAGCAATCCCTTCCATGATGAACTTCTGGAAGAAAGCATAGATCAGAATGACGGGAATTGCGGTTAACACCAAGGAAGATAGAATTAGCGGCCATTCCTTGTTGTATTCGCCAAACAGCATATTCGTGGACAAAATGAGCGTGTAGTTATTCACATCGGTGAGCATCAACAAAGGTAACAAGAAATCATTCCATATCCAGAGGAAATCCAAAATCGCAATAGTTACCGTGATCGGTAATAATAACGGGAAAATGATCTGAAAAAATGTCTGGAACTCATTACATCCATCCATCTGTGCAGACTCCTCTAATTCCCGCGGAATTGACTTCACAAACCCGTGATAGAGGAAGATTGCCATGTTAACGCCAAGTCCAATGTAGATCAGAGCCAATCCATACGTGCTGCCCTGAACTGAAAGTCCTCTTGCCATCCGTGTCAGCGGGATCATAATCGAGTGAAACGGAACCAGCATGGATGCTACAAACAGGAAGAAGATCATGTTACTGAGTCGGCCTGATGTTCGTGACAGCTTGTATCCAGCCATGGAGGCTGTGAGTACAATGCCGCCGATGCCAAGAAATGAGACAATTGCCGAGTTCATGGAGCTGTGCAGCAGATTGATTTTGGTAAATGCGTCCGCATAATTCTCCCAGTGCAGCTTGGTCGGCAGTGCGATAAAGGATTGGAACATCTCGCCTTGTGTCTTGAACGAGTTCACCACAGCCATATAGATCGGCAGCATCGCGAAGAGAGAACCTATGATAAGCAGCAGTCGGATGAGATAGCTGTTCAGTCGTTGTATCCTCATGCTTCCACCTCTTTCTTCTTCATCACCGTAATCTGAATCAATGTGAAGATCAGAACGATGATGAATAGCACAACCGATTTGGCACTTGCATATCCATACCTGAAGTTATTGGAGAATGCCTCTTCATAGATGTTCATCGTAATAACCTGTGTGGCTCTACCCGGGCCGCCACCTGTCAGACCATATACCACTTCAAACACTTTGAAAGCACCGTTCAATGTCAGGAAGAAACAGATCGTTATCGCATGAGTAATCATCGGCATGACCACATTACGCAACACCTGGAATGCATTCGCTCCATCGATCGTGGCAGCTTCCTTCAGACTCTTCGGCACACCTTGCAATGCTGCAAGATAGATGATCATCATGTACCCCACACCATTCCAGAGCGACACGATAATGATGGAGTAAAAGGAGACCTTGGGATCACCCAGCCATTGCTGATCCAGTAGAGAGAACGCAAGTTTCTCAGCAAGCTGGGGAAGCACTTGGGAGAATATGAATGTCCACATAAATGCACTGATGATTGTACTAATCATATTGGGCATGAAAAACAACGTTCGAAACAATCCTTTGCTACGTGTCCGTGTCTCAATGAACACGGCGAGCAGCAAAGCGATCCCATTTTGCAGAATAAGCATAAACACCACATACTTCATCGTGAACCACAAGGAATTCAGAAAGTCTGGGTCTTCCTTAAACAGTTCGATAAAATTACTTAGACCAATGAAGCTATAATCCCGATTAAGTCCGTTCCAGTCCGTCAAGCTATAAAACATACCGCTAAATGTCGGGATCAGCAGGAATATCGCATAAATGACAAAGGCAGGCGCAGTGAACGCGAGCAATGACAGATACTTCTTGAACACATTCGTAGCCATAGAATCTCCCCCTTTTACTATAAGTGCGTGTTCAAAAAGGCGGTTTTCAGCTTTTGAACAACCTCTATAAACAGACTTAGTATGAACGGGGGAACGAAGTGCGTTCTGCCAGCCGTTTCATCTGCTTAGAGACTTCGAGGAAATATAGTGCCGCTAAGTTTGTTGACAAAATCCTAGTACAGCAGGGATTTTGTCAACCATAGCGGGTACTAAGTTACTCGCAGCTCCTTACTTGTTGACTTTGTTGTATGACTTCCATGCCTTGTCGAGTGCATCAATAACCTGCTGCTGATTCAACTGACCGGAGTAGTAACCTTGCAGTACTTTACCAGACTCATCTTTGACCGCTTGAGGAACAGCCGGATCTTGATAAGCTTTGCCTTCATTCACATATTTCAGCGCATCGTCAACCCAAGGGAAGCTCTTGAAGTCATGAATCTTAGCCACAGGGTTGAACTTCAAGGCTTCATAGAAGCCGCTGGAATCCTTGTCATCGAGCACATAGTTTACAAAATCGAGCGCCACTTCTTTGTTCTTACTTGAAGAGGATACCGCTAGTGAAGTGGATGTACTCAGGTTAATCTTTGTATTGTCCGGGTTGTCGTCAATCGGCATTGGTGCCACACCAAAGTTCATGTCCGGGTTAGATTTCAAGATTGTCTCTGCATACCATGGCCCTTGAACCCACATTGCCGCTTTGCCTGTTGCAAAGGCTGCCGCTGCATCGTCTGGTCCTACTTCCAGCGCTCTTTCCGTACCATTGGCTGTAACCAGATCGAAGATATCGAAGATCGCCTTCATGTCCGAGAATGAGCCTTGATCCTGATTCATTTTATCTAAGAAATCCTTGTGATCCGTCTGTGACAGCGCGCCTACCGTAAGTGGCAGGAAGAGCTGAGGAACCCAGGCCTCTTTGTAGGAAAGTTCAAATGGTGTAATACCTGCTGAATTCAGCTTCTCTACCACTGCTTTCATCTCGGTTAAAGTCGTTGGTACCTCCAACCCTTGCTCTTCGAAAATATCCTTGTTATAGAGGTATCCCCAAGATAGCGTTTCCAAAGGTACGGCTACGACTTTTCCACTTGAATCAGTAACCGATGGCTTAACTGAATCGAGCAGTTTATCCACGAATGGTTGCCCGGATAGATCCTCCAAGTACCCTGCCTTACTGAACGGTGGAATCTCGTTCACAGCATGAAGGGCGAATACGTCTGGTGCATCATTGGAGGCAAGACGTGTTTTGAGAATTTGAGCTGCATTATCTGCTGGCGGCATCTCCAGTTGCACGTTCACTTCAATATTTTTCTCGGCTTTTTCCTTGGCTTTGAACTGTTCTATATATTTATCGTAATGTTCTTTCAGCCGTGGTTGTGCGACGAATATTTTGAGTGAAACGGTGCTTCCTGCTGCAGTGCCTCCCTCCGAACTATCTGTACCCGCATTGGAGCCGCAACCTGCCAGCAGAACGCTTACCAGAACCGCACTCGCTACGCTTTTCCATATCTTCATCTCTTATGACCTCCCGGTGTGACTGGTTTGTCTTTCATGGGATTATTATATACCACTAAATGAAAGCGCTTCATTGGACAAAATTAGACTCATGGATTGTATTATTTTAAACCTTAATCCAAGTCACGATTCTAGAAACGCGAGTGTACGGCATGTATTAGTCGAATGAGTTCGTATGACTCTTACGCATCTCACCAGGCGATAACCCAAAGTGTTTTTTGAATACACGGTAAAAGTATGATACGTCCTCATATCCCGTCATTTCTGCGATATGTTTGAACGGAATCTGGTCATCTAGCACCCACTCTTTGGCTCTCGCCATACGCAGCTGTACGATATAATCACTCACATTCACGCCATATTCCCGCTTGAACACCTTACTCATATATTCCTTGCTGACAAAAAAGATCTGTGCAAGCTGCTCCAATGTAATGAGCTCCATGCAATGCTGCTCAATGTATTGCTTCACTTCGTCCAGATTCAACCGATTCTTGAATTTGCGCTGTGCAATCAATTGCTCCAACGCCTGCTCATAAGAAGCAGCCACCCATTCCACAGCAGTCGAAATGGAGGATAGAATATGGGCAGGTGGCAACACAGCTGAGGATGAATGCTGCTCACACAACGCATTGGTTACACAAAGCTCTGTATGCAACGTCTGCAATTCGTATACGATTCTCCCTAGTTGCTGAGGTCTGTGAATCCCTGTAACCTCCAATGTGTTCTCCAACTGCTGGAACAATTCTTGAAGCCCTGCAGCATTCAGATCGTTGAAGCGCAGCCGGAGCTGATGTTGAAATACCGAAAACTCACTAGCAAAGGCCGACGAATACGCCTCCCAGGATTCAGGCCCGTATGCTGTCTTTTCCAGTTCGCGTAGGCACTTGGCTAATACCGCATTTAACTCTTCTGGATTCACAGGCTTCAATAAATAATCTGCCGCACGGTGACGGATCGCATGCTTCGCATAATTGAAATCGTCATACCCACTGACCACAATCACTTTAATCATCGGATACTGTGCACTTAACGTCTGTAGCAGCTCTACACCGTCTGTACCGGGCATTCGCATGTCCGTAATGATAATATGAGGCTGAAGCTGTCCAATTAACTGTAGCGCCTCCTGACCGTCCTCCGCCTCACCGGCTACGATCATGCCAAGCTCTGCCCACGCCCCCAGGTTACGTAAAATATCTCGATTCCACGGCTCGTCGTCCACGAGCAACACTTTATACTGCATTTGCCCCTTACTCATAAGCGTTCGCCTCCTGTTGAACAGGGAATACGGATCATCACTCTCGTGCCCTGTCCTTGTTCACTTTCAATTCTCATGCCATACGCAGGCCCGAAATTCATTACGATTCGTGACGCAGCATTCACAAGACCAATGCTTGTACCTGTGCTCCAGACACGATCCCCCTGTTGAGACATCTTCGACAGTCTTGATTGCATCTCGCTTAATTTGTCCTGATCGATCCCAACACCATTGTCACTTATTCGGATAAGCACTTCATCTTGCTCACGAATCACCTCTACGCTCAGTTTCCACTCTCCTTGCTTCTTCTCCAAACCATGGACAAAAGCATTCTCCACGATAGGCTGTAGGGATAGCTTAGGAATGTAA
Organism: Paenibacillus sp. DCT19; assembly: GCF_003268635.1. Lineage (NCBI taxonomy): Bacteria > Bacillati > Bacillota > Bacilli > Caryophanales > Paenibacillaceae > Paenibacillus > Paenibacillus sp. DCT19. The sequence goes on from NZ_CP029639.1 coordinate 6,057,684, forward strand.
CAGTCACCAATGACGCCATCGATCTCCAGACTGTATTCCAGCTTGCTCGCGAATCGTTGTTTCTGAATCAACATATAGTGCTCCAATTGATCTAATTCGGATTGTAGCGGCACAAGACCATCCGGGGCTCTGACGATATAACGGAACATCTCGCTTAATGCCCGAATGACTCTGTAGCTGTCCTCCGGTTTCTGTGAATAAATCATGCCGCCGATCATCTGTAATGTATTTTGGAGAAAATGAGGATGGATCTGTGATTGCAACGCTTTGAGCTCCGCGGTCTGTTTCTCTAAATTCATTAAATAATTATCCCGAATGTGCTCACGGATGCGGCTCGCCATGCCATGGAGATTTTTCTCCAGCAGCCCAATCTCATCCACCCTTCCACTGCGAACCACCTCTTTATCCTTAATGAGTCGAATGCCCTTCATGGCATTGGCCAATCTAACAATCGGTTTCGAGGTGCGCCATGCTACTAAAACTGCAATCCCAATAGAAAATGCAGCCGCCAGTCCGCCCACCACAAGCCCGTATTTCATCGTTTCTAGCGCGCTCTCATTAATGACATGGGCAGGCACAACTTTAATAAGACGTAGCCCCGATGGCTCAATGGAGTTATAAAATACGTACGCGTTGGCTGTGCGAATTAAACCCGACTCATTGGTAGACTTCGTTACTTGTTGCAGCGCTTCCGTATATGGCGGTTGCGTGCGGTCAGGCTGATAGAGAATTGCCCCTGATCGATCTGCAATGTACACCGAATAATCTCCCCGAGTGTCGAGTAGCTCCAGTGTTTGATTGAATTCAGCCCATTTCACTTCAAGACTGATTGCCCCAATCTGTTCCTGATCTTCAAACCGGTTCATGCTACGAGTCATATGAAACTTATCCGGGTCACTCTCATCATTGATGATAGTAAAGTCCTTATGCTGATCAAAAAGCTCACGATACCCCTTCGGAATTTGTGTAACGGTTTTGATTCGGCTCTCCATCGAGTTGAAGGTGAACAACGTATCTAATTCCTTCAAATACAGCTCCACACCAAATACATAATTTCCAGCGGAGTAATAGACACTGTTTAACATATTGAACATGGATTTTTGCTCATCAAACCGACTTGCCGCCGAAGCATCCTTATTCAATGCAAGGTATTGGTGAACCTCATCACTGATCTGGATGGAGTAGACGATATTATTCATGCGGGCGAATTGCTCGCCCAGATAGATCGAAGCCCAGTTCATATTAGCGCGGTTCGTTTGCATAATCTCTTCTTCCATGGAAGAACGAGTATTCTCCGCAGCCATCGCCGTCATGACAATGACAGGCAGCACGGCAAGCAGAGCCATCGTGAGAATCAATTTGTTGCGAATGCTACGTTTAAACGGATCTGTAAGCTTGCGATAAAGTTCGGTTAACACGGCGCCCACTCCCAAGCAAAAATAAGACAAACGCCCCAGCATATTGCCGAGGGCGTCTTGGTCTTTTGTTTTCAATTATTATGCGGCGTGCTTATCTGTATAGATTGAACTAATTTTTTACACTGACCACTGCGATGACAGAACAACATTCCGATCGCTGTTATCCCCAGATTTTTTTGATTCCCCTTTATGAAGGGGAAAATCCGGGGATAAAGGCGAACGCTCCGCTTCTCCATGTTATTTCTGTCCTCTCCGTTCTTGTGTAAATGTGTAGTTCGATCTATATGATCTACCCTTGTTGCTCGATAATCTGAATTCCCCACCGCTCCAGTTCAATCGTCTGACCTTTCTCTACCGCAGTTCCAGTCAGAAGCTCGGTTCCGCCTTCCTGTGTGTGTACGAAGGAAACAGGCTGATCGGAATAATTGAAATAATAACGGATGGTGTTGCCTTGCTCATTCACACCTGTCTTCACGATGATTGGGAAAGCTAACTCTTGATCCGCCCCCATACGCCCGCTTCTTTCATCACACGCTCCAGCACCTTCTGGATGACCGCCGAGCTAGTGAAGCATCCCACATAGGTTGCTTTTCCTTGACCATAGCTGTTCTGAGTAATTGCAGCGTATTGTCCCCAGTGCGGGTGATCGTACCATGCCAGCACCTCTGCTGTGGTCGGTGTAATGAGTTCCATCCAGGTGTGGATCTGGTTCTGCTCTTCTCCTACGGCAAAAGGATCATCTCGCAACGCAACATTTTTCGGCTCAACGAAGAGACTGTAGTTAATCCCGCACGCTTCGCTGATGATTCCCGGCTGACGTGTCGAGCGAACCTTCACATGTTCATTCGTGAACCCACTCTTGAAGGAATAGACGACGTGGCCTCCATCCTGAACGAATTGATTCAGCTTCTCCAGCAGAGCATCGGATGCAGCATATAGTGCAGGCACGATGATGACATCATATCCTTCATAACTTTCCACGGATGGATCGATGAGATCGCACCCAATATTCATTTTGTACAGTTCATCGTACATCCAGCGCACAACGTCGTTATAGTTCTTATCACTGGTAAAGTTGAATCCGAACCACTTGATCGCGGTATATGCCTCATTGCTAAACAGAACAGCCACACGGTTGGTCTTCTTCATATTCACGAGCTGTGGACTGAGTCTGGCAAAATCACTGCCTATCGATTTGGCCTCGTCGTATACCGGATTAGGTTCAAAATCGTGGCTAAGCAATCCTTTCCAGTACGTCTCGAATGAATTGTGTATAGAATGCCAATGCCAGTAAGCGACCATATTCGCACCAGAAGCCAGGTGGCTGAACGCCTGAAGGCGGAGTTGCCCCGGAAATGGAACCCAGTGCCAGAATGCCTGAGCTTCCGTCTCCAACACCAGATAATTAGATTGTTTCGTTGAACGTGCAACATCGCCGCCGAACGAGATTTCAATTCCGGTCAGATCATCCTGAGACGGATGATAGATATCTACACTGGTGATGTCGAAAGCCTTCGATGCGGCAAAATGATCCACATCTCCTTGAATACCGTAAGAGTATCCACGCCATTCAAAATCAAAGTTTTGAGTAACGAACTGCCCCTCCTGCTTGTATTCATTCACAATGCCAACCTGCCAGGCCAAGAAGTCTGTCACGAGCTTACGCTGGAACTTCGCAAACTCAGCACCGAGACTACCATTAATCGTGCCTACAACCGAAGGGAAGTCCTCCCAGCTATTAATCCGGTTACTCCAATAGTCGAGTCCAAACTCTTTATTAAGCTCGTCCAAGGAGCTGAATTGGCCTCGCATATATTTGACGAACTGCAACTGTACGTTATCCCCAGCTGTATTGTAGTGTTTGGTCTCATTATCGGTCTGATATCCAATAACAGCTGGATGTTTGCTCACTCTGGAGATCAACTTGCGGATGATCCGCTCAGCATAGAACAGATAGGTTGGATTCGTAATATCCATGATCTGACGTGCGCCGTATCTTCCCTGTCCTTGCACCGTTGTTGCGAGCACATTCGGATGTTCCTTAACCATCCACGTCGGAACCGCATACGTTGGCGTGCCTACAATAACCTGAATCCCGGCCTGATGCATTGCATCCAGAACACGGTCTACCGATGAGAAATCGAATACTCCGTTCTGTGGTTCATGCGTGCTCCAGGTAGATTCTGCAATACGGACCACGTTAATTCCTGCATCCTTCATCATCTGAATGTCTTGGTCTAATCGCTCATAAGGCATATATTCATCGTAGTAAGCTACACCGTATAATAACTTGTCCATTGTAAGTTCTCCTTCTGATGGGAAAAGTATGTTACTTCCGTTAAAGATGTCGTTCAAAAAGTCCGCTTTTGAACATGCACTTAAAGCAATTAAGGCAATGCTCCACATATCCAACAGGCAATTCGTGATTCTGAGAATGATAACGTTTACATATCTAGTAATAACCGTGTACTATATATGCAGGCTATCCCTACTTCTTACCAGAATCCAATGATTATGAATATCTGGGTTAAACTGATTATAATGAAGTATACTAAGGGTGCCGATTGTACAAAGCGAGTTGTTTTTACCCTTTTCCGAGGTGACGTTATGGAAACTAAATTACAGCTTCGAGAAATGCCGCAACACCTGATGGCACACTGGCTGCCGATTATCGATTGCAACATCAAGCTTTACGGCGCACATAGCCAGCAGGTGCAGATGGGCTGGATGATGCCAGAGGAGTCACACCCAGGCTTTGAGCTTCTGCTCATACTGGAAGGCACCCAAGAGAGTATCATTCATGGATATAGACATCTGGTAGAAGAAGGCGACATTCTCTTAATTCCTCCGGGATACAAACATACGAATCAATGTGTCTCTACCACAGGCATGACTTATTTTAGCGCTCACTTTAATGTGGACGATCCTGTATTTATATTAAAATTGATGTCCAGACACAGTCGAATCTACGAGGCAGGCACACCGGACAATCTGAAAATGCGCGCTATCCTGGAGAGCTGGATGGGCATGATTAAACAAACGGAGGCTTATACTTCGACAGATAAGTTTATGATGCAGGCACGGATGTTTGAGTTATTTGCACTCTTGTCCCAGACAGCCGATCGTGAACCCGTCTCTACGATGTCTGGATCTGCGCCCAATACACCCGCACCGACGGCTATGCACTATGCAGGGGCGATTGCAGAAGCGATTAAGCAGGCTTTTCACGCTCAGCTAAGAAATAAGGATGGCAACGTATCTACGATAAAGGTGGAGCAAATTATCGCTTCGTTCGGGATCAGCCCAGGATATGGTCTGCAGATCTTCCGTAAAGTATACGGACGAGCACCGCGCGCATATCTATCAAGCCTTAAATTACAGGAAGCCAAAGTTCTCATCGAACAACCGGAGCTATCCCTAGGGGAAATTGCATGGAAGCTTGGGTATACCCATCTGTCTCATTTCAGCAGGCAGTTCAAACGTTGGACAGGTGAAAGCCCACTCCAATATCGCAACTCTACCTTGAAAAAAAACCGCAGTGCTCCGCTCGATTCTTCCAGCGCGATTTCAAGCGTGAACGGAATCGATTAGGGCGTGCCTGAAAACTCCGAAGAACGCAGATTTTGAAAATTTTCCGTTCCAAGCCAAGAAGTTTTCCGCAGGCGTACCGGGGTACGTCAAGGGAAAGTGACGAAGCAGGGGGCGATAAGGCGGTAAAGATGCACTTCGTAATCAAAAGCGGACTTTTTGAACAACCCCTAAAAGATCACAGGTTATGTCGGAGCTAAGTGGTACAATTAACGTTCATGATTCCGAATAGACTGGTACTCTTCTGGTGTGTTCACATTGCTTAGCTGCACTACCGCATCGTGAACACCTACGCTTTCCAGTTCTTGCACGTCGATATAGAGGGGGTTCATTTCCTCCAACCAACCTGTGACTCGTAACCGATCTTGGTCTAAGCACTGCGTAAGTTCTGTAAGCACACGCCTGTGATATACACCGGCAAGCGGATGAACACGTCCCGATATTCGTGGCACAATGACTGAATGTGGATCGCTGGATTCAGCCAATTGCTTCATGCCTGCGAAAAAGGAAGGTTTAAGCAATGGCATATCACAAGCGCATACGAGATTCCAATTCGTGTCCGAAGCTTGCAGTGCTGCGTGCAATCCAGCGAGTGGTCCTTTGCCGGGATATTGATCCTGAACACATTCATAGCCCAGTTCTGCATATGTGGCGACATGAGAGCCACCCGCAACTATGATGCGGGCGACTTCCGGTATCATTGAACTAGCGATTTGGCTAAGCAACGTCGAACCCTTCACTGATAATAGTGCCTTGTTCGATCCCATACGCCTAGATTGCCCACCTGCCAAAATGATACCTGTCCAATCCGTTGTATTCACGACGATCTCCTCCAGTGCTATTATTTTCGAAGCTTGATAAGGAAAAGTAGCTTTTAGTCTATACATTGAAACCCCATACAACAAATGATACATTGAACAATATGATTCTGAAAGGAATGGCTCTATTGGATAAATATGCACCCGGAAGAGGCAATCCCTCTTTGGTCTCGCTGAAACTATATAATTTCTTCATCTATGGAGCAATCTCCATCTTCGCCGGATTTCTGCAATTATACTTGCAAGAGATTGGTATGACCAAATTAGAGATTGGTAGCCTCATGGCGATCGGCCCGTTTGTCTCCTTGTTTGCCAATCCGTTCTGGGGATTCTGGAGCGATAAATCGCGTAATATCCGTATTATTCTGATGATTATGATGGGAGGCACATTTGTGTTCTCTCAAGCTGTCTTTCATGCACCTACCTATGCCTGGATCTATACAGCTATGATCGTTTTTTATTTTTTTCAAAGTCCGTTATTCGCTCAAACCAATAGTTTGATCCTTGGATACATTGACGGTACCTCGCAAAAGTTCGGTTCCTTCCGTCTCTGGGGCTCCTTAGGGTGGGCTCTGACTGCGGTGGCGGCCGGGCCGTTAATTGACCGACTTGGCATAGGCAGTGTATCCATCGTCTTCGCGTGTATGATCATCGTTGCCTTTGCATTTTCCGTATTTCTGCCCAGACAACCAATCGCCTCGGATACGCCTGTGGTCACATTCCGCAGATTCGGTAAGGTGATGTTCAATCCCTATTTCATGGCATTCATTGGACTTGGCGTTCTTGTATCCGTGCCTAACGCGATGAATAGCACTTTCATGTCGCTCTATATTACGGAGATGGGCGGCAACAAACAGATGGTCGGCTGGGCGATCTTCACGTCTTCCATTCTGGAAGTCGGGGTCTTCTTACTGCTGGATCGATATCTGAAAAGAAAGATGAGCTTCCTGCTCGCCTCGCTTGTCCTGGTTAGTCTGCTGTTCGCCATCCGTTGGCAGTTGATGGCTGAGTCTACCCTTCCAATTGAGGTGGTGCTCATTCAACTGATGCACTCCATTACCTTCGGTGGATACTTCTATGTAGGCACACAGCTCACGATGCTATTTATTCCTAGACCGTATCGATCCTCTGGTCAAGCTGTCTACACGATGGCGTGGGGCGGTCTGTCCGGCGTTATCGCAGGTTTGTTTGGCGGCTGGTTGTTCCAGAGCTTCGGTGCTGAACTTATGTACAACATCGGAGTATTCTTCTCGCTGATTGGTGCCGCTGGCTTCGCCATCATGTGGCTGATTAATCGGCGGAATGGATATCAGCCTGTTGTGTTGACGGAAATGGGTGATGGTTAATCTTTTGTTGGCAAAGGTTGAATAAGCTCGAAAGTTACACTGGATCACTCAGATGACAGAACAATCTTCCGATCGCTGTTACCCCCAGATTTTTTGAAATCCCCTTTTCAAAGGGTAAAATCCGGGGATAAAGGCGAGCGCTACGCTTCTCCAGCTTTATTCTGCCCTCTCCGTTATGGTGTAAATAAAACTTCAAACATTCAAACAAAAGATTAAGGGCGGGGAGTAAGGTTAAACTCTTCGTTACTGGTGCAGAACTAACATTATAAGAAACGAAAGATTAGGACATGTAGTAAGGCTAAACTCTTCGTTACGGTGTAACATTATCGTCCCTTACCTTTATTAGTCATGCAGCAGGGCACCACGTGCTGAGAGCTGCACGTGGTGCAAATTACGATTTATAAGTCATCTAAGTGTATCCTTCCTCCCAACCCAGCCTTGCTTTTAATTCTGACGAACCTTAGACGTCTTATTTGCCACAATTTCAGAGTATTCCAAAGCTAAGGAATCTCAGCAACCTTATTGCGCGAAAAAGACCTTCAAATTACTAAAAAGATAGGTCATACGACGAAATAAAGTGTCTACGATTCGTTACATTGTTGGAACGTTCAAATACACTTAAATAGCGCGTCCTCGATTCGTTAGGCTCTTACCTCATACGCAAGTTTTATGTTTGTGCTGATGCGCATGGGCATGCTCATGTTTCTGATTGCGCTTATACTGAGACTCATATAGTCATGGATATGTTCGGCTTGTGCTCATGCTCATGGTCATGACCACATTCTGCTTATACTCAAGCTGGAGCACTTGGTCGTGCTTGTGCCTATTATTGTGCTTGTTTCTGAAAGTCATGGTCAGCCGTGTTCTGTTTGTGCTGGCGCTCATACTGATTGGTCATACTTATGCTTGGCTAATACTCATGGTCATGCATCTGCTTCTATTTGTACTGATGGTCATGTTCATTTTTCTGTTCCCGCTTGTACTAACGCTAATTCCCATACTCATACTTAGCTTGTACTGACAGTCATGCTCATACACCTATTTCTGCTTCTTATGCTCATTGCCATACCCGTGCTTATTTTTACACTTGTGCTGACGCTAAAAGTCTCGCCTATACCTATGCTCAGACTATTCCTAAACTAGTCCCCTCCCCCCTTAAAAAACTAAAAAGGCACCCTTCATCATGATTGACCATGACATAGGATGCCCCTTCTCTATCTTATAACTTGTCTGCTCACCAACATGCTGATGAACAGACACTTATTTCATCCACTAACCTTATGCTTTTGGCAGTTGGAATGAGCTTTTGAGTGATACCACGCGGTTAAATACCGGGCGACCTGGCTCGGAATGCTTCGGATCTACGCTGAAGTAGCCGTGACGGAAGAACTGGAATTTATCTTGAGGCTGCGCCTCTTTCATCTCCTGTTCTACGTATCCGTGAACAATCTCAAGCGAATTCGGGTTCAGTTGATCCAGGAATGTTTTCTCCGGTTGCTCTTCCACAACCTCAGCTTCAGCCCCAGCTACGACTACTTCTGGTTCGCTGTCTGCTTCCGGTGCTTCAGCCGAGATCAATGGCTCGTACAGACGGAATTCCGCAGGTACAGCTTGGCTCGCTTCCACCCAGTGGATCGTTCCTTTTACTTTACGACCTGTAAATCCGCTGCCGCTCTTCGTCTCCACATCATACGTACAATGGATCTCCACTACATTACCTTCTGCATCTTTGATCACATCGTTACATTTGATAAAGTAAGCGTGCTTCAGACGAACCTCGTTGCCAGGGAACAAACGGAAATATTTATTCGGCGGATTCTCCATAAAGTCATCTTGCTCAATATAAATCTCACGGGAGAACGGAATTTGACGGTTACCCATCTCTGGATTCTCCACATTGTTCTCAGCCTCAAGCCACTCCACTTGACCCTCAGGGTAGTTCGTAATCACGACCTTGAGTGGGTGTAGAACTGCCATCGTACGCGGAGCTTTCAGTTTCAAATCTTCCCGTACAAAGTGCTCTAGCGTTTGAATATCGATAACCCCTTGGCTCTTGGAAATGCCTGTCTCAAATACGAAATCACGAATGGCTTCTGGCGTATAGCCTCGGCGGCGTAGGCCGGAGATTGTTGGCATACGTGGATCATCCCATCCATCTACATGACCTTCGTCGACGAGCAGCTTCAGCTTCCGTTTACTAGTCACCATCTGAGACAGATTCAAGCGACCGAACTCGTATTGATGTGGTTTACTCTCCATCTCGCACTCCGCGATGACCCAATCATAGAATGGACGTTGATCCTCAAACTCCAGGGAACAGAGGGAGTGCGTCACACCTTCAATAGCGTCTTCGAACGGGTGTGCAAAAGCATACATCGGGTAGATGCACCATTTGTCACCTGTGTTGTGATGGTGTGCATGTGAAATCCGGTAGATTACTGGATCACGCAAGTTGATGTTTGGCGAAGCCATATCAATCTTGGCGCGCAGCACTTTCTCTCCGTTCTTGAATTCGCCTGCACGCATACGTGTGAATAGATCAAGATTCTCTTCTACCGAACGATCACGGTACGGACTGTTCTTGCCTGGCTCCGTCAGCGTTCCGCGCATTTGACGAATTTCGTCGGCGCTTTGGTCGTCAACGTAAGCTTTTCCTTTTTGGATCAACAAGACCGCACGATTGTACATCTCATCGAAATAATCCGAGGCAAAACGTTTCTCGTTCCACTCATATCCGAGCCATTTCACGTCTTCCTGGATAGATTGTACATATTCTACGTCTTCCTTAACCGGGTTCGTGTCATCAAAGCGCAGATTCGTCTTGCCGCCAAACTCGCCGCCCAGCGCAAAGTTAATCCAAATTGCTTTGGCATGTCCGATATGCAGATAACCGTTCGGTTCCGGAGGAAAACGGGTAATAACTTCCTGGACTTTTCCAGACCGGAGATCTTCGGTGATGATATTTTTGATAAAGTTAGGTGGGGTGGTACGATTGTCCACAGCTATCAAACCTTTCATAAATGGATTGGAGCTTCAGGAATTGCAGCAATTCCGCTATCATCCTTTGGATATACGAAGACAGAAACCAGAGCATGTTGCTTTCTGGAAAGTTTCGTACGCGTTTCATTTAAATATACCTTTAACGGAGGATGAGTTCAATAAAGAACGGCACCAAAGTCAGGATCAAACGCATTCAAGATAGGCCTATAACCATTTTGACGGGTGCGCACGAATCATGTAGCATGATAATAAAACCAAATTTTAAGGGAGGGTTTCCCAATTGAACACGCTAAAACTGACCAAAGAACAGCAGGATGACGCCATACGCACCATCCAGTCGTATTTCGAAGAGGAACGCGGCGAAGAACTGGGCGATTTGGCAGCTTGGGGTGTACTGGATCTATTCATGACCCAGCTCGCTCCCTACATATATAATCAGGCCATCTCTGATGCACGCACCACCGCGAATCAACGTATGGCCTCGCTGGAAGAGGATCTGTTTGCGTTAGAACGCAAATTGCCCCCTAAGTCCCGTTAAACCCTAAATTGACTAAGAAAGAAGGTTGCACTCATGTTTACCTATTCATTGGATGAATATACTGAACTACGCCCTCTCTCGATGGAGCACACGAAACCATTATTTGAACTTACAGATCGTTCACGGGATCAATTAAGACACTGGCTACCATGGGTGGATCATGTGACCGAAATCGAGCATACCTCAAATTTTATTACCAATGCCTTGAAGCAAGGTGCTGAAAATGGTGGATTTACCGCAGGTGTATGGTTAAAAGGTGAGCTTGCAGGCATCATTGGCTTCCATGAAATTAATTGGACGAATCGCTCCGTAAGTATTGGATACTGGCTTGGAAAAGGTTACGAGGGGCAAGGATTGATGACCAGTGCGTGCCGGGTGCTCGTAGATTATGCGCTAGTAACATTGGACCTGAACCGAGTGGAGATTCGTTCGGCAACCAATAACAAACGCAGCCGAGCTATTCCAGAGCGGCTTGGATTCGTGCTGGAGGGCGTCATTCGCCAAGCAGAGAAGCTGCCTAAAGGCTACGTGAACCACGCTGTATATGGCATGTTACAGCATGAGTGGGAACTTCTGCGCTAAATTAGTACATACGAATCCATTTCATAGTTCCTCTGCTTCTATACAAAATTATGACATGGATGAAACCAACATTTAAACTACACCTAGACTGCAAAATATGATCTACAACTCAATGAACCCCCTCTATTCGACATATCGACTATAGAGGGGTTTCACTATTAAACTTTTGATTATGCATTCCCATTATATCTAACGTCTGACTCAGACCTATACTAGAGTGCTCGTACCATACCTCCGTCAACCACGAGGGAAGCTCCTGTAATATACGTATTGGCACCAGATAGAAGGAACACGACGGCCTTAGCAAACTCCTCCGGTTGTCCGTAGCGCCCCAATGGTATTTCCTTACGGAATTGCTCGCCCACTTCTTCAATACTGATTCCGTTCTGCTCTGCCCGCGCAGCATCCAGATCACGTATTCGATCCGTGCCAATTCGTCCCGGGGATACGGTGTTAATTAAAATGCCATACGGCGCTAATTCCTGTGATAACGACTTCGCCATACCAAATACACCTGTACGGAAGGTGTTCGATAGAATTAGCCCTGGAATCGGCTGCTTCACTGAGGTAGAGGCGATGTTTACGATATGGCCGCCGCTCTCCTTCATATAGGGAAGAACGCCACGGATTACCCTTACATAGCTGAGTACATTTAATTCAAATGCATGCTCCCAATCTTCATCTGTCAGCGATTCAAACGTACCTGAGGGCGGCCCGCCTGAGTTATTCACCAGAATATCGATCCGACCAAATAACTCACCTGTCTTGCGGATCAGAGCTTCGATATCTTCCTTACGCGTCACGTCGGTTACACAAAATTCAACTCGTCCGCCGCCGCCAGCCGCAAGCAGTTCTTCCTTAACTGCCATCAGCTTCTCCTCGTTCCGGCTTGCAAGCATCACATCCGCGCCTTCTGCTGCCAATTGAGCTGCCACCGCTTTGCCTAGTCCTTGACTCGACGCGAGTACAAGTGCCTTCTTCCCTTGAAGTCCCATATCCATCGTTATTCCTCCTTCACGCTTATGCTTCGATAAAATAACTCATCAGAATGTCGTCTACATATTTCCCGTCAATATAAAATTCAGACACTAATCTACCTTCTGTTAAGAAGCCACATTGTGTATAAAAAGCGATAGCCCCCGGATTACTCGATAACACGCGTAACCGCAGCTTCCTAATTCCCTGCTCACGCGCATGCTGCTTCATCGCATCCATCAACGCTGTCGCAATCCCACAGCGGCGATCATGGGGATGAACTGCAATATTAATCTCATACACATGTTGATTAACAGGCATTGCTGTCGCTGGGTGGAAACCAACGTAACCACATACGCGTTCTCCCTGTACGGCGAGTAACTGAGACCCCGGAGGACAGTGCTGTAGATATTGCTGTCTGGATCGCCATTGAAACGGTGCAGGTGAAGTGTTTTTGTCCCACACCAGCGCATCCAAATCCATCAGTTGACGCGTATCTTGGATCTCGGATGGTCGAATCGTATAGGTATGGCTTGTTAACATAATCGCGCAACCTTTCATGCAATAATATATCGCTGCGAATTGCAGCGTTCCCATAGAGATAAGTTTGTTCGTTTCACGGTCTAGTCTTGCAACTCATCCCATACGGCGATGTCCCACGAATAGATAGAGGAATGTTGAAGACTACGTTGTTCTATATTGTAGCATAGCCTCAGACTGGACTAAAATTTTGCAAATGCACAAAACTACTGAACTGGAACGAAAAGTCGCCGCACTCTACTCCCTCCAGAGTTAGATGACATACCCTAATCTAAAAGTAACGCTTAACCTTAACGTAACGTCATGGTTTATACTGAAAGTACAAGGAGGTGCAGCAGGATGAACATCAAGGAGGCAGCAGACAGGCTTGGTATATCTGCGAGGGCGATTCGTTTTTATGAGGAAAAAGGATTGATATCTCCTGTGAAACAAACAGACAACGGATACCGAAGTTACACAGAGAATGATATATGGCGCTTACAGACCATTGTCGCGCTCCGTGAGATCGGCATGTCGCTTGAGGACATCGCGCACGCCATCGGAGAGATCGACCAAGGTAATCAACAACGGCTGGAAGAATACTTGGAGCTGCAACAAGCCGTCATGTACGCTCAGTGGATCGAACTCAAACGTATGCTGGATACCACCCAGCGCATGATTGATCTGAATCGTCAGGAGGGGCCACTGGATGTCAGTCACCTGCATGTGCTTGCAGACAGCTCACGCCGCTTGCGTGAAGCGAGGCAGAACTGGCATGACCGCTGGAACTACGACACGCAGGCCGCCATCCATGACGAGAGAGTGCAGGTGGCGGACAGCGTCAGTAATGGACAAGCCAATTCAGAGGGCAAGCATCATTCGAATTATGCCCCGCCTATAAGCGATGAGCATGAAGTTCCACACCCACATCATAATGCAGATACAGATCATTCCATGTTAAGCGACTCCAATAATACGGTACAGTCTTCCTTTTATCTGTATCACAACTATGACGAAGCGCTCGAACAGACGGCTCGTTGGATTTCTCCCGCCCTTGGAGAGAAAGGACTTGATATTGGTACAGGAACGGGTAATCTGGCTGGGAAACTGCTACAGCACGGCACTGACATGACAGCCATCGATCAATCACGGGAGATGCTGCGTACCTGTCGTAACAAGTATCCGGAGATGCATGTGAAGCTCGGCAATTTTCTGGCACTGCCTTTTGAGGGAGATTCCTTTGATTTTGTTGTATCCAGCTTCGCCTTTCACCATCTAAGCCCCGACCAGCAGCTACTGGCACTGGAGGAAATGCAGCGGGTGTTAACCTCGCGGGGACGTATCTGCCTTACTGACCTTATGTTCACAGATGTTGACCACCGGAATGCATTTACGGATCAAGTTAAGCACACTGGACAGGAAGAATGGCTACGCGCTGTTCGAGAGCGGCACTTCCCCCTACTGGGTGAACTGTGCGGTTGGCTGGAGAGCCATGGGTATGTGACGAAGCATATCCGGTACAATGAGCTGTTGCACACTGTGCTGGCCGTCCCACTGCGATAGGCAGCGGAAAATCTCATTAAGTTCGATTGGATTTCCATCCTCATATATAAAGAAAAGAAGCCCCCCTTGTAAATGGACAAACTTACTTCCACTGATCAAGGTAGAGCTTCTTTTTAGTGTATAGGGGACAGAAGAGAGTACCAACAAGATTGTGTATTATTTGCCTCTCTCCTGATTACACATTACATATAAATATCAATAACTGTACGCTCAGCAGCACCACGTGCTTGTTTGAACGTCTCCTGCGAGATGCAGACACCGCCCTGACGATAACGGTTAATCGTGCTTTCCGCATGGATCTCCTGGCCATTCACCGTCACACGGTTAACTGCACCTGTACTCAAGTGGTAGATAAATGTCACCGACTCACCCGCATACTCGAATTCGAACTGCATACCATCCAGCTCTGCTGGCAATACAGGGTCAATGACCAGATCTCCACCCTCCTGACGGATGCCAAGTGCGTTCGAGATCAGTTGGTTCATGTAGATTCCAGGGCCGCTGGAGTAGATTCTCCATCCACCCTTCACCTGTACAGTTCCTTTACGCAACTGGTCAAAATGTTCCTGCGCTTCATAGCGTGTGTTGAATTTACCGTCAGAACTACTGAAGTAGGCGTTCGCTTGGCGGATCTCCGCATTTGGCACAACCTCATTGATACCGATCGGGTTGATCATCGCCAGACCATTCCATACCTGATCCGTCTTGCCCAGCTTCGCCATGGCTTCCACGTAACGGATATGCGCATGCACATACTGCAGACCAATCTCACGTCCGAAGTTGGACGCCTGCTCGGCCCGTTTGAAGTGACTGCTCACACCGCCAGCATATTGAGCCGGACGATTCATCAGACGTACGCCATCCGGGCATAGGAATTGCTCACGGATCAGGGCATAGTGTGATTCAGCCTGCTCCGCATTCAGCAATTCACCAATCATGCTGCGCGTCATAGGCAACAGACGATACTGAATACCTGTTTCTGTATCTGTTGGATGCAGCATCAACTTCGCTTGATCCGCTTCCTCCATGTACACAAACCCCGGAATTACATCTGTACCTAACATGTAACGGTTAAAGTCCTCACGAATGCCTTGTGCCAGCACTTCAAGCTCCTGTGCAAATTCCGCATCCTTAGATTGCAGCGCTTGGGAGAGCACGTTCACGGATTGATAAGTTAGGGCAACTGTCCAGCTGCTCACCATATATTGCTTGAGCTGTGCATTCGCCGGCTGGAGCGTATCATCCCAGTCGCCATCCCCGTAGGAAGATAAAAATGTATCGTGCAGGAAGTTGGCACGGATATATTCAATTTCTTTTTTGGCATGATCCAGCACCGTTGCTGTCTTTTCTGTAAATCCGAAGCTATGCTTAACGGTATACGGCACCTTCTCATCCAGAATCCCATAATCGCGAGTCGCTGTCAGATAGTCTGCAAGTACTTTGAGCGGCCATACGATAATATCACCATGACTCTCTTCCTGTTGAATGGCAAAATATTTATCAAACATGAACCACTGAGGCCAGTTACCATCATCTTCATATTGGTGGGTATAGACCATTTTGATGATATCGGCTACCTGCTCATATTTTTGCGTTGCCATGAAATACTCAACAGGTCCTTGGCATACATCCCGCGTACCCCATGCTGCTCCGCCGTATTGCTCCAATCCGTGAGGCACAGAGTAGTGAACTAGCATATTGTGCGTGTACCACCATGCCAGTGCATTAACTTTAAATAGATCCTCTGCATTCTGACCTTCACCGCGTGATAAGCGGAACCCATTCATAACACCCGCGAAAAATTCACGATACGCCTGAACTTCTTCTTCAAACGTCAGGCTTGAATCAAGCGTTGCTGCCGAATCCTCTGCTTGACCTTCAAGTATTCCTTGGATCGTTAGCGTCCACTCAGCACTTTCCTCCAGACTGAGTGTAACTAGAGATGCACTACCACTACGTACACCGCTTGCCAGCAAGGATTCGTCGTCCACCTTAAAAGCAGTTCCTTCCACCGTCATTCGATATTGCAAGTCAGGATATGTTCCTGCACTAATCGCCTGGGAGTCTGCTATGAAGATCAACGTATTGCCATCCTGCTCCATATGTAGCGGATACTCATATTCATTCACATTCATCGTCACTTGGCTCGTTACCAGATAGCGGTATGCCTGACCACTCGTTGAACGCACATCCATACGTACTTCGGTTGTATTTGTACCCGTGTAGTTTGTAATGATGAATGTGTCCGATTCGGTTTTGTACATCCAGCGTACATAGTTGAAACCTATTTCGAAGAGCGATGGCATGGTCAGCAAACGATAGACTCCATCCAGCTCCACGTAGATTCGTTGTCCTGCTGTCTTAGGTACGTTCAGGGCGTTGCGGGCATTGCTTATCATTTTATTAAAATTCGTATTCCCAATGACAAGCTGGGAGTTGAAAATACCGTACATGTATGATGTTGTCGTGATCACCTGTGCTCCGAGCTTCACATTGCCACCGCTCATCAGAATATGACCATGCGGACGTTCTACGAGCAACTCTTTTGCCTTCAAGACAATATGCTCGTAACTACCTGTGAAGAAGGATAACAGGGAGTCTCCGCTGCGCTCTTCCTGATGCCGTTCAGGGAACAAGTGATTAATCTCTTCTTCCGTCAGATCAACCGTCACCAGCGGCTCACCAAGGCGTGCAGACCGTTTCACTTGCTCCAACGTTTCGCCATGCTGAACAGAATCTGCTTGAACTTTATTCCAAGCTGCCGCTACTTCATCCCCAAATTCCAGGGCAGAGATGCCTGTGGGATGATCTGGCTTCGCGAGTCCGTAGAAAACAACTTGTGCTTCTCCATCCAGTTTCAAGGCTTCCGACTGTAGCGCCGTGTAGGCGAATTCGTACTGATATGTCTCATTAGCGAGCATTGGGTGACTCAAGCCCTCAGGCTTATTGGTTTCTTTGTAAGACAGACCGAAGAACTGGAATCCGTCCGTAGAGTAGCCTACCGCTTTGGTTAGTGATCCTTGCTGCATATAGGGAAATGCGCCGCCTTGAGGCTGATTCTGACGGGAACATACAACATACCCTTTGGTTGCATCTTCAAATACGGTGTGATCGATATATTGTGACAGATACGCCTCATTGCTCCGTACTGCACCTGGATCGGCAAGACCTACGTCTTGTCCGTACACGACATCCACATGATCGTGTTGTCCGTGAAGCTTCACATCCCAGAACCAGATCCCTTGCGCAGTAGCCGTAAACACAACCTGATAACCAATCTCTTGCTCTTTGCCATCCAATGTTACTGTACCTTCCCAGATTAGCTGGTTGCTTGGCAAGGACTTACTTTTTACGACTTTGCTATTGGAGTGTGCTCCGAGCAATGGAACAGCATGAATGTTGCTACCCTCAAACACCCGTAGGTACAGGTTATTCAGTGACCCATCAATCGGGTTGCTAAGCAACTGGTTCAGCATCGTTGTGCCAGAAGTCGCCTGATACAGATCTCCACTATTCAAAAAGGTAAATGTCAGTTCCCCGGCAGTCAGCCGGATCGATTCATTAGTCATCGTTGTCATCTAATCCACTCCTTGATGTAATATAAACTCAAATTCGAAACGTTTCGAATTGTCTGAAAAAGAATAGGGATTCCCTAAGGATCGAGCATGTTAAGCCTAATCCCGACGATGAACCCCTTTATTCACTGCGCACTTGTGAATCATTTTTAGCCATATCTTGCTTATATGTTCCAAAGCCACGCCATTACGAGCATTTACCGCCGATTGTTAGGCAGGCTTTATGGGTTGTGTGTCATTACTTGATTGAACAGACCGCACGGAACGTCGTACCACCATATCAATTGTTAACGTATATGATGGATTCACAGCTTCACCGTTCAGCATCTGGAATAACAGATGTCCTGCCAATGATCCCGCTTCATGCTTAGGCTGACGGATTGTTGTAAGCGGAGGATGCACGTATTCCGACAGCTGAATATCATCGAAACCAACAACTGAAATGTCATTCGGAACGGATATGCCGCTTTCCTCGAATGCCTTCAAACCACCAATCGCCATCTCATCATTACCATAAAAAACAGCCGATGGAAGCTCGCCTTGTAGCATCATCATTTTGGTTGCACTATATCCACCTTCACGCACAAAACTACCACTCAGCTTCCACTTCGAACGTTCCTCAAGCCCAGCTTCCTGGATAGCTCTAAGATATCCTTGATATCTCAGGGCATTGTCATACGAGTTGGACGGTCCACTGATGTAGGCAATGGTGCGATGCCCTTCCTGGATCAGATGGCGCGTAGCAAGATAGCCACCCTGTTCCCCGTCCACCAGGACATTCACCAGATGATCCCCTGAAAGGTGGCGATCCATCACAATGATCGGAAAACGTGATCCTGCTGATTCTACCAAAATATCATCATGGATGTTATGTGCAAGTATAATCGCACCATCTACCCTTTTTTCACGCAAAAATCGAACGGCCGTGGAATCACGCTCACCCATAGAGCTGCACGCAATCAGATCATATCCGTTAGCGAGCGCTACATCTTGCACACTCCGAATCAGTTCCGAATAATACGGACCAGACAAGTCCGTCAAAATCAAAGCGATCGTATTCGTCCGGCTCCGCTTCAGGTCCATGGCAAAGCCATTTTTGCGGTAATTCAGTTCACGTGCTGCTTCAAGCACCTTACTCTTCGTTTTCGCACTCACCTTGCTATCCCCATTTAACGCATAGGAAGCTGTCGAGAGCGCTACGCCTGCTAGCTTTGCCACATCCTTAATCGTCGCCATTCTACGTTCGCTCCTTCTACCTTGACCAAGTTTCTCTTATTAGCTACATTTTATACTGTAATGGGTTGTGACAACCACTATAACTAATATAATTCTACGGTTGTGGGGTACTTTGGCACTAATAGGATGTGCTTCAATATCAATTCGAAACGTTTCGAACACTCTCCAAAAAAATGCCACATCATTGCTTCAAAAACCCTCTACTACTAAGCTTAACAAGATATTTATTATCATTCTATCAACATTATATTATACGTATAAATATCATTTATCTTGCTTTTCCAAATACAGAAAACCGTTAATTACGCTTATAAACAGCAGATTGAAACGTTTCGACATTTTCATTATAGTCTGAGTTGGTAGCGATTTCAACCTCTTTTTCCAATTTTAATTGAATTAAATGTTTCCACATGTTGCCGTCCACTTCGCTTCGTTATAGGTTATACTGCTTATTAACTCAGACGATCAAAGGAGATCATTGTTTATGCGCAATTCGGAGCACGGCTTCTATAGCAAGACGCCACCTGCATCTGTTCCTCTGCATGAAATCTGTTCCATACCCTCTGCTATGTACAAATTTCGGTATCTTGTAAAGATCCACGATCAAGAAGCTCTCTCTCGAACGGATCAATTATGGAGCGAGCTGCACACCATCTATGTTGTGACTGCCGGCCAAGCCAGACTAAGCACTGCGAACGAACATTTTACAGTAGATACAGGCTCAGTCATTGTTCGGCGAGCAGGAACTAACCTTCAACATGAGCGTAAACGTGGCTCATTATCTCCGCTACAGGGTTTTGCTATCGCCTTTGAACCGCTGGAACAAGAAGTAGATACCTGGCCGTTTGGTTCGGTCACGTCCTTAACAAGCCATAGTATGACTGACTTCATATATGATTTGGCTCAAACCTGCATGACTCCAGAGGCTCACAATTCTTTTAAAGTACATATGTTGTTCTATCAATTACTCGCAACATTACAGGAACAAGTCGGGCACATTTCACAGGAGAATCATTCTTGGCTGGATCTTACGATCAAACGTATTCATGACATGTATACACACCCTCTCTCCCGGGAGCAATTAGCACGAGAGTTCAGTATCAGCCCAGAGCATTTCTCCCGAGAGTTCAAAAAAAGGACGGGACTTACGTTTGTCGAGTATATTACTCGACTTCGCATTCGGATTGCGCAAGAACATCTTCTGCTCTCGAATCCTTCTCTACAGGAGCTGGCAGAACTGACAGGATATCGCGATACGTTTTATTTGAGCCGCAAATTCAAACAGATCGTTGGTTCTGCGCCGACACTTTACCGGAAAAAGCCGAAGAAAATTATCTCACTTACGTTCAATTATACCGCGTCGTTGATTGCATTAGGTCAGATCCCCCATATGGGTGCTGTTGCTAGCTGGATGAAGGATCGCTTACAAGAACAAGGGATGGATCAATTTGAACAGCGGGGCGAGCATGAATTTATTCACAATCTGGAGCTCATAGCAGATGCCGATCCGGATCTCATTGTCGGTTATGCACCACATGCCAATCTAGACAAGCTACGGCAGATTGCACCTACAATCCTGCTGCCTTTTGAGGAACTCGACTGGCAAGAACAATTGCTAAGACTCGGACGAATAACCGGGCTTGAGGCTAACGCCAGACAATGGTTAACCCATTACGATACACTTCAACAAGAAGCCAACCTTACGTTAGATCGTTGCCTGGGGACTGCACGTGGAACAGCCGTATGCATCTTCTGGAATGAGGAGAGCGGAGCCTATATCTACGGTCAAGGCTGGGGAAGAGCTTCATATGTGCTGTATCAATCGCTTGGTTTCTCTCCTCCTGCTCACATGAAAAGAGAGGGGCACTTACTCACGGGATATGCACATGTCCCTTTATCCGAGGTTCATCTGTATGCGGCAGATTATATCTTCATGTCGTATCCCTCCGAACTAACCCAGCGTGAAGCCGTCGATCACTTACTTCATCAGGCGTGTTGGAGCAATCTGGAGGCCCTTCGGAACAATCGAGTCTACACCATTAGTGATGACATGTTCTATGGATTCGATCCGATCTCTATGATTGAGCAACTGAAACATATCACGCATCAGTTAACATCACATTTGTCCATGGATCAATGATCATAGCCGTCCATGTACAAATGAGAACTCTTCCTCTATCTTATTAATGAGAATAATAATCATTATTGATTATAAACAGGGGGATATAGACTATGTTTGTCGCAAAAAAACGCTTTGCTGCACTATTCATCATGCTTGCCATCTTAATGGTGTTAGCTGCCTGTGGTAGCAGTACAGATACATCCAGCACCACGGAACAAACAACCGCCGGGGTTGAAGCAACGGATGGCTCCGCACAAACAAAAGCAGCAGATACGTCATCCAATTCCGAGGGTACATCCAATGCTACACGCATATATGCGTCCGCAGAGGGGGATGTCGAAATCCCTGCTGAGCCCCAGCGGATTGTTACCGATATATACGTAAGTGATCTCCTTGCATTAGGAATGAAGCCTGTGGGTGCCGTGAAATACTATCTGGAGAATCCTTATTACGCCGATCAGGTTCAAGGAATTGCCGATATTGGTGATCGTGGAACGGTATCATTGGAGAAGATTATTGCGCTTAATCCAGATCTGATTATCACTGCTTCTAAACAACCAGAAGAGGTTGAGAAATTTAAGAAGATCGCCACGACTGTCGTGATCACCCATGGCACGTTCGCTGATGTACATGAAGAGATTCGTGGATTCGGTGAGCTGCTGGACAGAGCAGATGAAGCCGAAGCTTGGCTGAAAACATACGACGAACGTATTACAGCTGCGCGCGACAAAGTTAAACAGGTGATAAAACCGGAAGAAACCTTCTCCATCCTGGAAGCAACAGAAAAAGGGTATTATGGTTACGGGGATAACTTTGGCCGAGGTGGACAAGCAATCTATCGTGCCCTAGCGCTAGCACCGCTTGAGATCACCAAGCAGGAACTTATGGGGGACACACAGTGGAAAGAAATCTCGCGTGAAGTCATCGGTGAGTATGCAGGAGACCATATCCTGCTGACGGTAGATGAGAGCAATGCGGGTTATGAAGGAGATGCCATCTGGAAGTCCCTTCCGGCGGTAAAAAACAATCAAGTCTATGAATTGCAAGAAGACCGCTACTGGTACTTTGATCCGATTGCGATCCAAGGCCAAGCCGAGGAATTCGCCGACATGATCGTGGAGCGGGCAGAGCAGAACCGCAAATAATACGTATTTGCCTACTGCCTACCTCTCTCTCGCTACTCTTCAATACAAATGAACAAACAAGACGCTCCAGGCAGGTTCAACCTGCTTGGGCGTCTTGTTTTATAGCATAGCCTTTTTTATTTCATTTCAGGTATCCTTTGGATTTCCAATATCGCTTCGCAAAGGATTCAACACCGTAGGGCAGTTCCCCAGTCAATAAATCCTCATTGGCCTGAATGAGCTCTTTGCGTCCACGTTCCAGCAATTGAACGGCATGCAGTAATTGGGAGCCACCCGCATAATGAAGTTCAAGCAACACCGGCTCATCCTCATCCTCGTCCTCCTGAGCCGAGTATTCAATCAGCACAATTTCCGTGCCGTCCGCATGCTGATGCAGCGTAAAGAAGTATTTCTCGACCTGCGTCTCCCCTTGTGCATCCGTATACTCTCTACCAATCCGCAGCATAGCTGGCTGGGGAACATCATCACACAATTGACCTGCTTGTCGAAATGCAAAGTAGAAGTCTCCAATCCACAGCCCGTGCCGATCATCATCATAATAATCGTCATAGGGCTCCACGATCGGCAGAGCTAATAAATCACGAATAAGCTGCGGCGAAATCAAGGTGCGAGCATACTGATAATTCGATACAGACTGCAACAACGTGTTCCATCCATTTATGCTCAACTGTTGAATATCCGCAGGTGAGTTCTCTGAGAATTCGCTCCATTCAGAGTTCTCTCCGTTCACATAACGATATGCGCCTGAGAGCATCCAGACAGAATTACCCGCATGTTCAGCATCTTCATCAGGAGTGCCCGAGGCTTGGTCTGCTGGTTCTACTTTAAGCAACAATGCACAGCCATGTTCGCCCTGAAAATACAAGCTTCGGAAGTAACCCTCCGTATACTCATCCCCATAGACGGATGCTCGGCAAAACTGTTCACCAAGCCAAAACTCATAGCTGTTCAGCAACTCATCATCCTCCCTTACAGGCAATAATGAAGGATGCGTAAGACATTGTATGTTTGCAGCGCTAACTCGATGATCTTCGAACCAATCCGGTACATTCGGCTCTATTCCAGCGGCCTGAATATACTCTCGATGGATGATAGGTTGTCCTTGCTGCAGCCGCTTTAACATCTCTTCTCGCCATGGAAACGGCTCTTCTGTATCTTCGTCAATGACACACTCAGGAACAAATAACTCCAACATGTTGAAGCCCTGCCATGGTCCGAGATCCTCCCACTCTTCAACCTGACGCTTCACCTTCCGTTGTCCCTGAACCTGTATTCCATATTGCTCTGTACTTACCAGCAACCCACCTTCTACGTTGCCTTTCACCGTCAATTCTCCATGGCTATAATCTCCCCAGAACATATCCTCCACAACAAGATTACCTGTAATATATATTTCCTGCCCTCCCACGAGCATATAAGGCGTTGTAAGATCACCAAGCACAACCAGGTTGGAAGCGGCCGCGTCGGATTCTGTGTTTCCAATATAACGATCAACTGTCAGATTTCCCTCAACCATAATTAAAAAAGGCCCCTCATCGAGTAACAGCTCACTGAGATGAAGATCACCCGAATGCAGCCATACTTCCTCGGCATCGAATTCACCGTCATGCGATTCATTCTGTGTATACATCCAGCTTTCGTGAGGCAACCTCGTTTTGATATCTGCAAATGTAACCTTTTGACCCATGTGATGTATGGACATGTCCTGACACTCCTCATCGGTTGATATATGGATAACATCTTCCAAACTTCTAATCTTCGAAACTCCGAATCTATTGGCAGCATGACTACCCAGTTTAATTATACTAGAGGAAATATCCACCATTCCATAACAAAAACCCTCATCCATGCAGAATGAGGGTTAAACTATATAAATTGAAAGATAAAGAGTAGTAACACTCGCCACTCTGATGACAGAATGACCTTATCATTATTAGAATGCTAGGTCTCACTTCTCGTCAAAATGGCGTTGGCACGTTCACGAAATTGCTGCGCTGCATCGTCCGCCGTTAACTTGCCAAATAACAGCAGATCATACAGCTCACGCAGCACGGCAGTGACTTCGGAGCTACCTACAGGATCAGGAGCATCCATTGGACTGCTATGGTCTGCGACCCAATCTATATAATCGAATACTTGTGCTTGCTCCGGTTCAACGATCCTTCTCATCTGCTCCCGCACACTGGAAGAAACCGGCACACCACGCTCCCCTTTGAGCAGCAGATTGGCATCTAGATCATTGACGAAAAAGCTAATAAACTTCGCTGCCTCTTCCTTCTGTCTGGAATTACCCGCGATGGAGAAGAACATGCCTGGCTTCAGAAACAGCCCATCTGAGTTATTAGGCCCCGGCATTGGGGCAATAGACAACGGCTTCCCATAACGCTCTGTTGTACTGATGAATTGGTTGGAGTACCCCCAGCTAAACAGCGCCTCACCTAAATAAAACGGATCATTGTCCGGCTTACCGATATCTGAGGTCCAGATGTCTGGGGCAAAGATGAGTTTATCCTGCGCGAGTCGTTGCATCAGTCCAAAATATTCCACAAATAATTCGTCATTCTCATAACCGAGACGTGTCCCATCCTCCGCGTACAGCTTAGCACCATGCTGCCTCAAATAATACGCGAAAAACTGCTCTGGAGTAAGATAGGTGCCCAGATAGATGCCCCGTCCTTGGATGTGCTTGCCCATCTGATCAAAATCGTCCCAAGTCCATGCATCTGTCGGGAATTCAATGCCGTTCGCCTGCAACACTTCCGGATCATAGATACTCATCAGCGCATTAACGCCTAGGCTCAGTCCATAAACTTTGCCGTCTATACTGCCACTATCCAACTGCTGTTTGTCCACGTCCTTCGTATCCAGTAATCCACGTTGCGCATACGGAGATAGATCCTCCAATAGCTGTAGTGAGCTATATTGAGCCAAATACGAAATGTCCATCTGGATAATATCTGGAAGTGCGTTTCCCGCGGCCAGTGGGGCCATCTTCCTCCAATATTCGTTGAAGCTGCTGTATTCGTACTCAATGTTCACATGCGGATTCAATTGTTCGTATTGATGGATGACCTCAATCGTGGCATTGTTACGGAATTCTCCGCCCCACCAGGCAATACGTAGCGTAATAGGTTCTTCTTCAATCACCATACCAGGCCTTTGAGCAAATTGGGGCACACAACCGAGCAGAGCTGCCGTCAGGCAGATGATGCCTATTGTTCGCAGTAATCTTCCCACAGCTTCTCCTCCTTCGGCAGCGGTAAGGGAACCGTGACCTTGGTTCCGCACCCCGGCTTGCTCTCCAGCCTGATGTCATGATCGTCGCCGAAGGCTAGACGCAGCCGCTCTCTGATGTTCATCAGACCAATTCCTGTACCTCGGGTCTCCACTTCACCGCGAAGCACCTTCTCCACGAATTCCGGTTCCATGCCTGGCCCGTGATCTTCAACGACAAGCAACAGCTTCCCTTCCGACAGCTCCGCATACACACGAATCTGACAGGCGCCCACTTGCGGCTCCAGCCCGTATTGGATCGCGTTCTCCAATATCGGCTGTAACGTCAACTTGGGAATAGCGCACCCTAGGTAAGGCTGTGGTACATGCAGGTGGAAATCCAGTCGATGCTGAAAACGATACTTCTGAATCGTAACGTAATGATTGACGATCTCCAGCTCTTCTGCCAAGGTGATGACATTCTGCTTGAAGCTGATCGATGTGCGTAGTAAATAGCCGAGTGACAGCACCATACTGGAGATCTGTTCCTGCTTATGCTTTTTGGCAAGCCAATGGATAGAATCCAAGGCATTATACAGAAAATGCGGATTAATCTGAGCCTGCAACGCCTTGAACTCCGTTTCCTTAATGACCAGTTGGCTTGCATAATTTTCTTTAATCAGTGTATTGATGTGGGTGATCATCAACCGATATGTACGGTGCAATAACCCGATCTCATCCATGTGATGATGCGTTGGCACGGTTAGATTGGCATGATCGATATTGTCGAGATCGCCATACTGGACCTCTTTCATCTGTCCGATGAGCTGTCTAATCGGCCTCGTTAAGCTGCGTGCAAATACCATCCCAAGCGTTAGTACGATGACAATGGCTATGACATAAACGACGATTAACGCATTTTTCAGCCATATGATTCGCTCAAAAATCTCGTGATAGGAGGCCATGTTATAGTAGACCCAGCCGGTGTAGGACGATTTCTTTTGCGCTAGAAATACTGCCCTTCCATCCAGGTTTTTGATCTCATATCCCCCACTGCCCGGTAAAGGCTTCAGCCCTTCGGATACCGTGTTCTGGAGCTGTCGATATGGATAAACGACGTCGTCCCCTGCCTTCAGCACAATATCGCTATTCTGGCTGTCCAATCCTGCGTATTCCTTCACGAGACGTTCGATGTTAATCCGCAGAAACAAAATGCCGACAGGCTTGAGCGTCATCGGATCGTAGGCTCGTACCTGTCGAACCATAACCAGCATCGGGTCATCATCGTCTGGATACAGCCACCTGACAGCACCATTTGCATGCTCAGCAGCTGCAATCATACGATCGTACTTTTCCTCAGATACGGTTATTGTCTCGCCATACTTATTCACTCTTCCCTGCGAATCAATTAAATGAACGGACTGCACGTAACGTGCAGCCCCGCTAATGTGTTCCCATAGTCGATCTGTAATCTTTTTACGCTCAATAAAACTGGAATATGCCGTGTCATCCTCTAACAGAGATTTTAGCGCCCGCTGGATTTGCATATCGGAAATCATATTCAGTGATAACGCTTCCAACTTCTGCAATTCAAGATCAACCGTAGAGGACGAGAGATTCAGCAGCCGAGAGGATTTATCGAATAACTGTTTATCATAAACGGAATACGTATAATACAAGGAACTGAAAGCCAGCGTGATAATAAATGCCATCATGAACATGATCATCAGGAACATTTTCATTTTGATACTTAGTTTGCGGTAGGCTATCATGACACAAGCGCTCCTTTGATCCACGTGATTTTACTAGTGCGTGTTGAAGAACCTCTACTAGATATATCACATGCAGGAAAATTCTCCTATATCTTTTTAGCGCCCCGCTCATTTAGCAGCATTCAACGCTTGGATGATCCATGATCCTTCCGTTTTGTTCGCGCACAAATGTTGATTCGTCTATATAGCTTCAACTAAAGAAGGTTTACACTTACCACTCCGATGACAGAATAACCTTCCGATCGCTGTTATCCCCAGATTTTTTTGATTCCCTTCTCCAAAGGGAAAATCCGGTGATAAAGGCGAACGCTCCGCTTCTTCACGTTATTTCTGTCCTCTCCGTTCTCGTGTAAAAAGTTTAGTTGAACTTATATAACATATGAGGCGTAACCAACATTTCTTGCCTATTATTTCGCCTTATACCGATCATACGCAGCTTGATGAATCTCGATGGCGCGGTCAATGCCCATGCTTTTGATCGTTTCAGCCATCGTGTCAAATTCCGTGATTGGCTTCTGTCCGCTAATGATTGCGGTCATCGTCTCATTCAGATACGTATTCACCTGGCTCATAATGGACGTGCTTGTGCTGACCTCATCGGAGGACAAACGAATTGGCGGAAGTGTCAGTGCCGAGCTTGCTTTCATCCATTCCTCATTCGCTGCACGTTGCCCTTCATCAAACAAGAGTGCATCCAGATAGCGGCTGTCTTGGTTGATCGGGCCATCCATAATGGATAGTGCATATGAAGCCAGCGCCTGGTCATACGTCAAACCTTTTGGATTATCTACAATGACATCCGTGAATTTGACGCCATCTCCTTCTTTTACATAACTGTCATTCTCAATCCCGAAGTTGAACAGATCACTGCCCTCTTCACTGTAGTTATAGTCCATCCACTGAACGATATATTTCAGTTTATCTTCATCTGCCGAAGACGTAATGGCTTCACCATAACTGAGCACCTTCGCTTCCATGTTAAACGTCGCATAAGAGGTACCATCTGGCGACTGCGGCCATGGTGCACCTGTCACATCGAAGTTCGGATCAGTATCTCTCATGAGGTTAAAATATTTCCCCATACCGCTGAATACCCCGCCCTGATAAGCACCTGCCAAATTATTCGTAACTTTGTAGTCGAACGCTTTACCATCATTCGTCATAATCTCAGGGTCAATCAGACCTTCCTTATACCACTTCGCCATAGTCTCCAGGAAATCGCGGTATCCCGGTTGGATCGGGCCAAACTCGACCTTGTCTCCATTCATCTGGAAGCCGCCAATCACACCAAAGGCTGGAGAAAAGTCATGCAGCTTGGTCAGGTTACCTGGTCCCCAGTTACCTGTGAAGGGTAATTCATCCTGTTTCCCGTTGCCATTCGGATCTTGCTCCTTGAATGCCTTAAGCACGGTATACCACTCATCAATATTCGTCGGGGCTTGCAGGTTCAACTTATCGAGCCAGTCTTGGCGGATAATCAAACCAGAAGTTGCGTTCAGCTTGAGTGCATCCAGCTTGAGCAGTGGGAACATATAGATGGTTCCATCATCCAGGGCAATCTGCTTCTTCACATCCGGATCAGATTCGATGATGCGTTTCAGGTTAGGTGCATAGCTATCGATCAGCTCGTTCAAACGGATGATCCGGCCATCCTTGATCATTTTCTCCGGTCCGCCAACGGCGTCAGCCCAGTTGTAATAGATCACGTCAGGTAATTCTTTGGTAGAGATGAGCAGGTTAAATTGATCCCGCTGTTGTCCGAGTGGAGGATGCGTGAACTTCGCCTCGATCCCCGTTCTCTTCGCCTTTTCCTTGTAGGATGCCATATCTGCAAAATTGTTCAGTGAAGCCGTGAGCTTCGCATCATTGGCGCGCCAATAATCAATCGTGAAGGGTTCGCTCGTAATTGGTAGCGGAATCTCAGTCAAGGCTTGAACCGCAGGCTTCGTCCCTTCTTCAGGCTCTGTAGCACTTGGCTCACTAGCTCCTCCAGTACATCCGGCCAATAAAGACATGGTGAGCAGAGATGACAGTAGAATAGACCCCATTCTTTTTTTCACGTAATTCGCCTCCAAGATTTTAATTTATTGTTTCACAGCGCCGATTAAGGCACCCTGAACAAAATAGCGTTGGATAAACGGATACACCAGCATAATCGGAAGTGTCGAGATAATAATGGTGGCATATTTAATGTTCTCACCTATTGCAAAGCCTGTGTCCACGCCTGCCCCCATCGCTTCCGTGCTGCTGCTAATTAAGATATCGCGCATAATAATCTGGATCGGGTACAGTTCTTGACTCCGTAGATAGAGCATCGGCCCAACGTAGTCATTCCAGTGATCCACGGCGTAGTACAGCATCATGACCGCTAGAATCGGCTTCGATAAAGGAAGCACAATGCGGAATAAAATCAAGAAATCATTGGCGCCATCCAGCTTCGCGGATTCGATCAGGCTGATCGGGATGCCTTCGAAGTTTGTTTTCATAATGAGAAAATAGAATGTGCTGATCGCTCCAGGGATAATCAGGGCAAAGCGCGTGTCCACCATCCCCAGATTCTGAATGAGCAGGAAGGTCGGAATCATACCTCCACCAAAAAACATCGTGAATGTAATCAGCTTCATCAGCGTTTTTCTACCCAGCAGATCACTACGAGATAACCCATATGCCGCGAGTGAGGTCATCAGCAAGTTGATTGCTGTTCCCACCACCACGTAGAAGAGTGTATTCATATAGCCTGTGTAGATACGGGTATCCTGAAATACCGCTTTGTACGCTTCCAACTGAAAGCCTTCCGGCCAGAGCATGAGTGAGCGGGAACGTAACATCTGATCCGGGTCACTAATCGAAGAGTTGAACACGTACAGCATCGGGTAGAAACACAGGATCATGACCACCAAGAGCAGCAGCGTATTAAATGCATCAAAGATATGTTCACCTGTAGACCTCTTCATCGCTTCACCTTCCAATTACCAGAGACTGGTTGAGTTGAGCTTTCTGCTGATTGCATTTGCAGCGATAAGCAGCGCAAAGTTAATGACTCCGTTAAACAGCCCTATAGCTGTTGAATACGTATAATTGCCTTCCAAAATACCGGAGCGGTACACAAAGGTTGATATGACATCCGATGTCTCATAGGTTGGTGCGGTTTGCATGAGCAATATTTTCTGGAAATCGGCATTCATCACTGCACCCATCCGTAGAATAAGCATGATCACGATGGTTGGCATGATGCCAGGTAGTGTAATATGGAGCAATTGGCGCCAGCGATTCGCACCGTCGATCTTGGCGGCTTCATACAACTGGGGATCAATGCCGCTAAGTGCTGCCAAGAAGATGATGGACGCCCAGCCTGCTCCCTGCCAGATATTCGATAGAATGTACAGCGGACGGAACATATCCTTCTCTGCCAGGAACATCAGCGGCTGTAGATCGAAGAATCCACGAATGACGTTGAACAACCCGCCGTCCAAGGATGAGAACGTTTTCAACATTCCGACCACGACAACGACCGAAATAAAATGCGGCATGTAGCTGACCGTTTGCACCGTGCTTCTGAACCATTTCTTACGTACTTCATTCAAGAGTAAGGCAAGTATAATTGGAGCTGGAAAGCCGAATACAATACTGTAAAAACTCAAGATCAATGTGTTCTTAATGAGTCTCCAGAAGTAATAACTTTCGAAGAACATGGTAAAATTGTCAAAACCAACCCATTCCCCTGCCAATATGCCTTTGACCGGACTATACGATTCCTGAAATGCCATCAGGAGCCCATACATTGGCCCATAGCTAAAAATCAGATAATAGGCGACGACAGGAAGCAGCATGAGATATACATACCTGTTACGAACAAGTTCCTTTTTCACAAAGCCCCATTTGCCAGCTGGCTTCAAATGTCCCGGCTCCATCACCGGACTTCGCTTCAGCTCCATCCACTGTACCTCCAATTCTGATGTGGAAATCCTCTATAGGTTCGTGTTCAAAAAGAACGGTTTTCAGTACCGAGAAGATGGGATGAAGATAGAAATGGAGTAGCGGAGCGTAGGCAAACCTACGTGAGCAGCGGACATTTCGGCTGAATCCCATATTCGATGCTGAGATGCCTTCAGGCATCCTTCGTAATCAAAAGCGGACTTTTTGAGCAACCTCTACAGGTATAATGATAGGCCTTGGGTGGGTCTTCTTCCCATGCTCATTTCCGAGATATGGATGTTCAAAACCGTGTTCTACAAGTTCGTATGTAAAAAGTACGGTTTTCAGCAGCCAGAAACTAAGGACGGACAACAAAAAACCTGCTGTCAATGAAGACAGTCAGGGTATGGCTTTCTTATATTCGGATGGAGAGAAGCCTGTATATTTCTTGAACACTTTGCTGAAGTAAGGCCAGTTCGATCCAAAGCCTGTATACTCTGCGAGCAAGGACACTGTATAATTGCCATCCTGCTCCAGTAGCTCTAATGCTTTTTGTATCCGGTAGGTGAGGACGTAATTGGTGAATTTCTCGCCCGTCTCTTTCTTAAACATCTTGCCAATGTAATCGGGATTCATGTAGATCTCTCCGGCAATGGACTGGAGTGTTAACGTTTCATCCTGATAGCGTTTCTGTACAAGCTGCTTCACCTGGTGCACCATCTGAGACTGCCTGGAACGCTGCTGTTCATAACGGCGAAGGGTAATCTGTTTGGCGACGGTCAGCAGAAATTGCTGGAAGGAATGTAACGTACTCGTCTCGATCATATAGGGCAGTCGGTCCATATAATGTTTCATATCTGTGGCTCCGCTAAGCCGAATAATCTCCATAAATATTTGGATAAGGTATGATTTGGTCTGGGAAATATCGTAACGAAGATCAACGAGCAGTTGGAATATCCGATT
This sequence comes from Paenibacillus sp. DCT19, assembly GCF_003268635.1. Lineage (NCBI taxonomy): Bacteria > Bacillati > Bacillota > Bacilli > Caryophanales > Paenibacillaceae > Paenibacillus > Paenibacillus sp. DCT19. The sequence goes on from NZ_CP029639.1 coordinate 6,089,972, forward strand.
CAGTTCCGCTCCCGCATCCTGCCAGTGTCCTGCTTGAATTGCGGTGACAAGCCTTCCCTGATCATATTCAAACTCAGGCACATCCCGCTCCTCTATTGCGGCAACATCCCGTTCCATAATAAGGCTGCCCTCTCCAAGGTAAAAGCGATGATTCAGGTACGCAATCGTTCGCATGTATAATTGACGCGTCTGTGGTAGTTCACCCGGCTCACTCAGCGCCATCGTCAGATCATAGCGATAATATCGGGTAAAGGTAGCTCGAATCTCATCAATATTCCGAAATAGCTGCACTTCTGACATCGTATCTTCCATCATGACAAGCAGATGCCCTCTAACCGTTGTACTTAATATGGGATTATGAAAAATATCCTCTGCGATGTTCTTAACAGCGAACAAGTGCAGATACTCATGCTCGCCCTCAATCTCGACCAGTAACAGGCGTACACGCTGACCGAGAAATTGCACACTAAATAGCTCGCCAAAATACTTCCATTCCTTCACGCCATACGTCTTGTTGGTGACTAATTCCTTCAGAAAATACTCCTTCGCATGTGGCAGCACTCGCTCTAAATTGTATTGAATGGCCTGCACAAAGTGCTCATGATCTGTAAGCTCCCGTTTCTCACTGACCAGCTCGCCAATTGCCTGTACCAGACTCTCCTCACTGCAAGGTTTAAGCAGGTAATGCTTCACCCCATATTGCATGGCAGTCTTCGCATACTCAAATTCGGTAAAGCCTGTGAGCATAATAAACGAGATATCCCGATACTTCTCCGCCACCGCTTCAACAAGTTGCAGCCCATCCATACCTGGCATACGAATATCCGAAATAATAATGTCAGGCCGTTGCCGTTCGATTGAAGCAAGCGCTTCCAATCCATCGTGAGCAATACCGATGAGCTCAGTACCCAGTAGGGACCAATTCACGACACTGGAAATTCCGTCAGAGATCAGAAATTCATCATCAACCAACAAGACCTTGTACATGTAGAATATCCCCCTGATTGTTAACTGCTTTTTTTATTCTATTATATGAGCATTATGCATAAATATGGGGGTTCGTTCCGAATGACAGTGTTCGTGTTATATGAGCCTGTGTTGTGAACAGTTCTGGATGATGTGATTTTACATGAAGATTACAGAGACACTATCAAGCTCTTAATGTACTGATATAAAATGGATTAATTGTTATGAATGGATGTGAGGTTAATCAAAGTGAAATTAAAAGTTTTTCTGAAATACTTTCTGGGCTTTTTTGTTTTATGGAATGTGTCAATGGCGGTTCTGAGTATAATCCTACTGGGCAAGTCATTGGATGAAATTGATTATATGCTTAACGTGTTTGGAGCAATGATTTATAGTACACTCGTCGCAATTTCAAAGGCACGAAATGAATGAAGAAACAGCCTTCCCTCGTTAGAAGAGGAGAGGCTGTTTATGTTCATTCGAATATGCCCTTTTGTCTGACTACACTTATAGTTTTACCGCATGGATATAATGTACCGACTCAAATGCCGATAGATCATCCGTCCGATTTGAGAAAAATCGCTCTTGAATACCCACTGGAGAGAGATGCTCATAAATGAGTAGACCTGCCTCAGCCAGCAGCTTCTCCATCTCCGCATATGTGTAGCACGCTTGGATCGGCTCCCCGCCTACTGCAGCCATATGAATCATATTTTGCACACGATTAGAGATCCCCTTCTCTTCAAACAGATGCTCATCTGGATAATCAAATACAATAGAGCTTCCCGAAGGTACGACAGCGAATATACGCCGAAGCAAGTTAGACAAGTTCTCTTTGGTCAAGTAATAGGATACGCCAAGCAAGCTGAAGAAGGTTTTATGATGATCCCTAAATCCAGCATTTATCATAGCCTGAACAGACAGTGGAAGCGTGAAATCCATAGGTATAAAAGTGAGATTACCGGGAACATTCCAATTCGCTTGTGCCAACCGACTCTGCTTAGATTCCTGTGTGGCTGGGGTATCCAACTCAAAGATGCGAAGCGTGTTACTTAGCTCCCTATGCCTAAACGCAAACGTGTCCAAACCAGCCCCAAGAATAACATACTGCGTAGCTCCGAGTGTCACCTCATGAAGTAGAACCTGCTCACAATAGGCTGCACGAGCCAGTGGTGTAGGGGCAAGCTGTACATGAACAATCCATTTCAAGATCGCATCTGGATCATCCTTCATTTTAGATGCCTTTCCTGCATCAAAAAATGACATCCCTTGAATCATATTATTCCGGATCTCTGAATGCTCCTGAGGTGATATCAATTCCTTAGCCAGACTATCATTGAAAATGTAAGGTACATCATACTGACTGTGATACGCTCGACTAAACGCTGACACTAATGAAGTTATACTTGCCTGTCCGTGCTTCATCTCGTGTTCCTCCCACAAAAAAATAAGATTCCCCCTGGCCAGGAGAATCTTATTATATACGGGATATTTATATATGTAAATTATAGCATATAAATAAATTTTTGTCAATCATTTATTTTAGCCGTCAATTCCATATTCCTTCGCCTCACGGTGCCGATTCAGTGCCGCATGCAGTAGGAAACCAACGATCGCTACACCTGCCATCGCAGTCGCAAGCCAGGCTACAGGAATCAATCCCTGCTTGTCATACATGACTCCCATCGCATACGGGCCAATGACCCGACCAATTGCACCGATACCACCGGATACCCCAATATAGAAGGGCGCTGCTCGTCCAGCGTGCTCGGATATAAATGCCGGCGTTGCCGGAGAGATCAGCATTTCCCGAAGGTTGCGAGTACCATCGCCAGAACCATGCCGGGATAGTTATACATCGTGATCATCACCAGATATGCCATACCGTAGAATACGGCACTAGCCGTCATCTGCGCATTGGAGGTACGAGCCATTGTACGTTTAATCCACGTTGTGAAGGGCTGCCCTACAAAGATCAGCACCCCGTTCAGGGTCCAGAGCAGACCATACATTCTTTTCTCCATACCTTCTGAAATAATGTACGGCGATACCCCTGTATTCCAGATTGAGTTACCGAATAACAAGAACAGCACACCTAGGCTCATAAACAGATACAGCCTCGTATTGCCCAGCAGTGCCCATACACTTGCACCACCAGTTTCTGTCTGGCGTTTGGTCAGATGTACTTCCCCTTGCTCAGGTTCAAGCCGCGACAGATAATACCAGAAAAATATCGCAAAGCCTGCCGAGGTGACCCCGTTCAATATGAAGCTGAGGTGATACGAAAAGTCAGCCAGAAATCCACTAAGCGCTGTACCAATCGCTACACCGATGTTGTTCGCCACATAGATAATGTTGAACAGTTCACCACGCCGCTCTGCAAACCGGAAACCGATAAACGCTTGAATCGCCGGCAGCGACAAGGAACTGAATAAACCAATCCAGCCCATCGCGCAGATAAACACAACCCAGTATGCACTGATCCACGGTAGAGCAAACAGCCCTAAGGCGTTCAGTGCCAGCGATCCGATAATCAACTTTTTGACACCAACTCTGTGATACAGTGCGCCGCCAAGCAATTGCCCAAAAATACCGCCCAGAGATTGAATTAAAATGACAAATCCCGCGTTAGCCATCGTCCGACCTAATTCGTCAAACACATACATCGTGGTCAGCGGCCACATCAAGGCACTGCCTGTCGCGTTGACCAGACTTGCCAGCAAAAATACTTTTACTTCCTTAGGATAGGAATCCAGCCATCTCATAATCTTCGTTCATGCTCCTTCGTACACCAACCTGCTTCCGTAGAAAAAGCTCCCACAACGACTGGCATGACCAGCCGAAGCGAAAGCCTGTATGGTAAAGTTTATATAATATGAATCTATATTACCTCAAAAAAACGAGCTTGCAAGCACACTCACTGACGCTTCACTTCAACAGTGGCAGAGAAGAATGTTGCGCCATTCCCCATATCAGACAGACGATTGGACGTCAGCGTATTGACGCGCTGTTTCTTCCCTTCGCCATCCCACCACAAACCTTGGCTAATTACCGTTCCAGGGAGCATCGCTTCAGTGATTTTCGCTGTAAGCTCAATCTGTCCACGTTCGTTCCACACGAGCACTGGGTCGCCCTCTTCCACGTTCCGACGTGCGGCATCCTCTGGATGAATCTGTAGCATAGGCAGTTTCTCCAGACGTTGATGCTTCTGCGTATTCGCAAATGACGAGTTCAAGAAGTTATGATTCGGCGGAGATACAAACATCAGCGGATACTCATCCGTAACACTGGCTGGTCGTTCTCCATCATAACCTTCCAAGGAAGCGCGGTACGTAGGCAGGGGTGGTAATCCACGCTGCTTCATCGTTTCGGAGTACAGTTCAATCTTCCCAGATGGCGTTGGCAATCGATCCAGATAAGAATCATATGGCGTCATATCCAGCTTCACAAACCGCTGCTCCTGAAGTGCCTCCAGCGTTACTCCATTCATATACGGATTATCTGTATTCTGGAGTGCTGCTTCAATCATCTGTTCCGGCGTCTCGCCAAAGATCTCAGGATCATATCCCATCGCCTGACCAAGTAAAGAGAACAACTCTACATTGCTCTTACTCTCCCCAATCGGCGCGATAACAGGCTCCTGCAAATGAACGTACTGATGCCAGTAGGACGTGTATAGATCGGTTGCTTCAAATGAGGACTTGGCAGGCAGCACAATATCTGCGTATTTGGCCGTATCTGTCATGAATAGATCATGTACAACCGTGAATAAATCTTCTCTTGCAAAACCTCGCTGCACCCGCTCGGAATCTGGTGCAACAACCAATGGGTTGCTGCAATACACTAACATCGCTCGGATTGGCTGCTCTGCTTCGAGCAGCGCTTCACCAATCCGGTTCATGTTCACCACTCTCGGCTCTGGATTATGCCGCAGATCCGGACGCTCCAATGCATCGCTATTGGTGCTCGCATAGCTATTCGTGCGCACGGCACCGCCGCCGCGCTGCAACCAGTGGCCTGTAATCGCAGGCAGACAAGATATGCTTCGCACACTCATCCCACCATGATCATGATGCTGGAGGCCATTGCCGATATGAATATGCGCTGCGTTCGCCTTGCCGTACAGCTCAGCCAGCTTCACGATGTCAGCTTCCGGCACGCCGGTAATGCGTGCTACACGCTCTGGAGTATAACTTTGAACATGATCACGCAGTGCCTCATGTCCTACGGTATACTTTTGCATAAAGGCTTCATTCGCCATCCCACGTTCAAACAACACATGCATGACTCCCAGTGCTAGCGCACTGTCTGTACCCGGGTAGAGCGGGATAAACCAGTCTCCCCATTGAGCGGTACGGTTGCGGTGTACGTCGATGACAACGATCTGAGCGCCCTGCTTGCGGGCTTTCTCTGCGAGTACAACCTGATGCATATTCGTGCTGACAATATTGCCTCCCCATACGATGATGAGGTCCGCATGCTCGGTATCCTCTGGGATCGTCCCTTGATTAGCACCCATGGTATATTTCCAGCCGGTATTGCCCGCCGCATTACAGATCGTCTGCTCCAGCATGCTCGCTCCAAGTGCGTTGAAGAAACGCCGATCCATACCGTCAACGCCGAGAATGCCCATATTGCCATAGAAACTGTACGGCAGAATACTCTCTGAACCATACGTCTCCGCAATGGAACTGAATTTGGAAGTAATCTCACCAATCGCTTCGTCCCAACTGATCCGTTCGAACTTCCCTTCGCCCTTGGCACCAACCCGTCGCATCGGATATTGAAGCCGCTCAGGGTGATATACACGCTCTGTCATATTTCTGACTTTATTGCAGATGGCTCCCTTAGTAATTGGATGATCGGGGTTCCCCACGACCTTTACAATTTTTCCGTTCTCTTTATGTAACAGCAGACCGCATGTATCCGGGCAATCAAGTGGACAAACCGCCGGAAATACACCATTCTCCTGATTAATCATGTTGAAGTTCCTCCCCTGTAAAAGCTATCTCTCTATCATATCTTCTCTAATGCATTAACGTAAAGAGAACAGTTCATTTTCCCGTCTACACAAGACGCCATTTTTTTGCAAAAAAAGTTTTTTGCTTATGATTCATTCTCCAGATTCAGGGGTAAATAAAAAACAAGGCATTAGGCTAGTGTTTCCCCACTTCCTCCTCATGCCATATCATGGACCACTCCCGAAATTCGCCATGAACAGGTTTCGTTCCCCCGAACCTTGTCATGGCGAATTTATTTTGTGTATTTATATAAATTAAACTAAAGAGCATTTACACTCGACACTCCGATGGCAGAATAACCTTCCGATCGCTGTTATCCCCAGATTTTTTTGATTCCCTTTTACAAAGGGAAAATCCGGGGATAAAGGCGAACGCTCCGCTTCTTCTTGTTATTTCTGCCCTCTACGTTTGGTGTAGATGTTTAATTCAATTTATATATTATATAAAACTAAACACATGATTATTTACAGCTGTCACTTCGATAGCAAAAAAACCTTAACTCTGCCTCACCGACAAAATTAAATATAAAAAACGATCTCGTTTCCGCTCTGCCACGGGGTTGCTCACCGTGATCTAGAACGTGACAAGATCGTCTGCACTGTCATACTTCCTGGATATAATCGTTACGCCTGTTTGCTCAGCATCGGTCTAGCTTCAGGCTCGGTTGCCATTTTCAACTCCGGCTTCACCTCCGACTCGCTTTTACGTAGATACACCATATAGTAGGCTGCCGCGACAAACAGAGCACCGCCCGTCAGATTACCAAGCCATACCGGAATGAAGTTCATGATGTATTGCGCCCACGAATAATGCCCTTCGAAGATCGCTGCAGGAATCAAGAACATATTCGCGACAACGTGCTGGAATCCAATCGCGACAAAGGCCATCGTAGGAAACCATATGCCGAGCACTTTACCACTCATCGTATCTGCTGCATAGCACAACCACACTGCCAGAGCGACTAGCCAGTTACAGCCAACACCGGAGATGAAGGCTTGCAGGAATCCGTCATGCAGCTTGTGCCCCGCCATATCCACAACCTTCGCTAAGTAGACGCCCTCACTCGTTAGCCCTAATACATGACCGAACGCATAAGCCACGAAGATCGCGCCTAGAAAGTTCCCAATCGTCACCAAAGTCAGGTTCTTGAGCATACTTCTCACCGATAGTTTACGTGCGATTGTAGCTAGAGGTACAGCCATCATATTGCCAGTTAGTAGTTCTCCACCGCCGATAAGCACAAGAATAAGACCTAATGGAAAGACAGACGCACCGATTAGGTTCACCAGGCTTCCCCACTCCGCTGGAGCAGAGGCAACTACCCGAATATTTAACAGAAATCCTAGAGATATAAACGCCCCTGCCATAAAACCAAGGATAAGTACAGATAACACAGGATTGTGAGCCTTCTTAATCCCGCTCTGCACCGTGTATTGTGCAACCTCAAGAGGTGTTTTGACCGCCATCGCCATTCTCTCCTTTGCTTCTCATATTGAATGGAACGTTCTTCAGTTCATGCCTAAGTTGTTACAGCTTCACTGTCTGAACTGTCTGATCTAATTGTATCTTGGCTGGAGATAAAACTTTGTGCAAATAATCACAAAGAATAGATGCATTTTTAGTTATTGATCGTTTTCATAAAGAAGACTCTCATTGCGTAACCTGCTTATATTCGCAGTGATCATACTTATAAATGAATAATGCATATCGAAATAAATTGCTACCGAAAACAGGATCAAAATTAATTTTTCCAGAATATATGAATATAAAATTAGGAGACCCGTATCAGCCGAGGCTTCTTTTTAGAATTAGGGTTCGAAACATCACATCAGTGAGACAAGCAAGAAGTTCCATGGTACAATAATCCAAACGAGGGTTCAATTAAAATTGGTGGAGTTGTGGTCCGGTGTTTTTGCCTCCTAAGCAAAGGAGGTGATTGCCTGTGACCACAATATTGTTGGTTTTTGCATGGATCAGAGGATTGTCTGCATTAGCACGATTGGTATTAGACGTGAGGCGAGTCTATATTTTGATCAAGCGTCGGAGACGACAAGCCAAAACGAAAAAAACCACCATTCAAGGTTAGCCTCCTGACAGTGGTTTTTTATCGAATATTTAATTTCTGGAGACACTTGCCGTGATTGTAACACCACCACAACAATTTGATACTCGTCGGTCTTCACTGTTCCCGCAGTGAAGGCTTTTTTATTTACATTTTATATCGGCTGAGCTATCAGACATAATACAAAATGTAAATCATGATTTACATCTTCATTATACTACCCATGTCAGCCCCAATTCAATCTAAAAAGTATACAAAACACTGAGTGTCCAGCGGAATCGGAATATTATGTGTATACATAATGAGGCGATTTTTTATTAATATTAAACATTTCTGTACAACAAATCAGTAATTGAGACTCGTATACCAGCGGTTTAAGTATTTCTGTATACAAGATGACTTATAAGGAGGAATCTCAACGGTGATGGAACTACGTTTCCTTATGCTCATGCCTAAAGATGCGATTTTCAATCACAATATTAGCTCTGGTGCAGCACCTATTGGGCCTAAACAAGTTTGAATCTATATCTTACGAACATGAGACACGCTATTTTGCCAATTCTGCACCGATCCGGTATCTTACGAACTCAGTGCACCTTATTGTTATCATTTGGAGTAGATCGGGACACTTTATGAGGCTTTTTCGCGAAATAGGGTTGCTGAGGTTCGTTACAATTCTAATATTGCTCAAATATGGGTTATAAGCTCACCTGAGTTCGTTAGAATTTTGGAGATGAATTTAAATGGTTCGAGTTGCTACTTCTAGACCTAGACGATTCACGTTAGTGCCCTTTAACCTAATGTTCCAATCGATTTTAAGTTATAGGAATGAAACGCTGGCGTGGTAACATTAGGAATTGTCACAGCCACTATTTTAGCTTTGATGCTGCACTTGCAGCATTCGAGGGGGGGGTTCAGGCTTTTCTCCACTAGGATACATTGTTACCAATCCAGAACAGCATTACAAAAACGCAGAAGTAAGAAATTCATCAGTAGTACATCCTACACACTATAGTTCGTCCATCTCCAGCTAATTTTGAGAATGCTGTTTCTCTCAGAACAACCAAAAAGCCAGCGATTGCTCGCCAGCCTTTTGGTTTGTAAGGTTCCTTGGATTAATTCCTTGGATAGTTCCTAATTTACTTTTATGACATCCACTAATTCGAACTTGCTTACACCAACGCCGGTGCTTTCACTTCAATTGGAGGTAGAGCTTGCAGTCCAGCTGTGTTCAAGAAGTTCCACGGTTTGTTGTAATGTGGCTGGAAGAAGAAATCGATGAATGCAAGCTCATCTACCGTCATGTTGTTCTGGATGCAGACCGAGATGGTATTGATCGATTGTGTCAGATCCACCTGGGACATCACTTGTGCACCAACAATGCGGCGAGTTGCTTGTTCATAGACCACTTTGAGCAGCAACTTCTCAGCTGTTGGCATGAACTCCGGACGGTAGCTATCCTCCAAGACGACAGCCTCAACCACCAGACCTTCATCCGCCGCTGATACCTCCGTCATACCTGTACCGGCAATGTTTTGCTCATAAATTTTGATACCTGATGTACCCTGTGTGCCCATATACGGTGTAGTCGGACGAACCAAGTTACGTGCTACGAGTGTTCCCATCCGTACAGCATTGGTTGCCAGTGGAATGTAAGATGCTTTACCTGTTGGGTTGTAATGAATTGCACAGCTATCACCTGCGGCGAAGACGTCTTTCTGGCTGGTTTGCATATATTTATCTACAATGATAGCGCCGTTCGGCAGCATATCCACCTGACCTTTGAGCAGCTCCGTATTCGGGCGGAAACCGATGCACAGGATAACGAGATCCGTTTCAAATTCACCTTTGGATGTAATAACTTTGCTCACTTTGCCATTCTCACCGGTAAATTTCTGTACCGTCTGACCCAATGCCAGCTTAATACCGCGGCTAGTCAGCGTGTCTTCGATGGCATCTGTGAACTCGGGATCAAGGTATTTGTTCAAAATACGATCTACGCTATCAATCAAGGTAACTTCTTTACCGTTCATTTGGAAAGCCTCGACCAGCTCGACGCCAATGTAACCTGCACCTACAACCGTGATGCGTTTGGCATCTTTGGCTTTTTCGATAATGGTATTGGAGTGGTTATAGTTTTTGCAGAGCAAGATGTTATCCATCTCAATACCTTCCAGCTTCGGAATAACCGGCCATGATCCTGTAGTGACAATGAGCTTATCGAAAGTATCTTCGAATTCTTCCCCCGTTTGCAGGTTTTTAGCCTGAAGTTTGTGATTAGCCGTATCAACGGCTGTAACTTCATGCAGCATTTTGGTTACAACGCCCAGATCGGCGAGCTGATTCGGGGAAGAGTAGAACAGTCCATCTGGATCTTTCACCACGCCACCAACATATAGCGCAATACCACAAGATAAGAAGGAGATGTTGTCATTGCGCTCGTACACGGTGATCGTTGCGTCCGGATACAATTTGGCGGTGTTAACAATAGCTGCGGTTCCTGCGTGTGTACATCCGATAACTGCGATTTTCATTTAAAATTCCTCCTTGAGTGTATGAAAAATTGTAGGATTTATAACGTTGATTAAGTTGTGAAATATTTCACTACTTTGTCGATACTGTTCATGTGATTTATTTCACTTTATACACTCATTATAATGTGATCTTTTTCACATTGCAATAGGTTTTTGAAAAAAAGTTGTCAAATACAGTTTAACTCGGCTTCCTGCTATTTAATACGATCCTCGTTCTTGGTACTAGCTATGCATGTGTTGCATACCTTCACGACGTTATTTTCCCCTGAAAATAAGCCCTTTATGCTCCAGTGTGATGATCTGAACTGCTTCAAAGAGGAACAGTAAATGGGTTAATTTTTACCCTCCCTTAACGTAAATTCAGGAAGGTAAATCCAATTTTTTTTCAAAAGCATAAGGTAAATGGGTTGATTTCATTATAGTAAGCGCTTACAATATATGCGTATGATCCTTTATTTGGATTTTATATGATACAAATACCAAAATCACAGGAGGCGTTCATTTGAAGAAACATTCAGTGCCTGCCACACTCAAATTGGTTCCCGTCGCGCTTGCCGTTGCCATGATGACAGCCGGAGTCGCTGTACCTTACGGTGCTTCTGCTGCTTCTGCTGCTTCCACTGCCCCTGCCGCTGCTCTCGATTCCCCACCCGTTACGATCAAAACCGAAGTTCTGTCCTCCAAAGCTTCAGCAGGTGTAGATGTCTCTTCTCTGCTTCATAAGTTTAGGGATTTCAGTAATTTTGCCACTGGTGATCTAGCTAAGGATACAGCCTATGCACTCAATATCGTTTCCTGGCAGATGCCGCATGGTGGATTCTACAAAGACATGGAAGAGCAATATGCAGCACCTTGGGACGGCGTGACAGCACGCTCAGGCTGGAAGGACCCAAATGGCACTGAACTGGGCACATTTGATAATGATGCTACAACATCCGAGATTCGTTTTCTGGCTGATATGTATAGCAAAACAGGAAATCCTGCCTTCAGAGACAGCGTCCGTAAAGCGGTTGGTTTTGTTTTGACCTCTCAATATCCGTCTGGAGGATGGCCACAGGTTTATCCTAAGCGAAGCAATTACTCCGACGCAGTGACTTATAATGACAATGCTATGGTACAAACGATGGTACTAATTGACGATATCGTGGAGCGAAGACAGGGATTCGACAACGATATCCTGAGCAACAGTGACCGCAATAAATTAAAGACTGCCCTTGATAAGGGTATCGATTATACCCTTAAAGCACAGATTATCAATAACGGTCAGCCTACCGTTTGGGGTGCGCAGCATGATCCTGTGACCTATGCTCCTGTAGCAGGTAGAGCGTATGAATTGGCCTCCAAGTCGGGATCTGAATCTGTAGCCGTAACGGCCTTTCTCATGTCCAGACCCCAGACTCCGGAGATTGAACGAGCAGCCAAAGCAGCGTTGCGCTGGTTTGATACCGTTCGGGAAAATGGAACCAAATATAATCGACAAGGACCTGTTTATTTTGAACCAGATGCGGGGAGCGTGATCTGGTACCGCTTCTATAACGTAGATGAGGATGTGCCTTTTTATGCGGATCGGGATGGATTAAAGTACATGAACATTCTGGACATCAGCGAAGAACGGCGACACGGGTATTCTTGGGCAGGAAGCTACGCGCGTAATCTGTTGAAGCTTGCTTCGGATAGCGGGTACTACCCTCTAAGCACACCTTTGCCTGGATCATAAAGCTTATGCCGCTAGGCATCCTTCGTAATCAAAAGCGGACTTTTTGAACAACCTCTTACAATCGAAGTTTACAAAGTTCGCTTTTCAGTACCAAGAAGATGGGATGAAGCTAGAAATGGAGTAGCGGAGCGTAGGTTGAGGCTACGTGAGCAACGGACATTTCGGCTGAATCCTATATTCGGCACTGATGATGCCGCTAGGCATCCTTCGTAATCAAAAGCGGACTTTTTGATCAACCTCTTACAATCGAAGTTCACAAAGTTCGCTTTTCAGTGCCAAGAAGATGGGATGAAGCTAGAAATGGAGTAGCGGAGCGTAGGTTGAGGCTACGTGAGCAACGGACATTTCGGCTGAATCCTATATTCGACGCTGATGATGCCGTCAGGCATCTTTCGTAATCAAAAGCGGATTTTTTGATCAACCTCTTACAATCGAAGTTCACAAAGTTCGCTTTTCAGTGCCAAGAAGATGGGATGAAGCTAGAAATGGAGTAGCGGAGCGTAGGTTGAGGCTACGTGAGCAACGGACATTTCGGCTGAATCCTATATTCGACGCTGATGATGCCGTCAGGCATCCTTCGTAATCAAAAGCGGATTTTTTGATCAACCTCTTACAATCGAAGTTCACAAAGTTCGCTTTTCAGTGCCAAGAAGATGGGATGAAGCTAGAAATGGAGTAGCGGAGCGTAGGTTGAGGCTACGTGAGCAACGGACATTTCGGCTGAATTCCATATTCGCTGCTGATGATGCCGCTAGGCATCTTTCGTAATCAAAAGCGGACTTTTTGAACAACCTCTTACAATCGAAGTTCACAAAGTTCGCTTTTCAGTGCCAAGAAGATGGGATGAAGCTAGAAATGGAGTAGCGGAGCGTAGGTTGAGGCTACGTGAGCAACGGACATTTCGGCTGAATCCTATATTCGACGCTGATGATGCCGTCAGGCATCCTTCGTAATCAAAAGCGGACTTTTTGAACAACCTCTATAAAATGATAAAGGAGCCTGGTTTCTTAACAGAGACCAAGCTCCCCACATCATGTATTTAACCGAGCAGCTTCTCAATCTCTGCTGTCATGGCTTCTGGAGATTCTTTAGGCTCGTAACGACCTACAACCTCACCCTCACGATTCACCAGGAACTTCGTGAAATTCCACTGAATCGTGTTATCTTCACCCTCACCTGGTTGCTGTTCACGAAGGTACTGGAACAATGGATGAGCGTCTTCGCCGTTAACATCGACTTTGGCAAACACAGGGAAATTAACCCCATAGTTCACTTGGCAGAACGATTCTGCTTCCTCACTCGTGCCTGGCTCTTGCCCACCAAACTGATTACAAGGGAAGCCCAATACAACTAGACCCTGATCGCGATAACGGTCGTATAACTTCTGCAATTCGCCGTATTGTGGAGTCAGTCCACATTTGCTGGCTGTGTTGGCAATCACCAATACTTTACCTTGATACAGATCCAGAGGTGCTTCCTGATTAGCGGTAGTTAACGCTTTGTATGAATATACGGACATGACTGATTCCTCCCATGATTGAATTTGGTTTTGATTCTAGACATAAGCTTACCCAATCAGAACGATGTGCGCTCTTGAATAGCCTGTCTTACTAACTATTATAAACATGAACCGTTTAATTACCAAATATCCTCAACACCTATCTGTCTGTAACCACTCGCCTTTCAATAGACTCTTCGCTATGGCAGCGTCCTACATAAAAGTTTAGTAACAACCTCTTACAACCATCTCTAAACAAAAATAAGCCACGTACAATACTGCACATGGCTTTATTCTATAATTTATGACCTTCTATGAAGGGTCTTTAATCATTAATTACCTGTTTAACTTCCCGTTGCCTGATGAACACGTTGTTCTGTACGTTCTCCAGCATGAACCATCGCACTGTTGATTACCCGTGGATCTGGTGTCGTAGATTGTTGTTGACGCTCCCCTGCAAGAGCATAAGGCAAGCAGAGAGGTACACCAGAACGTGGATCAATAACGATATCCGCTTCAATGTTGAATACTTCACGGAGTACATCCGAGTTCATAACCTCTACAGGCGAGCCTGTAGCGATTGCTTTACCCTTCTTGATTCCGATCATATGATGCGCATAACGTGAAGCATGGTTCAAGTCATGGACAACCATCACAATGGTGCGGTTAGCTGTCGCATTAAGCTGTTCCAACAACTGTAACACCTCAAGCTGGTGAGCCATATCAAGGAACGTTGTTGGCTCGTCCAAGAAGAGAATATCCGTTTCCTGCGCAAGTGCCATAGCGATCCAAGCGCGTTGGCGTTGTCCACCAGACAGTTGATCAATTGGACGGTCATGGAACTCTGTCATGCCTGTTACATTAATCGCCCATTCAATCATGCGCTTGTCTTCAGCACGCATTGAACCAAAACCTTTTTGATAAGGGAATCGTCCATAAGACACCAGTTCCGTTACTGTGAGTCCTTCGGGAGCTGTAGGATTCTGTGGCAAGATCGCGAGTTGCTTCGCTACTTCACGCGTAGATTGCTTATGAATGGACTTTCCGTCGAGCAGAACGTTACCAGCCTTAGGATTCATGATCCGAGCCATCGTTTTCAGGATCGTAGACTTTCCTGAGCCGTTGGCTCCAACAAGTGCTGTGATTTTCCCTTGGGGAATCTGGATATTCAGATCCTCAACAATTAGTCTTTCCTCATAAGCGATATCCAGCTTAGACGTCTCCAGACGAAACATTCGATCATCCCTCTCTCATTTATCCCGGTACCCCGGCTATCGACAACGAAAACGAAATTGTAATTCTGATTATTCCGGCGCAAAATATCTTATATACTAAAGATACTGATAATCATTATCATTTGTCAACAGGTAATCGAAATTTTATCTATTTTTTCTAAGCTGGATCGACACATTTTAGCTACTGACTTCAGTTATTTTCCCCTTAAATGCCTGTGTGAATGTGAGAGCTTTTCTCAGCATAAATGCTACTTATCGCAACATTTCTCCGCGAAAATCACCCCAATTATCAATATGCTCTTGCGTTCCAATTATGCAGAAACTCGGATCAGGAGCTCAACCACACCCACATTCATAACACAGTATTCATCCGCCCTCGCATGCACTATATAAAATGCACTCTATCCTAACGCGTTAACAACACAGCAGTTGTATTAAACACACCATGAACGATCATGCCAGGCACGACCGATCCTGTACGTTCATAGGTCCATGCAAGTACAATTCCTCTAATAAAATTCACAGGCATGGCATTCATCGTAGGATAGGGTGCAATTTTTCAATCCGATTGTATCTCATGAAGTTGTAAGATCATTCTTTTCTTATCATCAAATCCAGTTTCATCAGAGTCAAACCTCGCTTCTAATACCACTTGAATCTCATCCATAGGGATGTCTCGAAGCTGTTCCTGAGTCAGTTGAAGCTCTTTCTCTTCCGTATACCACTCGTTAGCCTTTAGGACGGTTGTAACTCCAAGGTCGATAGAGCTTCTTGGCGGAAAAATAGATTCCCCTTCATGATGTAGATCAACATCGAACAGTGCAACTCCATGAAAGATTTCATGCTCGGTCTGCTCTCCAACATACTTGATGCTGGGACGAAAATGGATAAGCTGCTCCCCTTCAGGAGTCGCCACAAGCTGCAGCACATAATTCCCCACTTGCCTTGTTGCTGTAAGTGATCCATCTTGCTTCTCCATCTGATCCGGTGGGTCTGAGATTGGATCCCCTGCATTAGAACATCCCACTACGACACAACACATCAGTATGATTGCTAACCAAACTTTCATCATATGCCCCCTATGTCATCTCATTTATTATATAAACCGCTATATCCTATATAAAATTGAACTTAACATTTACACGAGAACGGAGAGGACAGAAATAATCTGAAGAAGCGGAGCGTTCGCCTGAAAGCTTTCTGCAAGAAAGCTACATCGGAAGCATTAGCTATCCCCGGATTTCCCTTTAGGAAAGAAGAATCAAAAAAATCTGGGGATAACAGCGATCGGAAGATTGTTCTGTCATTGGAGTGGCAAGTGTAAATATTCTTTAGTTCAACTTATATAGACAGCCAAAACCATCCAAATGTTACATGAAAATGAATTGCTGTTCACAAAAAAATGACCCCGGCAAACCATTACCGAGGTCATTTAATATGAATGAATTGCATGACACAAGTCACTATACATAAGTTCATTACATTCAATACGTAAAACGGACAGAAGACTGTCTTCTACGCTTCCGGTTGTGATGATAGCTCAATCTCAGTGGCTCCGCTTTGGATACTGACAATGTTCGCTGGATCCACATCCGTCGGGAGTGAAACCTGTTGGCCGAAAGGATATAAGCGATCTGCCGCCTCCACGGTAAGTGGTACTGTCACAGCAGAACCTTCTTCTCCAGACTCCGCTCCGTCAGAAGATCCTGATGGCGTTGTCCCCGCTCCATCTTGGGAAGACTCGTTCGTAGATTCCGTAGAATCGGATGTTGTGGTCGAATCGGAATCCTGACTTCCATCGTTACTGGATTGGGTATCATCGGTTGTGTCAGTAGAGGTACTCTCCGAACTTCCATCAGAGCTATCCCCCGTATTCCCTTCTTCCGTATCCTGTGATTCACCATCAGATGAATCTACCGCATCTGGTTCCTCATTCCGGTTGAAGCTCTCCCATTCACTTGTGGCATCCTCCAGTTCAACGACGCTACCGTCCGCCAGCTTCAATTGCAGCTTATCCGTCTGCAATCCATCACGGTCTGCTTCATTACGGAAGCGAATGACGAGTTGCGGCGCAGTCGCTGTGCCGCTCTCTTCGGTTGCCGGTACAATGTATGCCATCTGATCGGCTAACGAAACTTCTGGTTCAGCCGGGATCGCAGGGTCTTGAACCGGTGTAGGTGAAGCTGCAGGTGGTTCTGCATTATTCCCCATTAAAGCATACGTTCCTCCGGCAATGCCGAGAATCAGAATCACCACGAATGACCCTAGAAAAACATTTTTCCTCTTCCCGGTCAATAAACGTACCAGGGATGAAGATAACTCCGACTTCGCCCGGTCATAGGTTGGCTTCATGGTCTTACTAGCTCTAGCATAATATGGCTTAAAGGCTGACTTAGACTTGAAGGCTTCACGATCATGCGCCTTGAAGTACGCTACGATCGCATCGGAGTATGGCTTACTCGCTTGAGATCCCCGGACAAACAGCCGTTGATTGCCCGACCATTCCAGAAACGGATACAGACCTCGCTCACTGCCTGCTGTGCTCCGAACAAATTCAATCAGACCTGCATAGTCAAGCTTAGCCCCATTACCTCCACGATAAAAGGCAAGAGGCAAGGCTGCGAACGCATCCTGATCAGGACGTTCTCTAAGCTCATCGGCAAGCCAGCGTCTGGTCCAACGCTGGAGCTCATTACGCTCTGTAAGGGAGAGGGCTTCCAGATCCTCTTCATCACGACCTTCACCACTGAGCCAGGCTCTCGCGGCCAGCATCATGTTCGTGCGTGCGGATACATCTGAGCCCTGACGTGCAGCCCAATCCCGAACCTCACGATCATGCTGCAAAATATCAATGCTTAACAGATGTGCCCGGCTCACTCGCTCTAGGTCAAGATCTTGGATCAGGAAGAGATTAATGACGTAGGCAAGCTTATCCGCTAGACGGGTTAATTGCTCTTGATATGACAAGGCTGCAGCGTCAGCTCCAGATTTACGTTCTGGACGGGCAACGGCCTCCGATTGACCGATCTGTCCCGTAATCCCCATGTCCACAGGCTCTTCCATGGAAGTCGAGACACGGTCCAATACACTCACTCGACTGAGCGCTTCATTGGCGGATTGCACCGGATTCGGTGCAGAGCATAGTCGCTCACGGAGCTCTGTGGCTGTCCGTTCCAGCAAGAAAGCATTATGGATAGACGACGGATGGGATAGCACCCAATTTTCAATGACATCCACCACATTTGCCGCTGACTCTGTTTGTTTTAATTGAGCGTCCAGATAAGGCTCAAATAACAGCTTGGTCAATGATTCATTGGTTAACACCTTACCGAAAAATGCACGATTCAGCTCTTCATTCCGATTTAGCAAACTATATAATTCTTGAACGGCTCGCATACGTTTCTGTGTGCGCGCGTTGTTGATCGCATAGATGAAATAGTCCACGATTCGAGATTGCACGACTGGTGCGGCTACGGTGAAATAATCACTGATTCGAGCTGCAACCGGCTCCTCAGGCACATTTTCTCGTTTAACATTATTTAATTCCCGACTAAGCAGCGTCAGGAATAGCTCATTCAGACGAGCGCGGCGCTGGATGGCTGCTTCGGGTTTCAGATATGTAAGAAGCCCACTTAGCACACCGCTTTTGTTATTAAGGTATAAGTCTTCATGTCCCTGTTCAAGACGGTAAAACAGAGATAACTCCCCGTACGCTTCAACCGAAAGCTCACGTCCAGGCTCCATGCCTGACAGCATCTCGTCGGCAAAAGAATAAAACGGCGTGGCTGCCTCCGGATCATGCAGCAATGACCACGCAAAATCCATATAAGGAAGATTCGCCACTGCTGCATCCGCGTGGGTTACCCTGCCTGACATGAGATCAAACGTAAAGTCCTTCTCTGTATTACGATCTTTGGGACGAAGTGTGCCTCTCTCCACGAACTGAAGATGAATGCCTTTTTTGGCTTGCGGTTCCTTCGCAAACGTCATGAACCCAAGCTGTCTCCGGTAGGCGTAAGGTAGTGCCGTATAGAGCAGACGAAGCAACTCCTTCGCCCCTGCGGTGACTTGCTCTGCGGGCAGATCCAATGCGATATACACTTTACGGCGTGTCGCAACAGCCTGCATCACAGCATAGAGCAGACGCTTGAACAATGCCTCATTCAGTTTTAACCCCGCTAGAATCTCGCTAGGTGCGGCTGAAGACGCTTCAGAGCCCTGCCCAACTTCCCTCTCCCTTGTAGAAACACGCGGTAACACAGACAGCGCAGGCAGCACTGTACCTTGCTCGATGTCATAGGACGTGGCAAATGCCGTATCCAGCCAGCTACCCGTTCTCATCAGCTCTTCCGAGCGTTCAGGAGACAGTACATAGTTATGGGCGAAGAAAGCACTTCGAAGCCCAGTAAAGTCCGCCGCTTGGTACACATTCTGCCCTAGAATCGTCTCTCCACTGTCCAGATGCAGTAGATGTATTGCAGCTGGGAATTTGGTCTCGTCCTTCTCGCTCCGGCCAGTCAGCTCCGCAGGAGCATCATAGACACAGTACGGATGAAGTACTTTTTTGATAAAAGAAGGTTCCAGTCCCGGTGATGCCGCGACCGTATCGAAGCCTTCTGTGGTGCGAAATACCCCTCGCCGCTCTCGGGTATACATCTGCTGTTCAATCGGCGGGGTCATGGAAGACTGCATCATCCCACTCTCCCCTCAATGTACTTCAGCTTGTACAGTAGCCATAGGAATGGCTCGTCCACGCGGATCGGACTAACAACACCTTGTAGCTTCATATCTACCGGATTGCTTCCTAGTGCGGACACAGCGAAGTATGCCGTATCTTTGAAGTAGACATCCATTGTGCCTTTGAACGGACGATCCACCTTCTCAATAAAGCGGCGAATCTCTCCATCGATATTTTCAAACTCCGTCAAGTCGAACCAATCGCGGTGTACCATGTTACGGAACACGTTGCTGTTGGATTTGATGTAATCGCCATCCTCATCCTTCAGGGAATGCAGCATGTCACTTTTGGTCAGCACAACGGCTGTTGGAATGTTTGTTTTTGCCTTGTCTTGATAAGCGATAAAGTCACCGAACAATGTCAGTACCACGTCGCGCGGTTCATCATATCGTGGTGTCCACTCACCCGGCTCATTGCCGAGGTTAATCCGGATTTTGTCCCGAATGGAGCGAATCTGAAGTGGGTCAACCATAAACAGAATGCCGGCTGAATTTTTGATATGCTGTCCGTGAAGTCCCAGATAATCCTGCTCCACCATACCTTCACCAGCCACGTCAAAAAACACCAATGTCAGTGGAGCTTTATCTTCGTCCTTGAACACAAATTGGAAAATAAACGGCTCCTGCAGCTTCTCCTTCTGCGTTGAATCCAGCAGATCCCCCCGCTCAAACAACGGCTCTTCATAATCCGCACGGAATCTACGGCTAATCTCTGCATTCAGCGGCATACAAGCAGCATCAAAATGATCGGCTGTGTAATGCTGTAACGTATGGATGAGCGATGTCATGTACACCGATTTACCCACTTGGGAAGCCCCAATAATGGATATGATATTGCTTGGCGCCTTGCCTGCTGTCACAGGTAGCTCATTATGACAATGCGGGCACAGTCTGCGGCGGGTAACGACACCATACCGATCATTTAATCCCATCACAATGTTATCTGAATAAATGCGATGCTCCTCTGGTACGTCATGCGGGGCAAGCACGGCCTCCATATCAAACACCGTATCAAGCCCAAAGCGTTCACGATAACGATTCAGCTTCGCATCTTCCCCGAGTGCGTAGTCTTCATCGTCGTCTCGGTGATGAGCTGCTCGGAATACAACCTCTTCCGGCGAGAATTTACTGAAACAATAGGGACATACAATATCGTAAAATAGCGGCCGTTCTTCTGGCTGCTGTCTTTTCAAAAAACGACTAAAAAAGCTCATAGCCACTCCCCTCCCCTAATTGAAAGTCAACCTATTCATTAGTCCGATATTAGCCGGTACACCGTTCCATACTTGGGGCCGTCCGTGAAGAATAGTCTGACGTATTCATCCTTCCCGACCTCAACAGGCGGCATCTCATTTCTTCCAGGTGCAAAATCATTTACAAATGGATACACCGTACCGTCTTCCTTGTTAAGCGGGACACTCCCCTGTTTACGAACATAACAGAGAGCCTCCTTCGGAACCGGTGCTTCGGTCGTAACGGTCATGAATACACTTTTTCTTTTCTGAAAAAAACCACTCTTATACCGAATGGAAAATCGAATATCCGCCTTGCCTGCACTCGCCATCACCGTGTTCTCATCGTTCGACTGACGGAGCAAGACAGGCTCGGCATCATCCATCCTGCAGATATAAACCGTATAACGGATCGCTCCAAAACCGGTTATCCGATCCACGTATCCGTTACTTGCTTTGTATTCCTCACGCGTATAGAGCTTCAACTTACCTTGCGCATGTGCATCGCCGCTGTTCTCCTTGCCCAGCATCGCAACCTCCAGCCGTTCAACATACACAGCCTCGACAGCCTCTGGCCAGAGCCAGCGGAGCGTACACATGCCCTCGTCCACCGCCAGTGTCAGTTTGCGAATGGTGGGCGCCGAAGGATCTGCATCTGTAAATTGCATGTTCCTAAGACCTCCCGATGTTTAGAATCCTTTGCTTCGTGTGTCTCTTGCGCGCCCTCCGAACCCTTCTGCCGAAGCGTTCCCTCTTCTGGCATCGCGCCGGCCGCGATTGCTCCGTGGTGTATTCTCCTTCATCGGAATAATCCATGTAAACAGGGTCAATACGGAAGCCAGCAGGAGCATTGCGCCAAGCCTTACAAATGCATCGCCGACAGGTGATCCGTCCAGCCCCCATTCTAGAAGGAGACCGGCTAACAGACCTGAGACTGCTCCACCGACGCCGAAGCTGAGCGCCAGATGACGATTATCAAATACCAGTCCAAGAGATACACCCAGCGCTACCCCAATCAACAGCAGGGCAGCTACGCGGAAAATAGCCAGATACGTGCTATGCTCCATCATACCCGTACGTTCCGTAACCAGTGTTCGCTCATCAATCGTATCGTAAATCTGCTGGAATGCCAGGTTAAGCCCACCTGCATCCGGCACATCATAATAAAGGCCACCTGTCTGCCCAGCAATGCTGCGCAAAAGATCCGTTCCCGAAGGGTCTACCAAGCTGAGTCCCACCGTGTTGACCGCAATCTGTTCATTCACGTATTCCGATAGAATGCCAGACGTATCGACTTCACTCATACCGTCAGATAACAATATCGCAACGGTACCACGCTTCGGATCTTGTTTGCCCTTAATCTGTTCCATCGCTTCTTTCAAAGCCGCATCAAAATTCGTTCCGCCTGAGGTTGTCACGATGCTATCGATTTTGTCATATACCTCATTCTTAGCTGCTTCATTATCCAGCGCAATGAACGGCTGCAACAGTTCTGGCTCATCCGCAAATGTAATGACGGCTACCTGCTTATCGCTCTCCATTTGGCTAATCAGCGTCTTCGCGGCCTCAAAGCGGCCATTATTCGGATCGGTCTCTGTCATGCTGCCTGAATTGTCAATCATGAGCACGATATCCTTGACCTGCTTCACACCGCCTGGATTGATCTGATACAGCAGTTGTACTACTAGCCCCACCACGAATAAGAGTGCGAGTGTTGCCGGGACAAGTAATTTCCAAGATAAGCTCAGATATCGCAGCTTCCATGAAGCACCGTTAAGCTTCGGTGAGATCATCTCAGCAAGTAGGCAGAATAGACCCACACTTAGTGCAACAACACCGAAATATAATCCCATCAGCAACAGACGAGGCATCTCTCCAAGCCACTGATGCAGCATGATTTCCCCTGCCGCAAATCCTACTGCTCCGCCAACGAGGCTGAACAGTACCAGGAGAAGATTGATTTTTCGCTGCATGTTCACATGCATCCTTTCTACACCAGCCCTTAATGAGGCTGAATTAATACAAGCGTGAGTGATGACGAGGGCTGGCTACCGCACGGGAGACAGTTTGTCCGCAAGACCTTCAGGATGCAGCTCATATCCGTTATCTGTATAGGACTCGTAATATACCTTGGCATTACGATAGACCATCAGATCCTCGAGATGGAAGCCTCCCATAAGATTCAATTTCTCTACGCCGCTGCTGCGCTCTTCATACACGACACCAAGCTTGTAGATTCGTGAAGTTTCCTCGGCATGTGCCGCATAGTCCATGAAGGCACTATCATGGTCGCCAAAGAAATACTTTTCTTCGTACCGATGTTCCTGCGTATAATCGAACACCCTAACACGTACAACAGCCTGATCCTCTAACGTGCGATATAATCGACGGAACAGGTCATCACGCGTTAACACATTTTTATCTCCATACGTAATCGTGACATTGGCACGCTGTAATAGCTCTTCTTCAAAAGGGACACGCAACGGTTCAGCGCTCAGTAACAGCGCATGACATACGTCCATAAGACGCTCCAATACACGTTCCTTGCCCCGCGTAGCCAGATGGTTCATATCCCCCATATAGCGGTCTTCAAACCATACGGCCCGTCCACGCTTGGCCTCTAGATCCGTAACTAGGTCTTCCGTCACTTTGCCGTAGTATTCCATGACATTTTGTCCAATGTACTCATCCGCTGCGGCTATGCTCGCTTCGGCTGTCTCACGCAATGTTTGTTCCAGTCCCTCAAGGACTGGGTGATGCCTCGACTAAAAGCGTGAAGCTGCTCCATCTCCGTATCGTAGATGCGCAGCAATTGCAGTTCATTTTCAATCCGTAATAACTCCACCTTCGGTACATACACTCGTTCAAGGATACAGTCAATCACGTTGCGTACATTTTGTTTATCACGGAATAAGGCTCTTTTGAACGGTTGATCCTGTACCTGCTCCTGCAACCGCTGCTCAAGAACAGCTCGTGCCGATTCAAGCTGCATGGATTTGTCCCGAATCAATCCAAGCAAGCCTTCCCGTACACTTCCCATTCCATGATTACTCCAAGCCGCCCACTGGAAGTAACCTACCTCCGGGTGTTCATCCCGAGCTTGTTCTGCCTGCTGACGAAGAGCACCTTCGGTACTCCGCTGACGTACACGCTCTTCGACCTTACGTGCCACATTATCACGGAAGTACGCTTCAGCTCCATGACCGAACAGCGCTCTCTCCGCTTCACGTAGCGATAGCGGCTTGAGATCAGCATAGCTGACGTTATGGGTCATGATGCCGCTCATACCACTGACCAGATCCTCACCTGGTAATAGCCCATCAATCTTACGTTCTATTGTAATCGGATCAAGGCCAAAGAACGAAAGCTTGTCCTTGATGCCCCAATCCTCCGGTTCCTTCCGCATCTGTTCAAGCAGATGCCGGTAGAAGTGATATAGCACAGCAAGCGCGATAGGCTTGTTGGGACGCCTGATCTCAGCATAACCTGCGCTGGCATAACCATGCTGATCTGAGGTGGTGCGAATGTTATTTTTGAATGAGGTATTGTTGTAGGTGTTCGCTCCTGTGCTCGAAATGGTGCCAGCAGCATCCATATCCTGTTTACGATTCTTGAGCAGACAGATGCGGCAGATAATCTCGGCATTCTCTATCCAACCACCAGATACCCCTGTGCCCCGTTCATTCTTATCTGACAAAATATACACCAGGTCAAACAGCGGCGAAGCCGGATGGGTGACCGGAATAGAAATGCCATCTTCCGTCACGAGCAGACGACCGCTAAAGGTATAATCCAAGCCCTGCATATAATCAAGCTCTCGCAAAAAGGCCAGTCCTGCTGCACTTGCATACCCGTATGAGTTCACTTGCTCCATTTCACTAACCAGAACATGCAGATCTGTCTGCACCGATTTGAAGGATTGAGCCAGTATCGTCTCCGTCAATTTCGTAAGCTCAGGCAAAAGCACATTCAATGGGTCATCCGCTCTAGTTACAACCGTCACATAGATGCGATCAAATGAAGAATACAGACGCCCGTATTCAGCGATCCGGTTACTCACCCGCCGTAAAGTACGATTCAGACCCGCAAGTGCCTGATCTGAATCGTGAAACTGACGGTATATGTCTTTGCGCAATGTTTTGGATGATTCGGACTGTGCCGTAGACAGTGGTAAAATATGCCGAGCGACCTGACTATCCTCAGCTCGTTCGCCTCTACGCTCCTCTTGTTGATCCAAGTCTTCTGTTCCAACCTGTACATAGACCACGCCATCCCCGTTATCCCACTTCGTTCGGTTGATCTCACGGACAACAGGTAATGCCGGCGCAACCAGGTCACCTACGAACAAGAACAAGGCGGGGTAATGGATGCTGCTGCGACCATCACCCAGACTGCCCTGACGTTCCTGCTCCGCCGTATACGATGCCGCGAATTGCTCCAAGCTGTGCTTCATCCTGGCAGCCATCTTACTTCAACCTTCTGCGAATGTCGTTCAGCTTGGACGACATCGTTCTGTAGAACTGATAGATATCCTCGCCATTCGCCAGCTCGACACGTTCGTATTCCAGACGATCACGGGATTCCATGAACAGTGCAGCAAGTTCATCCAGTTTCGCAAGGAGAGGAGCGATATCCTCCGAAGCGGTCAGATCGTTATCCCGGCGTGAAGCTTTGCGAAGCAAGGTGTTCCGATCCTTCTCCGACAATCCACGGAAGTTGCCAAACACCTCATATTCAGCAAAGTTACGGCTCTTCATCAGATTGGCGAACGGCTCCCATGCATCTTCCTCGGGGTCACGATCATAGACATACAGTGCACCCTTCTTCACAATTGTGTCCGTATAGAGGGCTTCAATGAAGCGATCATACCACTGCTCTTCATCCTGATGCTGAGCAAGGATTGCTTCAAGCTCAGATGCTTTCACCGAGATTGCATTCATCTTCGCCAGTTCCTCGCGTACACGCGCAATCAGTTGTGGAGAACGCACCAGGTTTTCTTTGGCCATATCTTCATTAATACTTCCGAAAATATCCTTCACGCTGACCCGTGGCAATCCTTCGGATTGCAGACGTTTCAGTTCAATGACCGCCCGCTTCACTTCACCAAGGTTTGGTGTAGTTGATGTCAGACGCATGTCGTAGCTACCTAACTTCGCGGATAGATCAAACGGCTCTGTCGTTACTACCGCGTAGCGGTTGCTTGTGTTCTCATCCAACGTCTTCGCAATAATGATGTTGTATCCGAGCGCTTGCTCGAATTCAGAACGAACACGGGCATTGTACTGCTTCACGCGGCTGTTCTCATACACATCGCCCCATGATTTCTCTGGAATCGGAGACGGAAGATACGTCCAGTTATTTTTCTCCGTTTGCACGAGGTGGCGGCCAATTCCTTCTTTGTCCAGAATGGTACGCTCGTAACTTTCTTCATATACTTTCAGCGGTGTATACACAAAGAGCGGCACACCGTTACGTGTGTTCAACCAGAAGATTCGGTTACGAACCTCGCTCTCCTTAACCGTAAAGTGAGACTTCCCTACCGCATTGTTCTGATAATTGCGAATTCCTTTGAGAATACCTGGTGCCTGTGTTGGTACGGATACGAATCCCCATGATGGGAAGTGAAGGCTACCCGTGCTATTGCTCAGGTTAAATACGGGCACCGCTTCATCATCCAGTTTACCTGCGATGTGCCGTTCTACGAACTTCTCAACAGACTCATCCTGACCATATTTGATCACGAGGAAATCTTCCATCGAACGGGTAATCAGGTCGCCGAACTTCTCGGTCAAGAAGTCTGAGATGGAACTTACCACGTCAATCTCGTTCTCCTTCACCCACTGGTTGGAGTTCTCTAACAGTTCACGAGAGAAGTCACGGATCAAGTCATCCGTATCACGCTTGTCTAACAGCCCATCCACCACGCTGACGATATCCGGTACACTTACCACGTTCCAATAATACGTCTTGTTGCCTTTGTGATCTGCCTGTTCTTCCCCGCGGGTCAGAATATCTCCGTTCTTGGAGAAAATCGAGCTGAGTGCATTCAAAGTTTCGCTAAATACGTTATAGATGCGGCTGTTCTCTTGGTTGAGCAGTTCATACAGATCCTCATAGAACTCGATCATCTGTTCGTTCCGCTCTACATCAGCGTGCAGCCAGTATTCATGAATTTTGGCTTCAATATAAGCATTCTTTTTCTTCTCTTTGGAGACGAAGGCGCTCTTCGCATCACCAAGCTTCTCTTCAGACTGTTCTTGGGCAGCCTCGATATCGCGTGGAATGCGGAAAGCATTCTCCCGTAATGTCTCAATGTACGATTGGATCATCTTGAGAATACAGAAGCCTTTCTCCGTATAGATGAGACGAGAAACATAGAATGGCCCCTGCTCTGGATGCAGGAACATCCGGCGAATCTGTTCGGTGAATTGCCCTGCAATCTCACCCGGATGCTGTTTTTTCGCTTTGATATATTCTTCACGTGCACGTGCTAGGAAGTTCTGTTCCAGCTCTGTGTCCATGTTCACCACTTGGGATTTCACGACATTGTTGTAGGACAGACGTTCACTGTTCTGATAACCTGGAAGCGGCTCCGGCACGCGGGATTCGAATGCCTTCACTACGCTTTCGAGATCAATGCCTAACTTACGAGCGAATTTCTCGGTATCTTCCTGATTTGGTGCTTTGGAGAACATCGTGCTCATCTTGTCGAACATCCGGTACGCCAGATATGTCGTCATTTCTTCAATCGGCAGTACAGCCGAGGATGCACCGATGATGTTGTAATCATAGTTCGCTGGGTACACCTTGTTCATCTGTGCAATGTTGGTACGAATGTTGCTAATGTAGTCATGGATCGCGAACTCTTCACCAGACTGCTTCTCTTCACTCGCCATGAAGTTGGTGATATTCTCTGCCGTAACATTCATACAGTAATCGTACGCATTTTCCAGCAGTTTACCTTCCGTGTTCGTGGCTGAGATCAAGTGACACAGATTAAACGGTGGCAACGGGGAGTTAACGGTCAGGATATTACCGTACTTCTGCGTAAAGCGTTCACCGCGGCTGTCCACGTTCATCCAGTAATCCAGCTCTTTAAGCGCAGCATAACCGTTCTTGCGGATATATTCCCGCGTATGCTCACTCAAGCTTTTGTTGGACAAGTTCACGTCTGGCGTGAACAGGTAGCCGAGTGTATTAACGCGGTCAATCCCCGCTGAGCCATGATCACGTTCGATGATGCCACGCACAATATACGAAATATCGAGGAAGCACCCACTGCCAGTCCCCCGGACAGACCCGTGAGCAGGAACACCATCAATTTCTTATTTGTACCTACGGAAAGTGTCTTAATCTTCTTATCGATGGCTTGCACCACTTGGTTGATCTTCGTGAATAACAGCAGACGACCTGCCTGACGAACGCCTGCGGCTCCGTTCATGCCATCCGTAATGCTCAGCTCTGGCGAGAGCCAGTCCGTAATATAAGGCTCCAACACACTGCGGTTCTGCAGCAATCCGCCAATCTCGGCATTGGACAGTAACACGAATTCGTTAATCGGGTCTAGACCGATTCCTTTGTATCTCTTGGCACGATCCTGTTCGTTCGTTTCGAATGCAAGAAACTCGACGTTGTCTGGCTTCTCCATTTTCTTCTTAGACACTGGATCTTGTGGCAGCTTGAAGCGACGATTAATCTGATACTTGAGACGAAGCAATGCATCGATCCCTGTTCCCCCAAGACCAATAATCAACATCGGGTTATCGATGGTATCAACCCTGATTTTTTCGCTGACAATTCCTCCGCCAAGCGATACATCCAGTTGCTGAATATGTTCTCTAACAATCGGTTTCATTCCATGTCCTCCCTTTGGTTACACTAAATACTCAATCAAAATGGTTTTATCCGCTTGTTGCAGCGGGATGCTCAGCCGATCACCGTTCTTCAGTTCAACGCCTGAGCTTGCATCGACCGCACGGCCGGATTTCTCCAGCGTGCCTCCTGCCGTGTTGCGTATCATAATCCGGTCACCATTGCCGGGTGTGAATATATATTTTTCGGTTTCCTTAAGTTCAGGGTCTAGCTGCAGCAATTGATGCAGATGGAACTTGCCCCGGAATGATGCTAGCTTTTTGTATTGCGGATAGGACTTGTCTCCTGTGTTCTCATCACGAATCTCAACGACCATCTGACCGACAAACCCGCGATTTTTACGTTTCAGCCAGCCCATCAGGAACCAGCCTCCAACCGCTACAACGATCAGAGCGATGACACCCAGAATCACAGGTAACCATGGGAATGGCTTGTCCTCTCCACCGGCTGATGTCGTTGGCTGAGTTCCACTTCCTGCTGCTCCGCCAGCATTAATGATGACTGGAGCGCTCTCCCGGTAAAAGCTATCTTCCTCTGCTCGAATAATCAACTCGTATTGATGGTTATCTGGAACGGTGAACGTACCAGCAAATCCATCTCCTGTGTTCTCGATCGGCTGTTCCTCACTTTTACCTGTATCCACATCATTGATCACCAGCGTTGCTTTCATATCAGCATACAGGTCTTGATCCTGTAATGGTTGACCACCATTCTCCAGCTTCGCGGTTAGATCAATCTTGTCGCCTTTTTTATAGGACTTGGTCTTAATTGGATCCACGACGAGTTGCAGATCGTAGTTAAACAGCAGATTGATATCAATACTGTCCTTCGGAGCCCCTTTGACTCGCAGCTTCCAATCTCCCTCTTCCGGTTTGAGCAACTTCACCAAGGAATAGCTCTTCGAAGTAGATAGCTTGGCTGCATCGGAGTTCAGATCGACAGCATTGCCAGCTGGATCGGTTAATTGGATCTCGACTGGCTTCGATGACATGATCGAGATGTTAGCTTCTAACACACTATCATTCGGCACGTTCACGGTAACTTCCTGATAACTGCCGTTTCCCGTAATGGAAGGCAGCTTTACGACATTTAATTTGGCATGATCTGCGAATATTTCGCTTAGAATCTGTGGCAGATCATCCGGCGTATCCGTGATAAAGGACTTACCACCTGTCTGCTCGGCTAGGTCAGCGAGTGCATCCTTGTTCAGTTTGCCATCGGCATTCAGACCAATCGTATACACGGGAATGCCTTGTGCCTGTGCTTCCTTAACGGCTATGTCCAGATCCGCATCGGACTGTGCCTGTGTACGACCTTTTGTTTTGTTAAAATCGTTGTTACCATCCGCCAGCAGTACGATCATCGGGGAATGAGACGGATCAGCACCATGGTTCAGGATGTTCACAGCCTCGGCAACACCTACTGAAATGTCGGTGTATGGCCCTCTACCCAGCTGATCAATAAAATCCTTCAGGTTGCTTTTGTCTGCATCTGACTGAATCTCTAGCATCGCCTTCTCCCGCTCGACCTGATCGGTGTATGCGACAATCCCTACCTTGTCCCCTTGGACAGGTAACATATCAATAAACATTTTCATGGCTTCATTGCTAATCTTGTCACGATCACTTGTGTTCATCGAATTACTTACATCGGCCACAAGTACCGCATCAATTCCGCTTGATTGTGTCTGAGCCGCTACCGCCTGAGGCAGCAACGTCGAAGGCAGCAGTAGCGTTAGTAATACCAGCAGAACCAAGGTTCCACTAAGCCAGCGTATTTTGCGTGTGCGCAGCATGAGGTGTACTCCTTCACGTTTGAGATTAAAATGGGAATAGTTTATTATAGGCGTCAAGCCTTAAGGAAATCTTAACAGTCTACTAATAAATTCTGAAAAGCACCCCTATCTTGAGTTACAATTCTGTAATGACTGGCAATAATCGACGATTTTAGCCTTTTGGTTGGAACAAATATTCCAACTATGGAAATATGATATAGTTATTGCCATCAAACCGCAATATAACAACGTAGCGTGCGATCACCTTTATTTGTACGCACAATAACGCTATCTAGAGAGGATCGAATTATGGTTACATACGTATGTCTCGCCATATTGTTTCTTTTTGTCCTAATTAGAGCGGTTCGATTCTATCTTCACAACCGGAAGCCCGTGACCCGAGAAGATTCAGATCGCACGCTGTACACTATACTGAACGGTGAGCGTGATTAGAGCATGAGCACAAAACAAGTGGTTTCTATTAGACCTTTTAACCGGACGACATATGCCTTTGAAAAGTTGCGTGTGTGCAAGCGATGTGGACAATATACCTGCTTATGGGAAGATGAATGCACATCCTGTGGCCGCAGCACACTGATTCATGTTCAGGAACATGCTGGCTCAAGGGTTAAGCGCCGGATCGCTCGTGATTTCCTATTTACGATTATTCTGGGGTCTGCTGCTACCTATTTCGGTGAGACGACCGATCAAACGATGCTAGCCGCAACCGTGTCTCTCCTGCTCATCGGATGGCTCATCTATATTCATAAACGCGCCTTTCCTGTCCAACAACTCCGCCAGATGAAGCGGTTGTTGTACGAGGAACGGGAAAAGATCCGTCAGGGCATCAACCGCAACTGGGCGCTAGTCGCCGAAGCTCGACAGGAGGATGAAGCTCTCGCATATGAGATGCTGCGTGAGATTGGCTCACTCGTATACAATGATCGAATTCGTCTTCAGCAAGTGGCTCTACTTCAATCCTTCGTCCTTCGGAGTGACATGGATTTACAGTTGAAACCACTGCTGCTTCGCAATTTTGAGCGACTGCTCGCTGAATATATCGGTGAGATTGCTCGAATCAAGCCTGATCTGGTTCGTGAAGATGCCATTCGTTACATCGCTACGTACGAAGTGAATATTTTACAGCTACACAATGGCATTCAGATCCTAACTGCCGTGGCCGCCGCGGCTGTACGCAAAAGCAAATATATTGAGTTATTCCCTAGTCTTATTACCCGCTACGCCCGCTTTATGCCCAAGGATCGATTCATGCGCTTGTATCACACCATAGAACGTTACCCCCATAAAGCGCGAGGTGGACTGGCAGAATCAGTCGGTCGGGTATATGACGAGAAATATCGAGATCATTACGTCGAGGTACAATCTTGATATCTTCAATAGGTGAATGAGTGCAAACTTAGATCCCTGTATATAGACGACAGAAAATGAGTTCATCCCTGCATCAAATTAGGGCACGTGTATGTTCTTCATGATGATCATGTATAGATCTATACAAAGGCACCCCACAATTCTTTAGAATGCGGGGTGCCTTTGATGTATTATTTGGATGTATTATGAATGATTACGAATGACTTAGGGATATGGATTCGTCCTGTCTACGACCATCTCTTCCTGCTCTGAGCGGGTAGATGAGAATATATGGAATCCAAACTAACACAGCACATAATATTGCACTGCCTGATAAGGAAAGGTTCATCTGTCCAATCACTGTCGTCTCATCACTTCCTCCCAGCAGGATGCTGGTGCCTAGGAAGTTCAGAAGTGTTCCGCCAGCGTAGAACAACATATGCTTCCACAGCAGCCGCTTCACTAAAATATAGAACAGTGCACAACCTATCATGATGATAATAGACGGCATAAGCCATTGTTCCGATTCAATACTTCCGGATTCTGCAGCTCTTCCCATAAAATAAGCAACACCCCATTGCAGCACAAATACCAGCCAGCCTAGACCTACATTACGCGTTGATGAGTCTCGTTGCTCTTGCTCGTCTTCAGCACGCATTTGTGCGAGTAATTCTTCCTCTTCTTCCTCCGTTAATTCGTCATAGTCATCGGCCTCCATCCGTTCTTCCACTCGCTCCAGATACATATCGTGCTGATGACTTAATTGTTCTGTGTACGAAAATGCTTCTTGGTCTCGGTCCATACGGAGTTTCCTCAACAGCTCTGCCTCAGGTACATAACCATCGGTATGGATCGTTGTGAATTTCAATTTGCCCGTTGATGCAAGACGTTCTATCCACGCTTCAGCATCCTGCTCTTCATAAAATGGCACACTATGAACTCGATCTTTCATGTTCTGCTGATATACCAGGTGTATGACAGGCATGATTTGCAGACCCGAAGGTGCCTTCTGCACATAAGCATTAAGGCGTTCTATCATATGTTTGCCGTAATACACCGTTTGAATCTGAGACCAATCGAATTGATTCTCCTCGTTCATTTTGGTATGCGGATTCCACTGGCTATATCTAATTTGGTTATTGTGCATCTGAGTCTGACTGAGATGGTTTTCCGCCCATGTCTCCTGCTGTAATTGATGATACGAACGATAGGCTAACACGCCGCCAAAAGGAATCGCACCAAGAAAGAACCACGTTAAAATGGATAGATCTACGAAAAGTAGAATAACAGGCGCAATCATGAGCAAAGCCCCGATAATCATATATGCATACAACGTGGCATAGCGGAATTTTCGATACGAAGGTGACATGGATCGTTGCTTCTCGACGAGATCATGTGAATGGATATACGTACTCATACGAAGTCCTCCTTCTAAAGGGCTTAAATATGGATTAAATATTTGCTTTATTTTCCGACCCGACGATTCATTGAGATGTCACTTGTCTTGGGTGGTGGAGGAGGATCATCGTTATCCTTAAGAGCATCATGCTCTTCATAACTCGCCTTCTGATAGAACTGGGCATTCTTCATCATATATATCGCAACTGGTTGTCTTCCATTTCCACATAACCATGACCCCAAATCCCACTTCTTGTATACCCGAATTATCCACATTCGCAACAATTCAGCTCTATTGGGGTGAAGATACTTCAAAATTCATACCTATTCCATTACGTACCAGAATCTAATGCGTTTCTCCCATGGAAAAAAGGGCCACGGCAAACTCCTGCCGTGACCCTTGTTCGAGAACTCGGTACCGTTGTACCGGAGTCCTCTCGTATATGTGCCATGCTTACATCCAGCATGGCATCATCGTTACGCCAGCATGGTTACACCACCGCTGACGTAATCCATCTTACCGTCCGCGACGTGAATCGCGACGGTCGCCCTTCGCAGAGCCGCGCCCAGCGTTGCGTGGGTCGGCACTGCGTCCACCCCAGCCGCCGCTGCTACGTCCCTCGGCGCTACGGCCACCACTACGGCTGCTGCTACGCTCATCGCCGCTGCGACCTGCACCGCGTCCGCCTTGACTGGCACCGCGACTGCTGTCGCTGCTGCGCGCGGAACCGCGTCCAGCGCTACGCTCGTCGCCACTGCGTCCACCACTACGGCCGCCGCTACGTCCACCGCTGCGTCCACCTTCGCCGCCGCGGGAACCACGACCACCACGACCGCCATCTCCACGGTCGCTACGACCTGCACCGCGGCGAGCACTGCCTGTGCCAGCAGAGCGTCCGCCTGAACGCTCATCATCACCTTGACTGTTGATGGTACGACGGGTTGCTCCAGTAGAAGCTACTGGGCCTTCACTTGTCCACTGAATACGGTTCAGCTTCTGGTTTGTACCTTCTTCAATACGCGCAAGCTCAGGTCTGTCGTGCTGAGTTGCAAAGGTTACCGCAAGACCTGTTCCACCCGCACGACCTGTACGGCCAATTCGGTGAATATAACTTTCCGCATCATGAGGAATATCGTAGTTGAATACATGCGTTACGCCTTCAACGTCCAGACCACGTGCCGCTACATCCGTAGCAACAAGGATTTGCAACTTGGCATCACGGAATGCTTTCATGACATTCTCACGCTTGGATTGGGACAGATCCCCGTGAAGCTCGTCACTTTCGTACCCTGCTTCGCGCAGATCTTGATTCAGCTTGTTGGCACGACGCTTCGTCCGACAGAAAATGATCGCGAGGTATGGGCGATACGTATCAATCATGCCACGAAGCGCATCAAATTTCCCACGATCCGTGCACTCCAGCACCTGCTGGCGAATCTGATGGATCGGAATAACCGATTTCGAGGATACTTTTACATCCTCAGGGTCCTTCATGTAGTTCTTAGCCAGCATGCGAATGCCCTTCGGCATGGTTGCCGAGAACAGCATGGTCTGACGTTTGTGTGGCAGTTCACGAATAATCGTCTCTACATCATCCAAGAAGCCCATATGCAGCATTTGGTCTGCTTCGTCCAGCACCAATTTTTTCACGTTATCCAGCTTCAATGTGCCACGGCGCAAGTGATCGAGCAGACGTCCCGGTGTACCAATCACGATCTGAGTACCGTTCTGCAATTTGCGCAGCTGCTTCTCTACATCTTGTCCACCATACACAGCAAGCACATGCAGCTTATCATCATTGGCTGTCAGCTTCTTCGCTTCTTCCGTAATCTGCAACGCGAGTTCACGTGTAGGCGCAATAATTAACGCTTGCGGTGAGCGGTCAGATACGTTGATTTTCTGAATGATCGGCAGCAAAAAAGCCAGCGTTTTCCCTGTGCCTGTCTGTGCCTCAGCAATAATATCACGCCCTCCGAGTAGTACCGGAATCGAACGTTCCTGTACTGGAGTCGCCACGGCGATTCCCTGATGTTTCAGGATTTCGCACCATTCTGGACGAATGCCCAGTTGTTCAAAATTAGCCAATCGTTACACCTCTGTATATTCATTTAGATAAGTCCATTTCATAATGACCTGCGTAATAAATTGAACCAGTTTCCTTTACAATGACCTCTCCAATGACTTAACAACCATCTAATCAGTGTAAAATGTCTATTTCAACCTACATAGTTTCCCTTATATCAACCATGATTATGAAATGAATTTTTTAAAAAGCAATCCACACGTTGCTCTTCTTCTCCATACCCTGTAGTTTACACGTTAGTCAAGCAAAACAAAAGGGGATACCGCGTTCGCTAGTAACTTGTAGCACAAATTACCGAGATTTGTAGCAGGACGCTTCTAACTAAGATATCCCTAAACCCCTAACGAATCTGTCGCATTCTATTCCAGCCTATTAAGCAAGTTGTCCTGTCTAACGAACTCCAGCCGCTCTATTACACGATATATCCGCAAAAACAGAGGACATATTGGCGATACTGGCAGTATAACGTGCCTGTGATTCGTTAGAAAAACAAAAGCATGCATTAACCCCATATAAGACGTGTTAGGTTTGTTAAAACTAGAACAGCGGCGCCTCTCCCAAGTTAAACTCTGAGAGAAGTCACCGCTGTAAGGAAGAAGCTTATAATTTTAATAGATCAGTTCATAAGAGCTTGCTTGACAATCACTTTAATTGAGCGATATAAACCATTTCATTTATCTACCGCTATAAATCACTAGATTCCACCGCTACCAAAACATACTTCGTTCAGCTACAGATCATATCATCCTGCCGTGGTTCAAACGTAGTTTCAATCAGTTTATGATCCATGTCCTACAGACGTGGCAAACCCGCTTCGCTCTAACAAGAGTGAGCTTTCTTCATTCAATCCACGCAGATGAACGGTTTTGCCGAGTTTCGCATATTTGAATTTCACCTTACCAATCGCAACGACGGCCGTGTTATCCCAGATATGTGATCCGCCAAAATCAATTGTAATTTCGTCCGGATCAGCCTCCGCGTTGAACTTATCAACGAAATGAGAGGAGGAACCGAAGAAAAATGGTCCAACCACGCGATAAATCTTCTGTCCTTGCTCTTGGCTTGTCTGCACATGAATTTTGGTCTGTTTCCAGCCGAAATGCAGCACACTGAGTACAACCCCAACCATAACCCGATCGACAGATCGTGGGTATAGACTACAATCGCTACGGTAACCACCATAACAATCGCTTCTGCCCGAGGTACACGAGCAATATTTTTAACCGAACTCCAGTCAAAGGTTCCGATGCACACCATAAACATGACACCTACGAGTGCACCCATTGGTACCTGCTTGACTACACCACTGAAAAGTAGCAATAGTATCGCCAGAAACGCTCCTGCGGTGAAGGTGGATAAGCGTCCACGTCCGCCCGACTTCACATTAATGACCGACTGTCCGATCATTGCACAACCGCCCATACCACCGAATAAGCCGTTAACAAAGTTAGCGATCCCCTGCCCACGTACTTCCCGGTTTTTGCTGCTCTTTGTCTCGGTCATCTCGTCTACAATCGTTGCAGTCAGTAGAGATTCAAGCAAACCTACCAGCGCCATAGTGAAGGAATAAGGTAACAGAATCATCAGTGTATCCCACGTCCAAGCGATATTAGGCAAATGGAACATCGGGAGTGTACTGGCCAGCTTACCCATATCATCTACCGTTTTCACATCTAAGTGAAAGACCATGGTAATAATCGTCATGACAATGATCGCAATGAGAGGAGCCGGTACCGCTTTGAAAAACCTTGGCAAAATATAAACAATCGCCAGCGTGCCCGCAACCATCGCGTACATCATCCAGTTCGCGCCTGTAAAATGTGTGAGCTGTGCCATGAAAATAAGAATTGCCAGTGCGTTCACAAATCCGGTTAATACCGAGTGCGGTACAAAGGTTATGAATCGTCCAACTTTAAAAATACCTAATATAAACTGAATAATCCCCGTTAATATGGTCGCTGCGAATAAATATTCCACGCCATAATCTTTGACAAGCCCAACCATGAGTACTGCCATGGCACCCGTTGCGGCCGAGATCATGCCCGGTCTGCCTCCGGCAATAGAAATTACGATGGCAATCGTAATGGAAGCGTACAATCCGACCATCGGATCGACACCTGCAATGATGGAGAAGGCAATCGCTTCAGGAATAAGTGCGAGCGCAACTGTAATACCTGCCAGCACATCTCCGCGAATGTTGCCAAACCATTGTTGTTTTAACGTATTCATATGTTTCTTGCTAATCCTCCCGCTCTATACCACCAAATTTAAAATACGTACCCGACCATCGAGAGAACGATTCATCACTGATTTACGAAGGCAACCAGCACAAAATAGCGGAATCATGATCCGCAATGATGATCATCTGCACCTGTGGTATGGCTTCATAACCGTCCAAAACTACTGCACAGCAAAAAATAAAATGCAGGTCTGCACCGGCATCCGTTCCAGTGTGAATCTACCTAAATTCCATCGTTGCATTCCGGGCGTTTCGATACCGATGAGTTATCATGAAAGAATGATACTTAAAGTTCATGATACTCGTGGTTTTCCCCTCTCAGAAAAACCGGATCCGTTATGTACTGACCTATTATTATAGACAAGGTGCCCTATATGTACGAATACGTTTATGTGGAGATAATAGCGAATTATCTTTTAATATCTTCCTTTTTCTATAAATTACTCTTACATGCTTTAATTAGTCAAAAAATATAACTTGCTCTTTATGCCGTCATGGTTTAAATTCAGAAAAAATACCTATTATAGTTAATTACACGTAACGATTTACATATTATAGAATTAACCGGTCTATCATGCCTTGTTCCATTTTATATTTGCGATTTGGAGGATTATGTTTCATGAAGAAAAGGGTAACGATCACCTTAGTGCTGACCATCGCATTGACCACATTTATCACATTTATTGTAGGTGTCACCTCAGACAGGTCACATTCCGGCAACTCACAAGACAGCACACTTCCAACGGAAACCACCTACTCGGTGATCCATACGTCCGCGGATGGAGAAGATGAGACTGAACACTCTACAAAAGATGCAGATTGGGAACACAAAGCCATTGGCGGCACTTCGGTTCCTAACGCTTTTACCATAAGTGCAGGTCGTGGACACCTCAAACTTGTCATGAAAAATAATAGTAGCCATCCAGTTCAAGTTACCCTGACACATAAAGGGAGCACGGATAAAATCTATTTCGAGAAGACAATTGCTGCTCAAGATACTCTGATCTGGACTAATTTTGAAGAGGGGTATCCACAAGGCATGCGTGGCGGAAGTTATGTCCTAGAGTGGGTTGGCGGCGAATATGCCGTGAATGGTGAGGTTTCGGGTAAACTTGCATCCAACATTCATGATTTCTAATTGCGTTAATTTAGATAGCTGAGGCATTTAAAAAGAGCTATGCATGTGTATAGGCTTGGCGTTATAAAATGTTCGGTTCGAAGAATAGAGCCGGGCAGAAATAACATGAAGAAGCAAGGTATTTGCCAAGAGCTTTCTGAAAGAAAGCTCTTAGGCAGCATATACTTATCATGCGATATTCCCCTTATTGAAAAGCAACCAAAAATTTGAGGAAAGTTCATTCAATCAGTCACGGACATTCTCGAACTTCATATAAAACTAAACGAGGCTGTCT
This sequence comes from Paenibacillus sp. DCT19, assembly GCF_003268635.1. Taxonomy (NCBI): domain Bacteria; kingdom Bacillati; phylum Bacillota; class Bacilli; order Caryophanales; family Paenibacillaceae; genus Paenibacillus; species Paenibacillus sp. DCT19. The sequence continues at coordinate 6,129,121 of NZ_CP029639.1, forward strand.
TCAAGTCACCTATGTGACTTGAAGACAGCCTCGTAATATTTACTCCCCAATAAATCACGGTTCTAGCTATATTTTTGAACTAAACATTTACACCATAACGGAGAGGACAGAAATAACATGAAGAAGCGAAGCGTTCGCCTTTATCCCCGGATTTTCCCCTTTATCAAAGGGAATCAAAAAAATCTGGGGATAACAGCGATCGGAAGGTTATTCTGTCATCGGAGTGGCTAGCGTGTAAATATCCTTATTGTTTATTTCAATATTAGTCTAGAACCGCCCTGATTTAAATATCGAATAGAGCAGAAACGCCACCATCAATATAGCCACAAGAAATCCAATCTCAATCACCGGAATGTCCCATAGCATCGTTGCCTGATGACTGATTGATGAACCGATGATAAGTCCAACCATAATGATACAAAAGGCAAGCAGTACGATACTGAATGATAATCGGTTGCTGATCTGATCCAGCCTGCGCAGCAGCGTCTCCAGTTCAGGCACACTGACTTCCAATCGCAGCTTTCCTTTGCTGATAATCGAAGATAACTGCCGCAATTGTCCTGGCAATCCAATCACACTCTCTGCCATGTCGGCAGCACTACGGAAGAGTTTATTTTTGATCCTGCCTGGGCTGAATCGTTCCTTAATCAGTTTACGTCCAAAGGGCTCCGCCATATCCACAATACTCAAGGATGGGTCGAGATGCTCAATGACACCTTCCATCGTCAGTAGCGACTTGCCTAACAATAGAATATCCGCAGGCATCACCACACGGTGCCGCTGAGCCACGCCGAACAGGTCATTGAGTGCCTCACCTACACTGATTTTAGAAAATGGAATATCGTAATACTTCGTTCTGAGCTTGTCCAAATCGACATGTAGCCCGCGAAGATCCATATCATCAGGCATCATACCCAGCTTCTCAATCGAACGAACCATACTGTCCGTATCTTTGCGCATCAGTCCAATAATAAGCGTAGCCAGCTGTTGCTTCATCTCGTCACTCAGCGTTCCTACCATGCCAAAGTCAATAAAGGCTAATCTACCATCCTTGAGTACCATCAGGTTACCTGGATGTGGGTCAGCATGGAAGAAGCCATGGATGAAAATCTGATTCAATAACGAATCTACCAGCCGCTGTGCAATATCGTTCAGGTCATGTCCTTTTTTAACTAATTGTTCACGGTCATTCAGCTTGATTCCTTCAATATACTCCATCGTGAGCACACGGGAAGACGTCTGATCCCAGTAAATCGTCGGAATCTTCACCTTCTCGTCCGGTTGATATTGCTGTGCGATCTTCTCGGTATTTCTCGCTTCAATGGTGTAATCTAACTCAGCCATCAGCGCTTGTGCATACTCCTCAACCATTTGCGGAATCTGGTACTGCTTCACCCAATCCCAGCGCTTCTCAGCCATCGCGGTCAACTCGCGCAAAATATCCAAATCGCGCTGCACAATTCGTGAGATGCCAGGTCGCTGAATCTTAATCGCAACCGCCTCACCGCTCTGAAGTTTACCCAAATGCACCTGACCAATGCTGGCCGCAGCTACAGGGGTATCCTCGAACCGGGAGAAGATCTCTTCCAACGGTATATCCAATTCCTGTTCCAAAATACCCCTAGCCGTCTCCGAAGAAAACGGTGGAACCTGATCCTGCAGTTTCACCAGTTCACGAATGACCGACTCAGGCAACAAATCTGCCCGTGTGCTCGCCAATTGCCCCAGCTTAACGAAAGCCGGCCCCAGCTCCTGCAGCACTAGCCGTATACGCTCACTCAGTGTTTTGGTCGTGTGGGCTTCACGCGACATCCATCGGCGGGGTAAGGCGAGAATTTGGAACAAACCCAACTCCTCGACCATATAACCGAAGCCATGACGCACTAGCGCCATGGCAATTTCCCGGTATCTGCCGACATGTTTAATTCGTACAGCCATCTACTCGATCTCGTTTCCTTTGAGAGGAGGAACTTCAAGTGGAGCAGGGGAGCTATCCGTTTGAAGCTGTGGTGTCTGATTCAGTTCTGCAAGTTTCTTCTCAAGGAGCGCTACACGTTGCTCTAGACCTGTTACTTCATCTTTTGAAGGTACGCCCACTTCCTGCAGCACACGTCTAACCTGTTCGTGAATTACTTTCTTCAGCTGACCCTGCTCCTCGTCGCCTCGTTCCATCAGACGTTCAACTAGAGCCTTAGATTCACCCGGCGCGAGTTCACCGCGTTTTACTAGATCATCCACTGTTTTTTCAATCTTTTCTTTGCTTACGACGGTAAGACCTAGCCCTAATGAAATCGCCTTTTTGAACAAATCGCTCATTCCTGTCATCCCCTCTTCATTGATGCATATATTATACCCCTATTAGAGGTCGTTCAAAAAGTCCGTACACATGATTAACACAAACATATAACGATTGGTTACACGTAACGCGCAGCCCATTTGCCTGCTTGGAAGACCAACTTACGATAAGTCTCGTGGGCAAACGTCGGCACATGATGTCCTGGCATCAGGTACACGATCCGCCCCAAACCATATTTATGTGCCCAAGCCGCTGGCTTAGGCCCTTCTTCCGACTGATACTCAAGCAAAACTTTCGTTTCAGAGAAGGAACCAAATTCAAACTGATAAGGCTCTTCTTCCAGCGCAAATCCGGTAATGCCTTCTGTCACAGGATGTGACTGCTCCGTAACTGTGAATTCCAGTGGAGCATACGGTGGATGATGCAAAAATTTGGCACCGATCATCTGCTTGAGTTCATATCGATTTTGGAGCGAGATTCCGTTATGCAGAATGACTAAACCGCCGCCATTACTTACATAGGACAGTAATCCTGCCGTTTGCTGTGGAGAGACTTTTCCCTTCCAATCGTCCATATATGAAATACACACATCAAATCCTGTGATATTTTCTTGTAATAACATATTGCGGTTCTCACTGCATTGCACAGTCATAATATCTTGAAAGATTCGGCTGATCTCAGCATCCACGCCTTGAAGCGGGTGCCAATCGGGATGTGTATAATCGCCGAGCAATAACGCCTTTTTACGATGATCCATTACATGTAATCCCCTTTCTAATTCCCTATTATCAAGTGACCGAAAAAGATGTCCCCCTTGTCATCCAAATAGCAGGTTACCCTTGTTTGAAACCTTCATGACGGTGAGTCCGGTTTACTTAAGCCACGATATGCTTATGCCTGTCGTTCAGATTCGCGGATATGTTCACTACTACTTCTTAGTATAGCCGCTTTGTTCATAAGCATATCCTGAATTCTGTGACCCTTTAGAGAGTTCGTCCCAAGAGAGCCACAGGTGCACTCGTCAATTGTATATGTGTCATTACTGACCAGTCCAGCGTCCACCGATGCTCTGGGTAGTATTTAAGTCATTCCACATATGCAGGCAAAAACCTTTAATTCTGATGATTAGCGGCCAACTTCACGACCAAAGTCTCAGATAATTGAACGAGGATAGAGTCACTCTACTTCCTTCTGCTTACTTTGTCGATACATGCGACAATGCTCTACCCATCTGTAAGCAGCTCCAGGGTTAGAACCAAGATGCACATGGGTGTACCCAGCTAGAATATGACCTGAATTGTATCCCTCTGGCTTCAAGCCTCGCATGCCTTTCGTTTCATATGCGTAAGGAATCGTGTCTGTATCGTGATAGGTCATCGTAGAATAATGGAATTCATGACCTCGCAGTGTATCTCCCTTTTCCAGCAAAAATGAATCCTGAACAGCACTTGCCTCACGATATCCAAGGGCTGCGCGCTTGGTTTGCATCTGTACATGTGCAGGAACAATACCCGCCATGTTAAACGTTACCCCTTGGCGATCCGTTAGCGATTCTGCAAGCACCATATAACCTCCACACTCGGCAAATAAAGGCATGTGCTGACACGCCGCTTCACGCAGCCCTTCTAGGAACAACCTGTTCGTCGCAATAGCTTCAGCAAATTCCTCTGGAAAACCACCGCCCAGATAGATGCTGTCTGCATCCGCTGGAATCCCTTCACCCGCAATTGGACTGAAATACGTAAGCTGCGCGCCAGCTTCCTCAAGCAGCTCCAGGTTATCCGGATAATAGAAGTTAAACGCCGCATCCCGTGCAACTGCGATGACAGGACGTGCTTGGGCATGTTGTTGTTGATCGCTTAGGCGTTCCTGGTGTTCCTGATGTTCATTTTTTTCTTGTTGATCTTTTTGATCCTGTTGGCTTTGTTCAGATTGTTGGTTTTGTTGAGATCGCTCCTGTTCCGAGGGATGCTTAGGCTCAGAACGTTGCTCATCATCAGAAAGCTGCTGCTCTTCCAATTCAGATACCAGGCTCCTCGATTCCAGCGGAGGCGCTGCACCTGCAATCTTCAGAAGTAAGTCCAGATCCGTCCCCTCACGCAGTGCATCGGCCGCTCGCTGGAATAACGGGTCAAGTTCACCCCGCTCGATTGCGGGAACCAAACCAAGATGACGCTCGGGAATCGACATATCTTCCTCTCGTTTCAGCCAGCCCACCACGGGGATGTCACACATTTGCTCAATCGCCTTCTTCACAATCTGGTAATGCCCTGAACTCCCGCAGCGGTTGACGATGACACCAGCAATATTCAGCTCAGGCTCCAACTGTTGAAACCCAAGCACAATCGCCGCCGCACTGCGTGCCATACTCCGAACATCCACAACCAGGATCACAGGTGTCTGCGTGACCGTCGCAATCTCGGCAGTTGAGCCGGTATTGCTGAGCGGGTCTTTGCCATCATACAATCCCATGACTCCTTCAATGATCGAAATATCCTGTCCATCTGCTGCTTGCACAAATGTATTGCGTACATACTCCGGTGAGGTCATCCATGCGTCCAGATTGCGAGATGGCCTGCCCGTCACCGCCGTGTGATAGGTCGGGTCGATGTAGTCTGGACCGCACTTGAAGCCCTGTACACGTAGTCCCCGCTCATCAAGAGCTTTCATTAAACCTAGCGTTACCGTTGTTTTGCCTGCGCCACTTCCCGTGCCCGCAATGATTAACCGAGGTCTGTCCTGTTTGGCATGTTGTTCAGCAATCGTCATCATATGAGTTCCCTACCTTGTCGTCATGATTTCGTTATCGAGATGGAAATGATATAACAAAACCGCACCGAATACCGATGCGGTTATCTATATAATTTTAGTTCAATGTTTAAACGGAATGCGTGCGATAGAAATCGTCAGATTACCGCTTTTCTTCTTCTCCAGCAACCAATGGTCTGCCCCAGAGGAGAGTAGTGCCGCCGGCTCACTGACGCCATACGCTCCTGTATATTTGAATACCGTCTCGGACGGATTCGGCAGAGTGACCGTGTTTAGTTCAGCAGGGGAATAGGTAACCAGCTCCCAGCCGTACTTTTGGCATAGCGCGAGCAAGCCTTCCTCATCCTTTTTCAGATCAATGGTGGCTACGTTACGCACACTCTTCACGGAAAGAGACTGTTCTGCAAGCGTCGCGAGAACCTCCTGCTCCAATTCTTCCAAGGATGTTCCACGGTTGCAGCCCATGCCTAGCACTAGACTTTTGGGACGATACAATACACCGTTGCTCATGAATCGCTGTTGTTCATCATCAGTAAGCAATCGATCACTAATCACGAGTGCCGCATTGAAGGCAAACGCCTCTGTCTCCGCCATGCTACCAAAAACGCGAATATGATCAGGGACTGGCTTATCGTATTTCCACCAATTTCGCTCTCCCGTCTCCTGAATCAGCGCAACTGGCTCCTCATTCACAACCGCTGCACTCACGGGCGTAGCCTTATCGAAGCTATCTACTGTCCAGCCCAGCTCACGACCAAACAGATCCACCGGGATTGTCCCCTGCACATCCGAGGCCGTCGTGATCACCGGACGTGCGCCAAGCACCTCTGCCACCTGGCGGGTCAACTCATTGGCACCGCCTAAATGACCGGACAACACGCTGATAACATGTTCTCCGCGATCATCAATGACCAGAACAGCCGGATCCACCTTTTTGTCCACTAATAGCGGCGCAATCATGCGTACCACGGCACCTAGAGATATGAATAAAATAATGCCATTATAGCGTTTGAACAAGTCCGGCAGAATCAGCTTCACGGAGCCCTCGAACATGTTGTAGCCAAGCTGCTGCTCATCTCCACGGGCGAACTTCGTCATATAATAAACATCCGTCCCCGGGAATTGTCCAGCCATGTTGCGTACCATCTCAACCCCATGCTTGGTGATGGCTACCGCTGCATATGGATTACTCACCAGACTTCACTCCTTTGCGGTACCCATGGGTGAAGGATTTGTCATACAGCTTGGAGCGATGCGCATCCCGATTCACAAGGTCTGGATCAAGCGCCCAGCCAGCGAGAATCATCGCATGCATTGTAATGCCTGCGGCACGCAAGTCCGCGGCAAGATTAGCTAGCGTTGTACGCACAATTTTCTGATCTGGCCACGTGGCACGCTGCACCACCGCAACCGGTGTATCTTCACTCCAGCCTGCGGCGAGGAATTCAACGACAACTTTTTTGGCAAGTGTAGCACTGAGGAACAACGCAACGGTACAGTGGTGCGATGCGAGGTCACGCAGCTTCTCCCGTTCTGGTACAGGCGTGCGTCCTTCCGCGCGAGTCAGAATAACGGTCTGGGTCAGCTCAGGCACAGTCAGTTCTGCCCCTAATGCGGCTGCCGAAGCAAATACCGAGCTGACGCCTGGAATAATCTCATAGTCCACACCTTGCTGCTTGAGCAATACCATCTGCTCTAAGATTGCCCCGTACATCGCCGGGTCGCCTGTATGTACGCGAGCTACACTGCGCCCATTGCGCGTTGCCTCCGTCATCAGCTCGACTTGGCGCTCCAGATCCATGCCTGAGCTTTGCAACACTTCCGCTTCCGGCTTCGCCGTAGCAATGAGCTCATCATTCACGAGTGAATCGGTGTAGAGCACCAGATCGGCACTTCGCAAAATGTTTGAGCCTTTTACCGTAATCAGCTCCGGGTCTCCTGGGCCTGCACCTACGATATATACTTTCGGTTCCAATGTTTTCATTTGCTCACCACCATCAGGCTCAGATATTCCAGCTCCTGCCCTTTCAGTTCACGGGCATCACGCCAGATCAGTTCATATGGAGAAGTGACTTTGGTAACGACCGAGGCTTTGCCGCCGAGACCCATCTCCTCCAGCAGTTCCAGCATAAGGTCAAGCACCTTCGCCACTTTGATAAATACAATCGTATCGTGATGCTCAATCGCTTGTCGCATGGCCTCTTTGTCCGCTGTAGCTGGGATAATGCCCACCTGCTCGTCACCATCCGCCAGATGGATATCCAGCGCTGCCGCTGCACCTAGTACGGAGGAGATCCCCGGAATAGAAGAGATTGGCACTTCAGGGTGCAACTCGCGCATCAGACGTGCCAAGTGAATAAATGTGCTGTATAGATTCGGGTCTCCTTCGGTCACAAAAGCAACGTCTTTCCCTTCCTTGAGCGCACCCCAACATGCCTCAACGGTTTTACCCCATTCACGCTCCAGTACAACAGGGTCTTTCGTCATCGGGAAGATCAGACCAAGCATTTCCTTCTCTTCTGGATTCACGTACAACTCCACGATCTCATGGGCGTAGGATTTACCACCCTTGCGTTTCTTCGGATAAGCGACTACAGGGCATTCCCTGATCATACGGTATGCTTTGACGGTAATCAGCTCCGGGTCACCTGGCCCCACACCCACGCCATATAGTGTGCCTACTGCTCCCATGCTCATGTTGTTATCCCCCTTGTTCTGTCCTTCAACGATCATTCTGCCGCTCCTGCTGTTGTTCCCGCTGCTGGTGCTTCTGTGTTCTCAGAAACAACATACTGTCCTGTAATCACATAAATCGGGTTCAATCCGTCAAAACGAGTCATGTTCAAAATCGGCTTGCTACGCGCCGTCTGAAGCAACGTCACCGATGCGTCCATGCCTGCTTCGCGCATCGCCTTCATGCTGTCATGCAGCGTCTCAATTGTCGCTGCATTCACTACGATGCGTCCCGCTGGGCGCAGCCGGGACGCACATAGGGCGATCAGCTGCGCGAGTTCTCCGCCGCTGCCGCCGATGAACACCGCATCCGGATTCGGTAGTTCGTCCAGCCCTGCTGGTGCTTTGGCATGAAGGACGGTAAAGTCCGTCCGGAATTTCACTCGATTGGCCTCGATGTTGACGAGGTCACCTTCATTTTTTTCAATAGCGAAGACTTGTCCCTTCGGAGCGAGCCGTGTGCACTCTACAGCAACCGACCCTGAACCTGCGCCAATATCCCAGACAACGCTATCCTCTGCGAGCTGCAGTTCGGATAAGCTGAACACACGCACTTCGCGCTTCGTGATTAGGCCTTTCTCCGGCTTGCGCTGGTGGAACTCTTCATCCGCGAAGCCAAACCCTTTGCGTGGTGCTGGTGCATCTTTGCGGCGCAGCAAAATCACGACGTTCAGCGGACTGCATTCGGCTGCCGCCAGCTCGTCCAATGTATAATGACGGGCACGCTCATCTTCCGCGCCCAGATTCTCAGCCACGTAGGCGTCATATTCGGTCATGCCGAATTGTTGCAGATAAGCTGCAATGGCCGCCGGGCTGTTCTGCTCATCGGTGAGCAGCGCAACTTTGGCTTTGCCATCGATGCGCTGTGCGAGCCCCTTGAGCGGACGCCCGTGCACACTTTCGAGCACGGCGTCCTGCCAGCTCTCGCCGAGCTGGGCAAATGCGAGCTGCAGTGAGCTCAGATGAGGTCGGATCTGCAATTGATCCGAGCCAAGCTTACGCGCCAGATACCCGGCAATGCCGTAGAACAGCGGGTCTCCTGAAGCCAGCACAACGATATGGTGTGTGGCTTGAAGCGCTTTTATTTTCACAACGAGGTCACTTAAACCACTCTTAATCGCAAGCTTCTCGCCTTCAAATGCAGGGAAATATTGCAGTAAACGTTCACCGCCAACAAGTACGTTAGCTGCTTGGATAATGTTCAAACATTCGGCTGTCAGCCCCGCTGCGCCGTCTTCGCCTATGCCAATAATGTGGATTTTATGATCCTTTGCTCCAGTTGTTGTCGTCAAGTTCACTGATTTCCGCCCTCCCAAGTTCCATTCCTTTCATCGTTACCAATACCACTTCCACCGTCATGCCACCGCCCGCATGCTCCAGACAGTGCCGACAGGCATATGTACATAACCGCTCAAAATAGGGCAAATACCCTGCTTCGGTCATCATATCCGCTACCTGAGTCGCCGTGTTGGCTTCCTCGATCGCTTGCGCCAGCTCGTCTCCGGCTCCCGTCTCCCGAGCGACGGACGCAAGAAATCCAAAATCCACCGGCGCACTCTTGGAATGCACCATCATGACACCTTGTGCCACCTTGGCAAACTTACCGGGCATGCCGACCAGACTGATACGTTTCATCCCTAACCGCTTGCCATGCTTGATCGCGAACCCGACAAAATCGCCCATCTGAATAAAGGCTTCCTCTGGCAATTCGGGCATCATCTTCATCGCGTATTTCTCACTGCTGCCCCCAGTGGTGAGGACGATATGATCGCAACCGGAAGCCTGGGCTACCGAGATGGCCTGTACCACGCTGGCTTTGTACGCCGATGTGGAGAAAGGTACAACCACGCCCCGTGTACCCAGAATCGAGATACCACCGAGAATGCCAAGCCGGGAATTCAGCGTTTTCTTCGCGATTTCTTCCCCGTCTGGCACGCTGATGACCACACGCACCCCTCGCGCTGTGCCGTGTTCGGCCAGAACCTGCGTTACCGCTTCGGTGATCATGCGGCGCGGAACGGGATTAATCGCTGCTTCGCCCACTGGAACAGGCAATCCTGGCTTCGTCACACGCCCAACGCCGATCCCGCCGTCCAGCTCCATCCCAGGCTCATCTCGCCAGGATACGTGGGCAATAATCTTCGCGAGATGTGTTGCGTCCGGATCATCTCCGGCATCCTTAATCGTGGCACAGGTTGCCACCCCATCCTCTAACCCTTGCTCGATCAGTTCGAACGAGTGGTCAAAGCCCGCAGGAAGGGACACGACAGCTTGTTCAGGCACCGTTCCGGTTAGTAGTAACTGCGTTGCCCCTTTGGCAACGGCTGTGGCACACGCCCCTGTGGTGAAGCCAGATCGCATCGGTTTGTCGGGATCGGGTGCTTCACCGCTTTTCATGCGTTTCTTCTCCATGGTCTCTGACCTCCCGTCCTTTCTTATCATTTAAATTGTCGGATGTACTTGAGGTAACTACGTTTGCCGCAGAAGGGGGAGACTCCGGGGTGGCCGCTCCGAGAACGGATCGTTCTTTCGATCGCCGTTGTCCCCAGATTTCTTTGATTCCCCCTTATACTAAGGGAGAAATCCGGGGACAAATGCGACCGCTCCGCTTCTACAGAATCGATTCCGTTCCCTCCGCTACCTCCTGCGTCTCTGGCACACTTCGTTAGTACAGTACATTCCTCCAGCCCTGATTTAAATGACTAAACCTGGGCTGGAGGGCGTTTGGGGTAACTATTCATTCACCGCTGCTAGAAGTTCGCGGTGAATGGAGTTACTAATCCATAGACCTTACTGCCATTTTAAACATGGCACGTAGAGACATTACAGCCATGGATTAAAGGCTCAACCTGGGCTGGAAGGCGTCTGGGTAACTATTCATTCACCGCTACTAGAAGTTCGCGGTGAATGGAGTTACTAATCCCTAGACCTTGCTGCCATTTTAAACATGGCACGTAGAGACATTACAGCCATGGATTAAAGGCTCAACCTGGGCTGGAAGGCGCCTGAGTAACTATTCATTCACCGCTACTAGAAGTTCGCGATGAATGGAGTTACTAATCCCTAGACCTTGCTGCCATTTTAACCATGGCACGTAGAGACATTACAGTCATGGATTGAAGGCTCAACCTGGGCTGGAAGGCGCCTGAGTAACTATTCATTCACCGCTACTAGAAGTTCGCGGTGAATGGAGTTACTAATCCATAGACCTTACTGCCATTTTAACCATGGCACGTAGAGACATTACAGCCATGGATTAAAGGCTCAACCTTGGCTGGAAGGCGCCTGGGTAACTATTCATTCACCGCTGCTAGAAGTTCGCGGTGAATGGAGTTACTAATTTACAAACCTGGCTAACACTTTAACCATGGCGATAACTCGTTATTTCAAACTTTGTATTTGACGAAACAGTGAGTCGCCACGAGTAATTAAACAAGAACTATTAGGATTTCATTGCCATGATTGAGATTGCGTTGAGGGCAGCGACGACGATGGTACTGCCGCCTTTGCGGCCAATATTCGTGATAAACGGAATATCCAGCTTGCGCAGCTCGTCCTTCGACTCAGCAGCGGACACGAATCCTACAGGCATACCAATGATCAAGCCTGGCTTCGCTTCGCCTTCTTTAACCAGACGGATCAGTTCCAGCAGTGCAGTTGGTGCATTACCAATCGCATAGATTCCACCTTCGTAGGCTTGAGTGGCTTTACGCGTAGAGATAATGGCACGCGTTGTATTTAACCGTTTCGCTTCCTCCATCACGTCTGGATCAGAGATATGTACATGCACGTCTCCGCCGAAGCTGCGAATACGGTCTTTGCTCACTCCCGCTTGAATCATCTGTACATCGGCAATGACGGATTGACCAGCACGCAGTGCTGCAATCCCGGCTTGGATTGCATCAGGGTGAAATACCATGCTCCGGCCCAGTTCAAAGTCAGCAGATGCGTGAATGACACGTTGCACGACTGGGTACTGCTCGTCCGTGAACGGATGCTCGCCCAGCTCCTCGGTGATCATCTCGAAGCTTTTTCCTTCAATTTCCTGCGGCTGTACTGTCAGCGGTTTGAAATCTGTTTTGAAATCCATCATGTACTCACTCCTATAAAGGGATTATGAAATTCATTCATTTAAAATTAAATTTTGAAAATTTGGACTATATGTGCGTAATCAAAAGCGGACTTTTTGAACAAGCTCTGTATGTGCGGATTATGGCACCAGTACACGGCTCAGCTCACTTAGTACACCATCAAATTCATCAAATACCGTTCCAAACTCCGCCTCAGGGCGTGAGATCAGCACCACATGAATGCCCAGTTCTAACGCAGATTGGATTTTCTCATCAACGGCTCCGGTTTTGCCGCTTTCCTTGGTGACCATAACGGTTGTGGCATAGTGCTTGTACAACGCTTCATTCATCTCACGTGAAAATGGCCCCTGCATCGCAATAATATTGCGCTGTTCCATCCCTAGCTCATTGCATTTCTCCATATTATCGAGACGCGGAAGCATGCGAGCAACGAGACGAATATCCGGATCTCCAAGCAGATGCTTCGTGAAAATTTGTAGCGTCTTGCTACCCGTCGTTAGCATGACAGAGCCTTTAAGCTCCTTCGCTTTTAACGCCGCTTCATCATACGAAGAAACCACATGTAACAACGGATGATCGTCGTAGGCAAGTCCTGTACGCTCGTAACGAATGTATGGAATGCCTGCTTGTTTGGCCGCCTCCATTGCATTGGCATGTGCCTCTTCAGCAAATGGATGGCTCGCGTCTACAATGGCTCGACTTCCTTGGTTTTGCACCAGTTCTACCATCGCTGGAATCGTCAAACGACCTGTACGTACCGGCAAACCTGCCTCAGACAGACTATTCGCCGCGCTCTCTGTCACCACAGATGTCAGTACCTCTGTACCTTGCTGCTGAATTTGTAATGCGAGCTCCCGCGCATCGCTTGTTCCACATAACATGAAGATCATGAGCCCTTCACCTGCTCCTCCGCTACAGCAATCTGTGCGTTAGTTGTCGTCTCATCTGCTCCGGCAGGCGAAGGCGCATCAACGTGGTGACCCGTAATAATTTCTTGTTCGTGATGAGTATGATGTAACTCGCCATCGTGATCGTGATGGAAATCGGGCGCCAACTTCTGACCAGCGTTATCAATATTCTTCTCGTGTTCATCTACCGCATGCAGATGCAGATGCTCATGGTGCTCATGAGTGTGATCGTGAGCATGTCCATGATCGTGTGCGTGATCATGGGTCTCTTCGTGATGATGTGTATGCACATGATCATGGTGATGATGGTCATGCCCGTGATCGTGATGATGGTGATCATGGTCATGGTGATGATCGTGGTCGTGGTCGTGATCATGATCGTGGTGATGATGGTGATGTTTCGCCGCTTCCAGTCTGAACTGGCAATTGTCACAGTTGGCAGCTACACGTCCATTTAAGCCTTCGTTGGCTCGCTCCAGTACCACTTCCACCAATTGTGGATGTAAACCGAAATATCCTCCGATCTCCACCTGAACATCTGGATGTGCTGCTGCGAATTCTGCAGTCATCTCATCAATACGTTTAATAAGCACACCTGTGAACAGGAAATACGGCATCACGATAATTTTTTTGGCTCCAAGCAGAAGGCAACGTTGCAGTCCATCCGGGAAGGAAGGCTGCGTTACACCGATGAAGCTGCTCTCTGCCCACTTGTAGGGCAACTTCTCCCACAACATACGAGTCATTTTGAAAAAGTCACTATTCGCATCAGGGTCACTACTGCCGCGTCCAAGCACCAGGATTGCAGTCTCTTCATCGGTTGCAACCGGTGCAGTCGCTACAGCCGTTCCCCCGCCGGAATTTGCAGATACAGGCTGTGCTTCCTTCAAACGGGTTTGCATAATCTGAATGACCTTCTCGTGCACACCGATCGGACGTCCATAGATGAATTCCACTTGCTGATAACGCGCTTTGGCGCGGTCAATGGCATTTGGAATATCGATTTTGGCATGACCCGCTGCAAACAAAATAATCGGTACAAGCACAACGCGAGTCGCACCCTTTTCTACACATGCCGTTACGCCTTGAGCAATACCTGGTTTAGCCAACTCCAAAAAACAAGTTTCCACAATCGTATTCTCAGGTGCTCTCTCTGCCACCGAGTTTGCAAACTCCATTAACTCCCGGTTTCCCTCAGGATCACGGCTACCATGCCCCACCAGTAATATCGCATTCATCTCCGGTTAATTCCTCCCCAGCCTGATCTTCAGATCTAGGCATCTCATCAATTCGTATTTGTATTCCATTCATCGCACATCGCCAATCGCATGTTTCTGAAAAATAGACCTTTTTCATAACACACACATATAGCCTTGTGAGTTCTTGTCTGTTTGCGCAGAAGACTAGTCACCACAGATTGGATTAACTTCCACCGTAACGGGTGCATCCACATGACGGAAGCCTTGAATCACGCCAACACGTTTGAAAAATTTATGAAAACGCTCATTCGGATGTCCTTTTTCCCGATACTCCGCGACAATCCGTTCCACGATGCCACCAATCTCATCCCCCTTAATGCCTTCAGCCACAGGTTGTGCAGGGTGAGCATTACGTCCAAACTTCTTACCGCCAAGGAACAGGTCATACCCGCCTTTGCGATACACAATTCCGATATCTTCAAGCACCGCACCATAACAAGCCATTCCGCAGCCATTGAGGGCAACGCTTGTTTTCTTCGGAGCATTCAACCCGCCAATAACGGCCTGCAAATGATTAGCCATCGGCACAGCATCATCTTTCTCCATATCGCAGAAGTCACAAGCCTTCACTTTAATGACATCCCCGATCGGGACTACGATAAAATTGGCTGCGCGCAGCTCATCTACGAGCTGATCCGGCTCAAAGGTTGGCACACGCAATATAATCTGGTGCTCTGGTGTATACTCCAGCTCCCCATCCTCACTCGCGCACTGTGCGAGCAATGCCATCTGCGCGGCAGTGAACTTCTTATTGCCGACGCCAGGCGATACGCCAACTTCGAACAACGGCGGCTTCTGCCCTGGTGCGGGCGCAGTGCGCACCGCCGTTGCGCCTGCGGCCTGCGGTGCATGGCCAGCCACGCCAGGCGCAGCAGGCGCCGCGTCCAGCCAGCGGCGAGCGGACTCGCCCGCCAGGGCACCGCCTACCGCGAGCCGCGTTAGCGCTTCCGCCGCCAGCTCAGCGGCACCCGCTTGCGGCGAAGCAACCGCTGCGCGCTGCGCGGCTTCTGCCGGCGCTGACGTTGGCCGCTCGCCAGCGAGCACGGCGGTGCCGCCGCCAGCCGGGTGCGATGCCTGCGCAGCAGAGGCTCCTGCACCGGCAGGCGGCTGGCTCTGCGGAGCTGGGCCTGTTCCGGCGCTCACGCCGGGCATGGCTGGCTCCGCCTGGAGCTTCGCGGCTTGCGCTTCGCGAGCCGCGTCCGCGCCCGCTGCCTCACCGGAGGTGGCAGCGCGGGCTTCTCTTGCGCCGAGCGACCATGGCTCGGCTTCGGTGCGAAGTCGCTCATGAGGTCTGAGCGACTGTTCCGTGGTATTCAGCGTATATTTGCGCTGATACCCACGAGGAGTGACCATGAGCCCTTCGTACATCATGGTCGAAGAGTTACCGATGATCACGGTGGTCAGCATCCCGATATCATGGTTAAGCATGTCCTCCAGGGTAGTCATAACAACGTCCTGACGATCCCGATAGGCGCTTTTCACCAATCCAACCGGAGTTTGGGGATCACGGTAACGAAGCAGCATTTCCTGCGTCTCGACAATTTGGCGTGTTCTGCGCCCACTGCGCGGGTTATAGAGTGCAATGACAAAGTCCGCTGACGCCGCTGCTTCGACCCGGCGAATAATCGTTTCCCATGGGGTAAGATGATCACTTAAGCTGATCGTACACGCATCATGCATCACCGGTGCACCAAGCAGAGAAGCACAGGAATTAATAGCCGATACGCCTGGAATCACTTCAACGGCAACACCGCTCTCAGGTTTCCATCCCTGCTCCATCAATACCTCATAGACTAGACCTGCCATACCATATACACCGGCGTCACCACTGGAGATTACCGCAACAATTTTGCCCATTTCGGCCTGCCTAACCGCTTCTTGAGCCCGGCTTACTTCCTCTGTCATCCCCGTCCGCACGATCGCTTGTCCGTTCAACAACGGCCGAATGAGATCGACATACGTGTTGTAGCCGATGATAACCTCGCTCTCCTGAAGCGCCTCCAGTGCACGATTCGTAATATGTTCCATCGCGCCTGGGCCAAATCCGATGACCAGCAACTTACCTTGACCTTGCATCGCTTTTCCTCCTCCATCACCCTAAATAAACCTGCACATTCTACAATTCCGTTTTCAGCGTCTTCTATATAAATAGGCTTAATCAAGCAGCGTTTTGTTCAAAAATGGATAAATGCATTCGACCAACAACGATTCTCATAATAATCTCTCAAAATCAAAAAATCCCATCCTACAATCGGATGGGATACGTATGTACGTACACTCAAGAAAACAACCACAAGACATAATGCGAAGAGCACCGTCCAGTTGTTGAATACGCCAAATAAAAGGCCTATCAGGCGAACCGTCTGTCCGCCTGTTTCCTGATTATTCGTACACCACTCCTTTCCGCGAAGGGTTTGGTGACACATGCAAGGTAGGTCTCCTGGCTCTGGATCATTAGCTTCTTCTTCTGCCTTCCCCGAATGACGAGTGACATCAACCAAAAAAGAGCTTCACCATTACAGTGGCGGGACCGCTCGGGATTTGCACCCGATTCCCTGTTATCTCTTGCCTGACGCAAGAGCACCTTGCTTGTTTTCATATATGAGCATAATGTGAATAATTTGTTTTTATCATAACATCGCTTCGGAAAAAATGTCCATGTTTAAGATATGAATGTACCAGCTACCTTTCTTCTGTTTTATTCGGAGTTATTCAGGGTGTATCCACTTGAAAACAGCAAAAATCCTGACCCAAAAATGGATCAGGATAACATGTACATTTCTTATGCATGGTACGATCTTTATGCCAATAGACCGTTTAGTGCACCTATTTTTATCGAGTGTCGCCTAAGCTTTGTCCACGTTTGCGGCAGCATAATAACGTCCTAGCTCCACAATTAGGGCACCCATCTTCTCTTCTTCGGGCACAACAAGTGCCTCAATGCCTTCTTCCCGCATCGCATTCGCCGTAACTTTACCTACAGAAGCAGGAATGACCCCTTCACGAAAGGCTTTCAGCATCTCTTCCAGCTTTCCTTGGGATGTAGCGTATGCCGTCAAAAAGCGAACCTGGGGTCCACTTGTAAAAGCTACCGCATTAACTTCATGGTTCACAATCTCATTCAATAGCAGTTCTAGTTCATGATCCTCTGGAGGGACATGGCGGTAAGGCAGCACTTGTCGAACCTCTGCACCCTGTTCTTGCAGCCAGTTTACCAGCTTTGGTGCTGTCTCACCATGTAGCTGCAATATAACCTTTTTTCCAGCAAGATCATGTGGCTCCAATTCCCGAATTAATCCATCTGTACTGCCATCATCATCCCGAACTAACGGATTCAGCTTACGTTTGCGAAGTGCATTCACCGTCTTGTATCCACGTGCGGCAATAGAAGATTCCGATAGCGAGTCCAACAATTGTCCCGCAATCTCCATATCCTCCGCCATATCAAATAGCGCATCCAATCCCATACCCGTAGTCAGTACAGCCCAATCCGGTGGATCAGAGATCCAGGATACCAGACCATCGCGAATATTCCGATCATCCAAAAACACCGTTCCCTGTGCAGGTCGCACGAGTGGGACTCCGCCCATTTTCTCTACTAATATAGACATTTCTTTGGATTTGCGTGGTCCTGTAAGTGCTACACGTATGCCTGCCAAATGTTGAGCCATTCCAAGTTCCCCCAGTTCGTTCAGCCGAACGTTCTTCAGTCTGACTACAGTATACAGGGTAGTTCTGTAGAGGGAAACCTCGTTCATGCTATTTGGTGCATACTCAGCTATAACGTTTTTTTATGAATTGGATCAGGAAGGCTGAAGCTCTCCCGCTTGACCATCTGTACCCTCATCACTTTTTTTCTGATCTTTCGAAGTGGATTCTTTTGAATCCGACGTTTGCTTATATCCTCCACTGCTGCCACTCTGCTTAGCCGCGGAATGTTGTCGATCTTGCTTGCGAGGGTGCAGAAACAGAAATATTAGAATCGGCAACAACACCTCAAACAAAATGGCAACCCACGTCCATTCTCTTGTAAATCGAAAGAGTTGGACTGCATTACGGAAAAACCAGAACGCGCACACAAAACCGAGCAAAGCAATCGGCCCAGTCAACACTTTACCGGACACTTTCGGAATCATTCGTTTCATCCCCCAGCAGATAAAATAGAGATCAAACGCAATTTTCGTAATCATGGTTGGTAGCGTTGCTGCGGCTAGTGCTAGATCGAAACGATCAAGGAAATCACTCACTTGCAACTGCCTTGCTAATTCATACGAAGGGTATACCAGCCTTGATGCAATAGGAACCCCGATCGATGTGATCGTTTCAACCAAGATCAGCATCATTAGGAGCGCTGCAATCATCACTCCCCAGAACACCGATTTGAAGCGAAAGTCACTACCTTTCACAACAAACGGCAATGCAACCATCTCTCCAAAAAAGGACATGATATACCAACTTCCCTTGCCAACCCGGCCATATCGATATCAAAATAAGGCATCAGATTATCCAGGTCAATCTGCTGAATAAGCATGAAGGGAACGATGATGGAGTTCACCAGAAATAACGTGATATACAGCTCCGACATTCCGATCAGCGAACCCAGCCCACCCCTCACAATAAATACAACCATGACCATCAGCGACAGGATGATAATGGATATTGGTGTAGTCTCCAGCAAGGTAATACTAACGTAGTCACCTATTAATCGAATATCCCGAGCGAATACAAAAAGGAAAAACACAATATACAGTAGAGCCAGGACCCGACCCATAAACGGATGTCGTACAACTAAGGATTCAAACAGATCCTGATTCGGAAATCGTCGCTGGACACGGCTCAACATCCAAAGCACAGAAATCATCACCAAAAACACGGGAATATAGGACAGATACGCATGCTGTTCAGCATAATAAATCGCCTGTGCATGCGGCTGTATCAATGTGGTTGTGATGCTAAGCAGCATGACCAGCAGAATCAGTTGACGATGGGTGACTGCCTGATTCATAACATGTCTCCTTTCTTGCGGGAATGATCATCCCGCTCGGAATCGATTAGGGTAATGGCAGCCAGTGTTGAATGAAGTGGGTTAGCCATACCGTAACGAAGAACGTTTTGCTTAAATGGGTGACATAGAAAAAGATCCCTGTACTAAACCCAATGATGGTGTACGATATCCAGCGATTAATCGCTGCCGCCTGCTTCAGATGTTTGAAGTCCATCCAGAGCACAAGAATAACCATGAACAAATAGGTGAAGAGTAGTGGTCTAATCATGAACGATTTCCTCCTCACTAAGCCCGATCGGTTTGTTGACGATGCCTACATTTTCAATGATGATATGTGGTTCAATCACAACGTTCACATCAGGATATACGTCATCCCAACGATCCTTAATCTTGTCCCATTCTTTAGGCAATTGCTGATGAATAGCACGGCCGAGACCAAGGATATCCGCATTGTATTTACTCTGTATGAGTCGTATACCTTCATTAATATCTTTCTTAATCTTGACATGCACTGCCTCGGTAAGCTTCATCATTTCTTCCTCGCGGAGGTCGCCATAATTGGACTCGTTATCCACCAACACTCCCTTAGCATACATTTTAATCGTCACGTTCACCTTGCCATTCTTAATCTTGGGATCATACGAGGAATTGTTCTCATTCAGCTTCACGAACAGGTTTCCTTTCCCTCGAGGAGCCTTAATCATGATTTCCGGTGCATTCGCTTCGCCCATCGCCAAAATCAGGGCATCCGCGGGTTCCTTGTCAATCATGCCTACCAGCTTATCTTTCTTGAAGATTGCTAGCCCATCCAGCTTTATATTGGTTTTGACGTTCTTCCAGCTCTTCGGCACATTATCCACCACGGAAGCAATGGGTAGAAACGGATCTATGCCTTCGCTAAGGATCGCATCGATAAAAATCTTAAGTGAACGAGGTGTACGCATATTTAAAAAGCACAACTCACGCACCATCTCTGAAGGGAACTTCTCAATCGGCGCATCCGTGTCCAACACCTTATAGGCAGCTCCCCTCGTTACAATCGGCATAGCAGATAAACGATTGAGCGGATAACGTGTAAATAAATCCAACATGGGGGCAACGCCCTCGCGAGCCAAATCCTCGCCAATCATTAATGTCCGGCGGTGTGCATAGTAGATCTGACGCGAAAGTGCCTTCTGACCTTTATTAGAGGTTCCCCGTAACGTCTCGGACGTATTGGACAACATGAACCATGGTTTATCACCACTTGTGCCTCCACCGCCTCCTTCACTTCCCGAAGCACCTGATTGTCCGGGTAATGCAATCTGCAGGCTTGTTCGGTATTGCTGTTCTTCTTTATCCACCGCAATTCCAATAACAAAGGCGACATCATTAATTTCTCTCCGATCCCAGCATCCAGTCAAAAGAGTGCACAGCAGCATTATCCCTACCAGTAGATATCTTCGTATGCATACCATGCGTTCACCACCCTTCTTCGGATTCAGGCTTACCATTGATGTTTGTATTCATTCTCTTCTGGTCACGGTGAACAGTAGAAGGACGATTAATCATCCTCCACCAAGGTGCACGCATGATAATATCCTTGGTATCTGTCTTGCTGTATGGGCTCAGACCTGACAAATACGGAACGCCAAATGAGGTCATCTGTGTCAGATGTACCGAGATTAGAACCAATCCAATGACAATGCCGTACAATCCGAGTGCACCAGCAAGCAGCATGATCGGAAAGCGTAATAATCGAACCGTAATGGCAAAATTGAAGCGGGGAATCGTGAACGATGCAATCCCTGTCATCGAAACGATAATAACCATCGGTGCAGATACAATACCTGCCTGAACGGCTGCCTGCCCGATTACCAATGCACCGAGGATACTGACAGCTTGGCCTACTGTTTTTGGTAACCTGACCCCGGCTTCCCGCAGAGCTTCAAAGGATAGTTCCATGATGAGCGCTTCAACTAAGGCTGGAAAAGGAATGGCCTCCCTCGCGCCAGCAATACTTAGAATTAGAGTTGTTGGTAACATATCCTGATGGAAGGTTGTAATTGCGATATAAAGCGCGGGTAGGAATAGGGCAATGAACACAAATAAAAACCGAATCCAGCGAATGAGGTTACTAATGAAGAACCGCTCATAATAATCCTCGCTCGCCTGAAGCATCTGCCACATCGTAACGGGTCCAATTAAGGCAAATGGACTTCCATCTACGAAAATGGCAAAGCGACCTTCCAGCAAATTACCTGCAACCGTATCTGGTCGTTCAGTGTAATGCATCTGTGGAAATGGGGAATACGGATGATCTTCGATCAGTTCCTCGATATATCCCGTTTCCAAAATGCCATCGATCTTGATCTTGTTGAGACGTTTCTTCACATCCTTAATCATCTTCGGATCTGCAACATCATCCAGATAGGTCAATACAACATTTGTTTTGGTGTCTGTTCCAATGGTCATACTCAACATCTTGAGCGTAGGCGTCTTGAGCTTAAACCGCAGTAGCGCGGTATTTACACGCAGTGTCTCCGTAAATCCTTCCCGTGGGCCGCGAATAACCGATTCTGTCTGAGGCTCCTCGACACCGCGCCGGACACCGCCTTTGACATTGAATAGCCACGCCTCCTTACTGCCGTTAATCAACAGTAGAGCTGAGGATTCAAGTACACCGTCAGCAGCTTCTGCCCACGTTGCCACTTTCTTTACCTGGGACAGAGCCACGCGGGTATCATCCAGAGGAGCTTCGGGTTCATTCGTACGCTGCTCCACCAAACCACGAATGAGAGGACGCAACATATGCTCCTGAATATCCGTTGAATTTACGATGCCTTCGATATATACAATGACGCCCTGAACCTCTGGTGAGACCATGACATTACGAAAGATCACATCTGAGCAATCCGAGAAAATATCCTTTACCGCCAGCATATGGCTTTCATGTGTAAGACCAATCGGCTGTCGTAAAATGGGTGGGGACGGTAATCCTAATGGAACATGAGTCTTCTCTTTTGCGTCCCGGGAACCGCCTTTACCTGATGTATGATCCGCCATCTACCGTCCCTCCTCTCTTGTTTTTATACAAGGTAGCTTGTGCCAGAAGGAACGGAATTATGTGGCTGATCTAAAACTTTGATAGTTCTATGTCCAAGTTGAGAACAGATCGTATATTTATCTAGGGTTCCAATACCTACATACGGAAGCAACAAAAAAGGAACCCTGTGCATACAGGATTCCTGACGTTATTGAAAGTTGTGTCAACTCAGTTTAGAGCACTTTAAACTTATCCGTTCGTTGATACTTGTTTAGTCTGCAAAATAGTCTTCAGGCACGTAACGAATTTCTGAACCCGCATATATGGTCAGTGCATGGCTTTCCTTGTTGTACTCTACCTTGTCCCCTTGGACATAATACCAATGCTTTACTAGGGGCTGATCCTTACGTTGTACAAATCGAAATACATTCAGCTCCTGTCTGAGCTCAAGAATCTGCTCGACTGTCTGCTTGTCTAACCCTGTGACAGTAAAAATAAAGTGGGTTCCATCATGCTGATATCGATAGGACGACGTGTCTGTTTTACTATTCACCAGCCCTCGTCCTGTCACCCCATGTTTAACCATAAACCACTCTTGCTGAGTCATATACGCATCCCCTATTCTTCGAATTTATCCAATCCAGTTCGATTCATTAAGGTAGATCAATCAACATGAAGAAAACATCCTCACTCGCTTGAAGCTCCAACGATGGCGTCTCTTCTATACGAGCGGTATCACCTGTAGACAGGTGATATTCTCCGTTCAAAGCAAGCTTGCCTTCAATGGCAAAAATGTAGCTGAGCCGACCAGCTGCCTGCTGAAATGACAGCGATTTTCCTTTATTCAAACGACTGAGATAAATGGTCATGTCCTGTTGGATGGATGCAATTCGAGGCCCGCCCTCTGTAGATACAATTGGAACAAGTTGTCCAGTAAGCTCCTCTGGATCAAACGAAGTCGTCTCATAAGATGGTTTCAACCCTCTGGTGTGCGGCATAAACCAGAGCTGGAGCAAGCGTACCTCCTCCTGATCCGAAGCATTATGCTCAGTGTGAATGACACCACTGCCCGCAGACATCCGCTGAATGCCGCCAAATGAAGTGACCGCCACATTACCCAAGTTATCCTCATGGCGTAGTTTACCGTTTAATACAATCGACACGATCTCCATGTCACTGTGCGGATGTGCACCGAAACCACGCCCTGGAGCAATGACATCATCGTTGGCTACGCGCATTGGACCAAAGGCTGTGTTCTCAGGGTCTTGATATTCTCCAAAAGAAAAGCTGTGACTTCCACGTAGCCAGCCCCGATCAAAGCTTGAACGGGCATCGGATGGAATAATGTTAATCATGGCGTGCATCCTCCTCAACATTCTTATTTTTTCTTAGTAGCATACTTATTCTCATTGTACCAAAAACGTAGTCCCATCGTCCAAAACAAAAAAAAGCCTTGGCTCGCTTAACCGTACTCCCGTAATCATACCCGGAATTCCGATAAGCGAGGCAAGGCTATTTGGGTCGATGAATATTGACGATCTTTATTTTTAACTCTATCTGTTAGTTCATAGCAAATTACTTTAATCTCCAACTTAGACTCATGAACCTTCGTTACGCACTCACGTTCTGGCGCACATTGCCCTGTCTGGATAAAAGCTGATCCAATGCCAAGAAGCGGCTACCTGTAAACAACAAGGTTAACGAACCTGCTAGAAGCATGTAATCTAGTTCGGTTCCGTTTAAGAATGGTGCACCCACTTTGGCTGTGAACAGCACACCCACCATTATAGCAACAAATGCTGTGGCGAAAACACGTGTGCCTAAACCAAGAATCATTGCTGCACCCCCAGCTAGCTCAATGACCGCTACAACCGAGGCGAGGAAGCCAGGGACACCAATGCTCTCAAAGAAACCAACCGTACCGCTAATCCCACCTTCGAATTTGCTCCAGCCGTGTAATACAAAGATCAATCCAATCATAATTCTAGAAAAGAACAATCCGATCTCTACAGTTCTCGTATTCATATCAATCATCCTCCTAAAAATTCATATCGTTTCAAATGACATCTTATCCATGTGCTCACCCAATGGACCAAACAAACAGGACGGAAAGTAACAAGATTACGGTAGCTGATGTCAGTACTGCATAACGCGGCAAAATCAATCTGACATCTTGTTCAGGATCGAGCAGTCTAGATATTCGGACATTGACTGACGTATCAGCGAACGACGATTGAACTGCCATCCCTTTGACATGCCATTGCTCTGGATAAGCACGGATAAGCTTGAGCAAAGCACTGCCAATACCCGCTGCATTACCTGTTCGTTCAATAGCTTCGTTATCAGCCAAAATCTCTCTAACCACATGGTAATGCTTCGACGTATGCTTCAATACAGGCAGGTAAGGCATCATGATGGCAAATACCGACAACAACGTTGTTTTTAGTGGATCGCGGTGCCATAGATGGTGAACCTCATGATAGACAACTGCGGTTTCTTCCTCGGCATCAAGCATGCTCAGCAGTCCACTAGATAACACAATATACGGTTTCCAGAGACCGATCGTAAACGCAACTGGTGACCGCTTGTCCACGATAATAAAGCCTGGGCGTTTCAGATGTTGATACTTTGCCTCGAATTCCCTCGACAGCGCCACATTCTCCAAGGTACGAAGCTTCTGGATTGCCGCCCGTGTCTGCATCATCCGATCCAGTAACAACCAAGCTGTGCCAACGAATGTGAGACACACCAATACGATCAGGACGTGTCCGACCGATACCCAGCCTAAGCGGCTCATCCAGTGATTGCACAGCCAGAGTAGATTGAACGGGATATCCCAACCGAAAATTTTGTACATCGCGTACATAAACATCTGCATGAACACAAACAACGGAATGCCAATGCCGACGGTGAACAGTAGCTTCGAGCGGGCTCTCCACATGTCAGTCGTTATCCTTTTTCCATTGTTTGATCTTCTGCTCCAGTCGTTCAATCAAACTTGAATCTGCTTCCTCCAATGCATCCAGCATATGATTCAACGCCAGCGCACCGAATTCATCCACCAGTTCATGGGACAGCTCTTTGGATTGGTTGTTCATGAACTCCTCCTTACTCTGTACCGGCTGGTACAATGACGTTCTGCCCTTCTGCGACTTGCCCAGTAGCCCTTTATCCACGAGCCGATTCATAACCGTCATCACGGTATTGAAATTAACATCCTTATCTTTCTCAAGTGCGGCCTGAACTTCGCGGATACTGCTTCCCGGACGAGCCCACAAAATATCCATAATCTTCGCTTCCAGCGGACCAAAAAAACGATTCAGCCCACGTTCACCTACTTTAAAATTATTTATTCTCATTTTCCGACACCCCTCACACTACCCATTGTAGTGCCATCAAGTAAGAAGTCAACCTCTATGTTAGCTATTTATTGTAAATGATTTGTAAATATGTTTTCCATTTCAGCGAAATGACTGGAGTTAATGGAGTGGCTCTTGATCTCCAAAAAAGCACGAAGACCAGGCAGTTCCGCAAGTCATGCGGTTCTCCCTGGTCTATATATATGACGATCTTATCTGATGGATATAATAAGGAAAATTAGTACTTTTTACCGACTTTGTGGCGGCATATGAGCCGAAATATCTACGCCAAGTCCTTGAGCTAACCGACCACCGAATTGTCCATCTGCCCGGAAGAAGTGGCATAGTGCACGCATTTGAGTATCTACAGGCACTCCCTTCAGATCATTCACCAAATTATCTAATAGATGTTGCTGCTCTACAGGAGTAAATGAGCGATACAGCTCCCCTGCCTGCGTGTAATCATCCGTCTTCTCCAGCTTCTCCCGTGTAACCTCACCGTGCAGTGGAGCCCGGCTATCCCTATAGGTAGCATCTTCCTGTGGGCTGCTGCTAGAGCTGTTCGGTTCATAGTTTACCGGGGAAGGATCCTGGTTCACATTCATGAGTCCATCCCGCTGGTGATTACGTACTGGTGCGTACGGGCAATTCACTGGAATTTGCAAATAATTCGGCCCCAGACGATGGCGCTGCGTATCTGGGTAAGAGAACAGACGGCCTTGCAACAATTTATCCTCCGATGGCTCAATGCCTGGTACTAAAGCACTTGGTGAAAATGCAGCTTGCTCTACCTCGGCAAAGAAATTCTGAGGGTTACGATTTAATGTCATCGTTCCTACCGTTTGGAATGGAATGACGTCTTCAGGCCATGTTTTGGTTGGATCGAGCGGGTCAAAAGCAAAGTCATCCATTTGCTCTGGTTTTAATAACTGTACCTGCAGCTTCCACTGCGGGTATTGCCCGTTCTTGATATGATCGTGTAAATCCCGAGTCGCATGATTAAAGTCCTGCCCCTGAACCTCGGCAGCCTCCTGACGCGAAAAGCCACGAACGCCTTGGGCAGACTCCCATTTGTATTTTACATAATGAACTTCGCCTTGGGCATTGATCCATTTAAACGCATGCACGCCGAATCCATCCATCTCACGATAATTAGCAGGCGTACCCAGATCAGAGAACAACCAAGTCATCATATGCGTTGACTCTGGGGTAAGGGTCATAAAGTCCCAGTATCTTGCCGGGTCTTGAATATTCGTATCTGGTGCTGGCTTTAATGAATGAACCATATCAGGAAACTTCATCGCATCCCGAATAAAGAATACAGGTAGATGGTTGCCTACAAGATCGTAATTACCCTCTCGTGTGTAGAACTTCACAGCAAATCCACGAGGATCACGAGCCGTCTCTGGTGACCCTGTTCCATGAATAACGGTGGAGAAACGAACAAGGACATCCGTCTCCGTGCCTGGGTCTTGGAGGAAATCTGCAGTCGTATACGCCTTCATGCTCTGCTCCAGTGTAAATACACCATGCGCACCAGCACCTCTAGCATGCACTACACGTTCTGGAATACGCTCACGGTCAAAATGGGCAATCTTCTCCAGCAGGTGATAATCCTCAAGTAATGTTGGCCCTCTCCTGCCTGCTGTACGGGAATTTTGATTGTCACCTACAGGTGCACCTTGATTGGTTGTCATACGTTCTGTCATCTTGTTTTCCTCCTCATGTTGGTCTCACGCTTGCTCTATGTGCTCTATGATTAAAATCATATTCAACATTTGATCGAATATACATTTAGACTTGATCTAACTGTTAAAATGATTCTAACATGCCTAGGTTGCAGCTTGCATGAGATTTGCATGAGCATAAGATGAGGGTCACATGGCTTTCGCATGAACGAACTTCATGATTGTAGAGGGCGTTCAAAAAAGGGCATTTTGGGGAGACGCCTTATAGGCAAAAAAAAGCGGACTAATCCGCTAGGCGGTAGCCCACTCCTCTTACCGTTACAATATATTTAGGGGAAGCTGCGTTATCGCCCAATTTTTTGCGCAAGCTTTTGATATGCACATCAACGACATTACTTCCTCCTGTAAAATCGGTCTCCCAAATATCGCTAAGCATCTCTTCACGGGAAATGACTGCGCCGTTGGCATCGATCAGCTTAAGCAATAGATCATACTCTGTCTTGGTGAGATGAATCCGATCATCATCCCGCTGCACGCTCATCCGCTCCCGATCCAGCCACAGATCCTTGAACCCGATCCGCTGCCCTTCCTTAGGCAAAAATCCACGCTTCGGCACGGCCGGGCTGTTACCGATCATCCGCTGTACTCGATATAAAGCTTCCTGCGGTCTCGCTGGCCAGACCAACAACTCTTCCTGTAGCATCGGCCCGCTAGCATTGCCAATCATTTTCTCCCCTACAAGGTACAAACATGGCGTTGTGTTCTCTGCTTCTCGATTCAAACGGCTGCTGATGCCAGCGAAGGCATCAATCGTCCCAGCAACAGATAGGTCATAGACGAGAAGATCAAAATCCAGCCGTTCATGCAAATCTGGTTCCCAGCGATGGAATACCAGCACATCGAAGCAACTATCCGTCAATGCTTTGACCAGCTCGTGAACCTGACCTGGCATAGGGCTAATGAGAATAACACGCCTTGTGATCGGACAAGCTTCTGCCAATGGAGCTGGATCCGTCAGAGCCGGCTTGACCCGAAGTGGCAAACGCCGACCAGACAGGTTGATTTTTACTTGATCCGTTTGTTTTTGCATTCCCCGCAGACACCTCCAAAGACCACATGGGCATGGTCAATTGCATATCCGGTTTCTTCAGCCACCTGCTTCATCCATTGTGCGGGGACCTCTGTCATAACCTCGTCCACCTTACCGCATACTTCACACATAATATGTTGATGGTCATCCATCCGGGCATCGTAGCGACTTGCCGTCTCACCGAGCTTAAGCTCCCGAATCAATTCTTTATCCGTTAAATATCGAAGTGAGTTATATACCGTACCATAGGCTAGATTATAACCTTGCTCTACAAGACGGTTCATCACGTCTGCCGCCGTAGGATGATCCTCTGAATGACGGACTACATCATACACGGCCTGTCGTTGTATAGTCAGATTTAGAGTTCTCACAAGCAATTCTCCTTTATTCATCCATTCTATAGAAAGGCACAGTCATATAAAATATAAATGCTGTGACACATAGAAACATTTTGATTTAGATTAAGTATAAATCTTAATGTATAATGAAGTCAACATGAGTAGGCGTTCAAGAATTAACGTATTTTCTATAATTCCCAGTACTCATATCCACTATTTGGGATAAAATGGTTCGCTACTCGCTACGTTTTCAGATAAAATATAACAATGTGTGTTAAGGGGGGATGCTCGTTGTTCAGCACGTTTTTTGTTAACCTTTGTATCATGATCACATTTATGTACGTGTCCGGGATTATGGCCAAATTCTATAGCATCCGTGTTCCCTTTCCATCCTTACGTGTGCAACTAATCGGGGGTATCCTGTTCGGTATATACGGTACAGTATTAATGAATTATTCCTTTAGCATAAATGAAAGTACGATTGTAGATCTAAGACATCTTGCGATCATAACGGCCGCCGTATATTTGGGTGGAATGGCTTCCTTCATCTCAGGGCTTGTGATCTCTATCCTGCGTGTAGTCATCTTCGGCCTATCCTCCTCTGCTATAGATGCAGCATTTGTCATGGTCCTTATTGGACTAGCTGGGGTATATTTCTCTTATGCTTCCTGGCCGAGATTAACCAAAATTTTAACGATGAATTTGTTTTCCATGGCATTAATTTTTATTATTCTAATGATGAACACCACAAGTATTAATGAATTTATGAAAATATATCCTGTGCAATTAACCATCTCATTCATCGGTGGAATCTTTATTTACTTTATTGCCGAATTTATTAATAAATCGAATGAATTGTTATTAACACTGGAACGAAGGGCTTCAACCGATCATCTAACGAGCTTGAATAACCGGCTTCAATTTGAAAAGTCACTCAAGTTCCAACTGAATTATGCTAGAGAACATCAAAAAAAACTGTCCCTGCTCGTCATTGACATCGATCGCTTCAAAAAAGTAAATGACACATTCGGCCATACCTCTGGTGATGCCGTTCTGAAGCAACTGGGACAGCTTCTCATTGAACATGCACGCCCTGTGGACATCGTCTCCCGTAACGGAGGCGAAGAATTTGCAATTTTGCTGGTCAATTGCGATCAACAGCAGGCTCTTGCGGTTGCCGAACGCATAAGGAAGGCTGTAGAGAGATATCTCTTTTCTCTCCCTGATGGAAACACAACACGTCTAACCGTTTCGATCGGCGTATCGGTATTTCCAGATAACTGCGACGATAAGGATGACGATGACTTCTTCGAACAGGCGGATCGCGGCTTGTACGAAGCCAAAAATACAGGACGAAATCGGGTATGTGTTATGAAAAAGCGGATACTTCCACTGCCTGTGCAACACAAGTTGTAATAAATGCAAGTTATACAAAATGAACTAAACCATATTACAATTACCACTCCGATGACAGAAAACCTTCAGCTCGCTCTTATCCCCAAATTCTTTCCAATCCCCTTCTCTAAGGGAAAATCCGGGGATAAAGGCGAACGCTTCGCTTAACGCCGTTTCGTAAAATGATTAAAAGGGATGTCCTCTCATCCGTCGATTCAGACGATAATGAGAGGACATCCCTTTGTTCATTTCATATAGATCAGCAGCTACTACGCTACCTCATATTAAGCCAGAATTTGCTCAATTTCTTCAACGATGGACGCATCCAGCTTCACACCGGAAGCTATGACGTTCTCCTTCACTTGTTCTGGACGACTCGCGCCCACAAGTGCACTAGACACATTTTTTTGACGTAGAATCCAGGCAAGTGCAAGTTGACCTACTTTCAGATCCAGCTTGTCAGCTACCTCGATCAGTTGGCGAACTTTACCGATTCGATCTGCATTGATCTTGCCTTCGTCCCAGCCGAGCTTGGCTGCACGGCTATTCTCAGGAATATCAGATACCGAGGTGTATTTCCCGGTCAATAAACCTTGGGCAAGCGGAGAATACACAACTTGTCCAATGCCTTTTTGTTCACCAAGTGGAATGATCTCCTTCTCGATGTATCGATCAAACATATTATATACCGGTTGGTTGACGACGATGTGATCCAATAATAGACGATCTGCTGTACCCAGCGCCGCCTCCATCTGAGCTGCTGTCCATTGGCTAACACCCACATACAGCACCTTGCCCTGACGCACCAGATCATCTAGCGCACGTAGTGTCTCTTCAATTGGCGTCTCTGTATGATAGCGGTGGCAATAATAGATGTCCACGTAATCGGCTCCAAGACGCTTCAAGCTCGCGTCACATTGCTCCATGATATGTTTGCGGGATAATCCCTGATCATTAGGGCCGTCGCCCATTTTACCAAACACTTTTGTTGCCAGAACATAGGAATCACGAGCATACGCTTTCAACGTCTGACCCAGCAGCTCCTCTGCCGCGCCACGCTCATACACGTTAGCTGTATCAAAAAAGTTAATACCTTCATCGAATGCGGTTTCAATCGATTTCACCGCATTTTCACGTTCCACATATCCTCCGTATGTCAGCCAGCTACCCAAGCTGATTTCGCTTACTTTCAGTCCGCTTCCACCTAATCTGCGATACTCCATTGATTGCACATCCTCCTTGTATAAGTCATTTATGATGACGTTCCCTTTCTATTGTAACGCAACTAACCAAGTTAAACGAATCATTTTGACCAAACTCCAAAAAAGGAAAAAGCGCACCTTATGAACAGATGCGCTGTAAATCCTATATATCGATCTCTAGTGCAAGATAACGCTCAACGCGTTCAATAGATCAGCCTGCCTCACAGGCTTCGTTAGAACGGCATCAAACACCTCTGCCTCTTGGGGGTTAATATGCATACCATAGGGCACGAGCACGATAATCGGCAGTGCGTGAGCACGAGATTTGAGGTTATGCACAAAATCGACTGCACCGCCCTCTACCAATCCCATATCAATTACCGCTACATCCGGGCTGAAGCCGTCTTCCATCCAACTGAATGCCTCCGCCGAGCCTGAGGTCATATGCACATCCATCTTCCATCTTCGCATCAAGGATGATACCCCCTGCAAAATGTCAGGGTCTTTGGCAAGCAATACCTGCGTTCCCTTCAATCGCTGCTGAATGCTGGTAAGCTGAGGTAGCTCCCAATGTCTGAGCAGTGGCAATCTAATCTGGAATTCCGTCTCGTCTTCCCCCAGGCTGTTAATCTGAATGCTTCCATTCATCAGTATCGCTAGATTCTGACTCACTGCTAACCCCAGATTCGTACCAACAACTCGCTGTGTGCTAATGCTCCCGTCTGAGGTATGAGGCACATTGCGCATCTTATCCGCAGGCATCATCTTGCCGCTATACTTCACATTCAACAAGAGCACAGCTTGGTTGCCTGTACTCTCTTCATCCATAGTGGCGGTGATCAGCACCGAACCTGTCCGTGTATAATCGATTGCGTATTGCAACACATGCGCCAGCAATTGTCCAATTTTGATCTCATCGCCCACAAATACTTGAGATACATTCATCTCCAGGTTCAAACCAATCTCAATGCCTTTGCTAATCGCCTGTCCAACATGAAGATATACCGTATTCTCAATCGTAGACACCAGATCAAATGGATCATCGTGTATAACCGTTTTGCCCGAATCATTGATGTTAAAGTTCATCATGTTGTTGAGTAAGGATAATAATATATTGCCACTTGTCTCAATCATGTTCACATATTCCAGATGCTCTTCGGGCATATCTGGCGTCCGCATAAGATCCGTCAACCCCAATATCCCGTTCAATGGATTGCGAATTTCGTGGCTCATTAGCGCAATCATCTGCGTCTTCGTCATCGCTTCGGACTCGGCACGTTCCTTCTCTGCCTGCAACTGTGCCTTAAGCTGTTCCGTATCATTCAGTTTCTGCTCCTGCACCAGCAGGCTATCTTCGAGATCAACGACGTATCCGAGAAACACAGCCATCGCTTTCAGCGTTTTCATATCCGTTTCACTTAGCTGGTAGTCCGGATTGTCCATCAGGCAGATCGTGCCGAATGCTTCACCCGAGCGCCGTATAATCGGAACACCAATGAAGAATCGACTTCCCAGGTCATCGGTCACATTCATAGAACGAGTTAACGGATGCTCTGCCGTATCGACGATGGTTAGCTCACTGCTTTTATCTCGCAAAACCAAACTACAGTAAGATGTCTCAAATGGAAGCTTGCTCCCCCTCGTGACCAACTGCTCATGGCGGTTAAATGCCTCAAGGATCACATTCGTCACACCATCATTGCTGGCGACAAAGATGGTATTCACCTGCAATATCCCACTTAATACGTCCACGATGTGGGTCGCAGCTTCCTGTATATTTTCATAAAAGCCCCTTGCAACACCTGTGGTTCCCATGACTCACCCCTCTTGTCTAAGCTGCGCTTCAAATTAGAATCAATCCATAAAGATATATGAGGGTAAAAAAACTCCTGATCCAGTTGTCACAACCTGTACATATATGTTTTAACACCACGAACATTCAGAAGAATCACGCAGGCGATTCACAATCGCTTCTCATTCTGGCAAGCTCCTGTTTCGCTGCATCTCCATGCTAGGAATGACCGGTGATAATCTACCATTACTCCTAAATTCTGTGTCCGTGAACGAGATGTTTTGGCGCGGTGTAGCATAAAAAGAAATTATACTCTTCGAATTCAACTTTGGAAACCTTTATCCACATTCTACAGGTATATCTCCTATTCAGCTACGATTACGATGTGATCATTATCACACCCAAAAATCCATATATAGTTTATAACTGGATAATGAAAAACTACATGTAGTATTTAATCAGACTTAACCAATATATACTCTCATTATAGGAGGAACCTTAAATGAATATGCTTGAATGTGCCTCTCCGCCAGCAAACGACCTACTATCTGACCTTGGCAGACGAATTATTGGAGCTGAGGATGCGGATACGTTAAGGGAGAATGCCAACCTGAATGGAGATTCATTTAGTGGGAAAATGAGCCGGCTCGGTTCGGAAACAGCGAAGTGGCATGCCGTTCGCCATGTCCTGCCTGAAGGGCTTGCACAAGCTGTAGAGCATGGAGACCTCTATGTTCATGACCTTGATCAGTATGGACTTGGCACAACCAACTGTATCTTCATTCCATTTGACCGACTGCTCGCATCTGGATTCAATACGGGAAACGGCTCCGTTCGTACCCCTCAGACAATCATGTCAGCAATGGCGTTGGTAGCGATCATTTTTCAGTCTCAACAAAATAGTCAATACGGCGGTGTATCTGCCAATAAAATAGATTGGGACCTTGCACCTTATGTGCGACGCTCATTCCGGAAGCATTATCGTAAAGGGCAACGACTCTTTGCAGAGCATGCTTACATTCAGGATGAACAACTCTATCTGGATAGTACGGAAGCCCAGGAGCAATGCCCACATGCCTATGATTTTGCCATGGATGAGACAATCCTGGAGACAGAACAAGCTGCTGAATCATTGATCCATAATCTCAATACCATGAGCAGTCGTGCTGGAGGACAAATTCCGTTCACATCACTTAATTACGGACTCTGTACATCAGCTGAAGGACGACTCGTGTCTCGCTCGTTGCTAGAAGCTACTATTCGTGGTTTAGGAAACGGGGAGACGCCCGTATTCCCACAGCATATTTTCCAGTGTAAACAAGGCATTAATCAAGCTTCTGGGGAGCCCAATTACGACCTATTCCAGCTTGCCGTCACCTGTTCTTCGCGCCGCATGTACCCTAACTTCGTTAATGTGGATGCTTCGTTCAATCTGCCGTTCTATCAACCAGATGATCCGGACACCATCATTGCTACGATGGGATGCCGCACACGTACACTAGCAGATCGGTTCGGACGTAATCGTCAGAGCGGAAAAGGTAATCTGTCCTTCAATACGATTAACCTGGTTAAACTGGGGATTCGGTTCGGCATCTGTCAGGGAAAACGCGCTGTAGCCGATCGGACAGGCTTCTATGCTGCCCTTCAATCGGTTATGGAACAAGCAGCTTCGGGTCTGCTGCATCGATATCAGATTCAGAAAGCACAGCCAGCCAAAGCCTCAGACTTTATGATGCGTGAGGGTGTGTGGGAAGGCGGCAAACAGTTAGATCCAGATGAACCGGTGGCTGATCTCTTGAAACATGGTACGTTATCGATTGGTTTCATCGGTCTTGCAGAGTGTATGACTGCTCTATATGGTCGACATCATGGTCAAGATCCGCATATTCATCAAGAAGCAGTACATGTCATTCGTACGATGCGTGAATTCTGCGACCGAATGAGTGAACTACATAATTTGAACATTACACTGTTCGCTACACCTGCGGAAGGTTTATCTGGTAAATTCACAACGATTGATCGTAAGCGATATGGTTCGATTGCAGGTGTTAACGACCGTGAATATTATACGAATTCGTTCCATGTGCCTGTATATTACAACCTGCCTGCTTACCGTAAAATTGAACTAGAGGCACCCTTCCATACGTTATGTAATGCTGGAGCAATCTCGTATGTTGAGCTTGATGGAAATGTGCGAGCCAACACGAAGGCTTTCCAGCGAATTGTGCAGTATGCATTAGCACAGGATATTGGTTACTTCTCCATTAACCACCCTATCGATCGCTGCCCGTCTTGCGGCTATGAAGGTGTCATTGGGGAGAGCTGCCCAAACTGTGGCATTCACGAGAACAACGTGCATTTCCAGCGTTTACGCCGAGTTACCGGTTATCTTACCGGGGATTACAAAGTACGATTCAATGGTGCCAAACAGGCTGAAGTTCGAGATCGGGTGAAACATAAGTGAACCTGCACGGTTACATCCCTGAATCCGTCAATGAAGGCCCTGGCTTGCGTGCAGTGTTGTTCATCAGTGGTTGTCGCCATGCCTGTCCCGGCTGTTTCAGCCCAGACTCATGGAGCTTTCGTGCAGGTGAGCCGTTTACGAAGGAGAAGCAGCAGCAAATTATGCATGAGGTTACAACTCATCCTCTGCTGGATGGCGTAACCTTATGTGGTGGCGATCCCTTTTTCTCAGCAGCCGATCTGATTCCTTGGGTTCAACAATTCCGAGCACTACGCCCTGATCTATCGGTCTGGGCATACACTGGATTTACGTATGAGGAACTGGTGCTGGAGCCGTCTCGGGCAGCACTAGCCGAATTATGTGACGTCATTATCGATGGGCGTTATGTCGCCGCTGAACGAGATGTTTCTTTAGTGTATCGTGGCAGCCGTAACCAACGCATCATTGATGTGAGAGCAACACAAATGAACCAAGAGATCGTTACCTTGCAGATGGATGCATCGTAACGATCTTTTCTTCTTTCATAAGCATACTTCATAAGTTTTTACGCAATATCCGTTCTGACCTACTATTCACTCTCTTAAGTGACGATATATAATATAGGCATGTATTAAATGTATTGCTTGTATTTCATTTCAAGTTATTTAGGAGGATCATTACATATGGATATTGTTCAAGCACTAATTGCGGTGATGCCCTATTTTCGAGTGGCTATGCGTCAAGATGTAACCCTTTCCATTATTGATCATGAGAAATTTTTGTATTTTTCTGCGGGAGAATCACTGAAGCAGCTGAAATACCAAGCTGGAGATCCTCTGCTGGAATCCAATGTGAATTTTCGAGATCTGAAGGGCGGTACAGAGAAAAGATGGGATCACTATCCCAAAGAGTTATTCGGAATCCCTTTTGACGTTGCTTTTATTCCAATTAAAGATACTCAAGGGAACATCCTGGCTCTGTTAAACATCCTGTATAGCATGGATGACCAAGATCAGCTTCAACAACTCATGGATGCCGCGGACAATCTTACCAACCAATTAATGGACAGCGTGCAACATGTAGCTGCACACTCGGAAGAACTCAGCGCCACGACCGAGGAGATTCTGACCAATTCCAAAGAAGCCGTGCAAAAATCAGGCAATGTCAATCAGGTTGCCAGCTTCATTCGCGAAATATCCGAGCAAACGAACCTGCTTGGCTTAAATGCAGCTATTGAAGCTGCGCGTGTAGGTGAGGCAGGTGCAGGGTTTGGAGTCGTTGCCAAGGAAATTCGCAAGCTGTCCGTAGATACCAAGGATGCAACTACTCGCATTGAGGAATCTCTTCTAGCTGTTCGGCAATCAATACAGGGGATGGAAAATGAGATTGGTGAAATTAGTGCGAGTTCGCAAGAACAGGCAGAGCTCGTTAACAATTTTATGACAACGATTGATGAGTTAAATTCCACCAATCAACAGCTCAAACAATTTATTGATAAGATTATTAAAACAGATACACAATAACAATTGATTATGGTGATTAAAGCTCACTGCCCATAGGCAATTTCAGAATGCTCCAACCACTGCGCACAGCAGGTATACACGTCTTACAAAAAAGAACCTTCGAGCCCACTAGACAAGTGGTTTCGAAGGTTCTTTGCATTAGAATATAAGGTCTTGAGCTGAATTATTGAATCTGAAAATGACTGAGACGTACCCCAGCCGATAACAGGATATATACATCCTGTACGCCTGTTGCACCTGTAAGCTCGGCTTTCACCGAAGACCATTGCTGAGCTCCACCTTGTGCCAGCTCAATACGTCCTGCCAGTGTACCGTCAGGGGCACCCAATCGAACCTCCACTACAGCACCCTCCTGTTCGGAGGATACACGAGCTTCCAGTTCAGTCGTTTCATTGCCGAGATCTGCATCCTTATACAGAACCCATCCCTGCTCTCCAAGCACGCGGATAGCAGCTCCACCTTCTTTGCTCTCATCCAGATCTACACTGAGGTACGCATCATAGTTCTCAGCCCGTGTGGAGACACTCAAGTTTCGGGCTGGAATTGTCTCACCCTCAACCGTTAGATCGGCAACAAGCTGAATATCAGAGGAGGATTTACCCACCATAATCGCATAGGTTCCAGACTCCACCACATAGCGATCCTGAGTCACGTCCCAGAAGGCCAACTCTTGTACCGGAAGCTTGAAGCTCACGTTAACCGTTGCACCGGCTTCAATATGAAGACGACGGAATCCTTTTAACGTTTTGAGTGGACGTTTCACACGAGATTTGCCTGCACGTACATACAATTGTACAACCTCATCGCTCGCAATTGTGCCCGTATTCGTGACATCCACTGTTACAGTAATATCATCTTCTGTTCCTACCTGTGCAGGAGTCAGCTCTAAATTGCTGTATTTGAACGCTGCATACGTCAAGCCATGACCGAACGGATACAATACATTTCCTTCAAAATATTGATACGTACGGCCCGATTGAATAATATCGTAGTCTTTAATATCTGTAAGTTGATCTGCCGATTGTACCCATGTCATGTTCAGACGACCCGCTGGAGCGTAATCAGCATACAATACATCCGCAAGCGCATTCCCCAGTTCCTGTCCTGCATGAGACGTGTACAATACGGCTGGGATGTTCTCTTGAACCCAATTGGAGGTAAACGGATAGCTACCCACAATGACAACAATCGTATTCGGATTAGCAGCATACACAGCTTCTACTAAGCGTTGTTGGGATTCTGCCAGATCCAGGCTTGGACGGTCAATCTCTTCCTTGCCGTTTACCAGCGGGTTGTTACCTACAAACACAATGGCCGTTTCCGCTTCCTTCGCTGCCGCAACTGCTTCTTCCACACCATCCACGACAACGTCCTTCTGGAATGTCTCGGTTGCACCAAAGGACTTCAGCTCTTCCGAAACGGCGAATGCATCGTTCCCATTGTTCGGTGCAGTTACCGTCTTGCCATTCCATGTCGTTAAGCCTACGCTGCCGTCAGCCTGTGGCAACAGATGGAATACTTCCTTCACGAACCAACCATATACTTCATTCGCAGATGCCGTTACCTTTTCTTCATCCGTCGTCACATATTTACCATTGCGTTCGGATTGCAGAGTATAGCTGCCAAAGCCCCAGTCCGTAACCTTAAGGGTATCTGCTTCTCCGGAAGCAATCAGTGGTGAATTCTCCCTTCTGCCAGACCAACCGCTTTGCCATTCGCTACTGAAGTCAGCGTAATGCGATCATTTCCATCCTGGAAGAGCACCTTGTCACTGCCCACTTTGCTCTGAATCGCCTCTAATGGTGAGACACTATATGGCATGGTGCCTGCATACCAATCCCGATATACGGTGCCGCCCAGTGTACCGATGACCGCCACTTTACCCGCTTTGGTTTTGTCGAGTGGCAACGTGCCGTTCTCATTTTTGAGCAATACAACCTGCTCTCTTGCTGCTCTCAGTGACAATGCTTTGGCTTTGTCTGTCATCATCGCTTCTTCCCAATGGAGGCATACGGATTGCCTTCCTCTGGATCGAACTCACCTAGACGGAAGCGGACACGGAAGGTGTTGAACAATGCACGGTCAATATCTTCCCATGCAAGAATGCCCTGCTCCAACCCTTCACGAAGAGCCTGCTTGGACAGATCAGCATCGTCGGTAATGCTATCGATCCCTGCTTTGACCGACTCTACAGTACCTGGTGTGTGAGAATCATAGTACTTATGATCATTCTTAATGCCCATCACATCGCCTGCATCGCTGACAACAAAACCATCCATTCCCCATTCACCCTTAACGACCTCATTCACATAAGGATGCAATAGCGCTGGCGTACCGTTGATGGAGTTATATGCAGTCATCATCGACTGCGCACCACCTTCTTTGAATGGCTTCTCAAACGCTTTCAGGTAATATTCACGCATATTACGTGGATCAATGCTGGACGAGCCACTGCCACGATCTACTTCATTGTTGTTCGCAAGGAAGTGCTTCAGCGTCGCAACCGCCTTGTAATACTTCGGATGGTCACCTTGAATCCCCTTAACCAGTGCTGTGGACAGCTCTCCTGTCAGTTCAGGGTCTTCACCGTAGGCTTCCTCATTCCGTCCCCAATGTGGATCACGCTCCATATCAACTGTCGGCGCCCATAGCGTAAGACCGTTCACTGCTGGATTGCGTTTATAAAATACCCGAGCCTCGTCCCCGATCACGGAGCCGATCTCTTTCATCAGATCGGTGTCCCATGTACATGCCAGCCCTACCGGTTGTGGGAACGATGTTGCTTCTCCCAGCCATGCCAGACCATGGGCAGCTTCCGTACCGTGTTTGTATGCAGCAACACCGAGTCGTTCTACCGCCGGCTGATACTGTAGCATGGATTCAATTTTCTCGTCTTCAGTCAGACGGGATACAAGGTCTTTCACGCGGGAGTCTAGTTCTAATGATGTATCTTGAAAAGGATATTTCGTTTGGTTAGTCATTGTATGGAATCTCCTTTGAATTCAAAATGATAGCGAATACATAATAAGTGAAAGCATACCTATTCAATTGTACCTAATGGATATGTATATGAACAATGAAGTCCTTATACATCATACGTTTCGTTACTCTTTCTCCACCATAAAATAAATCACCTAAAACGATTTCGATAATACTCTTATCATATAGCATGTGCTTCAAAAAAAATAGAGGTTACCACAGGAAAATATGAATATTCCTCGGAATGTCCGTCATGTATTGTTTTTTTCTCGCGTAGTGTGGCAATCATGGTAGAAGGTTGATTTACTGCGCCTTTACATCTAGAACCAATTGGATTCAAGAGAAGATACAGGAGGAATAGATATGAGTGATCAGCAACACCCCCGGTGGGACTGCCTCCCATTCCGGAATCACTATGGAGAGCTACGCACTCCTTCGATTCATATCCCAAACTGGAAGAAGATACGACAGCGGATGTAGCCATCATCGGTGCTGGAATTGCAGGCATCACAACAGCGTATTTGCTATCCCAAAAAGGGCTGCGCGTTGTGGTTCTTGAAGCAGGGAAGGTGCTGGATGGAACAACTGGACACACCACAGCGAAGGTATCTGCACAGCATGGTGTCATTTTCAACGAGTTAATGCAGCACTTCGGACACGAACAGGCACGTATGTACTATGAAGGTAATGCGGAGGCTGCACGCTGGATGCGTGAGCTGGTGAAGTCACACCAGATTGATTGTCAGTGGGCTGACGAGGATGCTTACGTGTATATTCAATCCGAAGAGAACTTGAAGAAGCTTGAGATTGAGCTGACTGCCTATGGGAAGCTGGGTATCCCTGGTCAATGGGTAGATCCACTCCCTATCGATGTTCCATCAAGAGCAGGCATCAAGATGCCTGGACAAGCTCGTTTTGATCCGCTAGCTTATCTGCATTTTCTACTAGACTCCGCTGTGAAAAATGGGGTTCGCATCTTCGAGCATACAACGGTAACGGATGTGGAAGAAGACGCTGCCCTGCATGTGAGAACCTATGGGAATGGCCCTTCGGTTACAGCGGAGCATGTCGTTGTTGCCTCTCATTTCCCGGTGTATGATCCTGGTTTTTATTTTACGAGACTTCATGCCGAGCGATCTTATGCTCTAGCCGTCGAGCCGCAGAAACCCTTTGCTGGCGGTATGTACATCTCTGATGATGAACCATCCCGTTCATTGCGTACCGTCCTGCATGAAGGAAAAGAACTGATTCTCTTTGGCGGAGAGAACCACAAAACCGGTCAAGGCATCTGTACGTTTGGTCATTATGAGAGGTTAGAGCGCTACGCCGCAGATACTTATGGCATTCGCAACATTCCGTTCCGCTGGTCTGCACAGGATCTCATCTCACTCGATAAGGTTCCTTACATCGGTCCAATCACCGGAAGACATGAACGTGTCTACGTAGCTACCGGTTTTGCCAAATGGGGGATGACCACAGGTACGATGGCCGGGCATCTGCTTGCCGATCGAATTACGGGTGTAGAGAATTCACATGCTGAGATATTCCATCCAGCAAGATTCAAGAGTGATCCAGGTATCAAGAATTTTATTGTGGAAAATGTTAATGTTGCCAAAGAATTAATCTCTGGCAAAGTAGGCATCGTGCACAAACATGTGAATGAGCTCGGCAACGATGAAGGCTCAGTTGTCCGTCATGATGGCAAACGTGCTGGAGCATACAAAGATACATCCGGAAAGCTCTTCCTGGTTGATACCACCTGCACCCACCTGGGGTGTGAAGTGGAATGGAATGAAGGCGAACGATCATGGGATTGCCCATGCCACGGTTCACGATTTAATTACGCAGGACAAGTCATTGAGGGACCTGCGGTCAAGGATCTCAAAGTGCTCGAAGCAACGGAATAAAACTGTATTAGGTTGGCTCTCAAAACTGGCTAAAGTATATCTATTACCGCCTTTTCACACCCTGCTGAGCCACTTTCCTTGATGTACTAGCAAAAATCAGTATGCAGACCTGGATGGAGTTCCGCCTTCAGACGGAGGCACTTTATCCAGGTTTTGCGTATACTGAGGTAATAGAATGTTTATACATAAATTTACAATTAGTATAATAGATTGGATTAGGTGATTTAGGTTCTACTATTTACATGAGAGCGGAAAGCATCAATCTGTGTTACAGAACTATTTTAAAATCACTACCTTGCATTATACAGTACTGAATGCTATTCTATATTCACAACTACTGAACAATACACACTAGTGATTGAATACGGAATGAAGGAGGAACCTGTGTGAATGTAAATATCCAGTTCAAAAAAGGAGTGTTGGAGCTATGCGTCCTGGTCCTAATCAACCGTCAGGATCGTTATGGCTACGAACTGGCTCAGGCGGTCTCCAAACATATTGAAGTGGCCGAAGGTGCACTTTACCCACTTCTACGCAGGCTTGTGAATGATGGCTACTGTACGACCTATTTGCAGGAATCAACGGAGGGACCTCCACGTAAGTACTATAAGTTGTCTGATGAAGGTCGTGTTTACATGGATACCCTCACCAAGGAATGGAATGAATTTGTGCGTAATGTCGCACATCTTATTGAGGATGGTAACTCGAATGAATAAACAACAATTTATGCAACTGATGGAGCTGCAGCTTAGCGCGATGGATCCGCAAGAACGAGCAGAGTTACTTGCTGACTACGAACAGCATTTTGAGCTTGGGCTTGTGGATGGACGAACGGAGGAGGACATTGCCCGCGAGCTTGGGCAACCAGAGGCAATCGCACGTGAGGCACTTGGTGACCGGTATGTCCTGGATACGATGATTACGGATCATGCCTATGGCGTTATGCCAACGAACATTTCTCCACCACAGAGTAGTACAACGGCACGTAATGTGTTCACTGGGATTGGACTCATTTTCCTGAATCTCATGTTAGGTCTCCCGC
This sequence comes from Paenibacillus sp. DCT19, assembly GCF_003268635.1. NCBI lineage: Bacteria > Bacillati > Bacillota > Bacilli > Caryophanales > Paenibacillaceae > Paenibacillus > Paenibacillus sp. DCT19. The sequence goes on from NZ_CP029639.1 coordinate 6,171,965, forward strand.
TTGGTTTACTCTTATGGTCCGTCTGGCTCACGGTTGCGGGATTCTCTCTTCTCGCCTTGACACCCATAGCAGCAGTGATTGATGTCCTATTCTTTGGAGAATATGTGCCTTCGAAGTTGTTCTTCTCCATTGCAGCATGTGGTATCGGCATTCTGTTTGCTATGTTAGCCAAATACCTTTTCAAAGCCTTCAGCTCCGTCACGGTTCAATACGTAAGATGGAACAAAAAACGATACAAGGGGAGTATAATGGATGACTACTAAAAAATGGTTCGTCACAGCCTTGTTATGTATTCTGATTGGTCTGGTTGGCGTATCGGTATACGGCGTTGAATTCGGTAATCAACGTGAAGACTATTCCAAACGATGGGACTTCAAGAATGATGAATTGCAGCGACTGCTGATCGACGCTAATCTCAATGCCAACATTCAATTCATAGTGAGTCCTGAATCTCAGGGCTATATTGAAGCAGATGGCAAATGGGATAAGGAAAGCATCGAAAGTCTGGAGAATGCTACATTATCCGGTGGTACGTTCAACCTCGTCAAACCCGATCGTGTCCGCATTGAATTTTTCAATTTCAATTGGAGCAACTCGAAGCCAACCATCACCGTTGCCATTCCTGAAGGGCATACATTAGATGAAGTGAAGCTTACCTCTGCCTCCACAGACTACAACCTAGCAGGGCTGCATGCCAACACACTGGATATTACGAATACATCTGGCGAAGTTCGATTGAAGGATATAACGGTTCCCCACATTGGGCTTAGTCTTACCTCTGGAGATATCTCTGGCTCAGGCATCAAAGGCGATATGAATGTGAAAATGACCTCAGGCAGCTTCAAGATGGACGCTGTCACTGGAAATGTCACCAGTGATCTGACATCTGGCGATTTTCAGATTAAAGAACTCGCAGGTGCAGCTAATGTAACGTTCACCTCAGGAACGGTAAGAATCGAGCAGACCACTGTAGCTCCGATTGATGTGTCAGGGCAATCTGGCGATATTACCATTAAAGCCGCACCTGAATTCGCAGGTTTCTATGATGTTAAGGTTACGTCGGGAGACATTAACATTCCCGAATCTCCGATGACCAGCACAGATGTAATCAAAGCAAGAGCAACTTCAGGCAGTATTAAGATCACGCAATAATGATGAAGGAAATATCCGAACCGTGGGTAATATAGTATAATCAAATGCTAGATCATTTTGAGGGAGGAATTACCCACATGGAACTTAAGAATAGAACAGCGATCATCACTGGCGCAGGTAAAGGGATTGGTCGTGCCATCGCAGAGGCACTTGCCAAAGAAGGTGTGCATCTTGGACTCATCGCTCGCACAGCTTCAGATTTGGAAGCCCTCCAAAAATCGCTTAGTCAAGAGTATGGTGTCAAAGTAACGAGTGCTATTGCTGATATCTCCGATCGTACACAGGCTGAGGCTGCTGTTGCTGCCATCGAGATGGAGCTTGGTGCTATCGATATTCTCATTAATAACGCAGGCATTGCTACCTTCGGTACGTTATTAGATATGGACCCAGAGGAATGGGAGCGTATCTTGCATGTCAACGTCATGGGTACATATTATGTAACACGCGCTGTACTGCCAAGTATGATTAAGGAGAGCAGCGGAAGCATTATCAATATCGCGTCTACGGCAGGTGAGCGCGGATTCGCTACAGGTTCAGCGTACTGTGCATCCAAGTTCGCCCTGCTGGGTATGACCGAGTCCCTCATGCAGGAAGTGCGCAAATCCAACATCCGCGTAACGGCGTTAACGCCAAGCACGGTAAATACAGAGCTTGCTACGAACGCAGGCCTGAAGGTTGGCGACGAAGATCGCATGATGCAAGCAGAAGATGTAGCTGAACTTGCTTTGGCCACGCTGAAGCTTTCGGATCGTGTGTTTGTTAAAGCTGCGGGCATCTGGACAACGAATCCGCAATAAGAAAACGACATAAGGTAAATCGCCTTATGTAAATGAAGCCGTCAGAGCTATTCTGGCGGCTTTTTTGTCTTGCTCTCGCTTGGTATTGTCTGCTCTCTCTGTCATCGTTCTGCACTATATCGGGCTACACGGCAAAGAGACTAGGTATTCCACAATTGATCCAAATCCAGTTCCTTCGATACGGCGATTAACACAACGGCTGGTTCATCTCCGATGTTGGTGACCTCATGTGGCACAATGGCATTCCAAGTGAAAGAATCACCTTCTTCAAGCAGCTCAACGTCCTCGCCCTGCTCTGCACGAATTTTGCCCTGTAGAATAAGATGGCTCTCTTCTCCCACATGTTTGCTAATACCTGTCGACGCTCCCGGCGGAAGTTCCACAATGGACAACCGCATGGCACCCTTGGCGGTGAGATGCTGCACCTTAATCTGCCCGCTACCCGCAGTGGTCTCTTGGCGTTCATGCTTGCGCACCACATTCATCCGTTGTTCTGGCGTCAGCAACAGATAAGGAAGTGGCACGTTGAGATAATCAGCTATACTTTCGAGCGTCGCGATTGATGGTGATGTTTTATTATTTTCCACATTGCTAATGAATCCTTTGGACAATCCTGTACCTTCACACAATTGCATAATCGTAATCTGTTTCTGTTTGCGGATCGTACGAATGGCTGAGCCAATATCCATATCTCTCCCCTCCTTTCTCTGTGAAAATGATCTATTCCGTACTGGTCTGAGCAAAAATAATTCGGTTACCAAATGGATCCGTTACAGTCATCTCCCTTGAATGCCAAGGCGTGTCCTCAATGCCCGGTCGGGCATATTTGTAGTTGGAGAGTTGAAGTTGCTGATGCAACGCTTGCACATCGTCCGTCTCTACTCGCAACGCCGCTCCGGGCGTACAATCCCCATGATGCTCCGATAGATGGATGATGATTGCATCACGCGAAATCTGCATATATAAGGGCATATCTGGCTCAAATCGATGCTCCCAATCCAATTGAAAACCGAGATAGTCGAGATAGAATTCTTTTGCCTTCTTTTCATCAAACATTCTTAGAATAGGCACAATACCCTTTAACATGCTTATCACGTCCTTGATCATTTTTTATAAATTCAATGAAATGTATGCGAGCAAATCCAATGTTTCCGACAGGAATAAGCTTCGTACGCGATCACTGATTTGGGTAGAAATCCATATTCAATACGGATCATGCCAGTAGACATGTCGTGTAATCAAGAGCTGCCTTTTGAACAACATCTATCATACAAAAAAAGTATTGACCTCACAATAAATGCATGATAAATTTTGTTCATAAATAAGAATAATTATTTCATATTGGTGAACTTTTTATCTTAAAAATAGATTCTACTCATTTCTTACCAAGGTGGTGTTTTTCAATGCAATCAGCATATATCCATGAAGTCCGTCTTCCTGCTCATTACAATGCAGATCAACAATATCCGGTCATCTTCGCTCTGCACGGCATGGGCTCGGATGAACAAGACATGCTCCGTTTGATGGAGCCCTTGCAGTCTGATTTTATTATCATTGCGGTGCGTGGGCCAATCGTTCAAGGCGGCGGTTATGCTTTTTTTCAGATCAAGAGCATTGGCAATCCGATCCGTGAATTATATGATGCGTCCGTTGAAGGACTACAGCAATTAATAGTTGAACTGTCCTCCAAGTATGCTATTGACCCTTCGAGACGTTATGTTGCCGGGTTCAGCCAAGGCGCTATTATGGCGATGACTCTTGCACTCGTGATGGGAGATGCTATCAAAGGCATTGTCGCGATGAGTGGTTATCTACCGCAATTTGTGAAAAGCGAGTACACGCTACAACCGAATCCAGCATTATCTGCGTTTATCTCCCATGGCGATCAGGATCATCTATTCCCACTGCAGCTGGGTGAAGATAATGCGAATTTCTTCCGTCAATATACCGATCACGTAACCTACGTACCTTATCACGGCGGTCATCATGTGACTCCCGAGCTATACCAGCAATTTCAACACTTCCTTCGGACAGATGCAAATCTGATGACCGAAGAACCGAAAGGACTGAAATCATAATGATGCCATCTCTATTTATTGCACACGGTGCCCCATCCCTTGCCTTAGAGGAAAATGCATACACTGAATTTTTGCAGCAACTCGGACATACGCTGCCTAGACCTAAAGCGATCGTGTTGTTCTCCGCTCACTGGGAAGCAACGACTCAACAAGTCTCTTCTGTTGCGGAGTATGAGACGATTTATGATTTTGGCGGATTCCAGCCTGAATTGTATCAGATCAAATACCCCGCTCAAGGACATGCTGAGACCACCGCAGAGGTAGAACGTCTATTCACGGAAGCTGGCATCCCGGTTCAGACAGATGATGTACGCGGCTTGGATCATGGGCATGGGTTGTGCTTCGTCTTCTCTTCCCTGATGCTGATATTCCTGTTGTCGCTTTGTCCGTGAACCGATACCTGACAGGGGAACAGCAGTATCAGGTAGGACAAGCCCTCGCTTCCTTGCGCGAACAAGATGTTCTTGTTATTGGCAGCGGCGGAACTGTGCATAATCTCCGTCGTCTAAACTGGGGCAGCAACGAAATAGACCCTTGGGCGCTTGAATTCGACAATTGGTTACAGGACAAATTGGAGAGCTGGGATACCGAGTCTCTGTTTGCCTACGATACACTTGCTCCTTCTGCGCAAGCAGCCGTGCCTACACCAGAACACTTCGTACCATTGCTACTTGCAATGGGCGCTGGGGATCGCAACAAGCAGGCGACCTTAATGTTCAAAGCCTATCAGCTGGGCAATTTAAGTCTGTCCTGTTGGAAGTTCGATTAATTCATTGGATCGAACATGATACGAATAAAATACAGCGTGAGTACAGGTATCTTCCCTGTTGCTCACGCTTTTTTGGGTTGTTAAGGGTGATAAAACCTGAGACCAACGTAGCATGTAGACAAGGACTCGCGATTCTTGTGAGACGTTCTGGATTATACCTATAATATGAGGTGAAATCAGACTAGGCTTACTTTGTACATCATTCACCGCTTGGTTCTCAATAGTTCACTGGAGGGATTGGCATGTCGGAACAACGTATATATGCATTGATGGACGAGCTTGATGCTATGTTAGATGAGAAAGTACAGGATGAGGAAAATCAGGAGCTACTCAGCGATTACCGTGAGTTGGACGGTGTCACAGACGAACAGCTGGATGCATTCGAGCAGGAATATGGTGTGCAGTTGCCCGCGGATTTCCGTGCATTTTACAAACGCAAAAATGGGAGCGGTTATGGCTTTCACATTCTATATCCTACCGATGCCGAAGGCAGCCAAGACACCGCATTTTATCTATTATCGTTAGAGAAGATTCACAGAGAGCAAGCCACAGTTGTAGAGAATACGTTGGAAGACTTCTACACTGCTGAGGAGATGAGCAAACTGGATGCCCGAATCAAGCCTTATCTGTTTCAAAAGAAATGGGTTACCTTCGGAATGCTGGGAGGCGGTTCACTATATCTAATGTTCGATTTCGATCCAACCGCAGAAGGGACATATGGACAGATCATTATGTACAAGCATGACCCCGACTTTATCTATTATGTGGCTGGCACATTCACAGAGCTTTTGGAGCAATCCAACAAGAATCTACGCGCCTTGGACGCGATTGAATACTGAAGGAATACTAAAGTTATACGCCAGTTCAAAACACGCCCCTCCTGTCTTCAAATGCTGATGCTTACCAGTTGATGATATGACCTTTTTTGCATAATGCTGGGATATGTAAAGACGGTTATAATAACATTTAGTGGGAATGCACATGCTATCCAGATCGGGACTGTCTTTCTACACCTATCACATATTTCTGGGAGGAACTTTCGAAGTGGCTGAACAACCGAAGTCTGAGAGCTTCATGTCTCTCGTCAAAAAAGGAAACACATCCTCTGCCGTAGCCATGGCGGGTAATGCAGTACTTGCTCTGTGCAAAGGAGGAGCCTTCCTATTCAGTGGTAGTGGTGCCATGTTCGCCTCGGCGATGCACTCTTTGGCCGACGCGATTAACCAGGGGTTTGTATTTGTCGGAAGTGTATTGTCCGAGAAAAAACCAACTCCACGATTCCCTACAGGATTCGGGCGTGTCATTAACATTTTCTGCATGATCGCCGTTATCGTGGTCACCATCATGGCCTATGAAACAATTCACGAGGGTATTCATTTGTTGCAGCATCCGGTTGGTCATACCGGTGGCTTGTGGATTAACATCGGTGTACTCGTATTAAACATCTTGATTGATGGAGCCATTCTGATCAAAGCGATGAAGGAAATCCTGAAAGAAGCCCGTGCACCCAAAGCATCAGGATTCGGACTGGTACCTGCCGCCATCAAAAACGTAGGCCGTGCTGCACCGCCAACCCGTCTCGTATTCTACGAAGATGTGGTGGCTGTACTTGGGGCGACACTTGCCCTGATCTCGGTTGTGGTCATTGCGCTGACCAATTTCGCACTGCTCGACGGCATCGTAACTACACTCATTGGTTGTCTCATGATCGCAGTAGCCTTCCGAGTCGGTTATGACAATATGATCGGACTCATCGGCGTAGCTGCTCCGCAGGATATTGAGGATAAAGTATCCCAGACCATTCTTGCAGATACCCATGTGGCCGATATCCAAATGATGCGCATCATTCAGGAAGGTCGCTACTATCATGTTGAGGGTCTGATTGAGTTAACTAAAGGTCTGTCCCTCGCCGATGCGGATGATATCAAATTCCGTATTCAGGAGAAACTGATGACCAACCCGGACATTGCCGATGCAGCGATCTCCATTATTGAGGATGACGGCGTCAATAGCTGGGGTAAGAAACATGCTGACATTTCAGCAAAATAGACTTGCTTACCTGTAGAATCTATTGGTAGAAGATCATATGGATGAGAACGCAGAACCTAGACTTAAGTCTAGGTTCTTTTTAACGCCAAGGACTGAGGTTATTCTTTTCCAATTCATGGTATGCTGTGTATATTGAAATGACAACGTTCGTAAAAACGAAGAGAAAGGGAGAACACTACGATGGCAAAACGTGCAATCTTTGCGCCTGTCCTCATCCTGCTAGGTGTGTACTTAATTCTGAACCAGGGAGGTTCAGTCGGTCCAGGGATGATCTTCGCCACATTCTGGCCTACATTATTCGTCATTCCACTGGGATTATTCTTTCACTGGCTCTACTTCTCCATGATCGGCCGAGGAGTTGGCTTGCTCGTTCCCGGCGGTATTTTGCTGACTGCGGGTATTGTGAGTCAAATCGCGATGCTGTTTGATAACTGGGGGACGATGTGGCCTGGCTTTATTCTTGCGGTAGCTGTGGGTCTGTTCGAATTGTATTGGTTCGGTGGCCGTAACAAATGGTTGTTGATTCCGATCAACATCCTAACCGTGCTCTTCTTGCTGTTCTTCGCGGTAATGTCGATTGGCTCGATGTTAAACAGCATGTCCTTCTTCCAGCCTTTTGTAGCGATTGTGCTGATTATGGGCGGGGCATGGCTCATCGTGGGTCGCAAAAAGCGCATGTAATGACGCAATATAATCTGATTGGTGGGATCACACAAGCCACTCCGAAACCAGAACAACTTACGATCGCTGTTATCCCCAGATTTTCTTGATTCCCCTTCTGTGAAGGGTAAAATCCGGGGATAAAGGCGAGCGCTCCGCTTCTCCAGTTTGTTCTGCCCTCTCCGTTAACGTGTGATCTTCAGTATCATCTTATATAGGGCACTTCCATTCGCTATTAGCTCTAGAAGTAGGGTAAGGAAAAAACGAAAGATCCCCTGAATCCATTAACGGATCAGGGGATCTTTCGTTTGGAGTGCTGCAGATGAGCGTTCTGCAACGTTTGTAAGGTGGCGTATGGATACTCGTCATACGTACGTCGACGAGATGCACCCCTTTTTAGTATTTTTCTAAATCTAACGAACCGTAGGCACGCTATTGACTGCATTTCACACCTTTTTGAGTTTTAATGAATCTCAGCGGCGTTATTTATGATAATTAGAGTTATTTTTGACGCTTTACCCTTGTATTTCGCGGAATAGCGTCGCTGAAGTTCGTTAGAATTTGTTATGCCTGTAAATCAGCCCAATAAGATGTGCTGGATTCGTTAGCGAACTAGCTATTTGCTATGCATTTTAAACTCCAGGAACAAGTCATTATAATGCGAGAGCATTTTTTTACCCAGATTATCGTACACCTCAAGCTTACCTGTCAGCGTCTCATCGGGATAAAAGCGTTCATCCTCGGTGATGTCCTCAGGCAATAGCGCTAATGCAGCGGCATTCGGTGTGGAATACCCCACGTACTCGGCATTACGAGCAGCATGATCGGGATCTAGCATGAAATTGATAAACTGATGCGCTCCCTCAATATTCCTTGCAGTGGTAGGAATGACCATGTTATCGAACCATAGATTCGAACCTTCCTCTGGCACCATATAGTCCAGTTTGTCGTTCTCATCCATAATCTCAGACGCGTCTCCAGACCAGACAAGCCCGACTGCTGCTTCCTCGTTGGCGAGCAACATTTTGATCTCATCTCCGACGATTGCTCTAACGTTAGGCGTTAACGTAGACAACTTCGCGAGTGCCTCTTGCAGGTGATCCTCATTAGTATCGTTCAGGGAATAACCCAGGCTGTTAAGCCCCATTCCCATGACTTCACGAGCACCGTCGAGTAAGAGAATCTGATTCTTCAGGCGAGGATCCCACAGATCGTTCCAGCTATCAAATGTCAGCCCATCGACCAGTTCCGGGTTAAATACAACACCTACCGTTCCCCAGAAATAAGGAATCGAGAACTTGTTGTCCTCGTCGAACGAAAGGTTCATGAACCGTGCGTCAATGTTCTTCAAATTAGGCAGTTTGCTATGATCTAGAGCCACGAGCAGGTTCTCTTCTTTCATTTTGCTAATCGCATACTCGGAAGGAATCGCCACATCGAACGTGGTGCCCCCTGCTCAATCTTGGTCAGCATCGCTTCATTAGAATCAAACGTCTGGTAGATAACCTTCATGCCTGTCTCTTCCTCAAACTCCGTCAGCAGATCTGGATCGATGTAATCGCCCCAGTTATAGATGGTCAGCGTATTTCCACCAGAATAGCCTTGGCTCTTGTTCAGATAAGACGTCAGGATCATCAAGGCAAAGGCCGCCACAAAGACAAGTGCAAATGTCCGTACCAGTTGCTTCATGGACGTAGCCCCTTCCAGCAGGTGTCCGTGCCGCACGGCGATTAATGAAGTAGTAGCCCACAACGAGCAGTACCGTCAGCAGGAACAACAGTGTAGACAAGGCGTTGATGGACAAGGATACACCTTGTCGTGCCCGTGAATAGATCTCTACGGAGAGCGTAGAGTAGCCGTTTCCTGTGACGAAGAAGGTTACGGCAAAATCATCTAGTGAATAGGTTAGTGCCATGAAAAATCCAGCAAATATGCCTGGCTTCACATACGGCAGTACCACACGCGTTAGAATCTGCCACGATCCTGCCCCGAGGTCACGCGCCGCATCCATCAAGGTTGGACTCATCTCCTGTAGCTTCGGCAGCACCATAATGACGACGATCGGTACACTGAATGCAATATGAGACAGCAGAACTGATGTAAAGCCCAGCTTAATACCAATCATCGTAAACAGAATCAGGAATGAAGCACCGATAATGACATCGGGACTTACAATTAGTACGTTATTCAGTGATAACAAGGTACTCTTTGTTCGTTTGCGGCGTACATGGTAGATGGCTAGCGCACCCGCCACACCCAGCATCGTGGATATAGCCGAGGATAACAGCGCAATAACAAAGGTATTCAAAACGATAATGAGCAGGCGTGTATCCGCAAATACTTCCCTATACCACTCCAATGTAAATCCTTCAAAGCTTCGCATATGGCCGCCACTATTAAAGGAATAGAAGATCAGGTACGCGATCGGTGCGTATAGGATGGCAAACACAACAGCCAGATAGACATTAGACAGTTTTCCGTTTTTTTCCATGACGCACCTCCTTATTCCCTGATCCAGTCAAAAACATAATGAGAGCCATCGCGATAATCAAAAAGACCGCAATGGTCGAGCCCATTCCCCAGTCTTGGGTAACGAGAAAATGTTGCTCAATCGCTGTCCCCAGCGTAATCACTCGGTTCCCCGCAATTAGGCGGGTAATCATGAACAGGGACAATGCCGGGATAAATACAGCCTGGCAGCCCGATTTCACACCGCTAAGTGTCAACGGGAAGATGACTCTGCGGAAGGTCAGCCAAGAAGAAGCACCCAGATCCCGCGCTGCATAGATCAGCGATGGATTCATCTCTTCCAGTGCATTGAAGATCGGCAAGATCATGAATGGAATGAAAATGTACACCGACACAAAGATAAAACTGAAATCGGTAAACAAGATCTGCTGTGACCCAATGCCGATAACCTCCAGCAAGGAATTGGTTAGACCATACGTGCCGAACAAACCGATGAAGGCGTAGGCTTTTAACAGCAGGTTAATCCAGCTTGGCAAAATAATGAGCAGCAGCCAGAGCTGCTTATGCTTCGTCCGAGTCAGCAGATACGCCGTCGGATATGAGATCAACAGTGAGAATACGGTAATGAGCAGTGCGTACCAGAATGAACTGAGCGTCATCTGCATATAGACCGGGGTGAAGAAGCGGGCATAATTGCCCAGCGTAAAGTTCCCCTCGACATCGAAGAAAGAGTAATAGACAACGAGCAGAACCGGGGCGACAACGAACAACACCATCCATAGCACATATGGAATTAGATACGCATTGCGTGCACTCGCCTTAGTCTGCATGAACAGCCTCTTGATACGCTTCTAGTCGTTTATCGAACTCTTCTTCCGTCTCGTTGAAACGCATAACGTGGATCGCTTCCGGGTCAAAATATAGACCGATTCGTGCACCTACGTCAGCTTTCTTCGTGGAATGCACTAACCATTCATTTCCAGCATCATCGTAAGTAGAGATCTCGTAGTGAACCCCGCGGAATAGCTGGGAGTCTACGTTGACCTTCATTTTCCCTTGCTCCTCGGTCGTGATCTCCAGATCCTCCGGACGAATCACAATCTCAACAGGCTCATCTTGTTGTAAGCCCTGATCCACACATTCATACTCTGCACCAGCAAACTCCACCACAAAATCCTGCTTCATCTTACCGGATACAATGTTAGACTCCCCGATGAAATCTGCGACAAAACGGTTGATCGGCTCATCATAGATGTCATTTGGTGTTCCGCTCTGCTGGATCACACCACCGTTCAGGACAAAGATCTCATCTGACATCGCGAGTGCTTCCTCCTGATCATGCGTGACAAAAATAAACGTGATCCCCAGCCGTTGCTGCAATTCACGCAGCTCATACTGCATTTCTGTACGAAGCTTCAGATCGAGTGCTGATAACGGCTCGTCCAGCAACAAGATTTCAGGTTCATTGACGATTGCACGAGCAATGGCAACACGTTGTCTCTGACCACCAGACATCTCACCTATTTCACGGTTTTCATAACCGGATAGGTTGACGAATTTGAGTGCTTCCAATACTTTGCTGCGAATTTCAGCCGTTTTCATTTTTTTGATGCGCAAACCAAAAGCGACGTTCTCAAACACATTCAGATGTGGGAATAATGCGTAATCTTGAAATACCGTGTTCACTTGCCGCTGATGGGCAGGCACACTGTTAATTAAGGCACCGTTAAAATAAATACTGCCCTGTGTTGGCGTTGCAAAGCCAGCAATCAGTCGCAATATGGTTGTTTTACCACAGCCTGACGGCCCTAGTAACGTATAAAATTTACCTCGCTCGATCTCAAAGCTAACTTGCTTCAATACAGCTTCATCCTGATCGTATTGCTGAGTTACCCGGTCAAACCGGATAATCGGTTGTTGATCTGACATGCCATTTCGCCCCCTTAAACTTGAGGTTTATCCTAAAGAACCTTATCCATTATACACAACTTTGATTCAGCCATGTTTCGAATAAGGTTAATGTAACTTATTTTTTTTCGTTTTAAAAGTCATTCCGTTAAATACTATATAAATTGAACTAAAGAATATTTACACTTGCCACTCCAATGACAGAACAACCTTACGATCGCTGTTATCCCCAGATTTTTTTGATTCCCTCTATAAGGGGAAAATCCGGGGATAGCTTATGCTTCCGATGTAGCTTTCTTGCAGAAAGCTTTCAGGCGACCGCTCCGCTTCTTCAGGTTATTTCTGTCCTCTCCGTTTCCGTGTAAATGTTTAGTTCAATTTATATAGATCCAAGACGTTCCTCTTCATCTATAAGTGTCGACATTTCAGATATCTGGCAAACATGTGAAGGGCAATAATGTAGGGATTTAAGTTCCTATTACAAATAAATATTGACCGCTGTAAAATTATAGTATTATATTTGATATAAATGGTTTTTAATACTAAATTATGGATTTATATATAAAGGCGGTGTCTTGCATGCAAACTAACACCATACGAACAGAAGTGTTGCAATACATACAAGATCATAATCTAACGCAAAGTGAGTTCTCGACACGGGCCAATATTAATTCAGGTTCGTTCAGTAGACTCATTAATCAAAATAAACCATTCTCCATGAGCCAGCTTGACGGTATCACGAAAGCTATGGGGCTGGGAGAGGATTATTTCTATTCTCGATTTGTAGGGGAATGTTTCACACTGACCGCTCCAGATTGGCGCAGATTACGTCCCTTCCTAATCCGTTGTGCAGAAGTGGGACGTCTGGATTGTACTGAACTGATCCTGAGTAACCTGTTGGATAACACGAATTATGGAAGTTTACTTTTTGAAGTTGCGGAGGAGTTGTTTCATAGGCAGTACAAAGACGCCGCCAAATTAATATATGAAAGTGTAAGTGTCATCGAGAAATATCAGCATTCTGAGCGTCTGGCTCTATGCCAATATCGTCTATTCTCCCTCTCAATAAGCGATAACCTGGCATTAAATCTGCGCGCCGCTACACGATTTGAACCCTACGCGAATCGCCTGGAGGAAACCGATCAACTGGAAGCTATCAAACATCTCTCTCACGTCTATGTTTCACTGCATGAATGGCATAAGGTCGACACACTTTCCGAAGAAATGTATCGTCTCGCTTCTATTCAATATGAACTATCACTCCATCCCAAACGCAAAACTTCGGAGTATAAGAAGCCTTTTCGACCTTTTTATTTCTATATGCTGTATGCACGCTTGCTTCAATCCGCAGTGTATGAGCAATATGAAGATTACGAGAAAGCAATGGAATATACCCTGCTATATACCAATGCAGACGAATGGATTCGAGATACTTCTGATGAAGCTCAATTAATTATTAGACAATTCAACGACTTTTCAACGGCTAACCAATACCTACTCCGATTATTTATGGGAGAACTGGACTATCTATCTAAATATGTCGAGTATATTGCATCGCAACCTGATGAAATTCCGCATGCACTCTGTAATATTGTGAGAGTTGCCAACAAGTTTAATATTAATATTGATGGTATTCTGGATCGCTTCCAAGATCATGTTCCATATAGGAAATATAATTGCGCATTTGGTGAATACAATGGACCTATTAAAGCGGATGAATATGCATCACTTTTAGTCAATCTAGCGAAATATTTCTTACAATATGATCGTGTCCTTGGGATCGATATTCTACTTGAGGGATTAGAATTTTCTGGTAGTATTAAAAGTGACTCTATAACGATTAAATGCCTTACTCTATTCAATCAATATAGAGAATTAGCAAACCATGAACAATTGAATAAATTTAATAATTTGAATAGTGAGGTGTATCTGTCACATGAAAAAAATTCTCTCAACGCTCATTCTAAGTAGTGTACTTCTTACTGTTGATGCCCCCATATCTGAAATAATAATGAAACTTATGATACATGGTGTTGGAGGAGGATGATAACCTCTATTTATTCCATTTTAATAACACTCCCAGTACATAAGGCGTCCACCAGGACGTCTTTTATTTTTTTGATTTTTCTTCTCTCCTGATCATTTGGCACATACAATGTCGTGAATATGTCTATTTATACGTACATGTCCCTCAGCTTTTTGCTGCATGATCTCTTGATCGAGAGAGGAGTCTTATTGGTGGATATCCGACGTAACCTCGTTTTGCTTATGCTCATTTGTTTTCTCAGTCAGATGGGCGGTTTCATGATCATCCCTCTGTTTCCTTTATTCATTGAAGAATTCGGGATGAGCGGATGGATGATGGGCATTATTTTTGCACTCTTTTATGTCGGGAAAGTGCTGGGTGGTATCCCCTCTGCCGCTGTATATCGCAAGCTGGGGGGCAAGAAGGCTCTGATCCTCATGCTCCTGATGCTCGCTGTCTGCATGGCGGGTTTTGCTGTCTCATCTACTGCTCTGCTCTTCGGTGTATTGCGGCTGCTTCAAGGAGTCGCCTCTACGGGTCTTACAGTAGTTGTACGATCCATCATCGGAGATGAAGGCAATGTAAGCAACCGGGGTTTATATAATGGCTACATTAGCAGCAGTGAAGGCGGCGGTATGGTTCTTGGCCCCGTCATTAGTGGCTGGTTAGCATTACACTGGCCTTTATCCGTCCCTTTTTGGCTGGTTACACTCTGTTGTCTTATGGCTATGGGTGCAGCATGGGGCATGAAGGGCAGGAGCACCACAAACCTGGGTATACAAGCAACACAAGATCTGAATACACATAACCCTTCCTCTCCTACTACAGATACACCCCCTATCCCCACCGGTGCTACTGCATTCATAAACCCTGATCTTGATCAAAGTAACCTCCCTGACACAGATAACTCGGCACTATCGCAGAGACAACAATTTATCGGGTATGCCACCGTTCACTTTCTTGAGATGAGTGCCTATGCTGTATTCCTAACCTACTTCGCTCTGTACGCGGCTCATATTATGCAGTGGAACCCACTCCAGACCAGTCTAGCCTTCACCGTTGCGGGTCTCTCCACACTGGCAGCAGCACCCTTTGCAGGCTATTTATCTGATCGAATGGGCGATCGTTTATTGTTATGTATGCTCGGTATGCTGATGATCGGCATTGAAGTGATTGTATTTCTGAGCACGGCATCTTATTTATGGGTATACGTGGGCATGTTAATTGGAGGCGTAGGCGGCGCATGTTATATGGATTCGTTCTTCGCACACGTCGGTGACCACATTCCAGAGAAGAATCGGAGTAACGTGATTGGAAAAATTGTGTCTGCTGCGGAGATCGGCTCCATCGTGTCTCCGATCATCGCTGCATTACTCGTGGAGTACAGCTCTCTATACGCCGTATTCGTGTTCAATCTGCTGTTGATTGCCGCCGCCATTGGGGTTCAAGCTGTCATGCGTAGCCGTTACCGAGTGCATCAAAGGTAGTCCTTCTTCTTCCTTTACTCATCATTGAAATATGTTGATTGGAGCAGCATTACTGTGCTCCGATTATTTATTTGCATTTTGCAAATAAATGCAGTAGATTGAATTCAATCAGATCAATTGTAACAACTACAATGACTATGAAGCCAAGGTGGCGATCTCCATGAATCAGACAATTTCAGAGCAACAAGTGAATGACGCTTTATTTTCATTTTTACAGAGCATTTATCTATTCGAACAGCGAGAGGTTGAACGATTCCACGTCGATTGGAATGAGGTGTATTTACTCCAGCTTCTAATTCGATACCCAGGTATGCGTATATCCGAGATTTCGAATCGAATGAGAGTGAAGGACTTTGTAACAAGCCGAATGGTGACCAAACTTGAAAAGGCAGGGCTGGCGAATCGAATCGCCTCCAAGACCGATAAACGAGTCGTTGAGGTGTTCATCACCTCCGAAGGCAGAGCCAAGATTATATCCATTGAGGATTTTAACTATTCAACGGTATCCTCCAGTCTTCACCACTTCACCCCTGAGCAGATCCATATGCTGCTGAACACCATTGGGCAGCTCGACACACTTCTGAATCTCAAGCCGGAAGGAGAGAAGCAGGATGACCACAACGACACTAAACGATAAGAAAATCATAGTTACCGGCGCCTCCTCCGGAATAGGGCTAGAAGTTGTAAAGCTGCTTCTCCAGCAAAATTGCACCATCGTTGCCGCAGCCAAAGAGATCGGCGGTCTAACGCCAGACGATGTTCAGTTATTTGCCTATGTCGGTGACCTGTCCACACAAGAAGGGATCGACCAGTTATTCGATTACGCCCTTGATGTCATGGGTGGCATTGATATTTTTATCGCGAACGCAGGCTTTGCTTATTATGAGCTGCTCGGCTCGCCAGACTGGCAACATATCTCCAACATCTTTAATATCAACACCTTCGGAGCGATCTACAGTGCACAGAAGATGAAGCAGCTTCTTGGGGATCATCCATATACCGTTATGTGCACAGCCAGTGGAATGGGAATTCTGCCACTACCGGGATATGCACTGTATAGTGCAACGAAGGCGGCGCTTCGTGGATTTGCCGAGGCATACCGATATGAGCTGAACACAGGCCAACACTTTCAAGTCATATATCCCATCTCCACCCGTACCGATTTCTTCAAAAATGCAGGTAATAGCCCTATGCCGTGGCCTTCACAAACGGCGGCAGCCGTCGCTTCTGCTCTGGTCAGAGGGTTAGGCTCAGGGAAAAGAGACATCTACCCTTCGTTCACTTTTCGTTTAATGAATACACTTAATCGCATTTTTCCATTTGTTTTACGTTTATACGCCAATCATGAAAATGCAAAATTACAACAGTGGGTTCAGCAGAAGCACAGAGAGGAGAAATTCAAATGAATCATTATCCAGCTCCCTGGCAGCTCCAGGGCTCAGGTTATATATTAATCTATCGTTTCACTAAGGAATTTGTAACGCAGCATGGGCGGGTGCCTGCTTTTCTAGAAGGTCAGTTCAGTGGGGGACTGGGAAGTGTGATGCTCGTGAATTACGAGTCTTCTGACGCCGGGCCGTATGGAGAGCTGCTCTTCATCCCAGGAAAGTTCCAGCACCAAGGTCGCAAACTTAATACGATTAGCAAAATATATGTATCCACGTCAGATAGTGTAGATAATGGCTGGGAGAACTGGGGCATTCCGAAGGAACTTGCCGCGTTCTCATTCCAGAAGCTGGCTTCTGGTAAAGAACACGTGCAAGTTAGCCAAGCCGGGGTATCCATTGCTGATCTAACCTTATCTGCATTTGGTCCGAGCTTCCCCGTTAACACACGACTACTACCGTTCCCACTCGTTCAGCAGCATCAACAGCAATGGTATTACACACAATTTTCCGGCAAAGGAAAAGGCAGACTCGCCAAGATTGACGAGCTATCCATCAATGCTGCATTGTTCCCTGACATCTCGCTCTGCAAGCCATGGGCGGTGCTTAAGGTTGATCCGTTTGCAATCACCTTCCCTGTTACCACCATCCAGAAGTAAGAAGCTGACAGCTCATTGAGGCATCTCCTACCTGCTGGATTGAGCCATAATACATCTTCAGTTCATTTCTCCTCAAAAAAAGAACCCGCTCGCACCAGATTAATGGGCGAACGGGCATTTCGGGGATCGATCTGAATCTGATGGTAACTGCTCATCCCTAGTCGATGCAGCAGCTCCATCCTGATTGTCTAACGTAGTCTCAGCATTAGCTCCAGCTAGATTTATCACTGGATCTTGACGAAAAAAGTTCGGTTTCACAATCTCATTTCGGTATGAGCTATGGAAAATATGCGTTGTCGCGGGAGAGACAGGCGGTATGAGCCATACCCAATCCCCGTCAGCTCTCGTCCAGCCTTCTCTTCCCGTTGCTCAAATAAAGCAAACTGTGAGGCCGCTGTGTGGTGATCTACGATGCTTACGCCAGCTTTCTTGAACGAATGTAGCACAGCAACATTCAGTTCAACGAGTGCCCGATCTTTCCACAGAGTCGTCTCACTGTTCGTGCTCAGGCCTAGCGCCTTCGCCACCACAGGTAGCATGTTGTATCGGAACGTATCTGCCAAGTTACGCGCACCGATCTCCGTTCCCATATACCAGCCGTTAAATGGTGCGGCGGGATAGGATATTCCCCCAATCTCCAGCCGCATGTCAGCAATCATCGGTACACCGTACCAACGCATACCAAGCTCAGCGATTTCAGGACGTTCTGGATGCTCAATAGTGACTTCTACGATATCCTCTTCAGGTACCGGATACCACTCTGGATGTCCATCCTGAGCTTGCATAATGATGGGGAGCACATCATACGCCGTACCAGCTCCCTGCCATCCAAGCTCCATTGCAGCACGAGTTAGCTCCAGAGAAGCGGGGTCACCTACGATACCTTCGGCAGTTTCATACCCTGCATAACGAATCAACTGATGATTCCAGATACGTACAGGTGCTCCGTGTGGTCCAGCTGGAGGAAGAATCGTGATCGTAGGTATAATTTTACCGCCATTGGAAGCCACCCGAATATGATGGAGCACGGCATCGGCAGCAGTTGCGACTGTATCTGCATGACGAGCGTCAATGATACGCAAGCTGTCCCAGAATAATCGTCCAATACAGCGATTGCTATTACGCCATGCCATTTTGCACCCTTGTTCCAGTTCTTCTAAAGTGTGCGTATATGTGCCCTTTTCCTCGATTTCATGTTGAACAGCATTAAGCCGGGTCTCCGCGTCTTCACGCGAATAACCCAGCTCATCGTAACATCTATATATAAAGTGTTCTGCTTCTTCCTTCAATTCTCTTAGGCCTGTCCGCATCGTTCATTCCACCATTCTATCCATCTTGAATGCCCTCATTATACGGTAAGCAAATTCAATTTGTAAGCGAACAGACAGTTTGTTCACGGACTCTACACATCGCTGTCAGGCTATAGGATAACCTTGCACCGTTTAGCAGTTTATTGGAGACAAGTTAGGATTACGCTGTAGGGTTTTGGTTTTAGGGATCACGACTTCAAAGAACCGTTATTTTCCCAGAAAAGCATTCAGCATCCATACTTCTTTGTCCAATCCAGCCGTGAAACCAATCAGCATGTCCTCAGTTGCTTTGTCATCTGCTGCACTCGCTGCTTGGATACCTTCGTTAATCACGTTCAACATCAGGCGCAGATCCGCAACAACAGCTTCAACCATACGTTCTGCAGTGAATTGCCCTTGAGCCTCTTCAATCGGAGACAAACGCAACTGTTCCGACATCGTCGCTACTGGGCGTCCACCGATGGTCAACAAACGCTCTGCTGCTTCATCCATATGAGCTGTAGCCAAATTGTACAGTTCTTCGAATTTGGCATGTAATGTGAAGAAGTGTGGTCCTTGAACATACCAGTGGAAATGATGCAATTTCGTGTACAGTACAGACCAGCCTGCGATCTGACGGTTAAGTACCTCGTGAAGTTCAGTTGTTTCAGTTACAAATGGGTTGGTTTTAGTTTGCATTGTGCTCATGGAATTAATCCCCTCTCGAATTCATTATTTTAAGTTAATGTGTAGTGAATATGGAATTACTTACGTTGTCGTTGTCACTTCTTTAATTTAGACTTAATCTAAATCTTGTTTTAATTATAACACCAGCTTACTCACTTGGCTAGGCTTTCGGCTATGTTATGAAATGAAGATTCTATGAAGGGAACTTCATCTTCTGAGCATTAAAAAAGCAGCCCATCGTATGTTATCGATTGGACTGCTGTATATCATTCAATTCATTTTACAACCTCAATAGATGGTATCTATAGAAAAGTTACACTGATATCTATCAGGAAATCTCAGACAAAAGAACACGTTTGATGTCCTCATACGTTTGCGCAACATGATGTGGTTGGTGATCTGATTCAGGCATGGCTTCACGATGATTAAACCAGATAACGCTCCATCCGGCATCCACTGCACCTACGACATCGTTACGCCATGAGTCTCCAATGTAGAAGCTGTTAGAGGGCGTTGTGCCTGTTAGCTCGTTTACATGTTCGAATAGTCGCCGATCTGGTTTGGCATAACCAATGGTGCCCGAGATGAAGATTCGTTCCTCTGGGATCAATCCAATTACATCTAATGCTTCCAGCTTGGTACGTTGGTGTGCTCCAGGTCCGTTCGTGATCAAGCCAACGACATGCCCCTCGGCTGACAGTCTCCGAATCAGATCGTACGCGCCTTCAAAAGGTAATATCCGAAACTGGCAGCTTAGATATTGCTGCTGCAATGCTTCTGCTTGTCCTGCTTGTAGTGACACACCGAACTCTTCTAAGGTCAGCTCGAACCGGCGACGACGCATCCGTTCCATAGCTGCCGGTTCCGGTACAGCGGACAATCCCTCCTGCTCCGATAACCAATCACTATAGTAGCGAAAGCGATGATATGCCTCGCTGTAGGGAAAATCGTCCGGTAGGCCAAGAATATCCTGAAGCGCCCCGCGTAATGGTTGTAGATGATCATATAACGTATCATCCACATCGAAAAATACAGCCTTCTTAGCATTCGAATTAGATGTCATCATTAAGACTCCCTCTCTCGTCTCTATATAATTGAGATAAACGTATGAAACAATATTCCTTCTATAATAAGCTACAGAACAGCGAACGAATTCATTAACATATTAGAATAATGTGGGAATACACTCCGTTGAATGTTATAATTAAGTTTCTATGAATACCTTATTTAACGACTCCAAGGAACCCTACAAGGAGGTATATTCATGAAATTTTTCTCATACCCGACTGAATATAAGCGTATTGTGTACCATCTGATTCTAAACTGTAGCCTTCTGCTCTTTGCCGCGGCAGTGATGGTCTACGCTTTTTATAATTTCCCTTCTGCTTCAACATTCAACTATGTACTCATTGCAATACCTATGGCAGGTAGTACCGTAAGATCAGTATACTATGTGATAAAGCTCAGGAAAATGAGATCTGCTCAGAGTTCTGCATCCGAACTATAATAATCATCCTATCATACAGGATCGTCAAAAAAAGGTAAGTACACGGTATTCTCTCTACCATGCACTTACCTTTTTGTATATTCCTCAGAACCCAGTTACTGAATTTCAAATGAATTTCAACTTCGATGCTGATGATTCCATTGGGTTTCTTTCTAATCAAAAGCGGATCTTTGAACAATCGCTATTGTACGATTAGTGGTACAACCTTACCTGCATTCACATCAATCAGCCCGTGATCGGTAATTTTGAGTGCTGGACTCACGGCAAGGGAATGGGTGCTAATCGACATAATCGGATTATAATGCACATAACCGAGCGATAACATGGCAGCCCGTAATTCCTTCACTTGATGGGATACAACAGCCAGCGGTTCCTCGGTCAGAATACCACCTACCGGAAGCTCCAGATGACTGAGCACTTTGCCATCCTCAACAACGCAGAATCCCCCTTGGCTCGAAATCACCTTGTTAGCTGCCATAATCATATCTTTGCGGTTACGTCCAACGACGAGAAGGTTGTGATTGTCGTGGGAATACGTTGTTGCGATGGCACCGCGTTTAATCGTATCTCCACCAATCAGACCATGTGCATGATTACCGTTCACCCCATAACGCTCAAAGGTGGCAATCTGTCCATATTCACTCTCTTCCCACAAGAGCTCATCTCCCGTTACCTGTATCTGCGCAATATGTTCTTCCACAAAGGTCGAGCCATCCTTCACCATCATAACCCGGCATGGGTACGAGGATTCACCCGCATGGTCTTCATTCGCCTTCGGCTTGTCTTCTGCCTGAAGAGCATCTACAACACTACCCGTACCTACTCCTGAACCACTAACTTTAGGATCGGATAAACGAATTGCAAAGTCCTCTTCATCAAGCGGCTGCAATTGCACACTATGGTAGAAATGAGCTGGGAACTGCCCAATGATCCGTTCTTGTGTATACGGTTCGTAATCATCGTAAGCCTTACGACCTTTTTTGTAGACCTGATCGACACGCAACATTTCAAGGTCGGACAACAGTACGTAGTCTGCTACCTTACCTGGTGCGATACTGCCACGATCCGTCATTTTCATCCGAGCTGCAGGAGTAGACGTTGCCGCGTAAATCGCATCTTCTGGGCGCATTCCCATACCAATCGCTTTACGTACAAGATGATCCAGATGTCCTCGCTCCACCAGACTATCAGGCATAACATCATCTGTTACAAAACAGAAATGCTCCTTCACATCATGCTGAATTAGATACTCCATCACTTCCGGTGTCATGGATTTCTCTTGGATTTCAATAAACATGCCCGCAGCAATACGAGCCTGTAATCCCTCAATACTCTGATGTGTATGATCCGAATCAACCCCAGCATAGATCAGTCGGTGCAGATCCAGACCTAATAGCTTCGGTGTATGCCCCTCAATGACAAGCTCCGGGTAGTTCTTCCGAATGTGGCGAAGAATCTGATTCGTTTTGCAGTCTGGGTCGCGAATGACATCCACATAGTTCATAATCTCACCCAGACAGATGATCTCTCCGGTTGCCAATAATGTATCCATATCTTCGATCTCGATGGAACCACCTGTCGTTTCCATTGGAGTCGCCGGCACAGAACTTGGGATCGCATAGAACATGTCCACCAACGTCTCCCGACTTGCCGCCATCATCTCCTGCACACCTTCCAGACCGAACACATTAGCCATCTCATGTGGCTCAGGCACAATGGAAGTCACCCCAGAGCGGATCAGTCCGTGTGAAAATGTAGCTGGCGTTACCATTGTACTCTCAATGTGCAGATGAATATCAATCAAGCCTGGAATCATATAACGACCACGTGCATCAATGACTTCATCGGCATTAATGAGCTCCGACCCGCCTGAACCGATATATAGGAATCGACCGTCCAATACAGCGACGTTATTTTTTTCGAACCTTTTATAATAACTGTTATACACATTTACATTCACAATTAGTTGATCTGCACGCATTGGCATAATCTCCTTCTTCACAAGCATCTCGGCGTGATCCGGATGAGCAGTCTACCTACAATGTGCTGCACTGCGCTTTTATCTACAGTTCCGCACTACGATGCACCTTGCCCTAACCGGATTCACCGCTAATATGCCTTCTTTGCTGCTTTACTTCCTGTTGCTGTCAATTACATTCAATGACTATTCCACTAACACAAGTTTATCCTGTGGGAAAATCAGACTCACTCGCTGTCCGCTAAGATAAGGCGTCTCCATCTCTTGGTTAGCTGTGAAGTCGCCAAGTTCCGTCTCAATGACATACTGGTAACTACGACCGAGGTACGTACTCACCTTCACGATGCCTGGCAATGCATTAGCGAGATCCGCGGATGTGTCTCCACTCACGATCAGATCATCCGGGCGAATCGCGCCTTTGCGAGCACCGGCACGAGCGGTACCCGGATGTGCAGTAGCATTAAACGTACGGCCTCCCGCATGCAACGTAATCATATCCCCTGCATCCGTGCGATCCGCAAATTCAATAAAGTTATGGAATCCGATAAATCGTGCTACAAACTCCGTTGCCGGATATTTAAAAATTGTCTCTGGGCGGTCGAGCTGCTCGACCACGCCTTTGTTCATGATCGCTACCTGATCGGAAATCGAGAAACACTCTTCCTGATCATGAGACACATAGAGCGTAGTGATGCCCAGCTCCTGCTGAATCCGGCGAATCTCGACCCGCATGTTGAGTCGCAGGTTAGCATCCAGATTACTGAGCGGTTCATCAAATAGAAGCAGATCCGGTTCAATCACCAGTGCGCGGGCAATCGCCACACGTTGACGCTGTCCACCGGACAGTTCCGTCGGGAAGCGTTTCTCGAATCCAATCAAGTTAACTACTTCAAGGATGCGCATCACACGTGAGGAGATATCCTTGTCCTTCACCTTGCGCATCCGCAGGCCGAAGGCCACATTATCATAGACAGACAGATGCGGGAACAGCGCATAGCTCTGAAATACAAATCCGAAGTTCCGCTTGTTCACCGGAACCTTCGTGTAATCCTTGCCGCCGAACATAAACTTGCCCTGTGATGCTTCCAGGAATCCGGCGATGAGGCGCAGCGTAGTTGTTTTGCCGCAACCGCTCGGTCCGAGCAGGGAGAGCAGCTTACCATTTTCCAGCTCCAACTGAAAATCCTTCAGGATTGTCTGCTTATCGTATGCCACGGATACGTGGTCTAGTGTCAGCAATGCCATAGCGTTCTGCGCCTCCAATTAACGTTTAGTAAAGTATGAAAATCCGCCCATGATCCGTTCGATCACGAACATTAAGAGTCCTGTCAGTACCATCAGCAGCACGGAAATGGCTGCAATCGTTGGGTCAAAATAATTCTCCACGTACGTCAGCATCTGAATCGGCAATGTACTCACACCTGGGCCAGTCATGAACACGGAAATATCCACGTTGTTGAACGATTCCAAGAAAGCAATAAGTACCGCCGCCAGAATACCGGAGCGTATGTTAGGCAGCACCACCTGAAAGAACGTTCTTAGACGTCCTGCACCCAGACTAAGTGCCGCTTCCTCCACTGCAAAATCAAAGCTCGACAGACTTGAAGCAATAACCCGAATAATAAACGGAAGCATAATAATCGTGTGTCCAATCAACAATCCCAGAACCATTGGAAGGTGATAAATCACGATCAGATATTTCATTAACGTGAAACCAAGCACGATCCCCGGAATCAATACCGGTGATAGGAATACGGCATTCAGCAATGATTTGCCTTTGAAATCGTAACGACTGAGTGCATACGCAGCCGGAATCCCTAGCGCCAGTGCCAGCAAGTTCCCCAGCAGGGAGATAATGATGGACGTCTGGAATGTGCGGAGGAAACCGCCTGTGTTAAAAATATTTTCGTACCAGCGGAAGGAGAATCCCTCCGGTGGGAATTTGAGTACCGTTCCCGGTTCAAACGAAGTGACCGATATGATCAGAAGCGGGCCCAGCAGAAAGATAAAGACCAGCAGACTGAACAGGCCCAGCCCGATATGTTTCTCCCGCATATGTCTACCCCTTCGGATTTAAAGTTTTGGCCATTTTGTTCATGACACCGACCACGACGAATGTAATCACAATCATAATCGCGGCAACAACCGAGGCCAGATACCAGTCGTTGAGAGTCATGGCGTTCTGATACAGGAACGTGGCAATTACACGCTGTTTCCCTCCAAGGAGGGCAGGTGTCGTATATGCCGTCAGACTGCCGACAAATACAAGCACGGCTCCGATGACAAGCCCTGGCACAGCCAGTGGGAACACAACCCGGCGGAATGCAGTGAAGCGGGATGCACCCAGGCTTTGTGCTGCTTTGAGCAGGTCACCATCAATGTTCTCCAGTACGCCGACCAGGGAAATAATCATGAGCGGCAAGAATAGATGTGTCAGACCAATCATCATCGCTGCCGGCGTGTACAAAATATCCAGCGGCTTGTCCACGATCCCCAAACCAACGAGCGCGTTGTTAATCAGCCCTTTACGTCCAAGGATAATCATCCAGCTGAACGAGCGCACAACCGGGCTCGTCAAGAGTGGGAAGATCGCCAGTGCCAGCAAAATGCCTTTGCGGCGCGGCGCTTTCCGAGAAATATAATAAGCTGTCGGGAATCCGAGCACCACGCAGACAATCGTGGTGACCACACTGACCTGCAGGGTGGTAAGCAATATTTTCAAAAAGTAAGGGTCTCTGAAAAAATGCATGTATCCTTCAAACGTGAAGGAGTTTTCCTGAAAAAAGGTCGACCCGATCGTCAGGACAATCGGAATGATCATGAATGCCGCCAAAAATATGAATCCCGGCAGCAATAGCCAGTAGATTACTGATTTTTTCATCGTTCTACTCCTGACATAAGAAAAATTTGAGTCATTCCAAAAACAAGTGTTGGTTATCTCCGCATCAGCCGTTCCGGATACGAATCGTTCTTCCGATCGCTGTTATCCTTGGATTTTCTTGATCTCCTTCTTCTTAGAAGGAAAAATCCAAGGATAAAGGCGAGCGCTTCGCTTCTCCAGAATCGATTTCGTCCCCTCCACTAAGCGGGATCAAGTTAAGAACTTATTTTAATATCGATCTTAACTTTCCTCTTTGGATAAAAATATTAACGAGTTCAAAAAATCCGGTTTTCAGTGCCGAGAAGATGGGATGAAGATAGAAATGGAGTAGCGGAGCGTAGGCAAAACTACGTGAGCAACTGACATTTCGGCTGAATCCCATCTTCGATGCTGAGATGCCGACAGGCATCCTTCGTAATCAAAAGCGGATTTTTTGAACAACCTCTAAATTTACGAATTTAATGCGTTGATAAACAGTTCTAGGAAGCTTTCCGCATCTACCGTTTCGCAGACGAGGGTGTTGGGCTGTTGTCCCAAACGGTTTTGGAAATCACACACCATCTGACCGTCACACAGACGGCTCGCGGTTTCGACATCCACGTAATACGACTTGCGTCCAACCAGTTCCGGAGCGAGTGCTACGCCAACAGCTAGTGGATCATGCAGCGCACATGCTCGTACACCATTCATTTGTTCGTAACGATTAATATAAATCTCCGTACTCTGAGCTACATATGCGCGTAGTACAGGATCTGTGAGGCGTTCAATGGTAGCTTCATTCAGCAACGTCTGGCGTGTAACATCTAGTCCTACTTGTGTGAGCTTCTCAATTCCTGCCTGCACAACGATACGTGCAGCCTCTGGATCGGCGTACGTATTGTACTCCGCTACCGGTGTCACGTTACCGTGCCCCCGTACAACACCACCCATGAAGATGACTTCCTTCAATAAAGAAGGCAGCTCCGGACATTTAATTAGCGCCAGCGCCAAATTCGTAAGTGGTGCCGTCATAATCAGGGTGAGTTCACCTGGGTATAGTTTAGCCTGCTCCACGATAAAGTCTGGGCCGAACCCTGGATCGGCCTGCTTGGACACTGCCGGATCAGGCAGCGCACCACCCAATCCGTCCTGTCCATGCACACGATGTTCATAATGAGACTTCCGAGTCAGCGGACTCGCTGCTCCAGCAATCACCGGAATGGCAGGCGCACCTGCCAGCTCCAGTATTTTGCACGTATTCTCCGTTGCCTGCGCTAGAGATACATTGCCGCAGACAGTCGTGATGCCGAGAATATCTAGCTTCCGGCTTTTGACAGCCAGTAGAATCGCCAGCGCATCATCAATACCTGTATCTACATCCAAGATGATGGGATTAGACGTTTTACTCATCTATGCTCTACTCCTTGTCGTTACGTTTGTTTTATTGGGCAATCTCACGATTCCAACGATCTGTCCAGCCTTTAGCTTGTTGGTTTACAAACTCCATATCCAGCTTGTTCAACTTCTCAACCACGTCTGCTCCGTATGTCACACCTTCAGCTTCTTCAGCATTCAGTTCTACTTTTGTGTTTACTGGAGAATCCACTTTGGCTTTAGCTGATTTCGCTTGAACGTCCTGACTGAGCTGCCAGTTGATGAACTCTTCAGCGAGTTCTTTGTTTTTGCTGCCTTTAACTACGTTGATCGTGTTCATAACGGCATAAGCACCCTCGCTAGGTGTTACAAACTTCGCATTAGGCACAGCTGCCTTCAAGTCTTTGAAGTACATTTCCATAATTGGACCGCCTGCAATCTCTTCTTGGGAGAACATGTTCACATACTCCGAAGTTTGCGTGTAGAATTTCACGACATTTCCGCTAAGCTCTTTCAGCTTCGTGAATGCGGCATCTTCATTAAACGTATCATTACCTGCAACACGGGATGCTGCATCGAGTACCATTGGGCCAGCGGTTGCTGTAATGTTCGGAATCGTCAGGTTATTTTCAAAAGCGGGATCCCATAGATCGCTCCAAGAAGTAACTTCTTTGGCAACCATGTCTGGGTTATACGCAATCCCCAATTGTCCAACGGTGTAAGCAGGGCCGTAATCTTCACCAAGTGGAGCTTGGGCAATCTCATAAATATCATTGATGTTCGGAATTTTGGAGCGGTCGATTTTCTCAAATAGGCCTTCGTCAATGCCTTGCTGTGCATAGTAGTCAGACAGATAGATCACATCTACGCTGGATGTACCCTGACGGATTTTGTTCAAGCGCTCAGCATTGTTGCCCACTTCCAGCACGATATCTACATTATGTTCTTTTTCAAATGGACCAAATACTTCTTGATTGAAGAAATCTTCCGAGAAACCCCATGTGGAGATAACCAGTTTCGTTGGAGCTGTTCCTCCATTGCCTGATCCGCCTGCTGCATCATCTGTGCTGCTGCCACAACCTGCAAGTAATACCGAAGTCATCGCTACTGTCGCCAAACCACTAATCCATTTTTTCATCATGATCTTAATCCCCCTGATATGTGTGATTTATAACGCAATTTATGAAGTTGAATTAGCTTGATAACACAATTAACGAAGAAATCAGAAAGGACCTGAAGAAGCAAAGCGTTCGTATTATCACCAGATTCCGCCTCCAGAAAGAGTATTCATAGGAATCAGGGGATAACGACGATCGAAAGGTTTTCTGTTTTCGGAGCATTTGTGTTATGACAGGGCTAATTCAACTTAAAAAAACAAAAAGAAAAGCATTCTTGTGTGAACAAGAACACTTTTCTTCGTAAACAAAGGAAAGCGACACCCGTAGCCGGTACATCATCGGTTTCTGCTTCAGAATCAATCCAAAGACAGACGCCATCGTATGAAATTGTCAGAATCCATATGAATCTCAGGTACAAAGGCAGTATGCATCAACAGGAAAACCCCACTAATCCATCTATGCTTGTTCCAAAATCACATTGGTAATGGCCCACTGCGTGGACGCATCATAATCCCTTAAAACAGCTTCAATTGGCAAACCCATGTGTTGCTCTAACTTCTCCCTGAATTTCTTCTTATATAAGACAGACATGCGGAAGTCCACTTCCAGCTTCAAGCCGGGGGCCTCCCCTTCCAGGGCGTCAGAGCGTGGCGAACGTCGGTGCTTCGCGAAGAAGGTTACAATATTCTGATCTACGGTCACTCTCAGGAGAGTTGTCCCGAAGCCGAACAGTTCCTTCGATATTTCATTATAGTATTGGCACATCTTTTTCTTGCTCTCATTACTGTCCAGCAGTTCCATGAACTCACCTACATCATTTACTACCGTACATTAAACGTATTAACACGTCTGATTATACATAAATGTTCTGTGTTGGGCAACCCAAAAGATGAACTTCACCTACAAATATCTCATAAAAGCGAACATTACATGAATTGAAACGTATTTATATCTGTACTTAACGTGATTGAACAAAGGATTGAACTGGTAAAAGTATACCCGCAGACTACGTTCTCTATCCATTACATTCGCTGCAGAAAGAACGATCATACTTACGATGGACATAAACTGTACAAGAACTAAATATGATCATAAATACAAACTTCATTTTCATAAATCCCTTGTAGAATTCAATGGAAGTCATGGACAAACTTCCACATTAACCCTTAAAATAAGACAAAATGTCTAAATAAATGAAATGGAGGCTTATATCATGAAATGCCCAGTATGTAATCATGAAAATGAAAATGCTAGCTTTTGCGAGAGGTGCGGATCGAACCTGACCGAGGTTGCTTCGACTTCTTCCCCTGCTGGCGCTTCACCAGATTACGAATCTGCTGCTGCATCGGAGTCCGAATATACGCGTTGGTCAAGTAAACAAGACTCTCCTAATCATGCACCTCAAGATTCCAGCTCGAATACATCAGCACCCATTCCAATTCGGCAACCGCAAGAACAAGCGCACACTACCGAAAATCAGGCATCCGGTGATCAACAGAACAATCAATGGAACAATATGATGCAAAATGAGAAAGTTCAGCAAGCCAAAGAAGTAAGCAAACAATATGCATCTTATTTCCTTAGCGTTCTTGTTCGTCCTTACCAAGCAATGAAGAGCGTTGGTGAACAGCACTCATTCAATGGATGGTTGACGATGGCTTTAATCGCAGTTTTATCCTCTACATACTTCTTAATTGCCTTTAGCTCTATGGAAATTCCCGGCATATTCATAAGTGGGTTCATCAGACCTCTCTTGCTTACAGCCATCATGCTAATTATTGCGGTAGCGTTAATGTATATCATTTTGAAAGTGGAGAAGCTTACGTTCCGTCCCAAAATTCTCGTAGCCCAGTACGGCGCATTATTGGTTCCAGCAGTGGCTGCACTCGTTCTGGCGAACGTGTTCACGATCATTTCCTTCTCCTTCTCACTGTATTTTGTCGCGATTGCTTACATCATCGTCATTGTAGGCATGAATGCGGTTGTGTTCCAATATCCATTGAATCGTTCCAAAGCCGCAATCGACAGCATCTATACGGTGCTCATTGCCAACATCGTGCTAGTCTATGTCGTATATCGTTTGCTCTTGGAGACATTGCTTAGCATCCTGAGCTTGTTCTACTCTTCGTTCTGGCGGATGTAGTCCTCTCCCTAGAGGTAATCGATGATCAATATGGCATTTCAAAAGGTTCTCTTGCTTCGGCAACGAGAGCCTTTTTGTTATAACTATAGAGCAACTATAGTGTGGAACAGGACATATGATGAACTTGAAACTTGAATTCACTTTGAAAAACATGTCATGTATATCGCACAAAGATTGCACGATCCACATGATTACACTATAATGTGTAGTGTAAATTTGATATGATTTTATTTACGTATTGGACATCTAAGGAAGATGCCCATCCACCTTTCGCTCTCGCATCTAATCTGCGGTACATCTCGGTGTACTGGATCGGAAATAGAGTGTGTAACGCCATTAACACTACGATATGTAGTGTTAATGAATGATGATTTTATTTTAACGAAGAAAGAAGAGGATACTTATGGATCCACATATGGATCACATGCAGATGAATCACGAGGCGGGTACATCCTACCTGTGGCTCATCATCGGCGCAGTCATTCTGTTGTTGTCTATCGTCGCCTACGTCTGGGCTTCACGCACGCAAGGTTCGATTGTCGCCCATATGAAGAAGGATGAGCGAGCCATCGTGAAAAGGAAAAGTCGAACCATTCGGATCACAGCGCACGCTATGCTCGGAGTATCCATCGTGGTGATCGCTCTCTTCTTCATGCAGGGTGCCTTTACCAAATACATTGTTGCAGATCTGAACGCCAATGCCACCATTGATGTGACGGATGATCCGTACTATGGAGCCAGCCATACGGAAGATCCGATCAACTATGAGATGACCATTCCAACCTCAGGGCCTCATAATCCACATGATATCAAGTTTGGGTTCTATACCGATTTCCCCGGTTATCCCTATCTGGTGCACAATCTGGAGCACGGGGATATCATTATTTATTATCGTGAAGATGCAACCGATCAGCTCAAGGATCACCTGAAGTACCTAACGAAGTTTCGTGAAGCAGGGGCAGGAATTCTTGCTGTCCCTAACAAGGACATTCCCGAAGGCAGCGAGGTCGTTGTGACCGCCTGGACGAAGACGATGAAACTCGCCACGTTTGACGATGCGAAGGTGGGTGCTTTTATTCAAAAATACATCAATCAAGGCCCCGAAAAGATCCCAGCCTCAATTCGCCAAGGCGGAGGAACGATGTAACATTTTACAGTTTGCATCTGATCAGGATAAACAAGCTCCCGAATGAACTGCATTCGGGGGCTAATTCTTTATCTATAAAATGCCGATATTTGAAGGTGTACGCCTATTTCATGGCACCTACCTTTTTGAACACGCATATGAAGCTGGCATATTGAATACAGCAATACACATACATATTCGTTTTATCCATGTTCAACCCAGCACAATGCACGTCTGATCCATATGTTGATAGTCGTTTCAATAGTGATCCATAGCTACAACCTTTACCGCTAAAAAGGGGGAGTAATACAACTAATGAACAGTTTGTTTATGCGTATCTTTTTGTTTTTTTCATGTCTCATGTTAGCGGCTGGAGCCGTGCTTGGTGTGACGATGTACCGTTCATCCGCTGAACTTGTTGAACAATCTATGGGAATGCAGGCTCAGGCGGTTGCCGAACGAGCTGCACAATCCATTGACGTGGCTCAATATGCACCACTCAGTACGGGACAGAATGAAACTGACTACTACGGAACCCTGCGCGAACAGCTTAGCCAGCTTCGTGAAGCCAATGGACTGAAGTATCTGTACACTCTTGGTAAACGGGAAGAGAACGGAACAGCCACGTATTATTACGTGGTCGACGGTGTGGCTGCTGACGTTTCGGAGGATGATTTTTCACCTTATGGATCAGTAGAAGAAACGCAATATGAAGGTATGCTGCAGGCTTTTGCCAATAACGAGTCTGTGCATGGGGAACTTACGCAGGACGAGTATGGAGCAACGATTACTGCCTATGTCCCAATTCACGGTACAAACGGGGAAGTGCTTGGTGTTGTGGGTGCGGATCTAGACTCCACAGCGGTCTATGACCTGATGACACGGAATCGTATGACGATGATCTGGACAGCACTTGTCATTGTCTTGCTCAGCGTATTACTTGTATATGGATTCGCTCATTACCTCACACGCCCTCTCGTCAGACTCAAGAAGATCATCGCCCAAGTAGGAAAAGGCGATCTAACGGTCGATGTGGAGTTAGGACGTAAGGATGAGGTTGGTCAGCTCGCTACCGAGTTTAAACATCTCGTCACCGATACCCGCAATGTGATGGCAGGTATTCGCAAAAGCTCCGATTCCTTGCTCAAAGCCGCCGAAGGTGTATCGGTTCACTCCAGAGCAACGGCCGAAGCCAGCCAGCGGATTGCCAAGCATACCGATCATACGGCTCAGGGAGCCACTGAACAGGTTGCCCGGGCGGGCGAAGTGACGATTGCGATGGAGGAAATTACACGTAGTATGCAGCATATCGCTCACTCCGCGTCGCTCGTTGCGGGTGTATCCCAGGAAACAACCCTTAATGCGGTGCAAGGACAAGCGAACATTAACACGGCGATTGATCGGATGGACAAAATCCATCAAGCGAACACGCAGATGTCCCTATCCACCTTGCAGCTGGAGCAGTACTCCAGCAAGATTGAATCTGTTGCTCTGCTGATGAAAGGCATTGCGTCCCAGACCAGTTTGCTTGCGCTCAATGCCAGCATTGAAGCTGCTCGTGCTGGAGAACATGGCAATGGATTCGCCGTGGTGGCTTCCGAAGTGCGTAAGCTCGCCACCGAATCTGAGCAGTCTTCCCTGCATGTGTCCGAGTTAATTGCAGAAATCACACACCAAACTCAAGTCTTGTCTGAGCATATGAGTGCAAGTACAACCGAAGTCCAATCAGGACTCGTCGTTGTACAGGAAGCAGGTCGTTCGTTCACTTCAATCCATTCTGGAATTGATACGATCAACGAACGTTTACATGAGGTGTCTGCTGCTTCAGAACAGCTCTCTGCGAGTGCAGAAGAAATTTCAGCCTCTGTCGAGAATATGGAGCACATCTCGCGTGAATCCTCATCCAGCATTCAAGAGGTGTCTGCCGCAACTGGCGGCCAATTGCAATCGATGGGTGAGATCAGCGCGTCAGCTGAGAGTCTACGTGTATTGTCCAGTGAATTGAACGGACTGATTGCCCGCTTCAAGATATAGAGCGGGACAACAAGCTTTGCATGAAGAGCTGCGCTTCCATGCGAAATAAGCCGCCCAGCAGAGAAAGGAATTCATTCCTCTCTGCTGGGCGGCTTATTGTATTTAATTAGATGGAGACTCGCCTATGGGCTGTCCGAATTAATAACGCTGCGGAGCAGCTTTTTTGCCCAGATCCGTCATGTAAGTAAAGAATGCTTCTGGATCGGTATCGTACACCAATTGTACTGGACGTCCGTCTGCCTGCTCTACAGTGCGACCTTGGCTAGGCCCATCCGGGATCACGATGCAGTTTACCGTTTTCTTCTTCACGATATCCTCGCGACCTACGGAAGCTGTTGTCAGTACATCCCACAGATAATACGTGGAGTTCGTCTCACTGTACACCAGTGGAGGACAACCTGCATAACAGTTACCCAAGAAATCCACACCCTCGAAGCGACGTTCTGCGGCCCAGCGGTTACGAACTGCTGGCGTGAGAGGTACTTTGTTCGTGCTTTCAAGTGCAACCAGATCAATCTGAATGCCGCTTTCCCATACACGATATGCTGCCTCTGGGTCCCAGAATACGTTCCATTCTGCTGTACCATCATGTTCTGGCTCTTCGACGTTACCTTTTTCAAACGTACCGCCCATCCACACCAGCTTGTCGATTTTCTCTTCAATGTCTGGTGCTTCATCCAGCGCACGCGCAAGATCAGTCAACGGTCCAGTGAACAGAAGCAATGTTTTGCCTTCGGTATTACGAACCTTTTCAATCAAGTGCTTATGTGCAGGAAGAGTGGATAATGGAGCTTCCATTTTGCCAGACTCGTTCAATACTGGAAGTGCATCTACATAGAAGGAGTGCAATCTCCATGCTGCCGGGAATGGGTTCTTCCCTCTGGAATTCGACTTGGACACTTCTACGGAATAGGTTCCGAAACGATCAATTATTTTGCGACTGGCATCCGTTGCTGGCTCCAGATATCCATCTGCCGGAATAACAGATACCCCGGTTACATTCACATTATCCATTTGCAGAAGCATGAACAGCGATACGAGGTCATCCACACCGCCGTCATGGTTAAAGTACACATTAAGTTGATTCGTCATGCTAGCTTTCATCCTTCCCCTGGTTGTCTCATTGTTGTTCATTACATTCGGCCATGCTAGACCAACGTTCACTCTATTATGTCCCAAAACTTGTGTGTACGTAAACCTTCCTGCCCAAAGAGAGCGCTTCTCGTCCTTAGATCTACCTCATATTTTACAGTTCCACCATTCCATCACAGATTAGGTGATAGAAACTGGACAACGTACCTATATCATCATTCAAAAAAACATGGACAGCGGTTAGATCGTAACCGCCATCCATGCTATATAACCGAGTCATAGGATAGAGATTAAACCTGCTTCTCTTCCTGTTTCTCCGCAATCGGAACGTATTTGCCTGGCCAAAATGCCCATTTTCCTAGCAATGTCGTAATTGCTGGTACCATGAATGGACGCACCAGGAACGTATCCAGCATTACACCTACAGCCGTAATAATCCCGAACTGCACTAATACCTGGATCGGCAATGTTGCTAGTACCGCAAACGTTCCTGCCAAGATCAGACCCGCAGAGGTGATGACCGATCCGGTCTCGCCTACACCTTCCTTAATGGCTTGGCGAAGCGGCATCGTTTTGCGTTTCTGCCAGATGCTTGAGATCATGAAGATGTTGTAGTCTTCACCCAGTGCCACAAGGAATACGAAGGAATACAGCGGAATCGCTCCTTGAATCGCATCGGCGCCAAGCCCGTAATGGATGATGAGCCACCCCAGTCCCAGTGCTGAGAAAAAGGATAGAACGACAGTTGCAATTAGATATGCTGTTGCGACTACAGAACGCAGGTAGAGCAGCAATAACAATGTAATCATGCCGATGACCACCGGAATAATGATCTTGGCATCTCGCTCTCCAGCTACTTCAATGTCATATTGCTCAGCCGTCTGACCATCAATCCATACGTGCGTATCTGCGTTTGATATTCCCGCATCTTTCAATGCCTGTTCGGCCGTTGCTCGAAGATCTGGAATGTGCTGCATTGCTTCCATCGAGTACGGATTCAGATTGAACTCTACATCATAGGCTGTAATGTTCGCATTCTCCGCACCCTGCTGTGCATAGCCAACTTTACTTACATAATCGAGTGCTTCAAGTTTGGATTGTAGATCCGTCTCCTGACCCTCGGCATCAATGATGACTTTCACCGGAGCCAATTCTCCTTGGGAGAACTGTTCTCCAATAACGGTGAAACCTTCACGAGAAGGAACATCTTCCGGGAAGGAAGATAACAGGTCATATGTGAATTTGATCTGTGTTGAGAATGTCGCTAGTCCACCTAGGAGCACCAGGGTTACGATCAGCACAGTCCACGGCTTCGTAACAACTGTACGCCCGATCCAGCTTTCTTTCACTTTGCGCGGAGCTGGAGCTGGTTTGCCTTTTTTCTTGGCACGTTCTACTTCCATCTCATGTGTACGCGGTACGAACGGGTAGAACGACCCCCGACCGAAGATAGCGAGCAGCGCTGGAACCAGCGTCAGACTTGCAATAAACATGATGAAGATGGACAAACTGAAAGGTACGGCAAAACGGTGATATGCCCCGTATTCAGCGAGTAACAGTACAAGCAATGCCGCAACGACAGTGAATCCGCTCATCGCAATGGCACCGGATGAACCCGTAATCGCCTGGAAGAGAGCTTTCTTTTTGTCCGGCTCATGGTAGAGAATTTGGCGGAATCTAGAGATCATGAACAGACAGTAATCCGTTCCCGCCCCGAACAAGAGTACCGTCATAATTGAAATGGACTGAGCATCAACGGTGATCCATCCTTGATCTGCCATGAATCCCAGAATCGGACTCGTCACCATATATGCGAACCCTACTGCGATAATTGGAATAATCGCGAGTACCGGGGAACGATAGATTAATAACAACAACACAAGTACGAGTATAACTGTAGCAATGAGCAGCGATACATCAGCAGAAGAGAATAATCCGCTGGCATCAATGGATATGCCGACTGGTCCTGTAACGCGTGCGCTGAGTGAACTTGCATCATCAACCGCTACTTCAAACGGGTTCACTCCGAAGATCTCTGCCGTTTTCTCCTGCAGTGCATCGATGCCTTTCTCCAGCTGCTCCGCATCGGCTCCTTCGTTGAAGAAGAGCGGCATAACAAGCGTGCTACCATCTTCGGACAGTTGTCCTTGAATTGCCTGTGGTGGCAATTGATACAGCGGTACTACCGCTTGCTGCTCTTCCACTGGGTCTTGATCCAGTCGCTCTGTCAGCGCTTGAATCTGCTTAATATGTTCATCCGTGAGTCCACCAGCCTGATGCCATACAATCAATGCTGGCAAGCCTTCCCCACCAGGGAATTCTCTCTGAGCTACTACAGCAGCTTGCACAGATGGTTTAGAATCGCTCAGATCCTGAGCATTATTCGTTTCCCGATCATTCACAGCCGGCCAAACTAAACCGAGTACTACCGCTATGATGATCCACACCAAAAGTGTTACCCACTTACTTCGTTTGCCAGCAACCCAGCGGCCGTAACCCGAACCTTCTTGCATTGTCTTCTCATCTCCCTATCCTGATATATATATAGATTGATCTAAACTATTTACACTAGCCACTTCGATGACAGAATAATGTTCCGATCGCTGTTATCCCCAGATTTTTTTGATTCCCTTCTCAAAAGGGAAAAATCCCGTGATAAAGGCGAACGCTTCGCTTCTTCAATTATTTCTGTCCTCTCCGTTCTGGTGTAAATATTAGCTCAATCTATATAGAACTTATTATAGAAATGAACCGTGGGTCATTGTATAATCGAATTAATTATATATACCGGAAGGTTAATTTTGCAATACTAAAATTATGAACAATTTTGAACAGTAATCTTTTACGTAAAGAGGTATCCACAATGAACTCTAAACAACGCACTTCCCGCTCACCTGGCAGACCGAAGGCTGGCTCTGATCAAGCATCAACGCAGTCGAAAATTCTGATGACGGCATCCAAGCTATTCATGGAACACGGATACGAACCTGTATCCCTACAACAGATCGCGTCCCAATGTCATGTGACCAAGGCATCTATCTATTACCACTTCTCCAGCAAACCTGAGCTTTTCACAACAGCCATTACCCGTATGATGGCTATGGCGATGCAGCAGACCGCACGACGGCTAGATGAGCCCGGATCGTTGCGGCAACGGCTTCAGAATGTAGCCGAGGTGAAGATGGAGCAATCTCATATTGATACAGAAACGATGATGCGCGAAGCCGAAACCTATCTAAACGAAGAGCAACTCACCCAGATCCGTGCGGCCGAGTTACAGATCTATGAGGTGCTGGCTGTACATTTCCAGCGCGAGATGGATAATGGTTACCTCCGCCCTGCGAACCCCATGCTGCTCGCTCATGCATTTACGTCCCTGCTCATGCTTGCGAATCGGGAAGATGTACGCAACATGCATGCCAGCATTGCAGCGCTTGCCCAGCAACTTGTCGGCCTATTTCTGGATGGCGCTGTTCAAGGGAACTAAGATCAAGGAGAGCTGCGCCATGCCTTCGCGAGTGCTTCAATCCCATGGTCAATTTGGGTGGCTTCAATACCCGCAAAACCAATGATAAATTCCTTTTTGCCATCCTTCGGACTGCTGGCTTCTCCCCATAGATACTCCGTGGAACTCACTTGTACACCCGTCTCAGCTGCTGCGCGTACCAATACTGGGGCTGTCTGAGATGACGTTATACGCAATACCAGATGAAAGCCTGCATTCTGTCCGCTAATCTCGGCTTGCTCGCCAAAATGTCTGCGAATGGATTGAACGAGGAGATCATGTTTTCGTTTATAGAGGTTTCGCATTTTGCGGATATGCTTGCCAAGCTCTCCTTCACGCATAAATACTTCTAACGTCCGCTGGATGAGCCGGGAAGCCGACTGTTCAAACAGGACATCTTGGTACATCTCCCGGAAACCATGCATCAATTCCATTGGAAGAACCATGTAGTGTATACATAAGGCAGGGGCAAGCACCTGGGAGAAACCGCCCATATAGATGACACGACTATCCTCGCGCAACCCTTGCATCGATGGTATCGGACGTCCATGGTATCGAAACTCGCCGTCATAATCATCCTCAATGATGTATGCTTGTTCACGCTCTGCCCAATCCAGCAATGCCAATCTTCGTGCAATCGGCATCGTCATGCCCATCGGGAATTGATGTGAGGGGGACACACCGACCAGCTTAACTCCAGAACGTTCCAATGCTGTGATATCCAGACCTTCCTCATCAAGTGAAATGGGCACAACCTGATAACCATAATGACGGAATGTGCCCGGCAGCAAGCGATAACCCGGACGTTCAACTCCAATCGAATGCATACCGCCTAGCTTAAATAGCGTTTGTACAAGCAGTGTCATTAACAAATGCTGCTCCGCACCCACCACTATCTGTTCTGGCGAACATCGCACACCCCTGAACTGTCCAAGATAGGTGGCAATCTCACAACGTAATCCCCATTCTCCTTGGGGATCACCATAAAACAACAGCTCATCCGCCTCTTCGCGCCAGATTCGATTCATATATTGCTGCCACTTCGCATACGGAAACAGACTAAAATCATTACGCGACATATGAAAGTCATACGCCATATTCTTGATTGGGCGAATTGCAGACTGATCCGTATCCGGATACTGGGGTTGCTCGGGTGTGATCCTATGATGCAGCTTGTTATCCATCGGAAGCTGAATCGCCCCGTAACCATCCATCAAAGCTCGTACACGAAAGCCTCTACGAGGCTGGCTGTACACATATCCTTCTGCAATCAATTGCTGATATGCCCATTCGACTGGAGTCGAACTGATTCCCAACATTTCGGCCAGTTTACGGATAGAAGGTAGCTTGGCATCCTCCGCCAATTCACCACGCATAATCTCCCGTTTGATATGATCTGAGAGTTGTACATAGACGGGTCTACTCGTGTTTTCCTCCAATGTCGGCATTTGCTTCATTAATCCTACACCTCGTCCCTCATCTGTCCTGCCCGAATTTTAATAACTGCACATTTTGCAGTATACAGTACTAGACTATAATCAGGGGAGCCAGTTTACAAATAGGAGGAATAACAATGTCCCAACCCACCCAATCAACTCAAACAACTCAAACATCTATACATATCCCACGTCTTCTAGAAAGTGAACGTATCTATCTGCGCCCATTCGAGCAGGCCGATGTGGATACCTATTTCCCCGGATTATTCAACAGCGAGGCTCGTCGGCTTACAGGAACACAGAATAGTTTTACACGTACACAAGTCGAACGTTATGTAGAGAATGCAGCCCAGGATGATTCCAGGCTCATGTTGTTGATTGCTTTACAAGAAACGGATCAAGTCATCGGTGACATCGCCCTGATGGACATGCATTCCAAAAATCGTAGTGCACATATTCGCATTGCCATCGACAACACGCAGTATCAAGGTAAAGGTTATGGGAGCGAAGCGATGCTGCTTATGCTCGATTATGGTTTTGGCATATGCAATCTGCATCGGATTGAGCTTGAGGTGTACGCTTTCAACGAACGCGCCATTCGTACATATGAGAAGCTTGGGTTCCAACGTGAAGGAATCAGCCGAGACGTACTATTCTACAACCATCAGTATCATGATGCGATTCGCATGAGCATGCTGGAAGGTGAATACCGAGAAAGGTACTGCGTAGATCAAGCTTAGATTAGCCCCCATGATGTGCAAAAGAAAGAAACCGGGATTCTAAAACTCATCTCCGGTCAGAAAAGTCAGATGACCCGCCAACACCGACAGTTCGGCGGGTGTCTTCATATATAATTCGCCATCTGTATCGGCCAGCATAGGCGTTGCAGTTTCCAGCTTCAAGCTGGTTGCCTTGAAATAACTGATGCTCTCATGCTGAGGCTGCCATTCTCCCTCTGGCTTATGAGCTAAGATCTCCCGTAGCAAAGGGATACCTGTATCATGGATAATGAGCACATCCAACTTACGATCCTGAAGGGAATCTGCTGCAAAAGGTAACGTGTTGGTGCCCAGAAAACGCCCGTTCGCAATATAGATCATAACC
Source organism: Paenibacillus sp. DCT19 (assembly GCF_003268635.1). Classification (NCBI taxonomy): domain Bacteria; kingdom Bacillati; phylum Bacillota; class Bacilli; order Caryophanales; family Paenibacillaceae; genus Paenibacillus; species Paenibacillus sp. DCT19. The sequence continues at coordinate 6,212,657 of NZ_CP029639.1, forward strand.
GCTTCACCCTGCATTTTCTCCCCGTCTGCCACTAATTGATAGCGGAATGGCTCTGCATGGCTTATCGTTTGTAAGGTGCTGATGAAGTAACTAATCTTGCCTAGTGCACCTTTTAATTGATCATTTATATTTTGTGATGTATCACTGATTAATCCGATTCCATAAAAGTTCGTAAATACTCGGTCATTGGCTCGTCCAAGATCAATAGACATCTGGTGTCCTTTCAACATTTCCTGTGCAGCTGTTTCCACATCTGGAGAAATACCTAGCGAACGCGCAAAATCATTACAGGTACCTCCTGGCAATATGCCAACAAGTGGAGGCTGTTTAAGGTCCGCCAATCCATTCACGCATTCATGAACCGTACCATCCCCGCCAAGAATAAATACTACATCGAACTGTTCCCCACGCTCCCGGCATAGTCGCTCACCTTCACCAGGCTCGTCCGTTCGAACAATAACAAGCTCGCGAACTGCTGGTGCTAGTATGCCTGATGCAATGCCTAATGAGTCAACTCGACTGGCTTTCCCCGCATGCTGATGATGAATTAACAAGGCTTTGTTAAACTCCATCGCTGTTTCCTCCATTCTAGCATGTGAACTTAGACTCTCGAAGAGAATAGACACATCCTATGCTTGTTAACCCTTTACCCGTTGTGATGAAAAATGTAACCACAGTTATACCATGCTTATCCTCAGAAAGGCCGCTGTTCATTTTGAAGAAAGCCTCTTATCCACGATGGATAAGGTTGACTATTTTTGCTATGCTCATGTATGAGAGCCATGTTTGTTCCACAACTTATTGGAAATAAGCTCTATAAGTGCATGTTCAAAAAGGTCGGTTTTCAGTACCGAGAAGATGGGATGAAGATAGAAATGGAGTAGCGGAGCGTAGATTAAGCTACGTGAGCAACGGACATTTCGGCTGAATCCCATATTCGAAGCTAAGATGCCGTCAGGCATCCTTCGTAATCAAAAGCGGACTTTTTGAACAACCTCTATAATTGTAGTCCTATAATTTACAGTGACAGAGGTACCATTCAAACTCGTTCAAAACGGTTATATGTATACCATAAACGAATGGAGGGATTGCTATGATTCCAGCAACATTGGAACAATTGGAGCAAGTTCGCAAAGAATGCCGCACCATGGTTCGAAAAAGAGCCACCGCTTCCTTCGGCACCACACTCGTTCCGTTGCCTGGTACAGATGTGCTCGCCGATGTAGGAATGCTCATGCAGCTCTTGCCTGCCATTAACAATAAATTCGGATTATCACAAAAACAGCTTGAAGGCATGGATCCGGAGACCAAATCCATGATCTACGGATTCGTGATGTCCATCGGCTCCAAAGTGATTGGACGAATGGTCACCAAAGAACTGGTCGTCCAAATCTTGAAGCGCATTGGCATACGTGTAGCTACCAAATCAGTCGCCAAATTTGTACCCATTGCTGGGCAAGGATTAGCCGCAACGCTCAGCTATACAGGAATGCGTTATGTCGGGAACAAACACGTTGATGACTGCTATGAGGTCGTTAAACGTATGATTGAACAACGCGAAGCCATCCCAGGTGAAATGCCTCCTTCTGCGCTGAGTACATCGGATAAGGATGAAGCTACGCTTCAATTGCATGACTCCACAGAAGTCACTAAAGAGAACAAGGATAAGAGCAGCGCAGTTACGGGCAAAGCCAATCAAGACTAGTATTTCAATAGTCTGACCAACGAATTCATGCATGTATATTGTATGTTTCAGATTGAATGGGGCTTTAATGAAAACATTATAAGCTGAAGCCAAACAAGACTGAGCTCCCACTAGGGTTGCTCAGTCTTGTTTGGTTATTGTTTTTCTTTATATATCAACGATCTAACTTAACCTAACTTAAATATCTTAGATCGCCTGCGGCTGTTGCTCTGCGAACTGGCTATTATACAGATCCGCATAGAAGCCCTGTCGATCCATTAACTCCTCATGGTTACCCTGCTCAATGACATTACCATGATCCATCACGAGGATAAGATCCGCACCACGAATGGTGGACAGTCGATGGGCAATGACGAAGCTGGTGCGATCCTGCATCAGATCATTCATCGCTTTCTGGATGAACACTTCTGTCCGTGTATCGACACTACTTGTTGCCTCATCCAGAATGAGGATAGCTGGGTTAGCCAGAATCGCTCTAGCAATCGTGAGCAGTTGCTTCTGTCCTTGGGAGATGTTCGATGCTTCCTCGTTCAGTACCGTATCATATCCGTCAGGAAGGGTGCGAATGAAATGATCGGCATGCGCGGCTCTTGCAGCCTCATATACTTCCTCACTTGTTGCCCCTTCACGTCCATAAGCAATGTTGTCACGGATGGTTCCGTTGAACAACCAGGTATCTTGAAGCACCATCCCAAACAAGCTACGCAGCTTGCTGCGCTCCATATCCTGAATGTTCACACCATCAATCGTAATTTGCCCGTCTTGAATTTCATAGAAACGCATGAGCAAGTTAATCAATGTCGTTTTACCAGCACCCGTTGGCCCAACAATAGCCACCGTCTGACCTGGCTTCACATCAATGTTCATATTACGGATGAGTAACTCATCGTCTTTGTATCCAAAATTGACACCTTGGAAAGCTACAGCACCTTGCGGTTGCTGCAATGCCACAGGTTTGTTAGACTCAGGGACTTCTTCTTCTTCATCCAACAATTCGAATACCCGCTCTGCCGAAGCAATGGTGGATTGAATAATATTCGAGATGTTCGCAATCTGGTTAATCGGCTGTGTGAACTGACGAGAATATTGCGTGAAGGCAAGAATATCCCCGATGGTAATCGCGCCTCGTGTAACAAAGATCCCGCCGACCACACAGATTAGAACATAACCTAAGTTACCGACAAACGACATCAGCGGCATAATAATCCCCGAGATAAACTGGGCTTTCCAGCCTGATTCATACAGCTCTTCATTGACCTTTTCGAACTGTTCGACAGATTGATTTTCACGCCCAAATGCTTTGACGACCTTATGTCCTGTATACATTTCCTCTACATGACCATTCAGCTCACCGAGTGATTTCTGTTGTCCAGCAAAATGCTTTTGTGAACGGGAAGCCACGGCTACCACCACAACTACACTCAGCGGCAGAGTCAAAAGCGTAATTAATGTCATCCACGGACTAATGGTGAGCATCATAATGATGACCCCAACAATCGTAACGACAGAGGTAATAAACTGCGCCAAACTTTGCTGTAACGTATTACTAATGTTATCCACATCGTTCGTTGCCCGGCTTAATGTCTCCCCGTGAGTACGGGAATCAAAATATTTAAGTGGCAAGCGTCCAACCTTCGCACTGATCTGCTCACGCATGTCGTACACAACACGTTGTGCCACGCCAGCCATTAAGTACTGTTGGACATACATAAATGCAGCACTGAACAGATATAACCCCACAAGCAGATACAACACTTTGATTAATGCAGGAAAATCAACCCCTGCACCTTGTACGCCCTGATAGATGGCAATAGCGCCTTCACTTAATATATTCGTACCTTCTGCCATAATTTTTGGACTGATAATACTGAAGACGGTACTTAAAATAGCTGCGATAAGAACCCCTAGGAGCCGGAAACGGTGTGGCTGCAGATAGCGAACCAACCGACGAAGTGTACCTTTGAAATCCTTCGCTTTCTCCACTGGGGGACGCATTCCCATGCCGCCACCAGGAGGACCGGGCATACCGGATTTGGGCGCCTTGCGTTCTGTACGTTCACTCATGCGATCTCCTCCTCTGTAAGCTGGGACGATACAATTTCACGATACACTTCGTTGTTCGCGAGCAGCTCTTGATGTGTTCCTGAACCAACAATTCGACCTTCATCCATGACAAGAATCCGATCAGCATCCATAACCGTGCTCACCCGTTGAGCAACGATCAGCACTGCCGCTTCCGTCGTCTCTGATTTCAGTGCAGCTCTGAGCTTAGCATCTGTCTTGAAATCGAGTGCAGAGAAGCTATCGTCGAAGATATATACTTCAGGGCGACGCACTAGTGCGCGTGCAATGGACAAACGTTGTTTTTGTCCACCCGAAACGTTATTACCACCTTGTGCAATCAGGCTGTCATAGCCATCTTTCATCTCGGAAATGAAGTTCTCTGCCTGCGCCGTTTGAGCCGCATGTACAACTTCCTCCATCGTGGCATCATCCTTACCATGACGGATATTCTCTGCGATGGTTCCGGTAAACAGCACTGCCTTTTGCGGCACAAATCCAATAATCGCTCGTAAATTTTCCTGTTTCAGTTGACGCACATCCGTCCCATTCACTCGCACAGTACCTTCGGTAACGTCATAGAATCGCGGAATAAGGCTCAATAATGTGGATTTACCTGAACCCGTACCACCGATAATTGCCGTGGTCTCCCCAGGACGAGCCGTAAAAGAAATATTGGATAACGCAGCATTCTCCGCACCCGGGTAACGGAATGTAACATTATCGAATTCAATCGTTCCTTGAAGTGCATTCATCTTACGTGGCTGCGTTGGATCACTCAGATCTGGCTGCATATCAAGCACTTCGTTAATCCGCTCTGCTGAAGCCGATGCTCTTGGAATCATGACAAAGATCATGGAGACCATAATGAGGGAGAACATAATCTGCATCGCATACTGGATAAACGCAATCAGTGAACCGATATCCATATTCCCGCTATCGATTCGCATACCACCAAAGTATAGAATGGCGATCATCGAGAAATTCATAACAAGCATCATGATCGGCATCAGTGTTGCCATAAGTACATTGACCTTAATGGAGACATCTCTTAGATCGGTATTGGCTCCATTAAAGCGAGCACGCTCATGTGCTCCACGATTGAAAGATCGAACAACCCGAATACCCGTTAATTGCTCACGTAACACCAGATTGAGTCGATCAAGCTTCTTCTGGATTTTTTTGAATAGTGGCAGCCCCTTCGAACCAATCAGTGCAATGGCACCACCCAATACAGGAAGCACAACGAGGAAAATGGTAGATAATTTAGCATCCTGAGATACCGCCATGACAATACCACCGATACACATCAATGGAGCCATAATCATCATGCGCAGCATCATCGTTAACACATTCTGAACCTGTGTAATATCATTCGTAGTTCTGGTAATAAGCGAAGCTGTGCCCATCTTATCGAACTCCTGCAGGGAGAAGTTCTCTACGTGGCGGAACACTCTGCTACGAAGTTGTTTGGCAAATCCCCCTGCCGTGCGCGAAGATAGGTAACTGGCAATAATGGAACAGGCGGTTCCAGCAATGGCGATGAGTAGCATAAAGCCACCGATCTTCCAGATATAAGGAATGTCTCCCCGAATGATCCCTTTATTCACGATGTCTCCCATCAGGGTAGGCAGGTATAGTTCAGCCAGAGACTGCAATAGCACCAGACCTAGAATGAAATAAACGGAAATTTGGTATGGCTTCAGCATACGAAACAGTTTCATCATGGCGTATCGTCTCCTTGTGCATTTGCTTCTGATTCTTGGGGAACTTTGCTATCAAAAAAGGAGTACACCTTCGTAAGCAACGCAGCTAACTGAAGGCTGTCTTCCTCGCCTAAATGCTCGACAAGCTTATTGAAAATTTCCATGCGCTCTTCGTGAGCAGCCCGAATGATTGCCCGGCCTGCCTCAGTAATCGTAATGCGCACTGCACGTCGATCCTCTGGATCCATCGTTCGTTCTACTAAACCTTCATCCTCAAGTCCCGTATGACGGGTGTAATGGTTGGTGACTTCACGCGAAGCAAAGCACTAATCTCCGAAACCTTCAGTCCCGGATGATTAGATTTGAAGGAGTGATTGAAGTCAGGCGGATTATCCTGCCAATTCAGACGTTCTCCCGGATGCATACCGTGAAGCAAACACCCCAGTACCATAATTTCATTGTGATTGCGCCCATGCGGTTTATGTTGTCTCCATTTGCCCTTATTAAACTGCATGATGGAATATAAAAGCTTCTGAGCGACCGGATCTATGCCAGCCATATGGTCTTCCCCTTATCAGGCGATCATGCCTGTTGAATTCAATTACCGTAGTATACCTATTATATAGTACTACAATTAAATAGATGACCAATTAATTAGGTAACCTAATTATATTTCCGACAAATATGAAAGTCAACTCTGTTCTATTTTGTTCCAAAACACCAAAAAACCACGGCATAAGATCGCCGTGGTTGGGAAATGTAATTTTAAATGGTCGAGTTAATCGTATACGTTCGAATTAGCTCTGGGAAGCCGAAGCCGTCTGCAGTGCAGGGGAGAACGGGAAATACGTCTTAGCATTGTTGTAGGCAATGCCTTGTACAATCTCACCTAATAGCTCCATATCTTGCGGAGCTTCGCCCTGCTCAGCCCACTCGCCGATTAGATTACATACTAAGCGGCGGAAATATTCATGCCGAGTATAGGATAAGAAGCTGCGTGAATCGGTCAGCATGCCGACAAAGCGACTGATTAAGCCCACGTTCGCAAGTGCTCTCATCTGAGCTAACATGCCGTCCTTGGTATCATTGAACCACCAAGCAGCACCAAGCTGAATTTTACCTGGAATACCTCCGCCTTGGAAGCTGCCCATAATTGCGGCGAGCACTTCATTATCACGTGGGTTCAGAGAATACAGAATCGTTTTGGGCAGTGCCTGCTCTTGCTCAAGCGCATCCAATAGACCGATTACAGCCGAAGAAAGTGGTGTATCATTCACGGAATCATATCCGGTATCTGGCCCCAGCTTCGCAAACATCCGGCTGTTATTATTACGAGCGGCATTGATATGGAACTGCATCACCCAGCCCCGATCGGCATACAGCTTCCCTAGGAAGGTCAGCGTCACCGTCTTGTACTTATCCTCTTCCTCACGGGTGACTTTCTGACCCGCAAATGCTTTGGCAAAAATCGCTCCTGCCTCTTCACGTGTTGCTTCGCCAAATGGAACATAATCGAGCGCATGGTCAGACACACGGCCGCCAACAGAATGGAAGAATTCCACTCGGGATTCTAGTGCCGCAAGGAAGGAATCATAGTCCTCAATTGCCGTACCCGCAGCTTGAGATAGCTTGCCTACCCATTCGGTAAAGGATTCCCGATTCAACTCCAGTCCTTTGTCAGGACGGAAAGACGGCAACACAGCCGTTTCGAATCCTTCGATCTCCTTAATCTTGAGATGGTATTCCAAGGAATCGCACGGATCATCCGTCGTACATACCACTGTCACATTGGACTTCGTGATTAAGTCTCGCGCACCGAACCCTTCACTGTTCAGCTTGGCATTTACTTTTTCCCAGACGGATGGTGCGCTCTTCTCGTTCAATACTTCATAGACACCAAAATAGCGCTGTAGCTCCAGATGAGACCAAGCGTACAATGGGTTGCCAATCATCATCGGTACGGTTTTGGCATATGCCAGAAAACGATCATAGTCGGTAACACCCTCGCCGCCCGTGATGTATTGCTCTTCAATTCCGTTTGCGCGCATGAGACGCCATTTGTAATGATCTCCATATAACCAGGCTTCTGTGATGTTGCCAAAGGTCTTATTCTCATAAATCTCCTGAGGACTGAGGTGGCAATGATAGTCAATAATCGGCATGTCTTTGACGTAGTCCTCATATAACCTTACCGCCGTTTCGTTGTGCAGCAGAAATTGTTCATCAAGAAAAGATTTCATGTATCATGCACGCTCCCTTTAGGTGAGTTTACGTTCATATGGGTTCACTTCCCACCTTGTACGCTACACTGTTTGCCACCAAAGTTCAATACAAAATGATAGCGTTATCAAAAAAGGTTGATTTAGGCATATACGGTTGAACAAGGTATACTGGTTTTAATCACAATTATGCTGATCTGAAGATCGCATGTAAGGAGATGAAGGCATGAAAATTACATTTCTCGGTACAGGAGACATGTTCAGTGTAGACCAACACCATAACAGTGTATTGGCTGAATTCGGTGATACCCATCTAGTGATCGATTTTCCAGAATCGAACGCGAAGGCATTGAAGCAATATGGCTTGCCGATGACAGATATACATAACGTCTTCATTACGCATTTGCACGAAGACCATATTAACGGTGTACAGATGCTTGGATACTATGCTCAGATTGTGGGTGACCGGAAACCACGTCTGTTTATCCATGAAGAGCTGGTCGATCCGCTGTGGAGCATTCTCTCTCCTGGTATGCGTTATACGACAGATGGGGAACGTACGATGAGTGATTATTACGATGTGGTTCCACTACCCGATGGAGGAACGTTCGAGCTGGGCGGTGTTACGTTTGAAACGTTCCGTACGCAGCATGTACCGGGAATGGTCAGCAATGGGCTGATGGCCAAACCTTACTTCTACTACAGTGCAGATAGCACACTTGACTGGAAGCGTGTGGAAGAGGTTGCCGAGAATGTGCAGCTTATATTCCATGAATGCCATATGCATGACCTCGTTATCAAGTCACATACCTCTTTGAAGGATCTGGAGCAATTGCCTGCTCAAGTTAGAGCGAAGACTGTGCTCATGCATTATCACGATGAGTATGCGAATGCCGACAAGCGGGCTGAATTCAATCAACAGCATGACCTACGAATGGCGGGTACACTGGAATCGTTCGAGCTTGATACGTAGGTAAGTATAGGAGATTGCGTTGTTCCTCAAGCTTTCCTTTTCCTATACACCAATACACCAGCATATTTAACAAAATAAATGCCTACATCGACACTTGTCCCACTTCCAATGCTCTACTGGAGCGAGACAAGTGTCTGTTCTTATTCATTAGAAAGTGACTCCATGTATGCCTGAGCCTCTGTGGATGGCTCTGCCTGAATATAAAAGTAATCTTCCGTTCGTTCGTCTTCTGAGCCATACGAAATTTTAATGTACATACTCTGATAGTCAGAAAGGGCGCTCCGGCTGATATCTGCTTTGGGCTTCAATATGTAACTCCGACCTATGCTTAATCCGAGCGGTTCATTGTTCGGTTCTAGGTTAATTTCATAATCATTCGATGTATTGGTGTTCAGCAGATCCGTTGCGTCGATCACATTCATCATAGCGGGTGCAAGCGTAAAGGATTGAATAACGTTGGCAAGTGGGATCTGCACATCATTCACAAGAACATCATAGGTGATCCGATCTCCATCTGCCTCATGACTCACATTAACGGTCGCTGTCAGCGTGTATTTATCAGACATAGTCTGCTGAAAGGAATCTCGATTGTTCTTGATGCGCTCCTCGAGATCTCTCCTTTCACTGTTTAGTGTATAGGAGTCGGTGCGTTTCACCTGGCCCATCGCCGAATCAGAGGTACATGCAGTTAAGCACAGTATGAGCATGATCATGCATAATGCTGTCCATATTGGCCTGCTCAATGTCATCCCTCCCCTCGTCTTCATTGGTGTTGATTTATATATAACTCAAGCCGATCGAACGACCATCGAAAAGTTTAATTCATTTATACATTTGGCTTATAATACCAATTAAGGATATCACAAATAGATAAGGATGGGTTACTTTTTATGCGTATGACCCTACCTATACCTTCTCCTATCCTGTTCCTATTCCCGATCTTGTTATCTCCTCTTTTCTTCTCTAGCTCACACGTACCCAGCACAAAAAGGGCTTCCACGCCAGCCATTCAGGCTAACGCGCAACCCCCTTCTACACTTGAGCTATTGTCCTTGATGTAAGGCTATTACAGTACTAACAACTAGGATGACGTTGAGGTATGTTCCTCATCTGGCAGAGCCCATACCGCTACACTTCCACCATTAACATGGAACGTCGCCCAGCCATCTTCCTCAATCGTTACACTCTCCTCGCGGCTATGTGTAAGATCCGTCCAGACCTCTCCAGCCCGATGTTCACCAATAAACATACGCTTCTCCCCATCGTCTCCGTTGGAGATCACCACAGCACAGCCGGAGCCCTCGAACTCCTCCGCACCACGGCGCACCCAACCAATCGTATTGGCATGGTCGAAGTAGTCTTCCTGCTCGCCATACGCCTTATGACAGCGTGCATAGAGCAGAATGTCTAAGATCTCTTTTTTCCCCTCAACAGGTTCAGGGCCACCGATGCCGTAATAATCTCCGTAAAAGACTACCGGGTACCCGTCACGACGCAGTAGCGTCAGTGCATATGCACTTGGTTTGAACCAATCCCCAACCCAGGATTCAAGTGCCTCATGCGGCTGAGAATCGTGATTATCTACAAATGTCACGGCATGCGTAGGATGTGTGTGCACTAAAGTATCTTCGAAAATTTTGGAGAGATCGAAATCTCTACCCGCCAGAGACGCCTCATGCAATTTATAGTGTAGGGACACATCGAATAGATCGATCTGATAATCCACCGTATCCAAGAACTGCCGGCATGCATCCAGATTGGGGTTCCAGAACTCGCCTACAATGTAGAAATCCTGACCCCGTTTCCGTATCATCTCGGCAGCGAATGCTTTGATGAACTCATGATTGATATGTTTGATCGCATCCAGACGGAAGCCGCCACATTGCAACGTATCAATCAGCCATTTGCCCCACTCGATCATTTCGTCTTTGACTTCCGGATGATTATAGTCGATGTTGGCGAACATGAGATAGTCGTAGTTACCAAACTCATCGTCGACGTTTTCATTCCAATTCTTGCCCTCTTCGGCAATACGGAATACACCTGTGCGCTCTTGCCTTGCATCAAAATCCGTTCCGTTGAAATGCTTATAGTTCCATTTGAAGGAGGAGTACTGGTCTCCCCGACCCGGAAAATCAAACTTGGTCCAGCCCTCGATCTCAAAAGGCTTAGATATCTCCTTCATTCGATCATTCGGATCGACCTCAACCACGGGGAATACTTCCGTCTCGTCCGCGCCTGCCTTATGATTCATCACGAGATCGACATAGACGACAATGCCATTCTTCTGGCACTCGGCAATCGCCTCCACCAATTCTTGCTTCGTGCCATATTTGGTGCGTACAGTGCCCTTTTGATCGAATTCGCCCAGATCGTATAGATCGTAAACACCGTATCCGGTATCCTCGGCCGACACTGCTTTGGTTACAGGGGGTACCCACACCGAGTCAATTCCTATGGCCTTTAGCTCAGGAGCCATCTCGGCCAATCGCTTCCAGTGGTTTCCGTCTGCGCTAAGATGCCATTCAAAAAACTGCATCATCGTATGGTTTCTTTTCATTACAAACAGACCTCCTTTAGTGCTTACGAAGCGGACCTCGGAGTGTATACGTATCCCGTAGTTCGTTCGGTTGCTAACCAAGTAATAACCCGCTAGACCCCCTATTCAATCATGCGAGCAGAAAAATATAACCACTAGCCATGCTATGACAGAGCACATGTAGAGGTCAGTGTTGCCTCCTGATTTTGTTTCAGCCCAGCTTACCTGGCCTTATTCGGGTGAATCAGCGTGTAGTCTCTCCACTCCTCCGGTAACAGCGAATGATACGGTTCCTGCGTGAACCGGTCGTCAATCAATACCAGAATGCCGTGGTCTTGCTCAGTACGAATGAGCCTGCCACCTGCTTGCAGCACTTTGTTCATACCTGGGAAAATATAAGCATAGTTGAACCCTCTGCGCCCTGTGCGATCAAAATAATCTTTAAGCACATTGTTCTCTAGACCAATCTGCGGTAACCCTGCACCGACCACCACGACGCCGTTCAGTCGATCACCAGGTAAATCCACACCTTCGGCAAATACGCCGCCAAGAACAGCAAAGCCCAGTCGAGTTCGCTCCGGATTCGGCTGGAACGCGTTCAAGAACTGATCCCGCTCCTCTTCACTCATACCTTGTTCCTGCATGACAGCATCCACCTGGCTCCCTGCAAACACTCGCATATACGTCTCATGCACTTCACGCATGTACGGATAGGAAGGGAAAAAGACCAACAAATTATGACGCGGGCGTTCAGCAACAAGTTGATCGAGTAGCTGAGCAATGGCAAGCCGTGATGCTTCTCGATCCTTGTAACGAACAGATAATGGCATGAGGCGCACGTCCAACTGTTCGCGAGAGAATGGGGAAGGCACCTGTAACGTATAGTCCTCTTCCCCTGCTCCCAGCATATCCCGGTAATAGCTCATCGGAGATAGCGTTGCTGAGAAATGCACGACGCTGCGGAAACCTTTGGCCGTCTGACGAAGCAGGGCGGACGGATCCAGACAAAATAGCTTAATTCGCACTTCACTGCGCTCACATTCTGCATAAGTCATGAACCGTTCATCATACAACTTGGCGATGCGCAGGAAATTCTGAGCGGTGAAATAGCCATCCAGCAGCAATTCATCTATCTCAGCATGCCCCGATCCTCCCTCCAGAAGACACTGCTCGGCAGCCATCACAAACGGTTCAAGCAGATCAATAAGCTCTTCCGGCATTTCTTGGTTATACAATTTATCCTCATCTCCGCCATTCTTGCGGATGGTTAGCAGGTACGTATCCACACCACCGGCACGATCAGAGATGGCTTTAGCCGCAGGCACACTGCTGGCTAATTCTTTGAATTCTCTTTTTAGTTCAAGAAAAACAGACTTCACCAGCTCAGCCGAGAACATATTCCGGCCACGATCCACTAGATTGTGCGCCTCATCCACCAGAACGACGGTTCTGCGCTTCTGTTCCTCCAGCATGCGTTTTAACGAGATCCGTGGATCAAAAATATAATTGTAATCACAGATGACTGCATCAGCAGCATAGGCTGCGTCGAGTGAGAATTCAAACGGACAGACGCGATGCTTGCGAGCGTACTGCTCAATGACAGGGCGCGTCATTAATGTCTCATGTTCCAGCATGTCCAGTACTGCTCCATTGATACGGTCATAGTATCCCTCGCACATGCTGCACTGCCCTGCATCACAGGATTCTTCTTCTTTGAAGCAGATTTTGTCCTTGGCGGTTAGGCTGATCGCATGAATGTTTAATCCCTGAGCCTGCATTCGTGCGAAGGCTTCTTCTGCGGTAGCTCTTGTTGTCGTTCTTGCCGTCAGGTAGAACAGCCTTTCAGCCTCACCCTCTCCAATGGCTTTGACCGCAGGAAAAAGCACCGACATCGTTTTGCCAATGCCCGTGGGGGCCTTCGCCATCAACCCTTGCCCTCACGGATCGTCTGGTACACGGCTCCTGCTAACTTCCGTTGTCCTTCCCGGTATTTCTGAAAAGGGAACCCAAGCGCGCGTACACTAACATCACGCTTCTCTTCATATGCAGCAATCATCTCTGCATAAGGGGCGTAGCCAGCGATAACCTCTGCCGCAAATTGCTCAAGCTCATGCCGCTCCATCATGCGCCGGAATCGTCGCTCTTCGCTGTTCACCGTGTGCACATATGTTAATTGCACCTGCATTCTTGGCTCATCATTCACTGCTGCATACATATAAGCGTACATGATCGCCTGCGCCCAATGTACCGGAAGACCTTCGCCCAGCTCATCCAGAGGGCCAGCCGTAGACTTGATCTCATCTACCGTTAACTGCCCTTCAAGACGAATGATGCCATCGCAGCGCCCTTCAACAATATAAGTCAGGTCACCATGTTGAAGTTCTGCCTCTAGCACCACTTCCTTCTGGTCTTCCTCGGTGTACCCCTTCTGAACGCGCTGGTGGATTCTGGTTCCTTCCTGCATGGATGCATTGGTGCGGAATCCTGGCCGGATACTGCCACTACGATACACATATTCCACCAAAGGACGCACCGATATTCGAATAGTAGTTGTCATACGATCACCCGTTCTCATAGTATTCTCTATACTTTATCATAAATAGACACATCCTCGTCTATCCCATAATTGGACTCGTCCTATTTCGATGTGCTATGTTGTGGAAGATATGACTAGGGCATATTGAGACATGTCCTATACTAAGGAGGCCGTTACGATGTACATTTATTTGGTTCCTTCCCCTACTCCAGATGCTCTTGCTGCATATCCACACCTCACATTGCGCAGTGAAGATGAAGTTCGACTCGCGCTGGAGTCATCCGAACGATTGATGAACATCGAATCCGATGATCACGTTGCAGCCTATGAGGCTTTTGATGCCGCAGGAAGCTGGACAGGCGGTGGATTTGCTGTACTGAATAATATTCCTGTGACAGAAGACGGACGCGGCGACTTCGAGGAACGATTCAAAAACCGTGCGCGCAAGGTAGAAGAAGAACCCGGTTTTGTCGGTATTCGTGTACTTCGTCCACTTAAGGATGACACATATGTTGTACTTACGCTCTGGCAATCCGAAGCACATTTCAAAGGCTGGCAGGAGTCTCAAGCCTATAGCCACGCCCATCGTAACCGGAGTACGAGCGAAGGACTCACTGCTCAGAAGCCTAACATGTTTCCGCGACCTTCCTTTGTGACCACATATACCATAACGTAACTAGAACAAGATATACATCACGTGTTGTCCTGATGACCTCATCCTATTTGGATGGGGTCTGTTTGGGTTATATAGGCCTATATAGATTGAACAAGGCATTTACACGAGAACGAAAAGGACAGAAATAACATGGAGAAGCGGAGCGTTCGCCTTTATCCCCGGATTTCCCCTTTGGAAAAGGAATTCATAAAAATCTGGGGATAACAGCGATCGGAAGGTTGTTCTGTCATTGGAGTGGTCAGTGTAAATATTTATAGTTCAACCTACATAGGTACTTTTTTGACACAGGAACCCTCTAGATAGGATAATTATTGTTAAACGAAACTTCGGAAGGGAAGGCGGTACGTTTGTCACGCAGTTCACTCACCCGGTTTCTAAAAGGACCGTTTATATGGTTTACCCTGATTATGATCCTCAAAAGCTCACTTGCCTGGATCGTCATCTTCGATGATATCCCGCTGTGGAAACCCTTGCTCACGGAACTACCCATGATCTGGGCTTGCTTCTGTCTGATTGAATGGTTTGCAGCCAAACGGCGAATGTGGTTATACCTTGGGCTTAATCTACTGCTGTCAGGCATCTTCTTCGCCGCGATTATGTATTACAAATATTACGGTGTCATCGTCAACTATCATGCCCTCGCTCAGGTGAACCAGGTTACGTCTGTTAAGAGCAGTATGTTCTCTCTGCTTGACCCGTATTATCTCTTTATTTTCACAGATATCGTTATTATCGGTGGCTTGTTAATCCGTCGCCGGATGAAATTCGGTAAACCAGAACACCCCGCTGAGAAGCTGGTGGAGCGAAAAACGAGAAGGCGGATCGCGTCTGTTGTTCTAGTGATGTCACTCGTCATAGGTATGCTCAACATCTACCCTAACCGGGCAAGCATGAGTGAGATTACCCAAGCAGAACAGATGGGCATTCTTGGCTACGAAGCCTTTACCATTCTGGCAGATCGTCCAGATCAGCCTGTGCCTGTCAATCAGATCACTCAAGATCGAATTGAGGAACTGAAGCAGACAACCGAGCTGCCAGCGATCAATCTATCAGGAGCAGCCAAAGGGCGTAATGTAATCATGCTGCAGCTGGAATCGTTCCAGAATTTCCTGATCGGACTCCAAGTTGATGGACAAGAGATCACACCTCATCTCAACCAGTTGGTAAGGGATAGCATGTATTTTCCGAATTTCTATCAACAGGTGGGACAAGGAAATACGTCGGATGCAGAATTTGTGGTGAACACGTCGTTCTATATTCCGCCCAATGGTGCAGCGGCTACCGTATATGCAGACAAAGCGCTCCCTAGTCTACCCAAACTCATGTCTGCCAATGGGTATCAAACGGCTACTTTTCACACCAACGATGTGCGATTCTGGAATCGGGATCAACTCTATCAGGCTCTGGGCTTCGACAAGTATTATGACATTAATTATTTCGGTACGGATGATACCATCGCCTTCTCTGCTTCAGATGATGTGTTATACGAGAAAACGCTGGATCAACTAGAAGCTATGCAGTCCGCTGGCTCACCCTATTACGCTCATATTATTTCAATGTCGGCGCACCATCCGTATCATTTGCCAGACAGCAAGATTAGTTTAGAATTGCCTGCTCGATATCAAGATACGTTGCCTGGCGATTATCTCATCTCCCAGCATTATGCTGACCAAGCAGTTGGGGCATTTATAGATGGGCTCAAGGAACGTGGATTGTGGGATAACAGTCTGCTCGTAGTATATGGAGATCATCTTGGACTTCCCATCTACTCCCTAGATCCCGATGACGAAGTGTTAATGGAAGAACTCTATGGACGAGCCTATACTTCGGTGGACATGATTAACATTCCCCTCATCGTTAACGCGCCAGGAATAACCCCTGCTGTGCAACTCGAACAGCTCGGGGACAGGTGGATATTTTGCCAACGATTGCGGGACTTACTGGCGTATCTCTGCAAGATCAGCTTCATTTCGGACAAGATCTGCTGCGAGAAGGGGGAAACCTGCTGCCAGAGCGATATTACCTGCCTTCCGGTTCTGTCCTCAATGACGCGTCCTTATTCGTTCCAGCCACAGGCTACGGGGACGGGATGCATTATTCTCTTGCACATGCAGGTAGACATGACGCACCTCAATGGAATATTCCGAGCGAGCCATTGTCCCATCCTAGTGCGGATGAAGCTTCGACCACTTTAAGGGGCTCATCCAGCTCTACCGAGTTACCATCTACATCTTCTGCCGGATATGTAACCAAGGATCAATATGACCGAGCACTACAGCTTATGCACTTATCCAATAGTTATCTGATCCAGTTACCCGAGCATCGCGGAGCGAAATAGCCAAGTCATGTAGATGATAACCTCTTCTAAAAGTGCAACCAGTAGCGACCTTGCCTCCATAACATAGGGGACTGGGTCGCTTTATTTATTTGATAGAACCATAGAACGCCCCACTCTTTGAGTGGTCACTCGACATTCAGACTTGCCTACCATTCTAGCAAGGAATGAATATGTTCCATTTGTGAAAAAAATAACCCGAACCCTAAAAAGTCAGGGCTCAGGTTATTGGGCTTATTACAAAGGCAACAATGGAACGGTTGTACGTGCAGACAGTTTGTCCACCATCTCCAGCCATTCCTTCGGTTTGTTCGGCAATACCGCATAGTAACGATTCAGGAAATCAGCTACGAGGCTCGCTGGCAGTTCACCTTGGTTCTCATCACTTGGCATGAAGCACAGATCAAGTCCGCCTACAGCTTCGCCATCGCCTTGCCAGGATGGATGAACGTAAGGGAAGTCCAAGCGTTGGTAACCGAGGTGTGACAGCACTTCACGACGAACATACGGATTCATCGGTTTAATACCACCAAACTCATGGTCTTGATCCAGATAAGGATTGTAAATCTCAGCGAACATACCGAACAGCTCTTTGCCATTCGCCGCTGCCAGACTCTTCAGATCACGCTCGCGATGGCGAGCAAGGAAACTACCGATGCCCAATCCTTCACGACCGATAATCGTAAAATCAGTCATAGCAACGTTCCAATCCTCATAGTAGCGGTATTCTGTAGCGCCAACTACATTACCTTCATGAACAGCAACGAACACCCGGATGCCCGGATCTTCCAGTGGCTCTTCCCAGAGTGGGAAATCCAATACTTCCTCTGCCGGGAAAATCTCTTGCATTAGCTTGTGCATCTGAGCGAACAATGGGTCTTTAATCGATGTTATACGCGTAAATTCCATATGACCATATTCCTCCTTAATATAGATGCCCTCAGGCATCCTTCGTAATCAAAAGCTTACTTTTTAAACAACCTCTATAAATGGGTTGCTCCACTCCATTAATGCGGCGTAATCACAAGACTCTTCATCATCCAGATAATTGGCCGTCACACCTACCGGCATACGTCCACAACGTAGCAGGAATGATATGACGGGATCATGCAGTTCTCCTGCAACGACTTGCTCTAGATATTGCTCCGCAGACATCTGCTCTGCCACGAGATGGTATCCCGGCATTCTGCCAGCACCAAGCAGTCGATCCATTCCTTGATGAATAACTAATTGATACATCGCCTGCATCATTAACTGGGCAAGTCCCCATTTGCGATACTTCGGACGCACGCACAGATCCACGATGTACAACGTATTACCATCGGGCTGATGATTGCGGATATAACCATCATCTGTAACCTCAGTCCACGAATGATTAACTGGTTGAGCTGGGTCCCATTGCATTCGAAGTGACGTCATGGACCCTGCAAGTTCCCCATCCACTTCAATACAGATGGCTCCGTCCGCATAATGCGTAACATGACTCGCCAGTTGTTCATGGTTCCAGAGCAGCTCCTCCGGGTAGGGTGGAGGGAAGCTCTCTGCCTGAATGCGGATCAATTCATCAAAGTCCGCTTCCGCATAAGTACGAATGACTGCTCTCACCGGCTTGCGCTGGCGATCCGGGCCGGTGATTCGTATTTCTTTATGATACATCCTGACCGACTCCTCCTCTCAGGCAGTTCAATCTATTCCCAATCGGTATACAGATCTGTACGGCGGTCACGCCACGTAGTTACCGAACCACGCTCACGCACCTCATACAGCAAGTCTAGATCCAGATCAGCGGTTACGATCATATCGTTATTGATCTCACCTTCAGCCAGAATACCGCGTGGTGGGAAAGGTACATCGTTCGGTGTAATGATTGCAGCCTGTCCATAGTTGGCACGCATGAAGTCTACTGTTGGCAGATTACCCACCGTTCCAGTCAGCACCACATAGACTTGGTTCTCTACCGCACGAGCATGACTTGTATAACGCACACGGTAGAATCCATGACGGTCGTCCGTGCAGGAAGGACAGAAGATCACATCGGCACCCTTCGCTTTAGCCATACGCACGATCTCTGGGAATTCAATATCGTAACAGGTTAGCATCGCAATGCGGCCTTTATCCGTGTCGAACACTTCTAGCCCATCCCCAGCAGCCATGTTCCACTCTTCCACTTCTGTTGGCGTAATATGAATCTTCGCCTGGCGGGCGATACGACCATCTGGATAGAACATGTGAGCCGTATTATACAGCTTGCCTTCACGGCGAATGACGTGTGTACCGCCGATCAGATACATGCCATATTTGGCAGCGAGCGACGTGAACAATTGCTCATATTGCTCTGTAAAACTTGGCAGATCCTCAATCGTTAATGCATTTCCTTGTTCGTCCCCAATGGACATTAATTGGGTGGTAAAAAATTCGGGGAACAGCACAAATTCGGTTCCGAATTCGTCGGCTGTCCGTATGTAATGCTCTGCCTGTGCAGCGAACTGCTCAAACGAGCTAATCGTCTGTAATTGATACTGTACAGCGGATACCCGCAGTTTCATGACGCCACCTCCAAAATTAGTTAGATCCATTTCATACCATATCAACATGATTCTGATGTAACTATCTATAGATAGATTGAACCGTTCTGATCAATACCTAGCCCTGATTGAAGTAGCTGAAGATATTTATGAAATGGATTCTATTCTGCTCTCATTGTAACAACGAAATGCACGAATTTCTATTTTCATTTGTACAAGCGCCCTACTTATTCAGCATAGACTGGGTGAACCCAATCCACTCCCTCGTGGCAAAAGAAAGATACCGA
Organism: Paenibacillus sp. DCT19; assembly: GCF_003268635.1. Taxonomy (NCBI): domain Bacteria; kingdom Bacillati; phylum Bacillota; class Bacilli; order Caryophanales; family Paenibacillaceae; genus Paenibacillus; species Paenibacillus sp. DCT19. Next base: position 6,232,219 of record NZ_CP029639.1, read on the forward strand.
TCCTTCCGCCAGATCATGCCAAGCTGCCATGGGATTACAGGCTCCGTCACGGGGATAATTCGAACACGCATATGATCGACCTCTCGGCAGATCGTCTCTGGTAGCAATGCTACGCCCAGGTTGGCTGCCACCATCGCACTGAGTAGATCCCACTGGGAGCTCTCATAGACAACCCGTGGCTGAAACCCTGCATCCTGACAAGCGGCAATAATGCGATCATGTAACGCAAAATCCTCTCGGAATAACACAAATGCGTCCTGCTCCAGTTCACGAAGTGCAACCGATGGTTTGCCCGCAAGTGGGTGTGTAGGATGCACCAACAGATTAAGCTTCTCTTTTACAAACACAAAATGATCCAAAACCTCATCCATCGTAGGTAATACAGCCACCCCGATATCAAGTGCACCGCTTATGACGTCAGCCTCAACCTTTTTCGCTCCGTCTTCGAATAATTGAATACTCACTTGCGGATAAGCTTTGTGGAATTCACCAATAATCATCGGAAAAAAGCTGGACCCAACCATCGGCGGTAGTCCAATCCGCAAATGCCCCTTCTTCAGGTTCATCAGATCGTCCAATTCGGACGATAGACTGCGGAAGGACTTCTCAATCTCCACGGCCTGACGGAAAAAAACATGCCCTGCATCTGTCAGTTGAACCTTTTTGCCATAACGGTCCAACAGGGTGACACCTAACTCATCTTCTAAGCTTTTGACCGTCTTACTAATCGTTGGTTGTGTGATGAACAAAACTTCAGCGGCTTTGGTGAAGCTCTGTTGCCGAGCAACCTCTAGAAAATATTGCAAATGGCGGATATCCATCGTCTGATTCCAGCCTCTCATAGATAAATGGAATAGAAAACATTCTTAATATGCATTTTACTCATGAAAGGATGCAATGTAAAATTTGTGATATCAAAGCAAGTTTCATTTGTTTTCATAAAAAACGAACGCACCCACGTTGATGATATAAGGAGGGATTCATGTGAAGAAATGGGGTCTTGGCATTCTCCAGGTTGCGATCTTGATGGCCTTCTCACTGCTCATGAACCAGCTTGCTGGTGCTCTCCATCTGCCTGTACCCGGCTCAATTCTTGGTATGGTTGCCCTCTTCCTGCTGCTTCAGACTGGCGTTGTGAAACTGCGCTGGATCGAGGTCGGAGCCGCCTGGTTGCTGGGTGAGCTACTATTGTTCTTCATACCTTCCGCCGTTGGAATTATGAATTACATGCCTATGTTAGAGCATGATGGATTGCAAATTTTATTTATCGTACTGCTTAGCACATTTCTGGTCATGGTCTGCACAGGCCTCGTTGCCACTCGGATTGCCAAACGAAAGGAGCGTCACACGGGATGATTGGATTCCTATGCTTGCTGTTAACTGTCGGAATTTACTGGATTGCCAAACGAATGTATCGCAGCCTGCCCAAAGTGTATCTGTCTCCGCTGCTCATTACGCCTCTTCTTGTCGTTGGTGTACTGCTTGCAACTGGCACAGATTATGCCGCCTACAGCAGTGGTGGCAAGTGGCTTAGTTTATTATTGCAGCCTGCAACGGTTGCCTTTGCGGTGCCGCTCTATACCTTTTTCCATATTCTCAAAAAACATATTTCGGAGATTGTCTTCAGTGTCATGACAGGCTCTATCGTTGCCGTTCTCTCTTCTGCCCTGCTCGCCAAATGGATGCGTCTTGACCCCGGGCTGGTGCACAGCCTTATCCCAAGATCCATCACCACGCCGATTGCCATGAATGTCTCGGCTACGATTGGTGGAATTCCTGCAGTGACTGCCGTATTCGTGATTATCACAGGGCTACTCGGTGCCATTATGGGCCTTCCATTGTTAAAATGCTTCGCATTGATGGAGAGATTGCTCGCGGAACACTGCTTGGAACCGGTGCCCATGGAACGGGAACCTCGAAAGCATTTGAGCTGAGTTCGTTGACTGGAACCATATCAAGTATCTCCATGGTACTTGCCGCGTTGTTCACTTTAGCCGTTGCGCCTCTTCTCTCCAGTCTTATTTTCCCATAATAGATGGAATTATCCCTATTTTTTGAAATATTATTGTTGTATTAAAGCCCTTTCTTCCTTACAATAAGGACAGGTTTTAATTGCTAATATTGCGGGGGAGATGCGATGAAAAGAACCGGAATGAAGAGATCTCTGGACCGCCTTGGACGAATTGTCCTTCCCAAAGAAATGCGGGATACGATGGAAATCCATATCGGCGATCCTCTCGAGTTTTTCATTGAAGGGAAAGAGTTGATTTTGAGAAAGTACAAATCAACATTGTGTATTTTTTGCGGTGACGTGGATACGGAAATGTATTTCAAAGAGCAATTCATCTGCCGGACTTGTGCAATTCAATTAAAGCACCCAGATGACACTCCCGACTGGTTCGTACCTCAGACTAAACAGGCTCCTGCACCCGTGGAGCGTCCTGCTGGCAAACCCGCTACTAACTCATCTTCAGAATGGGAAGAAGGCCAAGCAGCTACAGGAACCGAATACCCGGATCTTCGTCCGAAAACGGCACGTATGCTGCAACAAATGAAGGAAATTGTTGAACAGAATCCTGGTTTAGCCCAACAGCAAATTGCCGAGAAGTTAGGCATTAGCCAAGGTCGTGTCTCTCAGCTCAAGAAACTGCTATAAGAGGTTGTTCAGTCTATTGAACCTGTACTAAAATATAATGCATATATTATTAATATTTTTGGAGACCTTCCGATTCCGGAAGCCCGCCTGCAAGAGAACCCGTTGATCACTGTGGGTTCTTTTTTTTGATTAATACATCCTATGGATTGGAAAGGAATCGTATGGATAACATTCAATATTTATCCCAATTTAATCTCATGGCTTGCCTATCGGAATCCGACCTGATTGAAATGGACAGCATGACGTCGATCACGACCCTCCCCAAAGATACATTGATACAAACTCCCGACCAGTTTAAAGAAGGGTTCTATTTTGTGAAAAAGGGAACCGTTCGCCTATACACGATTAATGTAGAGGGTAAGCAATTTACACTGGATATGTTGGGTGAAGGTAACGTGTTTGGAGAGATGAATGGCATTTCACTTGGCACTCGTATGCTGTATATCGAAACAATGGAGGAATGTGACATATGCCTGATGAACAGGCAACGATTTGAAAAATTTCTTATCGAACATCCCAGATTCATGATGAACCTAATGAAAGTGCTGAGTGAGCGCATCCAGAGTATGAGTGAGCTGACACAGAAGTTCGCTCTGGGGACTCTCCATGATAAAATCATGCATAATCTCATTCGGCTCGCCGCTCAGGTTGGATCAAGCGAAGAAGGCGAATACTTCCGAATGAATTGTGCCATTACTCATCAGGAGATCGCTTGGATGGCGGGAGCCACCCGGGAGTCCGTTACCGTTGCACTTCAGGAGCTTTTGAGAGCAGGCCGCATTCGTACCGGATATAAGACCATATCGGTACATCGCGAAGAAATGGCGGCCAACCGCAGTAGAAGCTCACAATTGTAAGGTTCATTACATCTCTGACCCTCCACACAATGTATCGTGTAGATTAACTACACACTTTTAAGGAGGATATCCTAATGAGCCACAAAACAGCTCAGCCTACAACTGAAGACATTCTTTCGCGCAAAGGTGCACGCACCGCCAAGGACATTCCCAAGCATGTCCTTCAGCTATTACAAGCTGGGCAGATCGAATCTGTAAATCTGACGGAATGGCTGGCGGTGGATCACCTGCTTCTATTTCAACAGATTATTGTTGAATGGAAACTACATAACGAAAGCCATGAAATCATTGAACAGCTAGCTCGAATGAAGGAGCATCGTATTATGAAGATCATTCCCGCTATTGCCAGTGGATGGCTGCAAATTATGGATAATCAAGATCTTCATGGACGATCGTCCCTCTTCTCCGCCCTTGCCGAGCATCGCTCGGATGGTGTACGCTGCTGGGCTGCATATATCATTGGACTGGATCCTCGTCTGAATCTAGCAGATAAATTAGAGCGAATCACTCCATTTGCAGCTGATCATCATTTTGGCGTGAGAGAAATCGCCTGGATGGCTGTTCGATCCCCTGTCACCGCCGAGCTGTCAGAAGCATTAGAACTCCTCGCCCACTGGGTAACCCACCCAGACCCACTTATTCGACGCTTCGCCATAGAAGTGATAAGACCGCATGGTGTCTGGTCCAAACATATTCAGCAGCTAAAAGAACAACCTGAGCTCGCCCTCCCCCTGCTTGAGCATGTAAAGTCAGATACGGTTAAATACGTACAAGACTCCGTCAGTAACTGGCTGAACGATGCCAGCAAGTCCAATCCTGATTGGGTTCGTCAGATATGTAACAACTGGGCTGAACAATCGGATACTAAGCATACACGGCGAATCATTACACGTGCACAACGTAGTCTATAAAGCGGAGCCATTCACCATGCTTGTGATTAGCCTTTGCGGTTGGACGGCTCTAGTGACATAAATCAAAGAGAGGATTGCTGTAAGATAAACAGCAATCCTCTCTTTGATATGCCTATGTGAAATTGAAAGTTAAGCTTGTACCGCTTCAATATCCGTATCTTCCATCTGACGCAGACTTACAATCAGAACAACAATATTAGCTACCAGCAGCACCGCTGGGAAAGGAATAGCTCCATACTGTCCATAGATCAAGTGGCTTCCTACAGCCCCAATCAGTATAAACGTCAGCAAGCCAGCAGCCAGAACACGGGTACGTGGAATTAACAATCCAACGGCACTCAGAAGCTCAACCCCGCCGATCAGATACATGGTCCATTTTGGATAAGAGAAGCTGTCAAAGGTCTGTACCATCATATCCGCACCTACAACCTTGTTATACCCCGTCATTACAAATACACCTGCAAGCACAACTAATAAAATATATCCTAAAATTCTCATATGTATGTTCCTCCGTTTTAATATGTCATGTTAGTTGTTGTACTAATCGTACTTCAATCTAAAGGTCTCTTCGTCTTCATTCTATGTAAAGGTTACCGAGGTAACTCTATCTTTCGCTTCAGCTAAAGGTGATACATCCCAGCATAATTATATGTATACATATAATACAGACTAAAAATCATTAACTTACTTTTATGAAGTGAGTATATAATAATAAGATTATTTAATCAAGTAATTTTTTGATAAATGGTGTATAATACGTACAAAAGGTATGTTACAGTATTATTAGTAGTAACTTAGTAACTTGCGTTGACTTGATTGTCCTTTATTTTCGTTAGAGTGGCAGAGAGCCAATTCTTTATATACATGAACTATGTCATCTATCTTCCTTGAATCGAGGTGAACACGTTGAGATTGAGAAAAGTGAAGTCCCCAAGTCCCTGTCTGATCACACAAGCCATGGATATTATCGGTAAGAAGTGGGTGCTGTTGATCATGTATCAACTCTTATCTGGACCCAAACGGTTTACGGAGCTTGAATCGGAGATGGCTATTAGCGGACGACTATTATCCGAGCGTCTGAAAGAGATGGAGACGGAAGGCATTGTCACAAGGCATATGTATCCTGAAATTCCTCCTCGGGTTGAATACGAGCTAACACCTAAAGGTAGAGCCATTGAACCCGTCATTAATCAGATTTATGGATGGTCGTCTGAATGGTTGAAACGATAGCATCATCCAGTTGGTTAAGCCATCTTATCCGCCAAAGTAATTGTCGTTATTGAGCTTGCTTAGCGATTGGCTGAATAAATATGTGCAACACGAAGACGCCTGACTGCGGTAGATCCTCGGATCACTTCCGCTGTCAGGCGTCTTTCATTACCTTTATATTCACCGATGTAATTTAATTAATAATCAAAGAATATGAATTACGCTTTAACGAGCTTTACCTGCGCTTTAATGAGAAAGCTCCTTCAGGGGCTGTAATTGCACGGGCAATCCAGACTCGGCTGACGCTAATGCTGCGGTCGTAATCTCTTGGGTGCGACATGCATCTGCATAATCGGAGAGAATGCGTGAACGATCCCCTGTGCGAAGAGCGTGGATGAATGCTTCATTTTCCCGTTCATATGGATTATGCCCTGCCGGAATTTCCTGTCCTGCCATTGCATGACGAGCTGCACTTGGAAGCAGAAGACGTTCCGGTGTCCAATCCCACACGCCTGCTTCGGTATAGAACTGTAGCCCTGCACCGCCCTCACCATCGGGTAGTAAGCAAGTGTTCGCAATACTGGCAATCGCACCACTCTGCAGCTTGATGGATACATTAGCTACATCCGATACCGTAACATGGTCGTGCTTCTCATGCATGATACGCTGAGCGGCAACAGCATACACCTCAGTCACTTCACCTGCGCAATACCGTAATAAGTCCACAATATGTGTAGTCTGTTCTACGAATTGACCTCCGGAGCCCTCTTGTCTACGCCACCAAGCCACGCCAGGCATGCCGCCCATCCAGCGTCCAAGCGCCATACCGACTGTCTGCTCTTGGATCGCTTCCCTTAGTACCTGAGCTGCCTCTTGGTATCTGAAGTGATAGCCTACGGAGGTTAGCAATCCCGTCTTTTGTACTTGTGACAAGATTTGTTTCGGGATATCCATGCCTGTGCTGAGTGGTTTCTCCACCAGGAATGGGATGTTACGACGTATCAGTTCAGCTTCTATTGAACCGTGAGACATTGGAGGTACACAGATGTAGACAGCGTCTAACTTCTGACCGTCCAACATATGCTCCAGCTCACCATAACCAGCAGCATCATATACAGAAGCCATTGCCTCCGCTTTCTCTTGTGTTGTACCAAGAACGGCAGCGACACGTACACCTTCCATTTTTGCTAGAATATCTGCATGAACCTTACTGAACCAACCTGTTCCAATGATTCCGATCTGCAATGTCATGGATGTAGCCCCTTTCTAAATTACGCGCTTACATGTTCCATTCGACCCCCAGTGTCGAAATCCTGCCTTACTTTTTGCCAGATGCCTCCAGCAGCAAGCGATCCAGTTCCTGTCTATACCCTTCTGTCTGTTCATCTGTCCACAATAAACGTTCGCTCATATAACGAACAACAGCGGTCTTCCACGCTCGAACTTCGTTAATACGGAAAAATAAATCACCCGTTCTCCTTACGAAGAAATCGGCAGGAGTCACCGTCATTTCTTCTTCTATCGAATACTTGAGCATTAACAACAGCTCCGGTGGCAACCCATGCCACTCGGCTTTCGTTCGTGGATCGGGCATCCGATCATAGAGAGCATCCACATTTGAACCATAGGTACGTGCCAGCCGTTCAGCCGCACGGCGCTCTAACCCAAGTGCAACGCCATCCTTAATTTTACGTTCTGCATAGGATTCGAATCCAGCAGAACCGCCTACATTGCCTCCGGAGATCGGCATCTTTTTGGTCAAGCACGCCTTCACCGATCGCCCTGTTTCCTTCTCCAACTGGCGAGCAGCCAAATCTACGACCATTTCAGCCATTTTACGATACCCCGTTAATTTACCTCCAGCAATCGTAATCAGCCCTGAAGGCGATACCCAAACCTCATCCTTACGAGAAATTTCAGAGGGATCTTTACCCTCTTCATGGATGAGTGGGCGCACCCCTGCCCAGCCAGACTCTACATCCTCCGCACGAATATTCATCTGAGGGAACATGCCGTTGATCGCATGGATCACGTAATCTCGATCAGATTCAGAAATCAATGGATGTGCCGGATCATCCGTATACACGGTGTCTGTTGTGCCTACATAGGTTTTGCCATCTCGCGGAACCGCAAATACCATCCTTCCGTCAGGTGTATCAAAATAAACAGCCTGCCTTAACGGAAATCGTGAACCGTCGAACACTAAGTGAATGCCTTTGGTCATCTGTAAAGTCTTGCCTTCACGGGAACCATCCGCCTTACGCAGCTCATCCACCCACGGACCTGAAGCATTGATGAACTTGCTTGCTCGAAGCTGATAAGAATGACCATGAATTTGATCCGTCGCCTGGATACCGATGATTTGACCGTTTTCTTTAATGAATCCGTCCGCTTTCACATAGTTCACAGCCTGCGCCCCAAAACGTACCGCTTCTTTCATTACTTCAATGGTCAGCCTTGCATCGTCCGTGCGATACTCAACGTAAAGTCCGCTGCCTAACAGTCCCTCTTTGCCCAGTAAAGGCTCCATGTCTGCTGTTGCCCCGGCATTTAACATTTTGCGCCGTTCACTATACTTCACGCCGGCTAATCGGTCATACACCATTAATCCCAGGGATGTACTGAACCGACCGAAAGTACCTGCCGTATAGATCGGCAACAACATCGGTTCAGGTGTGGTCACATGCGGTCCATTTTCATATACGACAGCTCGCTCACGACCTACCTCAGCGACCATCTTCACTTCAAACTGCTTCAAATACCGCAGACCTCCATGAACCAGCTTAGTGGAACGACTGGAGGTTCCCGCCGCAAAATCCTGCATTTCCACAACGGCTGTCTTCAATCCACGGGAAGCTGCATCCAGCGCAATACCTGCTCCCGTGATGCCACCTCCAATAACCAATATGTCAAAATGTGCATTCGCCATGTCTTGCAAATATGCCGTACGATTGATCGCTGAGAAAGAAGCCGTCATCCGTCTCACTCCCATTCATTCCCTTTATTTTATCCGCAAAAGAACAAAAAAAAGACCACGTCATTCGCTACAGCAATTGCTGAGCGGTACGTGGTCTCTCCCGATCTCCAGACATCATTTTTTAACTTGTAACCCAATCCTAACACACATTTTGAACGGCGTGAAGTCCTGAAATGACACATTATTCAAAAAAATTTTAAATTTTTCATAATGACAAGGATGGATTTTCAAACTGAACCACTAAGGCTTAACTTTTCCTAATAGTGGGTATATGGATTTTGTTACACAGGAAGATATCCCCTGTAATTTATGCATCATTTTCCACCAGTAAATCTCAGCCATTCCATATGTTTAATAAAAAAGTGCAAATGTATTTTTTCCTACTGCCACTTATTTAAAAGCCATTGCCGCCGCTACTGCACGCTGCCAACCTGCATATAGCTCGGTTCGTTGCTCAGGTGCCATCACCGGTTGGAATTCTCGCTCCGTGTTCTCATGATCCTTCAATTCCTCCGCGCTATTCCAGTAACCCACAGCAAGCCCTGCCAAGTAAGCTGCGCCTAATGCAGTCGTCTCATTCACTGTAGGGCGTTCAACGGGAATACCCAAAATATCACTTTGGAACTGCATTAAGAAATCATTGGCTGCCGCTCCGCCATCTACTCGCAGTTCATTTACCACAATTCCTGAATCGGTCTGCATTGCAGCAAGCACGTCTCTGGTCTGGTAGGCCAGTGCTTCTAGCGTAGCCCGGATAAAATGCTCCTTCGTCGTCCCACGTGTCAGACCAAAAACGGCTCCCTTCACTTCACTATCCCAGTAGGGACTACCTAATCCAACAAAGGCAGGCACCATGTATACGCCATCCGTTGATGGGACACGCGCAGCATAATCCTCGCTATCTCGGGATGAACGAAGCATTCGAAGACCATCTCGCAACCACTGCACCGCTGAGCCTGCAACAAAGATGCTGCCTTCTAGGGCATACTCCACCTTGCCATTAATCCCCCAAGCAATGGTTGTAATAAGCCCATGGTCGGATTGCACAGGCTCCTCACCTGTATTCATCAACATGAAGCAGCCCGTGCCATAGGTGTTTTTCATACTGCCCTTGGTGTAGCAGCCCTGACCGAATAACGCTGCCTGTTGGTCACCTGCCGCACCTGCAATGGGAATTGTATGACCGAAGAAATGATATTCTGTCGTGTATGCATACACTTCGGATGATCCGCGTACTTCTGGCAACATCACCTTCGGGATATCTAGAATATCCAATATTTCCTCATCCCACTGTAATTCATAAATATTGTACAGGAGTGTACGTGAAGCATTAGACACATCGGTGATGTGTGTGCCCCCGCTTAGCTTCCAGATCAGCCAACTATCAATCGTGCCAAATAACAGTTCTCCCTGTTCCGCACGCTCTCGTGCACCAGGCACATGATCCAGAATCCACTTCACTTTAGTTCCCGAGAAATATGGATTAATAAGCAGACCTGTTTTGCGATGGAAGAGATCGCTGAGTCCTCTCGTTTTCAGCTCGTCGCAGATCTCGGCTGTCTGTATGGACTGCCATACAACCGCGTTATAGATCGGCCGTCCTGTTTCTTTATCCCATACCACGACCGTTTCACGCTGATTCGTGATTCCAATTCCGGCAATCTGAGCTGGTTTAATTCCGCTCTCCGCGAGGCATGATGCCATAACTGCCAGGATGGAGCTCCAGATCTCATTCGCATTTTGCTCAACCCATCCGGGCTTGGGAAAATATTGCGGGAATTCCTGCTGAGCAGTATGCACAATCTCTCCATTCCGGTTAAACAAAATGGCTCGTGAACTCGTTGTTCCCTGATCCAGCGCCATAATATATTTTTCCATCCAAACAACCTCCTGTTTAATGACTATGTAAGCGATTCCCCAAAATGACGGATCAAGTCCGTATTGGACGTCGTAACGGTTGTTGCTCCGGCTTGTAGTGCAAGCTCCACCTCGTGAGCCGAACGAATCAGTCCGCCTGCAATGATCGGTATGCCCGTTCGATCAGATACTTCTGTAATAATATGCGGAATAATGCCAGGCAGCACCTCTATAAAATCAGGCTGAGTCTTCGTCAGCAAATGATAGCTCTTCTCCAAAGCATTGGTATCGAGCAAGAATATTCGCTGAATGGCCGTAATTCCTTTTTGCTTCGCTTTCTGTATAACACTTGCTCGTGTTGAGATCAGCCCTGCTGGGCGAATGTGCTGACACAGATACTCCGCAGCATATTCATCATTTTTGAGTCCCTGGATCAGATCAGCATGCAGCAATATTTGCTTGTCTCGCCGCCGTGCTTCATCCAGCAAACTCTGAAGCTGTGCAATATGCGTATCTAGCATGACCCCATATCGATACGGCCCTTCAATCATCGCTTCAAATTGCTTCATACTCTTGGCAGCTGGCAAAATACGCTGTCCCTGAAAAGGCATGCGGCTCCCCCTACGTAAATCAGATGCCTATATTGTATATTCCATGCTCTGTTAACGGCAAGCGATGCAGGTTATTCAGACCCAAAAAAGCTGCCGTCCCCTCACGAGGAGGTGATGACAGCAGCGTTTATCTAAACTCACATTGCTCTAACGATAAGCATTCCATTATCGAAACCCTTGTCGATCATTTCTAAACGGTACCAGCCTACACGTATACGTTAAGCTTGTGCGTGCGGAAGCAACGTATCCGTGTCCGCCAAGTGACCAGAACGGCTCACTTTGGTCTGCAAATACTTTTCGTTAAAGGCTGAACGATCACCCCATAGCGGAACACGTCCACCTACGTTCAATCCCGCCTCTTGCAGTGCAGCAAGCTTACGAGGATTGTTCGTAATCAAAGTAACCGGTGTTGAACGAAGCGCACGCAATACAGCAATCGCATCATCATAATTACGTGCATCATCAGTGAATCCAAGTTGCAGGTTCGCATCGACCGTATCCAAGCCTTCTTCCTGCAACAGATAAGCCATAGCTTTGCTGAACAGACCAATACCGCGACCTTCATGGTTAGCAAGATAGAACAGTGCACCCGCACCGTGAGCAGCGATCATCTTCATGGATTGCTCCAGTTGGAAGCCGCAGTCACAACGTTTGCTGCCAAAAATGTCGCCTGTATGACAGATGCTATGCATCCGAATCAAAGCTTCTTGTGCTTCAGCGAAATCGCCGTATACCAACACGCTGGATTGTTGACGCTCTGCAAGCTCTGCCGTAGCAAGTGATTCAATCAGTTCGCCACTTTCCATCGCTCGATCAGACTTCAACCAGCTATACCACTGGAATGTGTGTGTCTCTCCATCCAGGTTGACCGGAAGCTTAATCGGTCCCACGAGGTATATGAAGTCTTTTCCACTCGGAAAAGTCTGAATTTTAGGGGCAAGTAGCTTTATAATATGTGAATTAATCATGTTTGTTCCTCCTGTTAAGCCATCTCATCGTACTCTACATAAGTTCAACTTAAAAATGTTAACACTAACCATTCCGATGACAGAATAACCTTCCGATCGCTGTTATCCCCAAATTTTATTGAATCACTCCTCCAAGGATTAAATTCGGGGATAAAGGCGAACACTTCGTTTCTTTAGGTTATTTCTGTCCTCTCCATTATCGTGTAAAACGTTTAATTGAACGTATATTCACTGGCAGCACTATCCGAGAATGTATCTTCATTCTCGTGTGAGTGTTTGAGCAAATATATAGGACAGTACGTATCTATATTTTTGTTATTATCATTAGTTACTTTATGTAAGTTAGTTTAGAATAAAAATTATCATGTGTCAAGTAACTTTTAAATTTAAAGTAACTGTTAAAATAAGTGCAATATACTTTTCGAATAACTTCTCATATCGTCACAAATTCTTGTTTCATTTGAGGAATAATGGGTATGAGTTTAGAAACTACTCATACACTTATGTTGTAGTCCAAAGTAACATCATGCCTTGAACATATCGATGAGGGGGTTATGCACATGATCCGCCGGAAAAGAACATACTGGGTAGCTGTCATCCTGGTCTGCGTCCTGCTGGTAAGCGGATGCTCCATCTGGTCGGAACCAAACGATTCAGCGAACAACAAAAAGGTAGCGCTTACATTATGGTATTGGAATCGTTCTATCGACGACAAGCTGATTGCCAAGGCCAAAGAGAAATTCCCTAATATTGAGCTGACTGCTCAGAAAATTGGCGGTGATTTCAAAGCCAAGCTAAAGACGACACTTGCCGCACGTTCAGGTGAGCCGGATATCGTAGCCCTAAACGATTGGATCATGGAGCTTTTCCCCAGTGAAGATCGCTTTTATAATTTGTATGACCTTGGAGCAGGTGAAATAGAGGATCAATATTTAGAGTGGAAATGGAAGCAAGGCGTCACGCCAAGTGGACAGATGATTGGATTCCCTATGGATACCGGGCCGACCGCACTATTTTATCGTGCTGATCTATTCAAGGAAGCCGGACTTCCCTCAGAACCGGAAGAGGTTGCTCGTCAAATGGATAGCTGGGACGCTTATGCAGCAGCAGGAGAGAAATTGAAGGAAGCACTCGGAGGCAAGGTTTTTCTGACCGATAATATTGGAAGCGTTTACAATCAAGTGTTGTCCCAAGGGACTGAGCGTTACTTCCGACCTGACGGCTCCTTTATTGGCATGGATTCCCCTCTGGTGCGCAAAAGCTGGGATACTGCGGTAGCCTTTAAGCAAAAAGGACTGCTCGCCAATGCAGATGGCTGGACGCCAACCTGGAATGCAGCGATGAATAATGGTGAGATTGCCTCATTTGTCGGTGCGGTGTGGATGAAACAGGTGTTGCAGGAGGCTGCTCCTGATACATCGGGTCAATGGCGTGTAACGCGAGCACCTGGCGGAGATGGGAATAACGGCGGCTCGTTTCTATCTATTCTGAAATCCAGTAAACATCCCCAAGAAGCATTCGAGCTTATTCGCTGGCTGCAAAGCCCTGAAAATCAATTGGAGCAATATCAAACGTTAAACTTATTCCCATCGGCACCGGGGTATTCGATCAACCAGCTATGAAGGAAGAGGAACCTTTCTTCGGCGGGCAAGCGACAGGACCTGTATTTGCTGCCTCAGCACAGCAGGTTCCGGATGCTTTCTTCGGAGAACGTTATCCATCGGTACACAATATCATTACTCGGCGGTTGAATGACATTGCGAAGCAAAATAGTGATCCACAGCAAGTGTGGACAGATACGGTACAGCGCGTTGAACGAGAACTTCAGCGATAGATCAGCTTGGTTCCCTTGATCATGTTGATCAAGGTTGAAGTAGGATCATCGTCTTACCAAAATCCGAAGTCATTGTGAATCGCAAAGGAGGAATTGATATGGCCGCAACCGAAACGACGCGAATGAATCCTGACCCTGGAACTGCACGCCCAGATCTGATTCAAGAAAAGTCACTCCTGTCACGCATCTGGCAGCATCGGGCACTTTATATCGCCATCTCTCCATTTTACCTACTATTTGCCGTCTTTGGTCTATTTCCGATTGGTTTCTCGCTATACCTAGCCTTCCATAAGTGGGATGGCATCGGAGTCATGACGTATAACGGGCTGAACAATTTTAAATATCTACTGACAGATGTAGAGTTCTGGCAAGCGGTGGGCAATACGTTCATGATCTGGATCTACTCGACGATCCCGATGCTCTTCTTTGCCTTAATCGTAGCCTTTCTGCTACATGCACCGTTTGTGAAGTTTAAAACCCTCTTCCGGGTAGGCTACTTCCTCCCCAACGTAACGTCTATTGTTGCTGTCGCTATCATCTTTGGCGCATTATTTGCCAACAACTACGGCTTCCTCAATTATTTGCTGCAATCGGTCGGACTCCCCGTGGTCGAGTGGCTAAATGCACCATGGGGCATTAAGGTCGCGATTTCTTCCATGGTTGTCTGGCGCTGGACGGGATACAATGCCGTCATCTACCTGGCTGGACTACAGAGCATTCCTCATACTTTATACGAAGCTGCCAAGATTGATGGAGCTTCTAGCATTCAATCCTTTTTCCGAATCACCATTCCGATGCTCCGACCTGTCATTCTGTTTACTGTGATCACCTCCACCATTGGGGGCATGCAGCTCTTTACGGAACCACAAATTCTCGTAGGTAACGATGGTGGTGCAGGCGCTGCCGGTATGACGATTGTCCTCTACCTCTACCGCGAATCGTTCATCAACAATTACTTTGGCTATGGTGCTGCTGTAGGTTGGGGAATGTTCCTTATTATCGCTCTATTCTCGATCGTGAACTGGAAGCTCGTTCAAGGCAAATCATCCTGATGTGACCATGACAAGGGGGTAGTGCTCATGACGTCCAGATCTCTCAAATCGGTAGTGTTGTATATCGGACTCATCGGGGGCATGATCATTTCCATGTTCCCGTTCTATTGGCTGATCGTGATGTCTACACGGACAACATCGGATATTTATACTTTCCCACCCAAGCTGTGGTTTGGGGGCGAGATGTGGAACAATATTACGCGTGTGTTGCAGCAGATTGACTTTTGGGGTGCTTTTCTCAATACGTTATTTGTAGCTGGCATGGTCACTATATTGGTACTATTTTTTGATTCTTTGGCAGGGTTTGCGTTTGCGAAGTTCGAATTTCCGGGCAAAAAGTGGCTTTTTGTGCTGCTTATCGCCACCATGATGGTGCCTTCTCAGCTATCCCTGGTTCCATCCTTCGTGCTCATGGCGACGTTTGGCTGGGTCGGCTCGTTCAAAGCACTCATTATACCCGGCATGGTGAATGCCTTCGGTATATTCTGGATCCGTCAGTATGCGACGGAGTCCATTCCGAACGACCTGCTGGATGCTGGTCGAATTGATGGCTGCAACTTCTTCCGCTTGTATTGGAATGTGGCTTTGCCCATTTTGCGGCCTGCCTTTGCTTTCCTTGGGGCATTCACCTTCATTGGGGTATGGAATGACTATCTGTGGCCCTTGATCGTACTGACAGACGAGCGAAAATACACACTGCAGATCGCCCTTTCGCAATTGAATGGTCTGTACAACACGGATTATTCCATGGTCATTGCAGGTACACTGCTCGCCGTTATCCCTTTGATCATTATGTTTCTGTTTATCAGCCGTCAGTTTATTTCCGATATTGCCGCAGGCGCGGTGAAGGACTAAGAATGAATACATTTTGATCCATCCTTCAACTCTGATATTCTTATCTGTAGATAAATACCGCAGAAAGAGGGATGACAAAATGGCTTCTTCACCCTATATGATCGGCGTAGATATCGGCACAACCTCTACCAAAGCGGTTCTGTTCGAGCAAAATGGAACCATTGTATCTCAAGGCAGTGCGGATTATCCGCTGCACACCCCGACACCTGCCATCGCAGAGCAGGATGCGGAGGATATTTTTCAAGCCGTCATCGCATCGGTTAAACAGGCTACCTCCAAAGCCAAGGTAAAGCCGGATGAGGTCCTGTTTGTATCGTTTAGTTCCGCCATGCACAGCATTCTGCCTGTGGATGCACACGGTAAACCATTGATGCGTGCCATGACGTGGGCGGATAATCGCAGCGCCGAATGGACGAAAGCGCTCCAGTCCGATATGAATGGTCATGACATTTATCTTCGAACAGGAACACCCATTCATCCAATGTCGCCTTTGACCAAAATCATGTGGCTCACTCGTGATCAACCGGAACTGTTCCAACAAACACACAAATTGATCTCCATGAAAGAATATGTTTTCTATAAATTGTTCTCCCAATATGTGATTGATCATTCCATGGCTTCAGCGACCGGGCTTATGAATCTGGAGAAGCTGGATTGGGATGAGGAAGCATTGCAGGTGGCGGGCATTACACCGAAACATCTATCAAAGCTTGTACCAACAACGCATGTCCTCCGTCAGGGACTGCATCCAGAATATGCTCAGGAGATGGGCATTGCGGTTACCACACCATTTGTCATTGGAGCTAGTGATGGGGTACTTTCCAATCTAGGTGTAAACGCGATTGATCCTGGTGTTGTAGCTGTAACCATCGGTACGAGCGGAGCGATCCGCACTGTCGTGGATCAACCGGTAACCGATCCGAAAGGTCGGTTCTTCTGTTACGCACTAACAGAGGATCAATGGGTGATTGGTGGTCCTGTGAACAATGGCGGCGTGATCTTCCGCTGGATTCGAGATGAGTTTGCCGCCTCTGAAGTTGAGACAGCGAAACGTCTGGGGATTGATCCGTATGAAGTGCTAACCCGTGTTGCGGAAAATGTACCTGCAGGTTCGGAGGGGTTACTATTCCATCCATATATGACGGGTGAACGTGCACCACTCTGGAATCCAAGCGCTAGAGGCTCCTTTTTCGGGCTGACGCTGCATCACAAGAAGGAACATATGATTCGCGCTGCACTAGAAGGAGTTCTCTTCAACCTATATACTGTCATGCTTGCAATTGAAGAGAAAATTGGTCGCCCCACCAAAATTCAAGCCACTGGCGGTTTCGCTCGTTCCGAGCTCTGGCGTCAGATGATGGCCGATATCTTCGATCAGGATGTGATCATTCCCGAGAGCATTGAGAGCTCTTGCCTTGGTGCCGCAGTGCTAGGACTGTATGCTCTTGGAGAGATTGATTCTCTCAGCGTTGTATCCGAGATGATCGGCTCGACACATCGGCATAAGCCAGATCAGGAGCATGTTCGGGTGTATCGTGAGCTGCTGCCGATCTTCATCCGCATATCCCGTAAGTTCGAGGAAGAATATGCGGACATTGCTGCTTTTCAGAATAGAACGATGCATCAGTAAGAACATTCGTTCAAGGACTGAAACCAACGATTGAACAGCTGAACAACATAAATAACAGGCTTCCTGCTGATGAACAGTGGAGCCTGTTTGTTGTTGTGTTTGTTACGCAGATGGTGTCTTCGTTACACGTTTAGTCTCGCGATTCCTATTTCCTGTCTTCCCTTGGTTTCGTCGGCATCTTATGAACAAAGAATAATAAGGATAACCAAAATAACAAATTAGATATTTTCACGAATAGAGCAATGCCATCGCCCAACGCCTTGAGATCAAATACGATATGAAGTATAGCTATCAAGCCTGTAATAACAAGTGTGACCAGCGCAATAAGATACATAGCCAACCTCACTCTCTTATTCACGTCATCGCCTTGCGTACGTCTTGCGGATAGTAATTCTAATCATCATTTTAATGGAGCTTTGGGATTCATGCTTCAGTCTTTTATTGTTTTTTCTTCCTAAAAACTAAAACGTAAATAAGAATAATCGCGATGATAACAGATACGTCATAGATCACATTCAACACATCATAAGAAGTTCGCGATAGAAAAAAACTACCTGCCCCCATCGCCAAAATGACTAATCCCCATTTCATATTCTTCTCCAATTCAGACCTCCGCTGTATATATTTGGTCTATATTATATCATACAACGATGTCGAATCTCTTATACAGCAGATATGATTACCTCATTACTCCCTATTAGCATTCTCCACTTCTCAGCTCAGCTAAGAAAAGCATACAAAAAACTGCCTTTGCAGGCAGTCTTCTTAGGATTAATTCAGCTAAGTTTCATAATCAATAAGGATCGTTCCGTTAATCATACTTTTTGCATCAAAAGCAAATTCGGAGAACAGCTTCTAAGCGACGCCTAGCCGTCCGAGAATACTTAACCCAAATTACTGATTATATTTACTGAAGGCATCCTTATCGTTCTGCACGTTCTCCAGATATACAATCTGTCCTGCGTCGTTCAACCGGGCAATATCAATCCCTGTTTTGGCATATACGGTACCATCTGCAGACTGCCCGCATACCGCCCAATTCGTCTGATAGCTGCCATCCGGTTGAAGCTCCCATTTCTCCCACATATGTTTGACATCACTGTTGTACTCATAGAACGCCTTCATGAATCCTTCGAATCCTTTTCTGCTCGTTCCGTTTAATACAATCTCTGCATCAGGTGTAAATAGGGACAATAGATCTTGCATTGCACGCTCATCTGCTCGGGAAGCATCGAATAAGCGGAAATAGTTGTTTAATAATGTGGTCATTGTAATCCTCCTAATAGGCTAACTTTATATTTTAGTTCGATTTTTTTCGAAATGAACAAAAAGAAATGTAACACACTTTACAACCTATAACAATACTTAGTTCGAAATTTTTCAAACATTGAAAGAAGACGCTGATTATGCTAACGTCATAGATATGAGAACTCCAACTATTCCTATGGCTTCGGAAATGAAGCTGACTACAGTGTGTAACGCGCTCGGTGACCCCATTCGTATGAAAATTGCACATTGCTTAGCCAGCTCTGGTGAGAAGAACTGTTCCGCCTTCGAAGTAGATCGTATATCGAAATCCACGTTGTCCCATCACATCAAAATTTTGCGTGAAGCTGGCGTGATTAAGCCACGCATTGAAGGCAAGCAACACTTCTATTCCCTACGAAAGGACGATTTGAACACACAGTTTCCTGGTCTTGTAAACATGATTCTGAATACAGCAGAAGAATAAGGGATCTAACCGCTCTAAACTAAACAACTTAACCTATTTATCAAAAAACCTAGATTGAATTACAACTACAATAAGTGCGTGTTCAAAAAGGACGGTTTTCAGTACCGAGAAGATGGGATGAAGCTAGAAATGGAGTAGTGGAGCGTAGGTAAACCTACGTGAGCAACTACATTGTTTCCGAAGGAAACAAACTTCGTAAGCATCCCACTTATTTCGGCTGAATTCCATATTTGATGCTGAGATGCCGTCAGGCATTCTTCGTAATCAAAAGCGGACTTTTTGAATTACATCTACAATAAGGAGGCATCCTGTATGGACAAGAAAGCAGCTAAGATACTGATGAGTACGTTCTGGGGCGGCGGAGGCTGGAAATCCGTGTCCACTCCCTTCTCAGGGGAAGACTTTGAATATGCCAAGAGCCAAGGCGTTATGTTCGACCCGCTGACGATTACGCATGACGAAATCGTGCAACGATTGTATGAGATTCATCAAGACGATACACTCCAAGAGCGAGTGGTCACTGCATTTCTACATAGTTTGTCCACCAAAAAAGTACATTTACGCAGCGCCCTCTCCAGTTGGGCTTTAACATCACAGCTTCCTCTGCACACCTATCTAGAGCGGCGTGCCGTACACGCCAATACTAGTTCTTGTGGAGACTGTAATTTCCTCAGACTTCAATCGAGTCAAGAATATGTGAACGTAGATTTGAATGTACTCAATTTTGAACGGATCAAATGGGGTGGTGTTCGCCACGGCTGGCTTCTCTACTGTCTGATGGATCTAGAGCTTTTATATAAGGACACTGATGCCGTCTCCGAGGTTACCCCTGAAGATCAAGCCATCCTGGTTAGCCTTCTGGAAGCTGCACAGACTGGCGATCCGAAAGATAGTGCTCGTTCACTTGAGAAGCTGTGGAAAGGTCTCTTTCCTTCCAGCAAACAAGAACGGGATGCACTACTTGAGATTTGGGCCGCAGCTGGTCTGCTCGTTCCAACAGATAAGCCGAGAAGAGGCAAAGGCGGCTCTGGTGACTTTATATTTGTCGCAACCTGGCAAGGGGATGATGGCTACAATACAGATGCTGCCCATCGTTACTTTGCTCCGTATCTGCCTCAGAATCTCTAGGACGCGTCTCAAAAACAGACATGTAACACCAGTTTTAATCTAGTCTGGTTACAATAATGACATCGACAGATTTCCTGCTAAGCTCGTATAATAAGAGGAAATGTGAAGATAGGAGTGAACGAAGAGAAGTTATGATATATCTTGTGGCATTTATGTTGTCTTTTGCTGTCGTGCTGGTGCTCATTCCGCCGCTCAGTCGTTTGGCTCATCGCCTGGACTTTGTAGACAAGCCACGTGAAGACGTGGAGAGAAAATTACATAGACAGCCTATTCCATTAACAGCTAGTTACGCGATATTCGTCGGATTTTTCCTTACATATATTATGTTTACCAAAGAACTCTCGTGGGAAACGGCGGCTCTCGTGGCCGGCGGTATACTTCTCTTAACGATTGGTACCATTGATGATTGGTACAAAACCAAAGGTAAAGACTTTCCTGCGCTACCTAAGATGATTATTCAGATCTCCGCAGCTGTGCTTGTGTTCCTTTCGGGAATCGCCTTTACTGGGTTCGTTAACCCACTGAATTCCGAGTACATCATGCTCCCAATCTGGCTTCAGTTCATACTGACGATTCTGTGGATCTTCGGTGTAACTACAGTTATTAATTTCTCGGATGGTATGGATGGACTTGCGGGGGGATTATCGGCAATCTCGGCAGTGACATTGTTCATCGTTGCAGTCGTCAAAGGGCAGAGTGATTCTGCGCTCATGTCTATTATTCTAGTGGGTGTAACCTTGGCTTATCTCAAGTACAACAAACCACCAGCAAAAGTGTTTATGGGGGATGCGGGCGCTACATTCCTTGGTTTTATTCTCGCTGTTATCGCTCTGGATGGAGCATTTAAGCAAGCCACTACGCTATCGCTCTTTATCCCAATTCTAGCACTTGGCGTGCCGATCTTTGACAATATTTTTGTTGTCATCAAACGATTCATCCAAGGCAAAGCAATCTATCAAGCAGATGCAAGTCAGGCGCATTATCGGCTGCTCCGTGCAGGCTTAAATCACAAACAGGTGGTAGCCGTACTGTATCTCGTTAGTACATGCCTCTGTCTATCGTCTATTATTCTTTTGCTTGTAGAGGCCTAGAGTATACAACATTCAACGAACCTCAGTAACGCTATTCCGTCATAAAACGGTGTCAAAAAGTCCAAAATGCACTGAATTAACGATCTAACGACTCTATGATTCGTTAGATCTCTGATTCGGGAAAAGGATAGCGAATAGCGTGTGTCAGATTCATTACTTCCAAAATAACACTAAAAGGGCTATCTCCGTCTGATATGCTCCCCATATAGTAAACAGGTGAAATAATGAAAACCTGTTCCTATATTAGGGTGCATTTCATTACGGGATAGCCCCTTCTAATCTACTATTCACCGAACCAGTGAACCATCGTGCCATCCCCACAAGATTGCCTCCAGCAATCTTATCTGGAAGCTACAGGCGGTAATGGACTCTCTCGTTTCTGTCGATCTGCCCATCCAGGTCGATCAAGCTCAACGAGCCGTCGATAGCGCTCTTCCTTTGCCAGCAGTTGTTCGTGAGAACCCTGCATGACGATCTTTCCCTTTTCCATAAAAATAAGTTCATCCATCTGCTCTGCACCCATCAGATTATGGGTCACCCAGATCATCGTTTTGCCCTGCATGCTGTCCAGAATTGTACGCATCAGTGCACGTTCCGTCATCGGATCAAGCCCTACGGTCGGTTCATCAAAAATCACGATAGGTGTCTCACGGAGCAGAACCCGTGCGAGCGCAATCCGTTGCCGCTCCCCACCAGAGAAACGTAAACCGGTCTCCAGCATCGGCGTATTATACGCCTGTGGCAAAGACTCAATCAGCTCAGCCAGACCTACTTGTGCGGCCACTTGCCGAATCTCATCATTCGTAGCATCCGGACGCCCAATTCGGAGATTATTCGCCACTGTAGTATCAAATAGATGTGGACTTTGGTTCAATACCGCAATGGCATCCGTCATCTCTTCATGTAGCGTTGGCACATCTAAACCATTAATGAGTACTTGCCCACTCGTTGGTACAATTGCACCTTGGATTAGTTTCAGGAGTGTGGATTTCCCCCCACCGCTGCGTCCTAGGATGGCCAATCGTTTCCCCTGGGGAAGATCGAGAGATACTTCTTGAACAGCATCGGCATCACTGGAAGGATAACGGTAACTGACACGGTTAATCTCGATGTCTGCTCTCAGCTTAGGAGATATGCGCAAGCGAATACGTCGATTCGTCTCATTCTCATTCACAATCTCCTGCTCGTGGTCATCTCTCTTCCTTTTCGGAAGGGCATGCTCCTCATGATCTTCAAGCCGATGCAGACGGTTCAGCGATTCACGATATTGCGGAATATGCTCCACAGCATCTGCCACAGGAAGTAGAGCTTCCGTGAGTGGAAATAACACCAAGACAAAGGCCGCAATCATGACTGCAGGCAGCTGCATCGCTGCTACCTCGCCGCCTGCCCATACCGTGACAGATACAACCATAAGCCCAATGACAAGTTGTGCGACGAGATCACGCCATCTTCTCCACTGTCGCAACCTGCGACGAATGGCGTCTGCCTGCCCCTCTGCTTCATCGTGTTGTTGCACAAATTCCACAGCACGACCACTCGCCATCCAATCTCCTAGACCAAGAACGCCATCCGTAAGGCGAGTGTATAACTTACTATTTTCCCGTTTCAGCCTCACGTTTAACTTCCAAGTGACTTTCAGCGATATTACAGGCCATACACCGATCAGGAACAACATATACAGCCCCATCCAGCACGCAAATCCAACATCAACCGTGCCAAAAGTAATCACTGAAGCAGCGTAGATCACAAGCGACGTAATTGCCGGAAAGACGGTTCGTAGATAGATATCCTGAAGACGCTCCACATCCTCTGCAAGTGCCCCGAGTACATCCCCTGTCTGCATGCGGGAACGAAGAAATAGCGCCTGCGGCTCAAAAATTCGATACAGCTTCACACGTTGATCCGCAAGCACGCGCAGTACTGCATCATGCCCAGCCAATCGCTCGACGTACCGGAACACCGCTCGGAAAATCCCGAAGGCACGTACGCCTACAATAGGTACATAAACCATCAGAATATTCTCAGGACGGAGAGCCGATGCAGAGATGAGGTATCCAGAAGTGAAGAGCAGCAATACAGCACATAGCATCGCGGTTGTGCCCAGTGCAATGACCCCTGCAAATCTCCAGCGATACTGCTTCACATAAGGCGTGATCCAATCCCATTTTCTCTCTGGGTGGTGGTCACGTTCTGTCTCTATTGATTGATATCCAGCTCGCATCCTTACACCGCCTCCATCTGAGCCTGAATCATCTGATAATACACGCCTTGACGTGCCATCAATTGTGCATGTGTGCCGGTCTCCGCCACAGTTCCAGCTTCCATGACGATAATCCAATCCATATGTGGCATCCAGTGTAAACGATGGGTAGCGAGGAAGACCAGCTTGTCTTCAAATAGCGGCAACATCGTCTGCTTCAGCTCATATTCTGTCTCGACATCCAGGTGTGCTGTCGGTTCATCCAATAGCAACATGGGTCTCGCACCTAACAAAGCTCTTGCCAGAGCCACACGCTGCTCCTGTCCACCGCTGAGCTGTCGACCGCCAGAACCAATCATTTCATCCATTCCATGTGGCAATGACGACACCAGCGAACTCAATCCCGCTGCACCAATCGCTTCAGCCAGCTCTACGTTTGATGACTCAGGTCTATAGAGACGAATGTTATCTGCTAAACTACCGCTAAAAATATAGGGATGCTGTGGAATGACCGCAGTCTGACTTCTCCACAATTTCACCATCTCCGGCGATATGGGTTTCCCATTAACGACCATGCGACCGGAGGTAGGCAACTGAAAACCAGCCAATACATCAATCAGGGTTGACTTGCCCGCTCCACTGGCTCCGATAATGCCAACTTTGCTCCTGCCCGTAACCTGAAACGTTACGTCTGTAAGCGATGGCGGAGCCCCCTCTTCATGTTGCACCTGTAAATCTGTGAGCGCCAACCGACTGCTCATGCTCCATAGCCCATTGTGTATTGGAAGCTCGCCCTCTTGAGTCGATTGCTTCTGTTGATCTGCCAACCGCTGAGCATCTGTAAGATGAATCTTCACTGTTGCTGACGGCTTGTTTTCCCTCTCGGTATGCAGGATCATCTGATCATAAGCTTGCTTCTGCTCACGTTCTGCTTCCTTGCCTCGTTCAATCATCCGCTGAATCGCTTCTCCTGCTTCCTTGCCATCCAATGTTGCATGGTAATCCGCACCAACCATCCGTACCGGCAAGAAATATTCTGGCGCCAGAATAAGGACCGTTAACGCAGGACCAAGCAGCATATGTCCTTCCGTTAACCGTAGCCCTAGACCAACCGCCACCGAAGCCACCGATAACATTGTGAAGAAATCGAGGGCAAACGACGAAAGAAACGCCATTCGTAGCGTAGACATTGTAGCTTTGCGGTAACGCTGACTAACCAGAATAATCGTCTGTGCATGCCGCTCGCTCTGTCCCAATGTTTTTAGTGTTTCTAACCCACGCAGGGTATCGACAAAGTGATTGGCTAGTGCTTTGTATGATTTGAACTGACCATCTATTTTGCGTTGCGCAGCCAGACCAACCAGGATGAGGAACGTGATCAGAATAGGAAGAGTCAGCATGAGGATCACACCAGACATCATATCCAGTTTGAACACGTATAACAGCAGCACAATCGGTATAAATCCCATCCCTAACATTCGGGGAATGAACAGTTCCAAATACGTTTTATATTGAGCTGTTCCCTCTCGTGCCAAAGTCACCAAATGCCCTGTGCCTTCCGTCTTGGCAAAGCGTGGGCCTAACCGAAACCATTGCTCCACCAACTGTCTTCGTAGATCGGTTCCCGTTCGCTCAGCATATTGTGAGGTCACAAGCTGCAACCAATAAGATATAGCATAGCGGGCGGCAAAAGCAGCCAGGAACAGCAGCAGTACCGGGTACTGCTCTGTTACGGATGAACCTTCAAACAAAGCCGTGATGGCCTGTGCCAGCCATTTGGCCTGCATAATGATCGTCATCGCCTGCAGCAGCACCAGCGCTGAAGCCAGCGCCAGTACAGGCCGGATGCCCGGCAGCTTTATCAGCCCGCGCCCCATATCAGTACTCCAGGTGGTGCTGCTCGTTCAGGCGTTTGCGGAACACATAATAACTCCAGATCTGATAACCAAGGACAAATGGCAGTAAGGTGCACGCTACAATCGTCATTACTTTTAAGGAGTAGCCGCCTGAGGAAGCATTATATACGGTAAGGTCAAATGCAGCGCCTAACGAACTGATCATCACTCTTGGGAACAGACCGATAAATACCGAAGCAAAAGCAATCGCAATTACAGCTCCCGTCATACCAAAGGCCCAGCCTTCACGTTTCTGACGAATGAAGTAAGTTGCCAGAGCGAGCGCTGCCGCTCCAAGGATCACCATGATCCAGAGCGCCCAGCCACGTACAGTGAAAATGTCAGTCATGAGATAGGTCATCACCGCGTAAATGGCAAGTATAGCCGCAAGCGGAAGCATCAATTGGCGCGCTGTATGGAGAGCACGCTCTCTTAGTTCGCCAACAGTGCGCAGTGAGACAAATAATAGTCCATGAACGAGACACAGCAAGGTCACACTTAACCCGCCCACAACCGTATATGGATTAACGATATCTAGAAAACTTGCACGAAGCTGCATCTCTCCATCAATCGGCAGTCCCTTCATCAGCGTTGCAAACACAACACCAAACAGGAATGGCAGCAATGCGCTGGATACAACGATGATGATATCCCACGTTTTGCGCCACTGCTGCTGTTTCATTTTACTGCGGAATTCAAATGCCACCCCGCGTCCGATCAGAGCTAACAGCACCACAACTAGCGGCAGGTAGAAACCACTGAACAGCGTGGCGTACCAGTGCGGGAAAGCCGCAAACATGGCGCCTCCTGCGGTAATCAGCCACACCTCATTTCCATCCCAGAACGGGCCTATCGAATTAATTAGTGTACGACGCTCCCGGTCTGTCTTGGCGATGATGCCTGATGACATCCCCACACCAAAATCGAATCCTTCAAGGAAAAAGAACCCCACAAATAATACGGCGATCAACAAAAACCACAGCTCACTTAGTGACAACGGAATACCCCCCATCCACGCCGAACGGATCGGCTGACTCGTCCTGATCTTCTGGCTTATCTACGGCATATGGCCCTGCTTTGATCTCACGCACAAACAGATAAACCATTACGATACCCAGAACGGTGTACGCAGCCGTGAAGGCAATGGTAGAGAATAAGATCATACCTGCCGATACATTCGGTGAAACACCGGCCTCTGTCGTCATATAGCCAAATACCGTCCAAGGTTGTCTACCTACCTCGGTCATGATCCATCCAGAGGTATTGGCGATAAACGGCAGTGAAATGGCAAATACCATGAGGCGCATAAACCACGGCTTCGCCACTTCCAGCTTCTTGCGCATAGCCAGGTACGTACCGTATAGAGCAAGTGCAATCATCAAACCACCCGCTGCAATCATGATGCGGAAGCTCCAGAAGGTCGTACGCACCGGTGGGATGTAATCTCCAGGGCCGTAGGTCTGCTGGTATTCTGCATTCAATTCCTTCATCCCCTTGACGCTGCCCGAAAATTTACTGTACGAAAGGTAACTTAGCAATCCTGGGATTTTGACCTCCCCTGAATTCTCCTGCTTATCTGGATCGATGAAGGCAACCACCGTCCATGGTGCAGGGTCTTCTGTGGTTGTCCACGTTCCTTCACTGGCTGCCATTTTCATCGGTTGGGTCTCTACCAGGTATTGTGCCTGGAAGTGCCCAGAGAAGGCTACACCGAATGAGGATACAAGACCAATGATGATCGCGATATTGAATGATTTGCGGAAAATCTCAACGTCCTGCTTTTTCATCAACTTATAGGCGCTAATTCCTGTTACAACAAACGCTCCTGTCATTAGTGCTCCAAAGATCGTATGCGGGAACTCGACGAGAAGCTGACCATTGGTAATTAGAGCGAAGAAATCATTCATCTCGGCTCGGCCGTTGTTAATCTCGAAGCCAACCGGGTGCTGCATGAATGAATTGGCTGCCAGAATCCACAGCGCTGATAAGAAGGTGCCGACAAACACCAGCCAAATGCAGGCCAGATGGACTTTTTTGGACAAACGATCCCAGCCGAATATCCATAACCCAATAAAGGTAGACTCCATAAAAAACGCCAGCAAGGCTTCCACAGCCAGTGGCGCACCGAATACATCCCCAACAAAACGGGAGTACTCTGACCAGTTCATACCGAACTGGAACTCTTGCAGGATACCTGTAACGACGCCAACCGCAAAGTTGATCAGGAACAATTTGCCCCAGAACTTGGCCATCGTTTTGTAAATTTCTTTCCCCTTCATGACGTACAACGTCTCCATGATCGCTACCAGCAGCACTAGACCGATGGACAGCGGCACAAAAAAGAAATGGAAGATCGTTGTGAGCGCATATTGGATTCGCGATAGCATGATCGGATCCATACCGTTACCCCTTCTTTCTGTTCTATTCGCATTATTTATGTATGTACTTGGTATTGAAGCTGCACCTTCGCTGTCAGTCCACCAAATACATTGATGAACGTATTGTGCCAGATTACCTATTTTATACATGTGACAATAATCACAAACTTAATCAAAAAATCCACAAAAATGTGACGACGGTCACACATTAGTACAATTTTAAAAATATGGTTTCCAGTTATTTTGAATGCTTGTCAACTTCGTCTATTCACGGAAGTTGCTCATGTTTGAGACGGAATGCCCATATGTTAATGTCAGGCAACCTATTCCTTGTGCGAAACAGGCTTTACATATGGAGTGAGTCGAATGAATTTTATCCGTGTTATCCGAGTCAAAATGCAAACAAAGTGAGGTGATCCAGCCCGTGGAAGTACCTGTACAATCCAGCGAGAGCCAGATTCATCCGAACGAGACTACTCAAAATTATAAGGAGACGCCCCCTCTCTAATTCACTATGTTCTATTTCCCCGTAAAGGGGGATGGTCGACTTTCCCTTATCCAGACATTGCTGCACTACTGGCTGCTGAAGGGGCAGTCTACTATGTTAGCCATCTGGAACGATCAGACGATCTACCCACAGCGATTACGTTGATATCCTTACTGGAGGCGGAAGCACTGCTACAACAGCCTCGTACTGTTGCAGTCGTTGCGCATCCGTACTGGCTTACCGCAGTAGCCTCCATTCAGCCTGATCTGTTCATAACGCTCCTGCCAGAACCTGTCCAAGAGGAAGCTGACTCGCCACTCTGGGAGAGCTGTATTAGCAAGCTGGTAGGCATTTCTAATCTGGTATGTACGTCCTCAGAGACGCGTTATATGAAACTGGTATTTCAAGGTGTCCGCACCGTCTGGCTTGGTGGAGAAGATCCTACACCTACGGGGATGATGCAAAAGGATGAGCTTGAAATTCCGCTACGGGATTACGAAATGCTTTTTCTGCACGCACTCAAACAGATACTCAGCAGTGCCACAGATACGGTTACCCAGCTTCAATGTAAGCTACGAGCGGATTATTATCGTAAGCTCCGTTCCAAAACAGGCGCACATGAGACAATATCCTTTTTGCTCGCTGCTTATGAATATATATTGGAAGACTCGCGGGCAGCCGCCACAGTTCAAGAAGCATTTGCCCATGCAATCACATGTGGGCGCTCTGACTGTGTGCAATCACACTACCGCTTCCTCTCTGCCATTCAGGCAAAAGCCGGGGAGGTGGAGCACGCTCTGCAGGTGTATGGAACTACCGCCGCCACAGATCAGGAACGGCATCATTATGAGCAGCTGTGCCGCTGGCTGGAGGCTGGAGAGCATCAGCTGGTGCAAGCAGAACTATTGCGTCTGAACGATGACTATGGAACGGCATTAAAGGTACTGGATAAGCTCGGCGGAGAAACGGCTCGGCACTGGAAGTTTCGTATTTTCCAGGAAACCGGGCGTGTAGAGGAAGCACTTAAACTGGTTCATGCCGCAGATATTGTTGATCAAGCCAGCCAGCAAGATTATCGCCAATTGTCCGGCACCGCTCTAGCCCTGCGGGGAGAACGCCATGGAGCAGTGAAGTTATTTCTGGAATCAGCTCTTGATGATGAACATGCGCTTGCCCGAATCGTCGAAATGGAACTACTCGAACAAGCGATACAACAGCTGCTTGGGGAGGTGCCCTAATGTTTGACCCGAAAAAACGCAAACAGCATATGCGGGAGCCAATCCTCGAAGTAGAACCAGCCACCTTCCGGCGTATCCGCAAAAGCCAAAACAACAAACTGACCGCCATGCTTCAGGTTCGAAACGAACGTGGGCGATATCTGGAGGAAGTGCTGCACAATCTGAGTGATTTTGTAGATGAGATCGTGATCGTAGATGATGCCAGTACAGATAGAACGCCAGACATCTGCCGTTCCTATCCCAAGGTTGTCCGCTTAGAAGTGCTTGAACAACCGTTATTTGCTGAGGAATGGCGTCTACGCAACGTCCTGTGGCAAGCGGCCGTGAGCACCTCACCAGACTGGCTGCTGTCTGTCGATGCAGATGAATTGTACAGTGCAGAAGCCAAACGAGCCATGCGGGATCTAATTAACCAGAAGCATGCGGACTGGGTGGCATTTCGATTCTACGATATGTGGGGCGGGCGTACTCACTACCGAGAGGATGACCTATGGAACCTGCATCAGAGGCACACGGCCTCACTTGTGCGATATATACCTGAATATCCTTATTTCTATCCACAGCAAAATCATCACGTTCCTCGTCTCCCCCTATCCTGCATGGTCTTGCCTGGCATAAATACCGAATTAAAAGTACAACATCTCGGCTGGGCAGGGAGTCTGGAAGATCGGGTGCGTAAATATCTGCGTTACAAGCGCATTGACCCGGATGGACGATGGGGCAGTCTCGAACACTATGAATCTATTCTTGATCCGGAACCCCGGCTGGTTCCTTGGAAGGAGGAGCAGTGACATGGGGGTAGTCAGCATTCTCACACACAGCTTCACAGACGGGTACAACCGGGAGTTTGCACGGGTATTCGGGGGTGGGCTGGAACGATATATTTTGGATCTATGCAGCGTCATTCATGAGATGGGACACATTCCTGAAGTACATCAACTCTCCTATTTCGAGGCTTTTCAGACACGTACAGGACAGATTGATGTCTTCGGTTACCCATATGATATGAACGATGTTCCTGAAGCTTTCGCTCGAATGGCCGAAGCCGCACGCGGTCCTATCATTTATGCTAGCTGCATCTGGCAACCGATTGCTTATAAACCTGGCAGCCTCGGTATCTGCCACGGGATAAACTGGGATCGACCTGGTCTACCGCTCGAAACGAAGCAGCAGGTTGCCGAGCATATTCAGCAGGCCGTCGATGGTCTGCTGAATATCGTATCTGTGGATTCTCATTTTCAGACCTATTGCCGTGCTTCATGCACGTTCAGTGACCCTGCACAGCTCATTTTAATTCCGAATGCAGTCGACACCTTATACTTCACCCCTGCTCCTCCTAGGCGTCAGATGCAGCAAGATCAGGAGGCACAATGGCTATCCCAGTGGAAGGAAGACCTGGATCAGCAGGAAGACAGTCTGGATCGTATCTTCATCTCCAGCACGCCTGATGCCCCACCTCCTAGTCTAGAGCAAGATCATAATGCAGTTGATGATATACCCGAGAACATGCTTAAACAGGAGCATGAGGTGCAGAGCGAAGAAAATGAAGAAAGTAAAAAAAGTGAAGAGAGTAAAGAACATTCTGCAGGGTTTACTGTAGCTAGTAAGTTAAATGAACAATCTGCCAGCTCCCGTCCGGTACGTATCCTCTATCCTCGTCGTGTCAGCCTGGAACGCGGCATCATTCCGATGATGCTGGCGGCAGATCAGTTGCTTGGAGCCTTTTCTGATCTGGAGATTGAGTTCGCCGGGGAACTGGTTGAAGGCAGTACCGTAGGTCGTTCCTTCCGTTACTGGCATCGTACACACCCTCATGCTGATCGGATATTTCACCGTACGTATGATTTCAGGGATATTCGAGAGGCATATCATCACGCCGATATTGCGGTCATTCCAACGATTTTCTCGGAGGGCACGTCCTATGCCTGCCTGGAAGCGATGAGCTGCGGGTTACCTGTGGTCGCCTCTAATGTGGGTGGGTTAAACGATCTAATTCAGGACGGATTCAATGGGTTGCTCGTTCCGCCAAACCAGGAGGCACTGACAGCGGCTCTCGTCCGACTTGTCCAAGACAGAGCCGAGCGGGAGCGGCTTGGCATCTACGCACGCGAAACAGCACTCGCCTATGACCTATCCCGATGGAAACGCAAATGGAGTGAGGTACTCCGCACATTTCTTGCTGACGCAGATATGAAGGAAGGGGTTCGATGATGATGGATACAGCGGATCAGACAGAATTAATGGAGTCTAGATATGTTCGACGTAACGACCCGAAGATAGATACACTGATATTCCCCTTACATCCGGCATGGTGGAGCAGACCTTATGAATACGAATGGGCACGTCAATTTGCCCGTCCGAGTGATGTTGTTCTAGATGCTGCCTGTGGCATCTCACACCCCTTCAAATTTTGGCTCGCGGAGCAATGCCAGGAGGTTCATGCCTGTGATTGGGATGATCGCATATTGTCGGAGGAAGCCATCCGTCTGGACATCATCTCGGACTTTGGCGAAGAAGCCGCTCGTGAATTCCCTGATTTCTATCTAACCAAACTACACCGTGCACAGGCTAATCTCGCTCAGTTACCCTATGAAGCAAGCACATTTGACCGCGTCTTCTGTATCTCTGTACTGGAGCATCTAGATACAGGCACAATGTTGCGTGCATTTCGAGAGTTTGCACGAGTTATGAAGCCAGATGGAAGGTTAATCGCGACGTTTGACGTGCCCGAAATGCGTCCCGACCTGCTGGAAACCATCATGGCCGTTACCGGATTAACGATTGATGGGAATCTGAACGTAGAAGAGCCTGAGGATGCCATCTGGTCTGACATGTATGGCACCCCCATTCGTTGTTTCCGGGCAGTCATTCGTAAAAGTTAATAGATGAACGCTGGGATCTATAAGCGCGAGTTCAAAAGGGGTGGTTTTCAGTACCGAGAAGATGGGATGAAGTTAGAAATGTATTAGCGGAGCGTAGGCAGAACTTCGTGAGCAAGGATATTTCGGCTAAATCCTAGATTCGATGCTGAGATAACGTTAGGCATCCTTCGTAATCAAAAGCGGACTTTTGGAAAAAACTCTATAAATGTACCCACAGCAGCTGGCATTGCGCTGCATAGCTGCTAGCAGAGGTTGCGCCAGGAGCTGTCAGGCGCAACAATGCACGTACCCCCGGCGTAACGGTCGTCGCCGGGCGGTCTGCGGCGGTGGCTTGCAGCGAGCTGCGCTGGGCCCATTCGGCCCATGCACGCGCGGCATGCCGCCGCCCTGCGAGCAACGCGAGCGTGCCCGCCACAAGAGCCTCCGCTGTGCGGATGGCGGCGGGCACTTCGTCCGCGGAGGGCTGCTCTGCGGCTGGAGGCTCGCCGCCGCAGAGCTGAAGCAGCCCTTCGCGGACGCTCGCGGGTGCGCGCAGCACCCCGCAGCGTGCCGCAGGCGCAAGCGCCGCGAGCAGCGCCGGTGCGGCGCCGGGCGGCAGCGCCGCCAGCAGGCGCAGCCACGCCGCCCAGGCGCCCACGCGCGCAAGCGCATCGGCGGCGGCGTGCACGGCGCCCTGCGGCGCTTGCGCCGGGCTCGCGGCGGCGGACGCACGGTTCCCGCCGTCGCCGTCGTCGCCGCGTGGCGAGGCCTCGCGCAGCAGCGCCTCCGCTGCGCAGGCTGCCGCAGGCCACGGCGGCGTAGCCGCATGGCTGTGCGCGAGGCCACCGGCATGCGCACAGCCTGTTGCCTCGCCTGCACCGCCTACTGCATCACCTGACGCTGCGGCAGGCACACCGCGCCGCTTGCAGGCGAGCGCCCATAGCGCCAGCGTTGCGGCTGGCCTGTGCTGCGCATGCAACGCCCAAGGGCGCAGCTCCACTTCGGCGGCAGCATCCTCGCCGAGCTGAGCCAGGGCAAGCCCTGGTGCCAGCGGCTGTGCCTGCATCACACCAGCGAGCGAGCCCGCATGGCGCAGCAGCCATTCTGGCCGGTGTGCATCCAGCGCAGTCTGGAGCATCACATGCCATGCCACTAGTGGCAGGTGATGCCTTGTAGCAACGCGTGCCACCGCATTGGATCGTCCTGTAACCGCAGCCAGCCATAGCAACCGCTGCCATGCAGCCATGCTGTCTGACTTGGTCTCGATTGCAGCCGTATAGGCATCTTCTGCATACTGCCACTGACCAAGTTGCTCATACACCATGCCCTCTAAGATCAAACTGCGATATGATCCAGCTCCCGAAACAGACGTGTACTTTGAGCCTGATCCAGCAACAGATTTGGCTTGCTTCAACCAATCCAGCGCGTCTTCTTCATGTCCCAGATCGAGCTGGAGCACAGCTCCAAGCTCCAACAGATCAGGGAAGTCCTCATAAACAGGCGCCCAGACCTGCACAATAGCTAGTGCCCGTTCAGGATGTCCGTACTCTCGCCAGGCATACGCTGTCTTGAGTACCAGATCAGAGTGGTATCCACAACCCGGTTCAAGTCGTGCTAACAGAGGAACCAGTAAGCGCAATGCTTCCTCGTAATTTTCTTGTTGAAACCACTCGGCAGCGAGTGCATACAACAATTCAGGTTGGTCTGGTGTTTGATTTAGAGCGGAGCGGATTAACCGCATGTTCCGCTCTATTTTATTTTTACTCGTAATGACCTTATCTAGATATCCATCATGTAGAATCTCTAGCTTACACGCTGCAATCCCTTGTGGTGCAAAGGCATAGATGGAAGAAGCGACCTCCTCATGAATCATCCCCGTAAAGGCAATCCGTGGATCGTTCCTGAATAGACGACATACTGCATCTGTTACTCGTTCTTCACCGGAGTGACCGAGCAAGCTCGTAATTTGTATCCAGTATCCCCATATCTCATCCTGGTCACTTGATAGTAGACGCTGTAGCTCAGTATGCATTGACTCTGTTGGCAGCCACACTTCATCTGCATCCAGCACTAGAATCCACGGATTTGTCGCTAAGGCGAGGGATTGGTTACGCGCTCTAGCAAAATCTCCCGACCAGGCGGCACGCATCACGATTGCACCGTAGCGACGGGCAATGTCAGGCGTATCATCGGTTGACCCTGTGTCCACAACGATAATTTCATCGACCACATTACGGACTGCGTTCAGACACCGCTCAAGATGCTGCGCTTCATCCTTAACGATCATACACAAGCTGATTCCCATCCCCATGTTTATCCCCGCCCTTATCCGCCTCTACTCTACTTAAGACCCGAAACCATCCGGCCCTGGCAGTTCCAATCGAAGCCGTTGCACCAGCGGCCAACACCGCTGCCGTTGTCCATTTACGCCTTCACTCCAGTCACGAAGCTGTTCATCCGCTGCACTCAAGAGCCCACGAACCAACCAACTCGTACCCGCTGCCGTATTGGCTGCCCCAACAAAAGGCTCTTCTGCTTGCTCCTGATGCGTCTCTCCCCCGATGAGACCCCAGTCGCGAGCTGTTGCCGACCCATCTGAATCAGCGCATGAAACTCTCCCCACTGGCCTGATTGTACACAGCCTTCCATTAGCAACCCAAATGCCTGCCATCCCTCGTATCCGGCATTGGCTGAATCTCCTTTGGTCACAGGTGTGTTACTTTCCTCATCCTTGCCATGCCCTTCTCCCTCCAGTCTATCCGGTCGGGAATGATGATAGAGCCAATTGCATAGTCCATCATTTCCTGCTATGGGTCTTCCCTGAGCCCAATGTAATCGATCTAGCCATCGGGAAGCTTGCCCTGCATACAGACCCTTTTTGCGCTGAATTGGCTCCAGCTTGAGTCTGGCAGCCTTCCATTTTCCCCTCTGAATCTGAAGCAATGCCTCTGCCATGGATAATCGCTCTCGTTTCTCTATTGAATCACCCGATGATGTAAGCTCTGTTAACCACTCGACTGCCGCCTCATAACAGCGGCTTTGCTCCATTACACCCAGCACTTTGTATATCGCTTCTTCCGACTCCAGTGCAAAGCGTTCTTTAATTAGTTGGGGTATCTGCTGCTCTTGCCCCGATACCCGCATAATGCGGAATATCCGGTACAACGGGGGCAACAGGCTCGATTTAGCACGAACAGCCTCTACGTAGGCATCTACCGCACCCTCCAGATCTGCCTTTCCTTCCAGCAGTCTTCCCAGTGTATACCACGTCTGATAGGTTCCAAGGCCTTCTTCCGTATGGTACATTGGCGGCGGCGCTCCCACACGAACAGCTTCACGTAGCCAGAATTCTGCCTTCTCCACGTGTCCGAGCGCATCCTCACATACCCCGCGATGATGGATTAAGTCCGTATAATCCGGAAATAGCTCCAGCGCTGCATCAATATGCTCCAACGCCTCCTGCCAGCGATTCAGATGTTCGAGACATCTGATCTCATACTTGCATAGCAGATGCGCATAACTTGTTATGGTTGG
Source organism: Paenibacillus sp. DCT19 (assembly GCF_003268635.1). Classification (NCBI taxonomy): domain Bacteria; kingdom Bacillati; phylum Bacillota; class Bacilli; order Caryophanales; family Paenibacillaceae; genus Paenibacillus; species Paenibacillus sp. DCT19. The sequence continues at coordinate 6,268,183 of NZ_CP029639.1, forward strand.
ATCAATGCCAGCCTTAGCCACGCCAAATGTCTTCAGTGCCCGCTCTGCTTCCCCACACGTAAATATTCGACACCTAGGTTATAGTGATGAAACGGCTGCTCCGGCTCTTCCTTCACCGCTTGTTCTAACAAACGTAAATTGCGATTCACTTTGTCCTTATGCTCCACCACAGCCGTCTGGTAGCCATAGTGATGGATAATCATATCCGTTAGGTGAAACGCCGCCTCTGGATTCCTACGGCAAATAGCCGCCGCGATCTGCTCATGTATCCGTCCTTCGAATCGGTGCTCTGGTGCATTCCTGAACAACCTCAACACCGGATTAACCGTAGCCCCTTGCTCACCCGAACCTGTATAGTTATGGATATTTAAAAACAATCCGTCACATCCGCTGACTGCCGTCCAGCTCCTGATCTGCTCCTGAGCAGCCTGATCCAGCGCTTCATCCGCATCCAGAAAGAGAATCCAATCGCCGGAAGCTCGCGCGAGTCCAGCATTACGTGCCGCAGCAAAATCATCGCTCCACGCCAAATGCACAACCATTGCTCCATACGACTTCGCAATTGCTACACTACGATCCGAAGAACCTGTGTCTACAATGATGATTTCATCGACCGCTGCTTGCACGCTGTCCAGACATTGAGGTAGCCACTGTTCCTCATCCTTTACGATCATGCATAGCGAAATGAGATTGTTCGGCAACATGATTCCTCCTTTCCTTCGCATGGAAAACGGTACGCCAAGGGAGCCCATCGGCAATTCGCAATTTTTGCTCCAGCACCGTCAGTTGAGCTGTCAGCTCAGCGACAGAAGGAGAGCGTGTTATCTCCTGCTTCATGACCTCCGTAGCCAACTGCAAATAACAGTGAGATGCTCCTGCTCTGGCTCGCTGTAGTCCTGGTTCTTGCTCTAATGCTTGTTGAAACAGAGCTAGAGATTGATCATAATGCCCTCTGGTATACACTGTTTCTCCCAGAATAAATAGACTTTGCGCCTGTAACTCCCCTTCTGCCATACACTGAATTAACATCTCAGCCGCTGCCATCGTATATCCGGCTCGATACAGCACCTCGGCGATCCATTGCTTGTGCAACAAACGTTCATGAGGTTCCACATACAGCTCTGCGACCTTCATATGCAACCGTTTCGCAAGGGGTAACTGTCCTGTATGCACAGCCCGTTCTATGATTGTTCTTGCTAGCGTTCGTACGCCTGCTGAAACTTGCGATGTCGTTACCTTTTGACGATCTTCGTCACGCTGAATGATGCGCTTATCCTGATCCCAACTCTCATCTTTCAAGTGTGATTTCACTCTTGTCTCTGTATTATTAAGTGTCTTTATCTTTATGTTGCTCTTTTTCTTCGTTTCGGTATTGGTTCTCGTTCCTATCTCTATCTCAATCTGTGGCTGGTTCTCGCAAAGTAAACTGTCCAATGCTCTCCATGTAGAGCCTTCCTCTAGTTCATTTACAGCCAGAAACGAAGATGGTAGCGCTGAACCATGAGCCCAGCACGCCACTGCCCAGTCCATTTTCAGCTCAGAATGTTTAAATAGATGACGATCTTTCCCATCTCTATACTGCCTTTCCGCCCATTCTTGCACTTCGGACACCCTGTTCGCACACAGCATCCAGCGCACGAGGTCAGCTTCCGGTATGTTATGGTTGCGATCCTGATCTTGCAGGAGGCGGAGTGCCCGTTCGTATGCTCCACAGGAGGCAAGTGCTTGAACAACCTCTGTTATGTTCCGATTAACCTCAATGTCATCTCGTTGCAGTCCCTCTTTCCATTGCACCTGCAATTGTTCCGCAATCCGTTCATCTGGCTCACCAGACTGTTGCAGCACATCCGCTAAGCCTCTCCACGCTGGCGTATAGGTTGGCATTTTAACTAGTGCAATCCTATACAGTTGATCTGCTTCTTGCAGGAAGCCTTTCTTTTGCGCTAACCGTCCCATCGCTGTATAGGGTTTATAGGTAGCCGAGCCTTGTTCTGTGACATAAGCCGGTTCGGATTGAGTCGTCTTTGCTATATCGCTCTTTCCCTGCCATTCAATCTTCGTTATGTTCTCTGGTGTTCCAACGTCTGTATGATGCTCAACTGCTTCTGCATAAACCTGATAGGCGCGTTCTTCCAAACCCTGCTGTTCCAACGTCTCCCCGAACAATAGATGCAGATCGGCATAGCCCCAATAATGCTGTCTCTCCGTAGCCAGAAGTCCATGTGCTTCATCATATCGTTCCAGCACGATTAGCACCTTCGCATAATCTCGAACTAAGGTTGGACGGTAGGGTGCCTCCAGCGGAGTAGAGTGAAGAGATTGCGCGAATACTTCTGTCGCCTTCTCCACCTGCCCAAGCTGGCAGTACGTCACACCAAGATTGTAGAGGTGAAAAGGATGGTCTGGTTGCTCTGCAAGCTGCTTCTGCAACAGCTTGAGATTGCGACGTGGTTTATGTCCTATCGCCATAGTAGACGGCAAGTAACCGTCATGCATGATCACTAATGGAGCGAGAGGTTCCTGCTCCACCGATACGTTTTTTGATATATCGATAGGTAGCTCGATCTCTATGCTTTCATCCGCAGTTATCGCTCTTTCCCGATCTCCTATGGTGCCACGAACAAGCTGCTCATGGATTCGTCCAATGTACCGGTATCCTCGACCTGCTCGAAAGAGACGGACAGGCTGGAACAACACACTCGCTTGCTCCTGTTCGCCGATTCGATTGATTATGGTGACTCGTAATTTGGTGATGCCAGGCTCGACCGTTGGAAGGAACGCAAGTAGCTCATCAATCCCTTCTACGGCATATTCATCTGCATCCACACACAGAATCCAGTCCGTACTCGCCAGCGGCAGACTGATATTACGGGCAGAAGCAAAGTCCTCATCCCACTTCGCATGTAGCACCGTTGCCTGATGTTGTCTAGCAATCTCAACCGTGCGATCTACGGAGCCGGTATCAGTAACGAAGCATTCACTTGCAAGTGATTGGAAGCTGCCCAGACAACGGGGCAGGTAATGTTCTTCATTTTGCACAATCATGTGGATTCCGACTAACCCTTGCTTCACAGCACCATCACCTCCCTTGCCAAAAAAAATACATGAAGCCCACAAAAGCGGACTCCATGTACCTATATGATGATCGCTCTGGTTATGTGCCTTGTCCATTGAAGATGACATCAATTGTAGTAGGTGATCCGATGAGACTGGAACGATAGGAAAGGCGTGTATATTTGAGGAATCGTTGTGGCACCAATACATCGACCGATCCAGACAATATGCCTGTGACGGTTGTTACATCGGTGTACCAGTTCGTTCCGTTAGCACTGATCTCAACGCGAGCATCCACCCGATTGACTCCTGGACCTCGGTTATATACAAAGAAGGAATACGTTCCGAATACACTAGTAGTCACTGCCGGAAGAGCTGTAAAAGCATTCGCTGTGGGTGTACCAATAAGCTGCGATTCCTGAAAGCTCTTCTGTGATATAGAAGTTACGCTGCTCAGTGTCCCCGCCGTAATCGTTGCGCCGAGCACACTGGTAATGGTGCCGTTCAGCAGATTGGTCAACGTTCCAGCTGTGATTGTTGCTCCCAGAACACTTGTGATCGTACCATTCAGTAAGTTCGTTAATGTTCCGGCTGTCACGGTTGCTCCTAGTACGCTGGTGATGGTGCCGTTCAGTAAGTTGGTTAACGTACCTGCGGTAATGGTCGCTCCTAAGACACTCGTAATCGTACCATTCAGCAAGTTGTTTAACGTGCCTGCGGTGATCGTGGCTCCAAGGACACTCGTGATGGTACCGTTGAGCAAATTACTCAGCGTTCCCGCTGTAATTGTTGCTCCGAGCACACTGCTAATGGTACCCGCTGTGATGGTTGCACCAAGCACACTCGTGATCGTACCGTTCAGCAGGTTTGTCAGCGTTCCCGCTGTGACCGTCGCGCCGAGTACACTGGTGATCGTTCCGGCCGTAATTGTTGCGCCAAGCACATTCGTGATCGTACCGTTCAACAGGTTCGTCAGCGTTCCCGCCGTGACCGTCGCGCCGAGTACACTGGTGATCGTTCCTGCTGTGATGGTTGCACCAAGCACATTCGTGATTGTACCGTTTAACAGGTTGGTCAGCGTTCCCGCTGTGACTGTCGCACCGAGTACACTGGTGATCGTTCCTGCTGTAATCGTTGCTCCAAGGACACTCGTGATTGTACCGTTCAACAGGTTGGTCAGCGTTCCCGCTGTGACTGTCGCACCGAGTACACTGGTGATCGTTCCTGCTGTAATCGTTGCTCCAAGGACACTCGTAATCGTACCATCCAACAGGTTCGATAGCGTTCCTGCCGTGATTGTTGCCCGAGCACGCTAGTGATTGTACCATTCAATAAATTGGTCAGTGTTCCCGCCGTCACTGTAGCTCCCAGCACACTATTGATGGTACCAGCTGTAATCGTTGCTCCAAGGACACTTGTAATGGTTCCGTTGAGAATGTTTGTAATCGTTCCTGCATTAATCGTAACAGTAGTCAATCCTGAGATGTTACTGATTGTCCCGTCCAAAATAATACCGACCACATTGCCGCTTGTATCGGTTCTGACAGGTTGAGCTGTCCCCGTGCTATCCTGACCGAAGATCAAGGTTCGCAAGTTATCGGGATTGGTATTAAATGTTGTAAAGTTAGGCATGCGCCTCGTCCTCCTCCCTGGTCATATCTGTTTTGAAATACCCCTTTACCGCACACGTTGTGCCTGAAAATAAACATCGAGCCTTGTGGGTTGATCTGGCTGAACCGATTGAATAACCAGCCGGGTATAGTGTAAAAATCGCTGTGGCACCAAGGCCTTCGTCTGACCTCCCGCGATCACCTCCTGGCTGTCCACGGCATAATCCACGGCATTGGGGCTGACTTGAATCTGTACAAGAGCCGGATGTTCACCCCGGTTCACGATGCCATATGTGTACATGCTGAGCGATGAGGTATCCTGTGCCGGCAGAGGTTGGTTCGTATTTTGGGTCACGGCTCCGACATACGTATGCTCGGTAAAACAGTGAGTAGCACCAGGGAGTTTGGTATGTGAGGAATTACCCTGCTTGCACCGAGGACGCGTAATCCGGGAACAAGGGGGTTTCAGCAACTTAGCGCGGCAGGAACGACGAGGTTGGCGGCGGTTTGCATATTTAGTTGATGAATGCGTTTTTTTCTTGCATCGCTTCGCTGTTCGACTCATCTCAATTTCCCCTTAAAAAATGTGCTTCCGCATCGTATGCCTTTATTCAAAATACGGGCACGGCATCTGCCGCTATTTCCAGATTTCCTCGTTTTGTCCCAAACCCTTCATCCTTTTCCCTCATACAATGCAAGTACAATGAAGCATACGAGAGAAGGCTCGTTCTAGGGCTTTTTGATTCTGATTTTTGGAGCAGTCTCTACAGTTATAGGGTTATCTATTGGTCGTAAGGGAGGTGGAAGAGATCACGAACTATAATGTGTTCAATCAGTCGAACGGCCCTTTATTCACCCAGTTGACGAATACGTTCTCGGCTCCTGGTATCGAGGCCTCGGCAGAGAGCGGAGCAGCGGCGGCTGGTAGTTTTTTTGCACTGACATCGAATAATACCCTCCTTCCTTCCAACCAGAACCTTCTGTTACAGATCATTAATGCGGTTGGCAGTGGAAGAACGATACGTATATCAAGCATCTTGGGAGGTGCAACAGCGGCGGCCACCTTAGTTATATATTCTGGGGGTACAGTGACCTTAGGCAGTGCACCTGTTCCAGTCAACACCCTGCTTGGTAATGCCAACGCCAGTGTAGTTACCACAAGGCAAAATACAGGCACACTCGGCGGTGCATTTACAAGTCTCATCAGCGTTCCATTAACGGCTGGTATGTACATGCTGGATTTTAGCGGTGCGCTCGTTGTTCCTCCCGGACAGACATTATCCATTAGTCTTGGCACAGGGAATCAGACCGCAGCAATCAATCTAACGTGGTGGGAATTCTAATCTACTTATAGTGCGTGTTCAAAAAGGACGGTTTTCAGTACCGAGAAGATGGGATGAAGATAGAAATGGAGTAGCGGAGCGTAGGCAAACCTACGTGAGCAACGGACATTTCGGCTGAATCCCGACTTCGATGCTGAGATGCCTTAGGGCATTCTTCGTAATCAAAAGCGGACTTTTTGAATAACCTCTTATAAAGGTGGTGTATACTGTGCCGAATAATAATGTATTCAATCCTTTAAGTCAGCCCGTCTATACCTCTAATACAAACACCTATACTTCCCCGGCATTGTTGCTCCACCTGAGACCGATGCTGGGAACACAGGCAATCTATATAACGCGGGTTCAACCAACTCAACAACGCTCGGATTGTTAGGAGGTAGCGTCATTGTGACGGTACAACTAACGAATCCTGTGGGTAGCGGTAGAACTCTATATGTATCCCGACTCTCTGGCGGAATTACGGTAGGACTTAACCTTCTATCTTCCTTTAGTGGTTCGATGACACTAAGCGCTAATGGCACACTAACCTCACCGACCACCATAGCCGCAGTAAACAGCAATTTATCTAGCACGAATACCAGTGTCGCAACCGTACGAGTCTCTGCTTCCGCTCCATCTGGAGCGACTACAATTATGGCGATGCCTCTACAAGCTGGGCCATTTGCATCGAGTGTATGGGGGCAATATGTTGTTCCCCCAGGTCAGTCGATCAACCTGAATGTAAGTGGCTCCCTTTCCGTTGCGGGCTTACTGGCCTCAACTGCTTATTTTGCTTGGTGGGAAGTGTAAAATGGAAGATGCGATTTCTTGGCATGCTACTCTAATCATGCCGAAGAACAGCCGCTTTCTGGCGAAAACCAGTAACGGCTGTTCTTGTTTTAATATAAAGCATTTCATCATAGATCAAGTTGGTCGTAAAACGGGTGCGCGGCAAATTTATTTTTGTAAAACAGCTACGGGAGATTTCCTTTCTGCCCACAAGACACGTTGTAGTACGATGCCTACGATACCAATCGTAAATGTGGCAATACCAATGTATTGGAAAGCCGGACTCGCCCCGGCTGACCGAATCAAAACCCCTCCCACAAGTGGAGCAACAACCAACACTATACTGGATAAAGAATTTTGGATACCGAACACTCGGCCTGTGAAGGCAGGAGGGGTTTCCTTTTGCAACAGATAATTCAGTGTAACCATAAAGAGTCCATTGCCTACCCCAATGCATAGTCCCCATACGATAACCCAGAATAGAGCAGTCTCTGAACCGATCCAGCCCAAGGCAGCAATGCCGGCACCGATGAGCAGATAACCTCCTCCAAGTCCCCATCCATAACCGATACGTGGCAACCGATTTAAGAGCAGAATGATAGCTACCGCACCCGCACCTGCGGATGAACCAAGCCAACCAACCATAGCTTCATGACCTGGTTTGATCTCCCGAAACAGGGTGGTGAACTGATAATCGATCATCAAGATCGCCATCAGACCCATACAGCCAAACACCAATGTACTCATAACTTTGCGGCTGTCTCGAATAAATCTCCAACCCTCCTGCCATTGTGCACGAAACGACTCGGGCTGAGTTTCATTTCGAAGTACATGCTGAGCTTTAGTTTCCGTTGTCTCCGCGTTACCATGAAGAGCATCTGATGTCTTAGTCTTCTCGGACAATTGTCGTAACGGCCATAAAATTGCACCGGATATCAGACGGGTGACGGCATTAATGACAATACAAACTTGGGGTGAAAATAACGTAAGTATCATGGCGCCAAGCAGCGGTCCTGCAACTTTGGAGCACTGTGCGACGAATCCGTTCATGGAAGATGCCTGAAAAAGATGCTCCTCCGCCACTACCTGGCGCGTCAATGCCTGTTGGGCTGGGACATGCAGTACACCCATGGCAGCTCGAAGCGCCAGAAGCGGGAGTAGCCATAACGCACTTGGGGCAAATAAAATGGCAATGGTCAGCACCACAGTGATCGCATCGCATAGTAACATGATCCTCACCTTCTGTAGACGATCGGCTAATGTACCTGCGAGCGATCCAAGTAATATCCCCGGAACCGCCATGCAGACCGGAATAAGGGCGATGATGAGCGGATCGACTCCCCAGCGATAGGCAACCATCACCTGAATGGCCAGTGTATCGAACCAGTCTCCAAATGTCGCCAGTGCGTAAGCGATAAACATCCGCATAAAGGTAGCATTTGATTTTAATGTCGTGGGTGGTGTCTTAGGTACAGTGGAACCATCTAAAGATTCATTTGATGGATTAGAAATAGTTGTCATGGTAGTAGCTCCCCTCTGATTACAACCGTGCACTCGTAATGAATAGAACACGTGGTATTTGGTTGTAATCATAGTGGAGTTATGTCAGAGGAAGATCAGAGGAATTGTGATTAGGAGACTAATGGGACAGAAACTGTTGAACTTGATCTACAATAAGCGAGCCATAGCGCGGTACCCCGTACATTTTGGCGATGTCCTCATAGAGCTGACTATATTTCTTAAATAAACGTCCTTCGATCCGATGATGCGCCATAAACAGCAGTACCTGTTTGGATGAATTCAGGCATAGTGGTGCATTCAAGGTCATTTTGAGTACGTCCAAGCCATCATCCAATCTGGATTCTGCCTCCCGATCTCGTCCTTGTCTCAGCAGCCACAGTCCTTCCATAACCTGAAATCGTCCAATCTCACGTAGGTAAGGAGCATCCTTTAATCCGGAACGAAGAATAGCAATCTGAGCCTCAACCGATTCAGCGCCCCCACCCCACAACTCTACATATAACTCAGCAAGCCCTACAGGGAGTTTGAAGTTGACCATCTCATCCGTCTCAATGATGCTATACGTTTCTTGCAATTGCTTCTTGGCTCGGGCATACTGCCCCACCTCTGCATAGACTTCAATGATATTAAGAATACGAAGTTCCTTATGCTGTTCCGGCGATAAAGCAGATGATTGTAGGGCCTTTTCATATAATTGTAGCGCTTCGGCAGGCTCAACAAGTCCATGTATATAGATCAACAGCCAGTATAGACGTTCCTCAAATGTGATCTCTTCCGTTGTTATTAGCCATTCCAGATCACCCTGGATAAAATGAATATAGATGCGGTAATACGCATCCATCTGGATACCTAATGCCTCCTGCTGGTTCATCAAGGTAAGCAATGACTTCCCTTGCCCAAATAAGTGATATTTGCGAAACAATCCTTGTATGGCTTCCCGCATATCCTGATCGTACATAGAAGGATTATCAGGTAAGGCAGATCGATTCTCTTGAAGGGTTAGTCGATAACCATATCCACGTACGGTATCCAGCCTAACCTCATCCCAAGGCTTTAGTTTCTTCCGAAGACGATAGACATGATCATCCACAGTCCGCTCGACGGGATATTCTAACGGCCACACGCGATCCAGGAGCTGACTGCGAGTAAATGCTTTTCCCCTGTTTTCATAGAGAAAATGCAGCAACGCAAACTCCTTCGCGAGCAAAAACACCGAGTCGGTGCGCCGGGAAACCGTATATGTACTTTCCTCAAACTGCAATGACATGCATCTTCCTCCTGCCCTGTAATTCCTATGAGATCAAGGATCTTATAAACTCCATCATCTTAACACACAAAAACCTTTTGCGTTCTCGCAAAAGGTTCTTGTTTGACTATCCTAATACTACGCGGTCATCTGCCATTTTCTTACCGCTAATGCGCTCGAACTCGCCAAGCAGCTCAGAGACAGTCAATGTGCGCTTGCGTTCTTCGCTAACATCCAGAATAATGCGGCCTTTGTCCATCATGATCAGACGGTTTCCCAGACGAATTGCCTGCTCCATGTTATGCGTCACCATTAGCGTAGTCAATCTCATCTCACGAACCAGCGTCTCGGTTAGTTCCGTAATCAGTTCTGCACGGGAAGGATCAAGCGCTGCCGTATGCTCATCCAGTAGCAGAATCTGCGGCTGCGTAAATGTTGCCATGAGCAGGCTAAGTGCTTGACGCTCCCCGCCAGACAACAGCCCTACCTTGGCGTTCGGCCGTTTCTCCAGTCCAATACCCAGCTTCTCTAGCTGAGCATTGAAAATCTCCCGTCTTGCACGGGTAACACCAAAGCCAAGACCACGTCCCTTGCCACGTTTATAAGCCATCGCCATATTTTCTTCAATGGACATATGTGGTGCGGTACCTGCCATCGGATCCTGGAACACCCTGCCGATCCAACTGCTGCGCTTATGCTCTGGCAGGTTTTTGATCGAACGGTCATGGATCAGCACATCGCCCATATCCGGTTTCATTACACCTGATATGATGTTCATCAGCGTGGACTTCCCTGCTCCGTTACTGCCAATGACGGTGACAAAGTCTCCCGGATTCATCGTTAGATTCACACCAACCAGCGCCGTCTTCTCATCCGTTGTACCTGGGTTGAACAGCTTGGTAACTTGTGTAATATCCAGCATGATCACATGCCCCCTTCGTCGCCCTTTGAACTGTCGATTGCATTAGCTCTTGCATTCTTCTGCGAGCCAGCTTCTTTTGTTTCATGGAGCGGCGCATGGAAGGGAATACGAGAGCGATAATAACAATAACAGCAGTAATCAATTTCATGTCAGACGTATCGAACCAAGGCACTTCAAGTGCGATTGCCACAACAATCCGATATATGATCGAACCGACCACAGCCGCTAGTGTCGCCCAAAATACAGTTCGCGCGCCCAGGATCGCTTCTCCGATAATAACAGAAGCAAGTCCAATCACGATCATACCGATCCCCATCGTAATATCTGCAAAACCAGCTTGCTGCGCAATAAATGCTCCAGACAAGGCAACCAATCCATTGGACAGGCTGACACCGACAATCGTTGTTACATCGGTATTGGCTCCAAAGCTTCGGATCATACGTTTGTTATCCCCTGTTGCACGAAGGGCAAGTCCGATATCTGTTTTCATGAACAGATCCAGCATGATTTTGAATAGCAGTACAACGATGATAATGATGACCATGACATGCTCACCCGAGAACGGACTGTCCATCCCCATAATGGACTTATTCGGTGCGCCGCCTAGAATACGCAGGTTAATAGAATATAGGGCAATCATCATCAGGATACCAGATAACAAACCATTAATTTTACCCTTTGTATGAAGCAATCCCGTACATATACCAGCCAACATCCCGCCACCCATTGCCGCAAGACAGGCGAGCCAAGGAGAAAAATCGTTCGAGATCATCACCGCCGCAATGGCTCCTCCTGTTGTGAAACTTCCATCAACGGTGAGATCGGGGAAGTCGAGGATTCGGAACGTAATATATACGCCGAGTGCCATTAATGCATATAACAGACCAAGCTCTATCGCTCCTTCAATTGAACTCCAGCTTATACTCACGTTGCTTCCTCCCTATTTATTGAAAAGAATGAGGCGAACCGACCTGCATGTTCGCCTCGTTCCACTCACCCGGTTGTACCCCGGTTCAATTATTGAATAATGTTATTGTCCTGATCCTTCACTTCTGCCTTCATCTCATCGGTAACTGTGACACCTTGAGCTTCAGCTGCTTTCAGGTTCAGAATCAGATCCAGCTTATCTGGAACGGTTACTTTCATATCTCCTGGGTTGGTGCCGTTTTTGAGAATATCCGCAGCCATTTCTCCCACTTGATATCCGTGATCATAATATTTGAAACCAACGGTTGCAAAAGCACCCTTTTCAACCGTATCCCGGTCACTAGAGAAGAACGGAATTTTGTTTTTGTTAGCCGTCTGAATAATCGTATCTACCGCACTAACAACAGAGTTATCGAGTGTGATATAGAAAGCATCGACTTTACCCACCAGGGAATCGGTCGCTTGTTTAACTTCAGATGTATTGGTCACAGGGGCTTTAACCAGCGTAATGCCATGCTTCGCAAGAGCCTCTTCCGCATTTTTCGCCATGACCACTGCATTCGGCTCACCTTCATTAATAACAAGACCTACCGTTTTGATATCCGTTAGATGTTTAGCAATAAAATCAGCCAGCTGCACAATGGCTGCTGGGTTGGTGTCGGATGCACCCGTTATATTGCCACCCGGCTTGTCCATGTCACTCACTAGTTTAGCACCCAGCGGATCGGTTACCGCTGCGAAGAGTAACGGCTTCTCCTTCACTTGCTGAGCCAAGGCTAATGCAGATGGTGTAGCGATCCCAAGTACGAGATCATTTTTGGAATCTCCTGAGATTTTCTGAGCGATGGATAGATTGTTCGTTGAGTCGCCTTGTGCATTATTGTAGTCAATGCTGAGGTTCTTGTTCTCTTCAATTCCTGCATCCTTTAGAGCTGCAATGAATCCTTCACGTGTAGCATCAAGTGATGGATGTTCTACGATTTGTGAGATGGCGATGCGATATGATTTCTCTGCGCTTCCTTCGCCTGCACTGCCGCCAGTGCCCTCAGATTCAGTAGCTGTACCGCCATTATTGCCGCAACCAGCGGCTACGATCATCGATGCAACCATCATTAGAGACAACCAAAATTTCTTTTTCATGTGAGAACCCCTCTCCATCGAATAAAATGTTGTTGCCCTCATCACTCTGTTGACACGATAGGGCGGGACATAGCGAACGCATCAACGCATTGTTGCTTTTATCGACAAAAGCAGACAAATGCAGACGATCCTCCATGTGACTGATAACCATGACCGATGTTTGTTTTATTGTGTGTTCAAAAAGCATCCACTTATTTCGGCTGAATTCCATCTTCGATGCTGATCATGCCACTCGCGCATACTTTGTAATCAAAAGCGGATTTTTGAACAACCTCTTATATTGTTTCCCTAATATTAAGGGGCGTCCTCCTTCCCGTCAATGGTTGAACCGCTTCCAATTTGGATTAATTGAATATTGGTGATAGAAAACATTACACAAACCAAAAAGACAACCCATATAAGTTACATGGGCTGTCTAGGAAGTGACTGGAAACTTTCTGAAGAAAGCAGACTTTGATGAATGTCTGCTTCAAGCAAGGACTTTCTTGCGAGCGCCTGGGTACATCAAGGGAAAGTGACCCAGTAGGGGTGAGAAGGCGACAGATGGACAGATGATAGAGGTGGGCCATGCACTATGAGCGTGAATGTGAAGTCCCGACTTTCAATCATGCTCCATCTCTAACGAACTCAATCGGCCTTATTCGCGGTAAAATTACATTCAGGAAATTCTAACGAATCGTTGACACGCTAATCTGCCTTTTGGGCGTGAATTAGTTCTGTTCTTCCTGTATTGCTTTCAGTTCAGCAGAGGTTAGTCCTGTGGCTTTCATAATGGTATCTTGGTCAAGACCCATGGATAGCATATTTTGTGCGATCCTGCGTTTACTCTCTGCTTCTCCTTCTTTCAAGCCTTCTTTAATCCCTTCCTTAATGCCCTCTTCCATGCCTTTCTTCAACCCTTCTTCACGTGCACCCTCAATCATCGATGCCTCATCGCGCAAAAACTTTTGCCGTGCCTCGTATTGTTGACGCGCCTGTTCATCCTGACTTAGGAACTCCAACACACTCATAGCCTTCTTCAATGCAGGTTCCAATTCATGCATCATTAACGCCTCCCAGCTATACATATTCAACTAATGAATTGTTTACACTTGCCACTCCGATGACAGAATAACCTTCCGATCGCTGTTATCCCCAGATTTTTTTTGGATTCCCTTCTACAAAGGGAAAATCCGGGGATAAAGGCGAACGCTTCGCTTCTTCACGTTATTTCTGTCCTCTCCGTTCTCGTTTAAAAATTTTAGTTGAATTAATATAGATTGGGTTATGGTATTTTTCAACAAATAATAAGTATAGATGTAGTGTTCATTTCATTATAACACGTAACCAAGTCTTTAAATAGCGTAATTACGTATACTTAAAACAAAAAAAGACTGTTTCGACAGATCGAAACAATCGGATATGTTAAGCTATTTATTTTAACGCAATATCATTAATTCCCGGATGCTTCACGAATCTGATATGTGCATTTCTTGCCACCATCGGCATAACATTCTGTTCGCTCCACATCAGCCTTCAGCAATGAACGGAACAGCTCTAATTCGCAGCGACAAGCCTGCTTATAGACACTTGCCACCTGTACAATTGGACAGTTCAGCTCTGTAATGACATAGGTACCGTCATCCTCTTGCGATGCGTCTGCCATATATCCATTGTTATTCTGAATACGCGCCAGTTCCTCCACACGTCCAGCCAGATCCTGGCCCTCCATCTGAGGCAAACCATTACGCAACAGTTTATCCCGGCGGCTCTCAAACAACGTATCTATGACATCTTTTCCCGCAGATTCCGATAGTTCCTCTAATAATTCAAGTGTAAGCGAAGGATAAGACTTCGGGAAAAAATTATCTCCCCGCACCGTCAGATGATACACCGATGACGGGCGTCCTGCTGTAGCACGGGCTTCATGAACCTCAATCAGCCCTTCTTGCTCCAGTGACGTAAGGTGACGGCGAATAGCCATACCTGTCAGCCCCAGTTCAGCCGTCATCTCCCTCGCGGTCAACGTGCCTTGTCGCTTCAGCATGAACAATATCCGTTCACGCGTCGTCATTTCATCTTCACGTTTCACGTGCAGCACCTGCTCTCCCTGCTTATGCGTGTACTGGTGCTGCCTCCCGGCAAGCATCCGAGCAAAAGCGGTTATGCGTCTCTTCGCAATCCTCACAGCTCACATGCTGTAGGTTGCAGGTTGGACAATTAATATATCGGTCATGCGTTGTTCCGCAGTGATAGCAGCTAGCAATCACAATATCTTCGTCTGTACGATTGATTGGTACGGAAATACGCTCATCAAATACATAACATTTACCGTCGAACAAACGACCTTGTACTTCTGGATCTTTACCATACGTTACAATGCCGCCTTCAAGTTGAGCTACATCCTGGAATCCTTCATTAATCATGAATCCAGTCAGCTTCTCGCAACGAATACCGCCTGTGCAGTAGGTAATGATCTTTTTGTCCTTCATGTCGCCCAGATTCTCTCGAATCCACTCTGGAAACTCACGGAACGACTCAACGTCTGGACGGATGGCTCCGCGGAAATGACCAATTTCGTATTCATAGTCATTACGACCATCGATCACGATGACATCATCACGTTGCAAGTGCTCGTGGAACTCCTTCGGAGAGAGGCGTTTGCCGCTAACCACATTGGGGTCAAGCTCTTCATCCACACGGAAGGTCACCAGCTCTGCTTTGTGACGAACAAATATTTTTTTGAACGCATGCTCTTCGACATCATCAATCTTAAACACCATATCGCTGAACAACGGATTCGCATGCATGTCCTTCATGTATTGCTCCGTCTGTTCCGGTGTTCCCGACACAGTGCCGTTGATGCCTTCAGCAGCAATGAGAATACGACCTTTTACACCTAGATCCTTACAATATTGCAAATGCTCTTGCGTAAATGCTTCAGGGTCTTCAATCTTCACGAACTTATAATATAAAAGCACGCGGTACGCGCTGTTACACATGTATATCACCTGTTCCTATTCCATGTTGATATTGGCCGGATTCCCGGCATGCCGACAACGGTGTGCCCTTGCTTCGTAACCTAATCATTCAATCGACGATCGACTGTCCATATGCATACTTGCCAAAAAGAAAAAGAAACAGCCGCTCGAAACAAATGTCTCGAACTGCTGCACAACATTCGACTTTAATTCCTGCATTCTAGTTTATCGGAAGCGCAAGGACTTAGTCAATATAAATGTATAGAAAGGCAAGCAAGTTATGGAATTACGCTGGATCTTTTCCTTCCATTGATCGATGTAACTCACTCCGAGATCGTAATGATAGAGGTCTCAAAGTGATACCCTGCACTGTCCAACACAGACTGTGACAGCAATATTTTACTGCCTTCCGGGCTCCAAGCAAGCGGATCTGACACGTTATCCATGTCCGCAGAGATCTGGAATTGTTCGGCCGACTCGGTGTTAGAGACAAACAGCCCTTTTTCGTTATCGCTCTCGGAATTGATTGTATAGGCAATTTTGGAATCATCCTGCGACCAGCTTGTGCCAAAAATTTGTGTGCCGCGCGCAAGCGTAGCTTTCTCATTGCCTTCCAGATCAGTAAGCACTAGCGCACGCTTCGTATCGGCTGTTTTTTTCACAATGGCTAGTCTCGCACCGTCGCTCGAAGGAATGACCCACTCCACACTTTTCAGTACCTGCTTCACTTCGCCGGTCTTTGTGTCGTAAGCGTTCAGTTGGCCGTCCTCACCGGTAATGTAATACACTGTGCTGCCAGAAACCTCTACACTACGAATGTTGAAACTACCTACCTCGACTAAAACTTTGGTGTTCCCTTCGACATCCGCCGAGACCAGATTGCCATCCATATTCGGATACACAACATGTGTATTATCCAGCCACGCACCCTCACCTACAAATCCCATATCTTTACCCGTCTGTACAGACTCGCCGTTATTCATATTCAGAATGAAGCCTTTGCCTACACTCTCCTCAGGCTCACGATAGAAAACATATTGTCCATCCGGTGAGGCCATTGGCGCCGCAAGACTTACATCACTCTCTTTTAGCAACGTATCCGTTCCTTTCGCAATGTCATGCACATATATATTGTTTGGGTAACGTTCTTCTCCCTCAACCGTAACTGGCTTAAGTTCTTTATTCGGCTTATCTAGCAAAATCGAGTCAGATGTTAACCAGCCCACACCGCGAATATTTGCGATTTTATCGATTTTTTCAAGTTTAAAGCTCTGGTATACGGATGGGTTCGTATTATCTTTAACAACGATATCTGTCCCTCCTGTGCCACTCCCCATGCTACCGTTCGTTCCTGTATTTCCTCCGCATGCCACTATGGACAAGAGTGTTATCGCCCCAACCGCACCTAAAGCCATCTGTTTCCAATTCATCATGTTCCCCCCTGAATGCTGTCTATAGATCAATCATACCGATGGGTTACATCCAAAGTTATTCAGAATTGTTTCCAACTTGTAAACTTGGATTCGCAAGTGGAAAAGTCAATTCAAACGTTGTTCCTTCTTCTTCGTCCTTACGCAGCGGTACTAGCTGAATGGTTCCGCCCTGTTTTTCTACAAATTGCTTCACAAGTGACAGCCCTAGACCTGTCCCGCCGGTCTTTCTAGCTCGATCTTTGTTAACGGTGTAAAAAGGTTCAAATATCTTCTCCCGTGACTCTTCCGGAATCGGCACACCCGAGTTGAAGATACGAATAACTGCCTTCTGTTCTTGTAAAATAGGCTTACTGTAGACACGAATCACACCGGCTGGTTCGTTATACTTAATAGCGTTGTCCAACAGATTGATGAAGATGTGCATCAGATTCTCCCGGTCACTGTGAATGGTTGCCGGCTCTAGATGCAGTTCCATCGCGAGCCCGAATTTCTCCGCTTTGCCGCGCATCCGTCCACAAGCATCCTCCAGTAATGCCCGAACTTCGACATCCTCTGCCTGATTCTCGAAATCATACTTCTCCAGTGCCGAGATGTGCAGCACCTTCTCGACCATCTCGTACAACCGCTCTGTTTCTTTGCCAATGTTATTCGTCGCATCCTCCAATAACTGAGGATCGTCCTTGTACATGTTCAGTAATTCAACATAGGCCTTGATCGAGGTGAGCGGTGTCTTGAACTCATGACTAATGTTCCCGATATATTGTTTCTGCTGTTGTTCGAGCGCTTGAAGCTTCTCGATGGCCAGCTTCAGCTTCTGCTGCTCATCATGCATCGCTGTAATATTTTGACGAATGGAGGTGCTCATATAATAGATACCCTGACCTAGCTCCCCCAGCTCATCCTTCCGCTTCACAGGGGATGCTTCAATATAGTTCCCTTCACGAATGGAATCCGCAGACTTCTTCAAGCGTGAGATCGCCACAGCAAATCGATTATAGAAAAGATAACCCAGGATAAAGCTTAACCCTACGACGGCAATTCCTGCCCACATAAATAAATTCAGAATTCGCGCGTAAAATTCATGATAACTCTGAATGGAATACTGCATCTGTACAGCGCCCATCTGCCCATCTGGCCCATCGAGTGGAGCAACATAGAGAAGCGTCTCCCCCTGCTCACGGTATACAATCTTATTTTGAAGCACATAGCGCAACGTCTCTGTCATATCTTCTGTACGTTCTCCGGTTGTGATGGATGAACCTACCTGTTGTCCCTCCATATCATATAGAGCGATAGGAAGCCCTGTGGAGTTAGCGAGTTCCTGGGCAAGCCTGCGACCGCTTTGCTGTAGAAATGCACCGGGCTCCAGATGAATCGACTCCGTGTAGTAGGACTGTCTTACGTTCAGATTGACCAGACGGGTCTGCTGTGACAGAATGTCCTCGATCTGCGTTTGCTGATTGCGTTCGATACCGCGTAATACGAGGTAGCTGAGCACAACGACCGTGAGAATCAGCAAGGCTGCAAGGAAAACACTGAATTTCAGTTTGATGCTCACTCTCATATCCGTCCACTCGCTTCGGGAGCGGATGCCTTATATCCGATCCCGTAGACGGTCTGTAGCTTCTCCTGATCCGTATCACCAATTTTTTTGCGAAGACGCTGAATATGGATATCCACCGTACGGGTACCTCCTGCATACTCCATGCCCCATACTCGATCCAGCAGATCATCGCGCGTGTATACACGTTCCGGATTGGACATCAGAATGGTTAGCAGGTCGAATTCCTTCGGTGTAAGCTCCAGTTTCTCATCATTTACGGTGACGGTGCGATGAGCAACATGAATACGCAGAGCTCCATTAATAATCGCTTGGCTCTTCTGATCTTCTGGCGGTGGACTGCTCTTCTCCACACGGCGCATCAGTGCTTTCACTCTAGCGAGCAGTTCACGAATCTCGAATGGCTTCGTCATATAATCATCGGCGCCCATTTCCAGACCCACGATTTTGTCTACGATATCATTTTTTACCGTTAATAAAATAATGCCAATATCCTCCCGATCCTCAAGTCTACGGCAGACACCATAACCATCGAGCTTTGGCATCATCACGTCCAGAATCATAACCTGCGGATGGAACAATGCCACCTTCTCCAGCGCTTCCTCCCCATCATTCGCCGTCTCCACTTCATAGCCTTCACGGCGCAAAGCATAGGCGATGGCACTGACAATACTTGTTTCGTCATCGACAACCAGCACTTTTTTATTCATCGGATTCATCCTCTTCCGTTATGTCATCAGTTACTTCTGTGTTCATTGATATCACATCAAAACTATTTATAGATATATGGTACCAAGGGTTTGGTAAATTGGCTACGAGCCTGATTCACACCTGCACACCTAAGTACCCACCTTCGATAAGTATCCATATTCCCAGCTTAAGCTTTGTTTCCCTTATTTTATACCCAAGGACGACAAAAAGAGCCACCCCTATATCCGGGCTGGCTATAATATATACAAATATAGTACACATCTTCTATTCTTCGAATGACAGATTCATCGGTTCATCCATCATCTCATATTCGGTCTCCATGTGGGTAACTGGCGTATTACGATCCACTTCTTCGAAACGGAAGCTATCCACCCACACTTTGCCTTTCCCATATAAAATAGCCCCAAATGATATAACTGCGCTACCCTTTGGCACATCGAGTACAATATGGTATTGATTCCATGGCTGTGTGCCAGTGATTGGCCGATCATGCATATTATCAAACTGAAGAACATCCTGAACGTTATTGTCCACCCGCATCCATAAACTGCAGAAATGCTCTACCTTTTCGTTCATGACGAATCCTGAAAACTTCATCCGTTTACCTACATACTTATCTGCCTTGAATTGTTGCATCATTGTAGCGAACTCATTCATTTCCATCGGTGTGATGGATTTCAGATACCCTGAGCATTTACCCTGATGTACCACTGTAGGATCTATGCCCATTTCATAATTTTGCGGGTGACTCCCAGTTAATATCCATCCATGAACCGTTGATGTATCATTCATCATTAATTCTCCTCCTCTAGATTTAGCTTTAAATAGCTTCAAGTTAAACAATTTGCGAAATCGACCTGGTGGCAGTCCGTACACCTTTTTAAATGCTCGCGTGAACGCTTCCTGGCTTTCAAACCCACAACCAAGGGAAATGTCCAAGATCCCTATATTGGTAGATCTAAGTATGGTGGAAGTGTCACTCAAACGGCGGTTGCGAATATATTCTACAACGGTCATACCTACCTCTTTACGAAACACCCGGTGATAGTGATAGGGCGATAATCCAGCTCCTGAAGCTACTTCTTCAAGCCCTATATCTTCGTACAGACGAGTTTCAATAAAATACAGACTTTGCTGAACCATTTCACTGTATGGATTCAAATTGAAGTGCAGCCCCTTTCCTTATCTGTACTATACGGAAAAGAGACGTACCGGTTTTGATCATTTTTGCTACATTTATTTTTTTGTAACAGCAAATCAAAACAAAAAAGCCGACCATAGGAACATGACTCCCTATAATCGGCTCTACTATTGAACTGGACGACATCAGTCATCCAATCTTGGCGAATATATATAATATTAGCTTCTACCTTAGACTGCTGGAACAGGCTGTGCTCCAACTGAATCATCCTCATCGTGATCCACCAGTCCATGCTTCTCCCAAGCCCGACTCTTCCAGCGGAAGTACATAATGAAGGCTCGTGTCCACTCATCGGCTGCAATCGCTAGCCAGATTCCTGCCAGACCCATGTTCAGTTGGAAGACAAACAGGTATCCTAGTGGCAAGCTTAGGCAGACCATCGAGATCAGTCCCATGTACACTGGGAACTTCGCATCTCCTGCGGCACGAAGCGAGTTAATGATCACGATATTGGTCGTGCGCCCCGTTTCCAGCACGATACTGAGCAGGATAACCTGCGCAGCAATACGAATCACTTCCGGGTTATCCGTGAACAAGCCCACAAGTGGCACACGGAACGCAATCACCACGAGATCGACGGCGATGGTCACGATCATGGCCCATTTTACACTTTTCCAAACACGCTGGTAGGCTGTCTCTTGCTGCTTGGCACCCACCAGTCGTCCCACCATAATCGCTGTACCCATACCAATCGCCATACTGAATAGATAGATATAAGACGAGATATTATGCGCATATTGGCGAGAAGCCAGTGCTTCTGCTCCCAGGAACGTGGCATAGAAGAAAAAGACAAGCTGACAGGAATGGTACATAATCTGCTCTACTGCAGATGGAATACCAATCTTCAGAATTTTTGACACATAGTTTTTCGTAAATTGCAGATAGAACTTAATCTCCACCCGCACTTCGGTCACACGATAGAGCAACCAGAAGAAGATCAACAGACAGACAAAACGGCTCACAATGGTTGAGATCGCTGCACCCTCTACCCCAAGTGCTGGCATGCCGAAGTGACCAAAGATCAGAATGTAGTTCAAACCAACGTGAAGCACATTCATAAATACAGAGACATACATCGTCTCTTTCGTAAATCCATACGTACGAATAATTGCAGCCAAGGAGTTAATCAACGCCTGAAGGAAGATGGCTCCTCCGACAATGTGCATGTATGCTTTGGCATAGACTAGAATCTCACCCTGCACGTTCATTTTCTCTAGCAGCATTCCGCCGAACACAAGGAACGCCCCACTAAGCACTAGACCTACGATGAGGTTCAGCGTAATTGCCATACCTGTAATTTTGGCTGCTTCATACAGCTTCTTCGATCCAATATATTGAGCAACAACAATCGCAGCTCCGTTACCGACAACCTCCAAGAGTAAAATCGCTATCGTAATAATCTGGTTCGAAGCTCCGATTCCAGCTACTGCATTGTCTGACACGGAACTAATCATCAACGTATCGACCGTACCCATTAACATAAACAAAAATAATTCCAGAAAAATCGGCCAGGTTAATGCGAACAGATTAAGCGATTTGCCCTGTTGCTGTGTCCCTGTTTCCGTAACGGCTGCACTCATGATGTCACCTCTTTAATCTCCATAAAATAATTAATTGCACGAAAACTTCCGACATTGAATCTTGATGTTTCAACATGTAAACAAGGGGTATAGTAGCATAGACTTTCTGAAAAAGCATCCGCTTTTACGAAAATAATTTTATTTTTTTCAAAAATTTTGAAAATGAATGGAAAAAGATGCTCTTTCATGATATTTACATACAACAAAAAGCCTGAACCGGCTGGTTCAGGCTTAAAGATAGAGCTGTTTATTTAATGGAACCTTGTGTCACCCCGTTAATAATCCATTTTTGTGCGAATAGATAGATTATAATCATCGGCAACAATGCGAGCAGATAGGAGGCAAACGCCAGGTTGAAATCTGTATTGAACTGACCCTGGAACACATATTGCACCAGTGGCAGCGTATATTGCGACGGATCACTGATAATAACGAGTGGCAACAAGAAGTCGTTGTAGGTCGACAGACATGTCAGAATACCGACGGTGGCACTGATCGGTGCCATTAGCGGGAAAATGATCCGCCAGAACGTGCCCCAAGTCGTCGCACCATCCACATATGCGGCCTCCTCCAGCGTTACGGGAATCGATCGGATGTACCCAACGTACACAAATACGTTAAAGGCAAGCCCATAGACCGTATGCAACAAGGTAAGACCAAGTAGGTTAGTCATCTCAAGCGATGACGTCAGTTTAACAATCGGCAACATGATGATGGGAAACGGAATGAACATTGCACTGACGAAGTAATAATATAATCCTTTGAAAAATTTCCGTTTCTCCATATTACGTGATATCGCATAAGCGACCATCGAGTTGCTCAGAAGTGTGAGCACAACCGTTGATGCGGTCACCATGGCGCTGTTGCGGAACGATTGGAAGAAGTTCGTCATTTCAATCGCACTCGCAAAGTTCTCCCAATGGAGCGTCGTCGGAATGGCGAATACCGACTGTGCCATCTGCTCTGGATTTTTCAGAGCAATCGTAACGGTCATATACAATGGGAACAAAATAAACAGTGTGCCTAGCACAACAAGTAACATCACGAGCCAGTTCGTACCTAGACGGCTTCTCATTACAGATCCATCTCCCTTCTTTGCAGGAACCGGATTTGTAGAATGGAAATCACCGCAATAACGATGAAGTAAATAACCGAGTTCGCAGACTGATATGCATATTCGCCGCCTTCGAATCCTCCTGTGTAGATCAGATGGGAGATCGACTGCGTTGCCCGCCCAGGGCCGCCGTTGGTTAAAGCTACGATTTGGTCAAAGACCATGAGCGAGTTCTTCATCGCGAGCACCATATTAATTGTAAAGAATGGCGCAATAAGCGGGAAGGTGATGCTCCAGAACTCACGCCATTTGCCCGCACCGTCAATGTTCGAAGCCTCGTAGAGTGTCGGTGATATCGTTTGCAAACCTGCCAAATACAGTATGGTGTTGAGCGCCACCGACTGCCACACCGCCACAATGACAATCCCGATCCACGCTAAGCTTTCGCTACCCAGAATATTCGTTGATAATGCGTTGATGCCGAGGTTCTGTCCCCAGATCGGAAATACGTTGGAGAAGAGATAGTTAAATATGTAACCCACAATCAATACACTTAGAATATTGGGCAAGAAATAGATGCCGCGGAAAAAGTTACGGAACTTGATCTTGGCATTGAGCCCAAGTGCAATGAGCAGGCTAAGGATATTCGTTAAGATCGTGACTACGATCGCGAATTTGAAGGTAAACCAGTAGGCATTGCCCACATTATCATCTCGAAATAGATTGAAGTAGTTCTTGAATCCGACAAAATCATATTGTTTACCGAATCCATTGTAGTTCGTGAATGAATAATAGATCCCTTGGATCGCCGGCAGCGTCATAAATACGAAGAACAATACGACTGCCGGCACGGTCATCCAGTAATAAGGTGCCATGCGCTTGTTCATATGCCATCCTCCTTCGGACAAGGGTTAACGCCGGTTCGCTACCTTATCCCATTCTTTGTCGAGTGTATCTAAATAGTTGTCGATATTTTGATTTTGCAAAAAGGACTGCACGATAGAATTCAGCTGCACAGCCGCTGGAATATAGTGATCGGCGAAGTCGATGACCTTGCCCTGCTCAATATACGGCATTAACTCCTGCACCGCAGGATCATCCTGCTTGACGCCCTCTACCGCAGAGAACAACGTCTGTTCATCAATGTATCTCCCAATATTGTCAGGCTCCAGCAAAAAGGCAATGAACTCCTCAGCCTGTTCTCGATTCGGAGTATCCGCTGCAATGGTAAACAATGAATCGATACCGTTTACAAGCTTGATCTGGCTTGCGTCATTACCGGTTGGAAACGGGAAGAAGCCAATCTTCACATCCGGATTCGCCTTACGAATCTCTGGAATAGCCCACGTGCCTTGGATATACATGAAGGCTTCGCCATTAGCAAACGCCCGGTTACCATCCGAATACGCTTTACCGAAGTTATCACTATGACCATACTTCATCAGTTCAAGCTGTTTCTCAGCGACCTCACGATACTTCTCCTTGAAAGTGACTTGGTTATCCCGGCGTTGCTGGTAAAAGTCAATGCCTGCGAGATTCGAGCCTAGCGCATTAAAGGGCAAGCTTGTCTGCCAGTCATCCTTATAAGTGAAGTAAAAGGGAATTTTGCCTGCATCCTTAATTTGTTGGGCGGTAGCGATGAGCTCATCCCATGTCTTAGGCACGTCCAGGCCCATTTCGTTAAACAACGTTTTGTTGTACATGATGCCGTTTGCATTTGTTGCGTATGGAATACCTGTCACTTCATCCATTCCCGTAACATCCTTTAGCATCTGTATGTAATTGGGGTCAATCGTCTTGAGTAGAGAGCTATCTGTCAGATCGGTAAAAATATCACTTTGAGCCAGTGTGGAATAGGTATCCGTCGCACCCATTGCCATAATATCGGGTATGTCATTCTTGACGACCCTGGTCTTCAGAACCGTCTCGGCATCTGGAGGGTTGACCTGAGTGACCTGAATATCAGCATGCGCTGCGTTGAAGGTTTGGATCAATTCGTCAAAAGTTGCTTTTGCCTCAGGCTTGTTCTGGAAAAACTCAATCTGCACTTTGCCATTCGCGCTATCTCTGCCTGTACAGGAAGATAGAAGTACAGCCATCATTCCACACAGCAATAACGCCCCGAGAGCCTTAGTAATCGATGTTCTCATGTTGTACCTCCTTTGCTTAATATGTAAATACATACCCATAGAGTACATAGAGGAACCATTTGTAATTCTTCCATATTCTCTATGTATATCTGCACTTACATCAATCGACAATAAACGCCCTTTCTTATTTCTAAAACGATTTCGGCTAAAATGAATCAAACGATCTATTCTGCTCAAGGGATGGAAAAGAACCAAAAAAGAGACATCGGAATTCATCCAATGTCTCTCATTTAGTAGCTTTACGGCCTATAACAGCCTGCTGTCATTCTATATATACGGATGTTCAATTTTTGGGCAAAGCATTGCGTAAACGTTTAGCGCGGTAGCTCTGAAATGCACGGATTAACATGCCAATAATAATCATCACTACACCAATGTTGATCGCAACATCTGCGAGATTCAAAATGCCGCGTCCAGAAGGGAACACTAGGAAATCCGTTACCCGGGCGTAAATGAATCGATCCAGCGCATTACCGAGGGCTCCACCTACCATGAAACCAGCGCCAGCCTGCATCCAGAAACCACGTATCTCCCCTTTTCGGCGGTAATATAGAATGCCTGCGATGAAGAGGACAGCAATCACGCCAAATAGTCGCGCATTTCCCTGAAACAGACTGCCGGCCATACCCGTGTTCTCGTAATGTTGGAGCTGCATGCCTGAGTCGCCGAGTCTCATTACATCTCCAACTTCCATATACATCCTCACTGCAATCTTGGTTCCCTGATCCACCAAGGTCACCAGCAGTGCCACAAAATAAAACAGCATCGTGCCTTCTCCTCCTGTCTAACCGTGCAATTCTGAGCGATAACTACTTTAGAATTAATAATAGGATTATTAAAATGATTTCTAATAGTGCGTGTTCAAAAAGGTCGGTTTTCAGTACCAAGAAGATGGGATAAAGATAGAAATGGAGTAGCGGAGCGTAGGCAAAACTACGTGAGCAACGGACATTTCGGCTGAATCCCATATTCGACGCTGAGATGCCTCATGGCATCCTTCGTAATCAAAAGCGGACTTTTTGAACAACCTCTAATATTAAAAATTTTGTCTATTATGTTCCCCTTACTTTACCACAGCGGGTACTTGGTCTCCAAATGACTCCCCTGATGCGCAACACAGTTCACCACCTCTGATATGCCCGTCTCGTCCATCTGCATCCAGCAGGTACCCGCCCAAGCCATGTCGAATGTAGACAACAATCATATTGAAGAGGAGCTGCCCGAATTTGAATCTATCACTGACAGAGAAGTTAAAGGGAATGCAACAGGAAGAAAAGCAGCTGATCTTCCACACATTTCATTCAGAAACAGCACTTCAGCTAGGCCTACATCTCGTCGCAGAAGCCAAACGCCGTTCACAAGCCGTAACCATCGACATCACATTGAAGGGACATCGTCTGTTCTTGCATGCGATGGAGGGTACACATCCCGACAATGAAAACTGGATTAGACGTAAAAATAATGTGGTGAACCACTTCTCCTCCAGCTCTTGGCACACCGCCCTGCGACTGAGAAACGAGAATCAATCCCTTGAGCAAAATTATGACCTGCCTGACGCAGACTATGTACTGGCTGGAGGTGCTTTCCCCCTAATCCTTGAAAATGAGGGGCAAGTGGGCACCATCACCGTTTCAGGCTTGCCCGACGAGGAAGACCATGATCTGGTCACCGCTGGCATTCGTTCATTTTTGTTACAGCAAGGCTATATCAATTGAACTAAAGAATAGTTACACTTGACACTTCGATGACAGAATAACTTTCCGACCGCTTCGCTTCTCCATGTTATTTCTGTCCTCTCTGTTCTCGTGTAAATGTTTCGTTCAATTGATATAGATAAAATACAAAACAAAAACTCCCATCATCGTAAGAAGTAGAATTCGAAACATCTACCTCTATTTATGATGGGAGCATTTTATTTTTTTAAACACGCTTCGATGCTTATAAATACTTTGAGATCGTCAGGATGAAAGCTGAGACTCAGGCTAACGCATTAAGACGGGTTACGATCCTTCATGATGTGGTATAGATTGCCGAAACTACCGGACAATATACCTGCAATCGGAAATACCACCCAATTGATGTCCCAACGATGCATTACAAATCCTGTGAATAGAAAGATAGCTATCGCCAGCGGCCATATTACAGCCTCCACGGCCTTCACAGCACGCACTTCTTCCTTCTTCTCTGCTGTTAAATAGTGATCCTCCATCAATGTGGTGTAAGCCCCTTGAATATTACCATAATACACAAACAAAAATACGCCCACTCCCGCCATCACCATAAATGCAGTTACACCATAAGGAGCATAGTTATCGTTCAGATACGCCGCTGCGAATATAAGAGCCGGAGCCAGAATACACAAACTGACGCCCGTTATAAGTGCTACTCGGTAGGTCAGCGCGAAGTTTGCCTGGTTACGCTGAAGGTTCTGCTTAAGTGAATATGGCAGTTGAAAACCTTCCTCCAAGTAACTGAACCGTTCAAGCTTCATACCACTATGAATGAACATGCCGACAGCAATGGCAACGAGCAGAAACATGCCAATCAGACCTATTACAGTGCCTGTATCGATGGAACTCTGCGCTGCTGACATACCATAATTCTCAGCTAATGTGCTCATGAAGATCAGAAAACCTACGCCGAATGCACAGAGCAAAACCCCAAGCCCTGTCCATAAGCCTGCACTTCTCTTCGCGTCAGTGTATGCATAGGCCTGTTCCTCAGTCAATACAGGTACTGATTCCTCCATCCGGGCTGGCTCTATTCCAAGTTCAGCGGTAAGCTCCTCAATATTCCCGAACTCGGAGATCACAATCCCGATCGCCTCATTCTCCGACTTGCCTTCTCGTTTCAATTCCAGATACTTATCTTCCATTCCGGTTAAGAGCTCCTGCTTCAGACGCTCTACCTCGGGGGTTCTCGGAAGATTTGCAAACATGTTCTCCAGATAGACCATAATTGTCTCCATGCTCAGTCACAGCTCCCTGATAAATAGATTAACAACCTCCTGCGTAACCTTCCATTCCTCACACTTTTCCCGGTAGTAGTCCAGACCCAATGGGGTAATCCGGTAATAGGTACGACGCTTGCCCAGACTCTCATCCTGGTAGAACGATTCAATGTATCCATTCTTCTCTAATCGGGTGAAGGCCGAATATAGCGTCGTTTCCTTCATCACATACTTTTCCTCTGTTAGCTGTCTAATGTTCTTGGAAATCTCGTATCCATACGACTCCCCTTCGAGCAGCATATAGAGAATCAGCGTATCATTGTAGCCGCGTATCACGTCACTGCTGATCACAAAAGATACTCCTCCTCGTTACTCCATCTGTCGTAGTAATTGGAGTATATCACGTTTACTACGACAGGTGAAGTAGTTGATCTGAAAATAGGCAAAATAAAAATCCGTACCTGTTACAGATACGGATTCGTGAGTGTGGTTATGCTGTTCATTTGATAGCGAATAACCTGATTATTGAATAGCCGAGAGCACATCCAGCAGCATGGATTTGAACTGAGGACGATTAATCGCCTCACATACACGTACATTTGGCGCTTTACCGAAACGTCCGTTGATATCCACCACACTGTATCCACGCGTCAGTTCTCCTGCAGCTTCCACATCGACATAATACTGACCAGACTTCGTCATAAGTGACTCATCTGCGGCTACAGCCATCAGCAATGTATCCGGATGCGTAGTACCGTTCAGTTTATGTACTGACTTGTTGAACTGCATGACCACTTTGTTGATCGCCGTGAAGAAATTAGCACCGGATGTGCCAAGAGCCGCAATCTCTGCATGATCGTCATCATCCATGACAGAATACTGGGTACACATCTCCCAGCCTACCATAGTGATTGGAATGCCTGCATGCAGTACGATTTTGGCCGCTTCCGGATCCACGTAGAAATTATATTCTGCCGCCGGTGTGATATTGCCGAGTGCATTATTCGTTCCGCCCATGATATACAAGTGTGCAATCTCTGGAATAATGGTGGGATCCTTCTGGATTGCCATCGCGATATTCGTCAACGGAGCAATCGCCAGAAGCTCAATCCCCCTGGGTTCGCATGAACCTTCTCAATGATAAAATCAACCGCATGCCCCTGCTCGGGACGCTGATCTGCCTTCGGAAAATGTGCGCCACCCATACCGTCGTCACCATGCACGTCTTCCACCGTGCGGTGCTGCGCTTGCCCATAAGCCATTAGTGGGCGCTCGCACCCTTTGTATACAGGCACCTTGCCGCCATGTCCAGCGACCTGTACCGTGTACAGGGCATTTTCTACCTCTTGGTCGAACTGCACGTTTCCACCTGTAATCGTAATGCCTTCCACCTGAAAATGATGCAATGCGGTCAGGATGGCTATCGTATCGTCTCCTGCTGTATCTGTATCGATGATGACTCTTCTCATGATGCAATGCTCCTTCTTCCGTATAAGATTCGTTCTACATTAACGTTTACGTCAGGATTTATTTTACATCAAAAAAGTACCGATGACGATGGAAACACCAATGATCACCGAACGCAGCAGCTGTGCCACCGCCATATTGCCTCGCGCGATTTCGTCACATACCCGCATTTTGGGAATCAGGAAATCAAATATAATATAGACCAGGCACAGAATAATGATACCCAGTACCGACCATAGGAGCATATCCAGCCACGAATGTGTAGAGAAGGACACCATACCCACAATGATACACAATCCTAACAATTTGCTGCCCATGTACATGCCTGCCGCTTCATTACCTTTAGCGATTTCTTCGCTATCGTTGTATCGAGTCAATTTGCTAAAAGCAAAATATCCACATACCAGTACGACGAGCAGAATACCTATACCCACCGCAACATTCACCAGGTTCAAGCCTAAGTTCTCCATTCCTTCTCCTCCTCATCGTTCATCCGTTCACGTACCGTAGCGGCGCAATAATAGGCCATATCTCCGGTGACCTTCTCTCCAACCCTAGGCAGCATACCCGCAAAACGCCCACCAATAACAAAAACGCCTGTAAGCAAATATCCACTGTACGCTCCATCCTCTGTCTGAATCACAGCCTGCTCCATCGGAACCATCTGCTGATAGATTTTGGGCTGGTTGTCATAATAGGCTGCAATTTCTTCCTCTTCACTCGCTTCGTTCTCATCGGTTGCAATAGCGGTTAAGTCTGCGGCCTCCAATACAGTGTTCAGCGGTTGAATCGCGTCCAGGGGTTGGTTGAATTGATTCGTATCTCCATCCAGCAAAAGCGTTCCCCGGCCTTCGCGGCCCCAATAGCTCTTGGCTACATAAGGCATTGTGCTCTGCTCGAAAGGTTCAGCTGAGAAATAGGTCGGCAGCAGGTAACGGGAGATGACCTCCATCTCTGCATCGTTAAAGAGCGTGAACCCACAATATTCCGGGGTCTGTTCGTTCCGTTCATAGAGTGACCAGATGGCCGCCATGAAGCCTTTGCTCTGCATCAGCACATGCTGTACGGGATTCATCAAGCCCAGCCGCCCCTCGCGTACAAGCTCAAGCAGTGCCTCTCCAACTTCCACACCTGTGTTCTCATCTCGATCATCGATCAAATATTCCAGGGGATAGAGCCGGTACAAAAGTTGAATCTCCCTGCCCTGATGGTATAATGCCTCACCTGGAATAATCTCCAATTCCTCTAGCGGTGCATAATACGTCTCATATCCTGCTTCCCTACAGCGTTCCATCAGATAGGCTGTATTGGTTCGATCCTCCACATGATCTCCGTAGGAGGTGAATGTCACCGGCCCTTGCAGTCCTTGCTCTGCATAGAAGGAAAGCCAGGACTGGAAGCATTCCCGAATCCGAGCAGCCATCTCGGCAGATGGCGAAGTCCACGCAGCATCCTCAGCCAGCCCAATCAAAATGCCTTCAAGCGAAGCGGACTCAGGTATGCCCGTAGGGGTGTCGGTATTATTTTCAATACACTTCAGCCCAGCTTCGCCAATGATCCAGTCCTGACGGGTGATCCCGCCAGTAACCATCTCCATCCGTGCTGCCGGAATAAGTCCAGGGTGGATGCCTAACGGATTTTCTAAAAATGAATCTGGCATATAACGCTGGATAAATCGCATCACCTTGCAGTAGATCGCATCCACCGCTTCAGCTGCAGTACGAAGCTCCTGCACTTCGGATGGAGTGTAGACCGTCAGTGCAGGGACACAATATTGTTTCCCATACATGCGATGATAAGGAATATGCTGTCCTGCTTCACCACCGAAGACTTCATCGTGACTGAACGGCAATGAATACACTTGCCTCATAGGGTTATCCTCCCGAACTGCGGAAGAAGCTGCCAAACCCGCTTGATTTGGATTTGGATGTGGATGAGCTATATGAGCTATTGCCGTCCTTGTTACTCCGATAAGAGGAGCCGCCACCATAATAATAATGTCCACTGCTCGAATCATACTCACATCCGGTATCGTACTCCGGATCACATTCATCATTGTTGCTGCCACATCCCGCCAATACAGCAGGAACAGCCAGCATCAGGGAGAATGCCACCAGCTTCGCTTTGGAACCAGGCTTTGCCGAATGCTTACGCTCTTCTTCGTTCATCACAGATCCACCTCCTTCATGAAAAACAACACTTTCCTGCGATCTGCATCCAGCACCGAATACAGGAATTCATACGTCTTGCCATTGCGAACCATATAATGATCCAGGAGCTGTTCGGCAATCTCCATCGTGTAAACAGAAGCTTCTGTGAGCGTTAGCTCCTCAAAGGAATGTCCATTCCACAGCATATACTCCGGGCTGTACATAGAGGACATTTTGCACATGGCCAAGGCCGCATCCGCAATTTCTCTGCCATATCCCTCTGGCATCTGCGCATCATACGCGGTTACATAAACGGCATGCTCCCGTTGATCCTGACACTCGTTGGACAGATGCGCCCACAGCTTGTTTTTGACCAGTGTGGCATCCACCAGCTTACGCATGAACAGTTCATCCCGCGTCACCGAAGCTTGCTCCAGCACTCCGATCTCTGCTTGTTTTTCATCCGACCAGCTTCGATACGTCAATGAATAATACATCCTGATAACCTCCCTCTCTGCAAGCTCTTATGTGAGCCGTTTCAATACACACAAACGTATTTAACGCATTGGAAGAGAAAAAGTTACACAATTCACCATGACATGTAAAAAAGAACATGTTAGCTGGTTAGCTGTCACCATCCACTTGCAAGCGAAGCAACCAGAGAATTCATGCTGAAACGTATGGATTTGATATCACACGCTCGGCTCAAAGCTGAAAAAGGGTTGCGATTGTCTCAAAAGGAATTTCCCCTCTTCACTCACTCTTAGCGCTAACGAACCTACCGTATCTTAATAGGCAGTTCATCTACGTATGCAGATTTAACGAACCTTAGTAAGGATATTCCTTCATAAAACCGTGTCAAAACCCAAACAATTGACTCTATCAACGAAGTAACGCTTCTGTGATTCGTTAGATCTCAGATTCGAGAATATGGGAGCGAATAGCGTGTGTCAGATTCATTAAATGATAATAACGCCAAAGGGGATGTCCCCCGTCATTTTCATGATTTATGGGATATCCCCTTTGACCTGCAGCTTAGCTCCTGCAACTATAAATTATCATTAACTTAGCTGTCTCACGTAAACTGTCGAAGCTAGCTAAGCTAAACGCACAGTCCAGGCTACATCTCAGCCCATTGAGCCAACAGCTCATCATATTCAGCCGATAATCGCTCACGCTCATTCCATAGGCTCTCCAGTTCAGGCGGGTTGTCCTGTGCAGCCTCTAACTGCTGATCCAACTCCTGAATCTGCGCCTCGAGCCGAGCCATTGCCTGCTCCAGCTTCTCCGCAGAGCGTGTACTGTCATTGCTCTTGCTACGGTTGGCAGCAGCGACAGATGGGGCTGCGGCTGTATTAGAGATGTTACCCATGTTATCCGCTTCTGTCGTTGCGTTATCACTACCGCCCCCAACCTTAGCCATATCAGCAGCTCTGCTCACGGTAGATGCTGCACCCGACTTCTTCCCAGAGCCAGGCGAAGCGACCGTACTGCGGAAGGACGCTCCCATTGCTGGGTGAGCTGTAGCATCTTCCCGTGCTTTCCGTTCAAGCTTCTTCTCGCGGTAAGCCTCGTAGTCTCCCAGGTAAGTGGTCATCTGTCCATTTTCCAATTCCCAGACACGGGAAGCCAGGCGATTCACGAAATACCGATCATGCGAGATTGCAAGCACTGTTCCTTCATAATCCACGAGTGACTCCTCCAACGCTTCTCTTGAAGCGATATCCAGATGATTCGTTGGTTCGTCTAAGAGCAGCACATTCGGTTTGCTCTGAACCAACAGGGCTAACCGGAGACGTGTCCACTCCCCACCGGACAACTGTCCGACAGAACGGAATACGTCTGCCCCATAGAAGAGATAACGAGCTAAGATTCCTCGTGCTTCTCCTTCCTCCACCCCAGCTTCTAACCGGAAGTATTCAAGCACGTTTAACTTCGGATTCGTCGGTTCCTCCTGTTGAGCCAGGTACCCTACGTCAACGCGTGCGCCCCATTCCAGCTTCCCGGCATTAGGTTGTTCTTCACCAAGCAACAGCTTGAATAGCGTTGTCTTACCCGAACCATTGCGTCCGATCAGAGCAATCTTGTCGCCATACTCCAATAGACCGGAAACGCCGCGCAGAATTGCACGTTCGCCGTACCCCTTCTCAACGTGCTCCAGAACGGCTACTCGTTTACCCGTGCGGTCTGTAGGACGGACGTCGAAGTCAGCGTTGCGCCGCTCCAGCACAGGACGCTTCACCTGCTCCATACGTTCCAGCGCTTTGCGCATAGAAGCTGCTCGCCGGAAAAATTTCTCGTTACCACCAACCCTGCCCCATTCCTCCAGTTGGCGGATCGTTTCTTTCATTTTTTTGATGACTTTCTGCTGCTCCTTAAACTCCTCAAATTGCTGCAACAGCCGTTGCTCCTTCACCTTCATATACGCCGTATAACCTCCAGCAGACGTCTGGGCTTCGCCATCTTCCAGCTCCAGCGTTCGAGTGACCACCCGATCGAGGAAATAACGATCATGTGAGATGAGAACTACCGTACCCGGATATTCTCGTAAGAATCCTTCCAGCCATTCCACCCGCTCCAGATCCAGATGGTTCGTCGGCTCATCCAATAACAACAGATCCGGTCTTACAATTAACTGTGAAGCCAGCACCACTCGGGTCTGCTCTCCACCAGATAACGAACCGAAGCGCCAATCATAGTGCGCCTTAGCCAGATCCAAACCATCCGCCACCTGATCAATTCGGGCGTCCATCTCATACCCGCCCTCACGTTCAAACCGCTCTTGCAGCGCAGCATATCGTTTCAACAGACGATCTAGTTGATCAGGATCTGCTGCACATGCAGGATCGGACATCTGCTGCTCCAGTTCCTTCATGCGTGTGCGACATTCCATGAGCTCCCTGAACCCAAGACTCAGTACATCTAGCACTGTATAGTCATCCATGCCTTCCGGGACTTGAGCTACGTATCCGATCCGAGTATCTTTCTTAATCATGAGTTGCCCTTCATCCGGCTGGTTTGACCTAGCCATCAAGCGCATGAGTGTTGTTTTGCCGCTGCCGTTGCGGCCGATCAGAGCGACCTTGTCGCCTTCCATTATTTCAAAAGTAATGCCGTCCAGCACCAGGTTTGCTCCGTGGTATTGTGTCAGTTGTTGCGCGCTAATCATCATCATAATAAGGTTCCTCCTATGGATTGGAAGATCCTGACCGCAACACAAAAAGAGCCGCAGAGGTTAGCTCCGCGGCTCTTCCGAATCAAGCAATTACGCTTATCGTCCGAATGAGGTCAAGGCAGGCATCTTCTCGCAAATGTTAACTTCCGTATATTCAAAATTGGACAGACTTCTCCCGTTGTTGGAAAAAGTATGAACAATGCCAGCCATAGCAATCGGTAGCTGGCTAATACGGTTGTTAAGCATCTGGTGATTCACCTGTCTTCACCTCCCTTTTCATAATTAATGTCAATATATCACAGACAGCATTATCTCTGCAACCAGGCTTTTGCCCTTATGTTGTCTCCTGATCCATACGATAACGTTCACGAAAGCCCCAGATTTTCACTGCGTGTATAAGGCAGAACCATAACTCTCATTCCTGCAGCTGTGTCACAGTAACCCATGAATCCAGATCAATGTCCTCCCCGGCGTCGAAGCACCAGAGCTGTAATTGCCACCGTAATCAGCGTCAACAGTCCGGATGTCCCCAGTGCTGCCCCAAGCAGCGCATAACCAATCCCGTTCCATCCACCGATGTCGATGCTAATCATGATGATAATGGCGCCACCGAGCAGAGTCACACAAGGCAAGATTGTCTGAATCCACGTCATTTGGCGCTTCTGCGCCAGGTAAACAAACCATTCAATCAGCAGCTGCACCACCCACATACCGAGTGTCCACAAGATGACTATGTCCATAAAGCCCTCCTTCTAATGACACTGCTTCACTTTGCGCATCTTCTTATTTCCACTTCAACCAATCTACTTTATTACTTCAACCAATCTGCAAAAAAGTTTCGGTACCCTTCCTTCATAATGGTTCGCGAAAAGGCTCCGAACGCATACTCCCGGTTATCTTCTGACACACTCCGCGGAGCGGCGGCAGCCATGTTCACCAATTCGAACCAGTTATCCTCATTGCCCGCAAAGGCATGTGTGGATCGAATGTGACCATAACAAGCATGCTCTGGCTTCACAACCATTTTGCCCATCGCCATCGCTTCTGTCAGCGGCATCGCAAACGTATCGAATGTCGAGCAGCTCCAATACACCTTAGCGGAATTCATCAGCGCAAAAACCTCATCCTGTGTTAGTGCAAATTGCAGCTTCACATTGGAAGGAATGTCGTATTTCTTCATACTCTCCTCGTAGCGCCGACCACCAAACACCATGTATACTTCTTTGTCCGGGTTCTGCCTAGCATATTCAAGCACCAGATCAGGTCGACGATTCTCCTCATCTCGGCCGATCCAGAGCACGCGGTTATGCACGACCTGGTTCGGGTCGTAATGGCGGTGCGCGAGCTCTTCATTGAAGCCAATTGGAATGACGTTCACGTCATGCACACCGAAATTGCGCCCGAGCTCTCTTTTCAAAAACTCCGTCTGAACGACCGCTTTATCTACCATTGTATAGAATGGCTTCATCATCTCGTATCCCGTCAATGCAGGGTCAGGGAAGCTGTGCGGGAACAGCACGCTTTTGGGCAAAAACATCTTCAAAAATGTAAATCCCGATACCGTGTATATGACATGCTCAATATTCTGGCTATGAATCTGGTCAAGCACGACATCATAGTTCACCAGATCACCTTTCTCATGCTCATAACCTGGCAACCAATCATATCCGCTAACATGACGCTCCGGGGAGATGAAGACAATATCTACGCCCAGCTCCAATCCAATCTGCTTCAGACGATCCGCGAACACGCGTGGTCCCTGAGCTTCTGTGAATTGTATTTTACGCATAACAAGTCCTACTTTACGCATGTGCTATACCCCTCATTTCTATTCCGTGAACAATACGTTCATGCACTGACGGAGCGTTGATGCTGTCTCCTGCCACTGCGCACGAAGCTGTTCCTCAGGCCATATACAATCTGCATTATTCAGATCACGATCGATTAAACGCAGCATCCATAACGAGAATACAAACGCGTACGCGTGATACCATGTTGCAAAAGAATCCGGATCAATCTCTACACCACACTCCTGTAAATGATCCAGATAAACGGTAATGACCCGCTCCCGCAGCTGCGGAGTAACTATTCTAGGGAACAACGGATGGGATAAATCCACCAGATGATACATATCCCACAGTGGTGTATTCAGATGAGCATGCTCCCAATCAATAATGAACAAACTGCCTTGTGCCTCGGCAATGTTACCTGGATGCAGATCACCATGGCACAGAACGAGTGGAAGATGCTTCTCTGCATGAAAAATCTGCAACGTGATATCATCCCAGTTCGCCGAAGAGAGTGTAATCCCCAGTCTAGAAAGCAATGTCTCTGTCTCTTGCTGATGATCAAGCAGATCACGCAGCATATCCCGAATCGATGGCTTCTGCCCTACCCGGGGCAGATCAGTCCATGCCGTTGTTGATAACGTATGCCAATAGGCCATCTTCACAGCCACAAGTAACATCGTATTCTCACTCAAATCATGGTTCAGCTGTCCTAGATCCTCATAGATCAGCCAGCTCTGTTCAGGGGCTGTCCCTGCGGCGGATGATGCAATCAGTTGCGGAACAAGTAAAGCTAACTCGGGAAATATATGCTGGGCCACCCATTGTTCACGTCCATACTGTGCATCATGGGTTAGAGGTTTGAAGATGTAACTCTCTCCTGTGTGCACGGTGAACCGCTCCACATATCGCCCATTCATTCCTTGGTACAGCTTCTCCCGATCCACGATATTAGCTTCATTCAGCACACCTTCTGGGGTTACCCATTCGTGCGCTTGTATGTCTTTATTCATTATGTCCACCATCCATTTTGCATCCACCCGCACAGCCATTTATATAAGGTTGAACTAAGAATATTTACACTTGCCACTCCGATGACAGAATAACCTTCCAATCGCTGTTATCCCCAGATTTTTTTGATTCCCTTTTTCAGGGGGAAATCCGGGGATAAAGGCGAACGCTCCGCTTCTCCATGTTATTTCTGTCCTCTACGCTCTCGTGTAAATGCTTCGTTCAATTTATATATTTGCTCTCTAGCGCCTATTCCGTCCAACGAATTCACCTCAAACTGATACGCCAAACTGTTCTACAGGTTCGATGTTTTGTCCATCATACGCTTTCGTCTTGCTGCTCTGCAAGCGTAGGATATAGTGAGTGTTTGAGAGGGAAAAGAAAGACAATGATCATGATCTAATTTCATTACTCTTGCTTTTTGGTTAGTAATCACTTACTATTCAATCATGAAGAACAAACCTCATTCAGATAGCAAAAAGAAAGACATTCTACAAGCTGCCATGCGCTTGTTTGCAACCAAAGGCGTTGACGGCATTTCCGTCAAAGAGATCGGTGACGCCGCTGGAGTAACGGATGCGGCGATCTACAAACATTTTAAGAACAAGGATGCGGTTGCGCTCGAAGCCTTTACCCAATACTGCGCTGACTATACAGCCTTAATCGATGGATATGTTCGTCAAGAAGGCACCGTTAAACAGCGCTTGCGGCAATTATTTGCCGAGGTATTAGAGATGCATGATGCTGATCCTTACGGACTACTGCTGATCTCACAAAATCATGAAATATTCATTGAAATCGGAAGCAACGAGGATTACCGTCAGCCGCTGGATGCGTTAATGGATCTGATTGATCAAGGTATCATACGTGGTGAACTGCCTGCTCAAGATTCAAAGTTAACTGGCGTGATGATCATCGGTGCCATAACACACTTGGCTGTGTCCAGTATGCAAGGGCAGCTTCCAGAGCAGCTTGTTCCCTACACAGGAGAAACGATTCATCGTCTTATGTCGATGCTGGGGGATGCATCTCAAGCATAACGGACGGGTGGAGCCTACTCATTACGTCTGCCTAGGTAGTACACCTTGTCCATGTTTCATGGATAATAGCAATGCTGCATAGGATAAAGAGAAATGTCTCAGTCCGACTTCCCACTAAATAAATAGTATCGGGTGAATTACCGGGTCATACGTGGCCTTTCTTTTTTTGCACATGAGGTTAGTGTTCATTAACTAAAATAATGAGGATGTGTTATTTCATATGAAAAAAATATTAATTATTCAGGGTAACCCTGTCTCACCCAGTTACAATGGCGCTCTCGCTGAAGCCTATCGCAAAGGCGCTGTTGCCGCAGGCGCCGAGGTACGTATGATCACCTTAAACGAATTGAAGTTCAACATGAATTTGGAAGGAGGCTACCGTGATAAATTGCCTCTTGAGCCTGACCTACTGCAAGCACAAGAAGGCATTAAATGGGCTGATCATCTCGTCTGGGTATTCCCAATCTGGTGGGGAGGACCACCGGCTCTACTGAAAGGTTTCATAGACCGGATCTTCATGCCCGGTTATGCGTTTAAATATCAAAAGGGCAAACCCTTACCGGATCAATTGCTGAAAGGTCGCACTGCTCGCATGATCACTACGATGGACGGTCCGAGTTGGTACTTCAAATGGTTCCAGGGCGAACCCGCACACAAAATGATGAAAATTTCCACCTTTGGTCTCACGGGTATCAAGCCTGTGCGAATCACAACAGTAGATCAAGTGGGTAAACAGACCGAAGCACAGCGAAAGAAATGGTTGGCAAAAATAGAACAGTTAGGACGCACGCTAGCATAAATGAAAGCTCCGTATAATGGAGACTGTACCACGACATGCAGCCATTCTAAGGGAGATATCCAGATGAAGAAGCTCTAGCATTTCCATTGGAAACGTCCACTCTTTCAATCGTAACTCTCCCTTACATTGCCCAGATGGTATCTCCTAGCTCGGATGTCAATGCTGCTCCGTTCAGTCCTACATAAAGGAACCATACAAAAAAGGCCAGCCAGTACTTACTGGCTAACCTGGTCATACGGGAGTCATCCATCAGCTGAATGGAATACGATCCGATGGATGTTCGGGCAAAATCGATGATACTAACTGCCGCACAGCTGGATGTTCCGATTGTACGATCCCTTCGTTGCCACTGCCGTAATACACCAGCCTTCCCTGATCCATCACAGCAATACGATCACAGATCGTCATAGCCGCTCGAATATCATGTGTGATGAACAAGTACGATAACCCATATGACGCGCGTAACTCTGCAAGCAGGGATAATATCTGTGTCTGGTGCACCATATCTAGGCTGCTTATCGATTCGTCCAGCACAATTAACTTAGGCTTGAGTGCGATTGCTCTCGCTATGTTGACGCGTTGTAGTTGTCCTCCGCTGAACTGATGTGGATACTTGCTAGCATCCTCGGGTTTAAGCCCCACCTGTTCAAGCAATTCTCCAACCACACGTCGCTGATCCGTTGCAGATAGGCGCTCGTAATTGTCCAGCGGTTCTCCAATGATCTGGGCGGCGGTCATCAGCGGATTCACAGCAGAGTAACAGTCCTGAAATACGACCTGTAGATCTCGCCGCAACCCCTTCATTACCGTTTTGCTCGCACGGTACATATCCTGACCTTGAAATAAAACCTGTCCCTCGGTTGGCTTCTCCAGCCCCAATATGATTTTACCGAGCGTGCTCTTCCCCGCCCCACTCGTACCTAACAGCCCAAGGCACTCACCTTTTTGGATCACAAGTGAAACGTCTGCCAGCACAGGAGGACGTGCCCCGAACGATCCAGCCAGTTGCGTTTGCCATACCTATGGCTTACTTCACGTACCTGAAGCATCAGGTCACCATCCTCTCGTATACTCGGCATAGGTTCTCTTTATGAAACGAAATCGATAAAACCGGAAATCCGCCACCGTTCACGTATCATGTCATTCCAGTTCACCCACGGAACAGATCAGTCACGCTCATCGTCCCAAAGACATTCTCGGGCGAGCATGAAGCAGCATCCGTGTATATTCATGCTGGGGTTGATCAAATAACTGGTGTACTCCTGCCTGCTCGACAATTCGCCCCTTCTGCATCACTGCAACTTCATCAGCCATCTGTGAAACCACACCCAGATCATGTGATATGAGCAAAATGGCCGTTCCGTATTCGGTGCGAAGTCGATCCAG
This sequence comes from Paenibacillus sp. DCT19, assembly GCF_003268635.1. NCBI lineage: Bacteria > Bacillati > Bacillota > Bacilli > Caryophanales > Paenibacillaceae > Paenibacillus > Paenibacillus sp. DCT19. The sequence continues at coordinate 6,309,129 of NZ_CP029639.1, forward strand.
CTGTTGCAACACCTTCAGCTGGTTAACGACATCTAGCGCAGTTGTTGGCTCATCGGCAATAACCACGGCGGGTCGCAGACACATCGAGATTGCAATCATGACCCGTTGCAGCATGCCTCCGCTCAGTTGGAATGGATATCGTTTCATCAGCTTGGCAGGTTCGGGTAGATTCATTTCTGCTAAGGCAGTTATAGCCTGCTCTTTGGCTTGTGCTTTGGTCATTTGCGTATGTGTGCGCAAGGTCTCAATGAACTGTGAACCAATCGTAAATACAGGTGTAAAAGCATTCATCGGATTCTGCATAATAAATCCGATCTCCTTGCCTCGGATGCGCCGCATCTCCTCACCAGATAATGAGTTCAGCTCTCTACCATTAAGCCGAATGCTGCCGATCACTTCCATCCTGCGCTGATCCAGCATATGGAGTAGTGCGTTGCATGTAACCGTCTTGCCACTGCCGCTCTCGCCGACAAGACCGAAGACACGCCCCTTCTCCAGTTCAAAATGTATGGGCTCTAGTAATGGAACTGATCCATCCGCTGTTCGTAGATTTACTTGCAGGTTACGAACCTCAAGCACCTTCGCTGTATCACCCATCGTTATGTTCACCCCTTGTCCCGCTTGCCTTCGCCTTCATTTTCTTCGACCTTCATGAAGCATTCAAAACTACCGTTTTGAAACACCATACTTCTCAGATAATGATTCTCCCAGAATGTTGAAGGTGATGACCACCAACAAGATCAGTGCGCCAGGGTAGATCATTAGCTCTGGATGGCTACGAATGTAACCTGTTCCCTCATGGATCATGGCGCCCCATTCTGCATTGGGTGGTTGAATACCCAGCCCTAGAAAGGATAACGCAGATATATCCATAATCGCCCAGCCCATCTCCAATGTGCCCATGACAACAATGGGACGCTGCACGTTAGGAATAATATGTTTACGGATAATCGTCCACGAAGATGACCCGCTAATACGCGCCGCCGCAATGAAATTCCGTTCCTTGAGACTGACAACCATATTCCGACAGATGCGTGCATAATACACCCACTGCACCATCATGAGCGCGAGTAGAACCTGCATTAGACCAGGGCCGAAGATACCTACAATACCAAGCACCAGCACCAGGTTTGGAAAAGCCATAATACCTTCGCAGAAGCGCATTAACACACTATCCACCCAGCCGCCGAGGTACCCGGAGATTGAACCAACAATCACACCAATGATTAAAGAAGACAGGAAGATCAGTGTTGCAAAACCTAAGGACACCCGCGCGCCATAGATTAGCCTGGATAGATTGTCCCTTCCAAGGTGATCTGTTCCTAGCCAGTGCTCAAGCGAAGGGCTCGCCAGCTTTTGCAGCAGATTCACCTTCACTGGATCATGAGGAGCAATCCAAGGCGCCATTAGCGCCACGCAGAAGAAAAACAACACAACCACTGAGCATATCATGATGGCTCTTTGCCCTCTGAACGCTGCACGCCATTTGTTTATCAATGTTCTGCCCGTCCTTTCGCCGAGATCCGTGGATCCATATAGAGCTGCACCAGATCAACGAGCAAATTGCATACGATGAACAGGCATGCCGCAAAGAAGACATAACATTGGATAACGGGAATGTCCCGGTTAAATATAGCTTCCACGAAATACCGTCCGAATCCAGGCCAAGAAAACACCTGCTCCACAATAATCGTTCCTGTGAGCAGCTTGCCCATATTCATTCCCATCCCCGTAATAAGTGGTGATATGGCGATCTTCAGCACATGCTTCAACATAATGACCCGTTCCCGAATACCGCGTGTTCGTGCATACTGCACATACGTTTCCCCCAATTGCTCCAGTACGCTAGAGCGCAACAACCGTGTATACACGGCAATCAGTACCAAGGAGAGCGTAACCGTAGGCAATACGAGATTCTCCCACGATCCACGTCCCTCCACAGGCAGCCAGTCCAGCTTCACAGAGAAAAAGAAGATCAACAGATAGCCAAGCCAGAATTGCGGGATCGACGCGCCGAAATAGGAAATCGCACGGCTGACCATGTCAATCCAGCTATTCTTGTACACCGCAGCCAGAATCCCTAGCGGTATACTCACTACTGCTGAGAACAGCATACTCCACAAAGCTAATTCAGCCGTCGCAGGAAGTCTCAGTTTCACCTCATCCCAGACAGGTTTGTTCGTTAGATATGAGGTGCCGAAGTCCAATTGCACGATTCGCTGGAGCGTGTTGATATATTGCGTGAGCAAAGGCTGATCCAAGCCGAATTCATGCCGCTTCTCCGCGAGTAATTCAGGCGTTGGATAGATATGTGCTGCCGTTAGATACGCCTCGGCTGGATCAACCGGCGAGATATGAATCAGCGCAAATGTAACAAGTGTAGCGATAATAACGATAGGAATGATCGCGATCATTCGTTTCCCGATATAGCCGATCACCAAACCTTCCTCCCTTTTATCAAGCTACATGTTGATCTCATATTACTTCCCGTTCAATTCAATCCCTACAAACGGATTCTCATCACGGTTAGCCGGGAAGATAAAGTTGGAGATTTTCTTCTGATACACCGCTGTTTTCTTAATATAAGAGATCGGAACAATCGCCGACTGCTCCTGAAGTGTTTTCAGGATGGAGCCATATAGCTCCTGGCGTTTCGTCTCGTCTGTAGATGACAGTGCTGCATGCACTTGGTCGTCCAATTCTTTTTTCATTGGCAATGCACTCAGCGTCTCGGAAATGCCGAATCCAGGGCTCGCCACAACGTTAATGAAGGAATGTGGATCATACGGTGCACCGTAGTTGTACCAGAAATACAGGTCGAAATCGTTGGCTTTCAGACGTTTGATCTGTACGGTCAGCTCCAGCCCGGTCAGGTTAACTTTCACCCCAAGCTCGCTCCATTCAGCCTGAATGGTTTCTCCCATCGCTTTCTGAATCGGGTCTGTTTTGTCAAAAATCATCTCGAATTCAAGCGGCTGACCGTCCTTCTCCCGTACTGTACCTCCTGCTGGCAGCTTCCAGCCGGCTTCATCCAGCAATGCTTTGGATTTCTCCACATCATACGTGATTGGTTCCAAGTCTACATTGGTGTATGGATAGTTTTTGGACAGTACTGTATCCGCTGGTTCTTCCAAACCGGAAGTGACTCCTTCAACCATCGCTTTCTTGTTAAAACCTTGCTGTAGCGCCATCCGTACTCTGACATCGGATAGCTTCGGATTGGAAGAGTTCAGCAGCATACTGCGCGTCCCTACCGGATCAGACAATTGCGTTACATATTCATCGTTATCACGTAACTGTTGGAACGCATCCAGACTGATTACACCTTCACCGTAGATCAGGTCGAGATCGCCCTTTTCGAAGGCAAGCACACGCGTTTCACCGTCAGGAATGATCTTGACTGTAATCTGCTCCACCTTCGGTGCTGTTCCCCAGTAATTCGGATTGCGCTTGAAGACGGCATATTCATCCTGCTTGTAATCAGCCAGCATCCACGGGCCAGTACCTACAGGCTCTTTGATGCCTACGGACGTATCACCATCATCCGGGAATCCAGCTTCGCCTAGGAAGCGGAACGGACGAACCACAGACAAGTCCTGCAACACAGGGTAGTACGGCTCAGTGAGAGTCATGCGGAAGGTGTTGTCATCCACAACCTCTGTTTTGTCCAAGACGCCTACAATGCCTAACCAGCTATGGGTATCTTTATGTTTCATAATCGCATCAAAATTCTTCTTCACGATCTCGGCATTAAATGGCGTACCATCAGAGAATTTCACACCTTGGCGAAGCTTGAATGTGTACTCTTTGCCGTCATCGGAGATCGTCCATGACTCCGCGAGAGCAGGTGCCAGTTTACCGTCCTTCTGATAACTGACCAGCGGCTCATACAGCATGGATTGGGCGAACAATTGTGATGGGTTATACGTATGCGGATTCATCGTACCGATATCACGTGGCCATGACATCGTAATCTCGTTCGCAGAAGCGGCTTGATCTGAACCGGCAGAAGAGGAGTCCGAGCCACTTCCAGTATTACTGCAGCCCACGATAACCAGCAGCAACAATAATGTTGTTGCCAGCATGAGGGTAGAAAATTTGCGATGTTGTACAAACATAGTTGGAGAACCCCTTTTCTCTATTTTATGATAATGATTATCATATTCATCCATTAAGAATAGGCAGGCACCTTTCTTTTGTCAACAAAATTCGACATCCATCAGCATATCCCCAAACATGCCAAAGAAACCCTTCCTGTAAGAGGAAGAGTTTCTTAATCTGAACTCGGTCATATTTACCCGTGCGAACCTGTTCATTTTACTGTTATTTCTTACTTATAGCCAGGATATCATCGAAGTACAACGTACCCGAGACAGGCTGGTTTGGATCACTCGCATTAACATAAATAGAGAACTCCTGAATACTCTTGGCCTTAACCGCGTCAAATGCAGCACCCGCATTGGCCGTATCCCACGGCGCAGGCTTGAATTCACTGAACGGAATCTCGACCCACCCAGCCTCTGTCCCGGTAAGTGAAGGATACGCCTCGAACGATACACCGCTTGCTTTCACCTGCAATACCAGCTTCTGCCCTTTGCCATCTGGTGCAAGCCACAGTCTCAGCGTATCCCGATCCGACCAGTCCACGCCATCCATTGTACGAGTTATACCGCCATATCCGGAACTACTCAGTGCATAGTCATACTGTAAACCATACTCTCCTGCACCCTTCTGATCCTGAGTTAGCCTAATTGTAATCTTATCCCCTTGTGCATTAGGGGTATAGGTATTACCAAGAGTGATATCATTTCCTGCATAACTCTCAAAATCATCCACCAGATCTTTATCGAAGACAGGCTCTGGCTTCACATGAATCAATTGAATATTATCCACATAGATTGGGCCTGTGTACTGCAAACCACTGCCTACAATCGATAGCATCATGGATGTTGCTGCGGCTGACTTCTCGGGATTATCCAGCACAATTTCGCCGGTATATTTCCCGTAATCCACACCATCCACCGTCACCTTCTCTAGATCGCTTAATGCCACGGGATTACTGATGTTATACTTCGTATCCCAATCATCCGGCAACGTGGCTGTTGCATAGATCGATGGCGTACTGCTCACACCAGCACTCAGCGGAACATACATATCTAGCGTCACTTTGCTGACATCAGCTAGCTTCACCTTCTGTGCGATGGCATCCAGCGTCAGCTTCAGTTCCTGCCAGGTATGTGTTCCATCCTCAAACTTGGCGTTGATCTTCAACATACCGCTACCATTGAATTCAGCCTGCTCCACAGAGTTAATTTCCGCCTGGAAAGCCCCGCCACTGGATACCCCATTTGTATCACTATCGAAGGTATACGTATATAACCTGCTCGCATCGAAATTAAAGTTAACTGCAACCTCATCCTGCATCACAATCTTCCCGTCTACATACGCCTTCACGTGCAGTGTCACACTCTGTTGATCCAGCTCTGAATCGGGATGCCATGCAGCCGTATAATAGTTGTCTTGCGTCGACAATGTCATCTCATGCTCTTCCGTCTCCTGCCCTACGCTGTAGACCACACGATCTGCTTGTTGTCCAAGTACCCGTGCACGTATCGTCACCTCGTTCTCCTTGATCTGCTGCTGGTTCAGCGGGGAGACAATATTCAGCTTCGGCGCGTTCGGCAGAGTAGACACATTCAGACTATAGACGGCTTGCAAACGATCATTGAACGCTGTATACGGCGCATTGTACAAACGCACAAAGTCATCTAATAGCTCGTGATTTCCAAGCTCGCCTGGCGCATTGCGATACGGAACGAAAACCTGCTCGGTTCCAAAGTTCGCCCATGTCAGCATATACGCCATCCGTTTGGCATCAGGATCGGATTCTAGGGCCTTGAGCAGGTTCGTAAACCAGGCTTTGTCTTTGTTGCCGGAGATTTTCATGCCTTTGGTACTGTAACCAAACTCACTGAGCGTTGCCACTTTATTTTTGCTGTCGGCAAGCCGCGAGATCATCGCTGCATCTTGAACTAATTTGGCAAACCATCCTTCCGAGCCCTCTGTTGAATCGTAGATGTCGAATCCGAGAATATCCACATAATCGTCACCCGGGTACGTCTTCAGGTATTCGCTCTCACTCCCGCTAAAGAATCCGTTTGGCGAGAAGACGTACAGGAAGTTATTCACGCCTTTGGTATCTCTCAGATATTCCACTGTGTAGCGATATAACTGCACATACTGCTCCTTCGACGTAAAGGCAGCTCCCCACCAGAACCAGTTCCCGTTATTTTCATGGAATGGACGGAAGACAACCGGAATGTCATTACCTTGACCATCCGATAACTGGTGAGCTAGATCCGCAATCTGATCGAGATAAGCGTTAAATTCAGCATTTTTGTCCCCACCAGGCAAGATATGCGACACAACCGAACCACTCGTATCGTAGAAGACCTCATCTGTCACAAAATTTTTCATATGGGCACTAAGGGTTACAATGCCACCTCGCTCGTATGCCTTCTTCATCACTGCCGCAAGGTTGGCTGTATTTTCTTCAGGACTAGCGTCCAGTGAACCGGGCTTCTCATTCCCTTCCAGACTCAATGTATCCCAACCGTATACCGCAGGAAATGCACCAACATTGTTAAACACATCCGATTGTGTACCATCGTTCGCCGTAATCGTTACCCCTTCCGTTGTAGCATGTTGCTGTCCGAATAAAATGGCTTCACCACGCACATTGTTCAAGTAAGCAAACAGTGATTTAGTAGCTGGAGAAGCCTGATCATCCACCAGCTTCACTGGACTCAAGTCAAAGGCAGATGTATCAATTGGAGTTTGATTATGATCAGGCGTGACACCCGAACCTGGATTAGACGGATTCGTTGGATTGGTCGGCGTCGTTGTGCCACCGCCTGAATTGCCACCGGTATTACCATCCGAGCCGCCACTTCCACCTCCATTGCCAGGGTTACTTACGCTACCACTACCATTTCCACTATTAGCCGCGCCACTACTGCTGCCATTGCTACTGTTACTCCCGCTTCCTGAAGCTGCACCTGTATCTGAACCGGCCTGTGTCAGCCAGGTATCCTGCGTGACAGCCTTACCATTAAGAAGCACGTCATCAGCCTGGATATCCACTTTACTCACCTTGCCTGCTCCAGTTACAGATGTCCCCTTCGCTTCCTTGGACATATGCAGCTCTCCCACACTGGAACCACTCTCCAGTTGTAATGTAGTACGTGCCGATAGTTTAGCGGAGTGTACTACTGTTCCCGAACCTAATGCAACGATTGCTGGACGCTCCACATGGAGCTGTTCTGCTATCGTGGTGCCTGTAAGTCCAAGCCGCACCTCACCCTCACGACGATCAACGAAAATATTGTCCAAATCGGAATCCGCAACGGTTACAGAGTGCGTACCTCCACCCTGAATGTAAGTGGTCCCCTTGACCGTCACCTTGGATAAATCAACATCTCCTTCGCGAATGCCTGCAGCAATGTATAAATTGCCGTTAATGACGATATCACTCAGTTTAATCCCATTTTGGTTGATAATCACATGACCTTGGATCACTCGACCTGCCGATGTGTCAAGCGTATTAATTACGGGTGCCAACTCATCTACCCAGGACAACATTTCAGCCCGGGTCAATGCACCTTCCGGTTTAAATGATCCATCCGGGTACCCTTCGATAACACCGGATAAGACACGAACCGATTCACGGGCATAGCTGCGGATATCAGACTCATCCAGGAAAGGCGTGGATGAATCCGCTCCTTCTGCTGCTTTTTGCAATCCAAAGGCACGAACAAGAAGCACTGCTGCATCCTCACGGGTGATCTCCTTGTCTGGCTTGGCTGTATTATTAGGATATCCCTGATAGTATCCTGCTTCACGGGCAATAGACAGAGCCGGAGCATACCAGTCACCTGCTTGCACATCTGCAAAGGACTCGTCCTGATCCAAGACGTAATATCCGAAGATTGTATTGATAGCGTTTACAAATTCACTTCTGCTAACATGCTGATCCGGTCGAAATGAACCATCTGGGTATCCACTGACCCAACCTGCGGTTAACCATTTGTTGATTAGTGGCTCAGCCCAGTGTCCCGACCAATCCGCAGCAGATTGCACTGTATTCACACGGTTACCATCAACCGCCTCACCCTCTGGGTTCGCATCTGCAAATGCAGGTAATGCTGTTGATCCAAGTAATACCACACTGAGTGCTGTACGCATAACGACCTGTGACTTCTTCATCGCTCTATCTCCTCCTTGGTTGTGATGGTGCACGTAATATTGCTGATCTTATTATGAAAAGCTCCTCTGTTATGCTGGTCTGGAGAGACACATCGGAAATCGAGCAAAGCCTTCAGAGCCAAGATTCCATCCATTCTCCAGACAGCAGAACACAGTCACCTACAGGTTCAGGAACGCCTGTAACGTTCGATCAGACAGACGGGGAATATACTCATGTCCATACTCATGGTACACAAGTAACTCTTTGTCCGACTGAATCCGGTTGTACACGGCAAACTGAGTAGATGGCGGACAGATCGTGTCCGCAAGCCCAGTTACAAACAGTACCTTGGCCTGAATTCGATCTGCCAGATTCGAGATGTCGATATACCCGAGTCTGGAGAAGATAGCATCCTCCCGCTCATGGTTCGGGTCAAATAATCGGAAATAGTACACCAGCTCTTCATACGCTGAACTTGCAGCGCCTAGCTCCCAGGCATGTCGATAATCCGATAAAAAAGGATACACTGGCACCGCCAGCTTCACTCGCGGTTCAAGAGATGCACAAGCGGTGGCTAATGCCCCACCTTGGGAACAGCCATACACGCCTACACGTTCTTCATCAACGTGTTCCATGGACATCAGAATGCGTACCGTCTGCACGGTATCAAGGAACACGTTTCGGAAATACAGCTTATCCGGATTAGGATCATCGATTCCCCGGATAATGTGTCCACGGATCGTTGTGCCTTTCACTTGCAGGTTGTCCTCGGAAAGCCCGCCCTGTCCACGGCAGTCCAAAGCGAGTACCGTGATGCCATGGGCAGCGTATGCAATCTTGTCGAACCAGTCGCCGCTATCACTGGAATATCCGTGATACATAGCCATAGCTTGCCCTTTGGCATTAGCAGATCCGGCGATTGGCCGAACCAGCTTACCATGGATGCGTGCTCCGCCTACACCTGTGAAATACAGGTGGAAGCACTCTACAAGCGGTGATGTAATGTCCGCGGGCACCAGTTCATATTCGAGCGATTGCGCGTCTAGCTCCGCGAGCGCACGGCTCCAATACGCATCGAAATCATCCGGTTTCGGACTGCTCCCGCTGTATTTTTTCAATTGTTCTAGCGTTGTCTCACCCATGTGTCCCTCTCCATTCATATAAGTACATGTTCATAAGTAACTTCTTGAAATACCTCTATTAGCGTAAAGAAAAGACGCATATGAGGATATCGCTGAGATTCATCTTCACATACGCCTTCGACTTGCGCTCTAACACTATACTTTCATTCAGTGGTTCTTAATGATCATTCAGCACATTGAACGAGCATTGAACATGTTCCAATTCACATACTCACACCTGCGTAGGAATCCCCTGATAAAATTGCTGGATGGCCCGCTCTGCCGGCTTGCCATACACACCATAACCATCATCAGTTAAGGCATCCTTCTCTGCATATAAATGTGCGCTCCAATCCCACAGTCCGAATCCGCGTACCCACTGACGCTGACTCACATGCCGGAACATGGCTTCATAGAAACGTGACTGTTCTTCGCTACTCACTTCACCTTCAAGTCCCCAATCGTTCGGCACCTGTGCCGAGCCACTGCGGCTGGGACATCCAGCTTCCGCGAAGAAGAAGGGTTTGCCATAAGGAGCAATCTCCCGTTCGATCCGATCGAGCTGTGCCTCCCAATCCCCGATGGGATAGTAACCACTGGAGGAGATCACATCCACGGCATCCCACCATTTCACATGACCTTCCTGATATTTGTCCGTATTGTACGACACTAGGCCTGAATACACCTCGCGCACAGCGGCAATGACATCACGCCACTCCTGATCTCGGCGCTCAGACTGCACCATCTCACAGCCAACGATGAACATCTCACATTTCTCCTGCTCTGCAATGGCTGCATAGTGCTGCTGAAATGCAGTGTAACTACGGAACCAATCCTTCCATTTCGGCTCACACGGCACATCGATATCAAAAAAATTAATATGTGCACGCCATGTACCATCTGTACAGTTAACCGTTGGCTTCAGAATCACCCGTAGCCCAAGGGTCCGGGCATATCGAATCATATCGACTAATTCGTCATCCTCGACCAGATGGTCTCCTCGATACTTCACTTCCACAGCTTGTGGATGATCCTGATGTGCCGCCAGTGCAAAAATAACATGTGAACTGCCTGTTCGCTCAGCCAGTAAACGCAAGGATTCTTTCGCTTCTGGCTTACGGAAGGCTCCCTTGCCACTCATCCAACCAAATGTAAATCCCTTGATGTAATCCATATGCATTGCTAAGGTAAAGCCCCTTTCATATCAATTACAGCTTGCCTTCCTCACGATCTCCAGCGATAACTTCATCCGTCTCAATCACATAATTCACAATCTCATCGACAGTTGTGTAAGCTACGCCAACATAGGTATCGGCTGCGCCATAATAGATCGCGATGCGTCCAGTCTCGGCATCATGCAATGTTGCGCACGGGAAGACCACGTTATCAACAAAACCTTGCTCCTCATACCATTGCTCTGGCGTTAATACGAAGTTAGATGAACGATATTTAACTTTGGACGGCTCATCCAGATCGAGAATAACCGCACCCATGCTATATACAAAACCATTGCAAGTTCCCGTTACACCATGGTAGAACATCAGCCAGCCTTCAGACGTCTCGATCGGTGCAGGTCCGCCACCAATTTTGACAGATTGCCACCAACCTTGGCCGCCTTTGCTCATGACGTGACGATGTTTGCCCCAATATACGAGATCAGGGCTTTCGCTTAGGAAAATATCGCCGAACGGCGTATGTCCACTGTCACTTGGTCTGGACAGCATCACATAGTTATCGTTGATTTTACGCGGGAACAATACACCATTGCGGTTGAACGGCAGCATCGGATTTTCCAGACGTACAAAGGTTTTGAAATCGTCTGTCTTTGCCAGTCCCAGTGCAGCGCCGTAGAAATCTGTACACCAGATGATGTAATACGTATCTTCTACCTTCACCAGACGTGGATCATACGCATAGTTCGGCATGAATGGTTCGCCTTGTTCATCTACAAAAGCAATGCGCTGCTCTTCAATCGTCCAGGATAACCCGTCCTCACTTGAGCCCATATGCAGGTGCGGACGACCATTAATCGTTTCTGCGCGGAATACACCGATGAACTTACCTTCGTAAGGAACAACGGCGCTGTTAAAAATACGGGCAACACCCTTCACCGGATTACGTGGCACAACGGGATTCGCGGAGTGTCTCCACACCGGTGCATCCAGTCCCTCCGGTTTATCTTCCCACGGCATATTGGGCAAAGCATCCCCAACAATGTGTACCTTTTTCGTTTCAGCAACTGTCATTTTTCATTTCTCCCTTCGGATTTTATTTCAGCATTCATTCACGATTTTTATTTCACGGAACCTTGCGCGAAGCCGTTGTAGATGTATTTCTGGAGCATCAGGAAGATGATCATGGTTGGAACAATGGCGATCATAATACCGGCGCTAATAACCTCCCACTGTGATCCGAAGGGTCCCTTGAACTTGAACAAGGCGGTGGATATAACTTGCAAACTGTCCTTCGGCATGTACAAGAACGGTGTATAGAAGTCATTGTAGATGTTCACGCCTTTGACGATAATAACCGTGACAATAGCCGGTTTCAGAAGCGGTAGAATAATTCTCCAATAAATGGTGAGATACGAAGCGCCGTCCAGCATGGCGGACTCATCCAGCGCACTGGAGATGGAGCCCAGGAATTGCAGGAAGATGTATACGGCAATGATATCTGTACCCAGATACATCACAATGGCTGCCCAGCGTGTATTGAACAGGTCGAGGGCGTTAATGATCTGGAACGTGGCGACTTGTGTCGTTACGCTTGGGATCAGGGTAGCCAGCAAGAATGCAGCAACCATAATTTTTTTGCCCTTAAATTTGAATCGATCCAGTACATACGCAATCATGGAACCGGTTAAGGTTGCACCCACAATCGAGATGAGAAGGATAATAATTGTATTTTTGAAACCAACGAGCATATTGCCGTCCACAAACGCTCTGGAATAGTTGGCAAAGTTCAGCCAGTCGGCTGGCGGTGTAAGCGGGCTGGTAGTCGCATATTCAGCATTGGTCTTGAGGGATGCAAACAGGATCACCACGATGGGCAGAAGCGCAATAAACGCTGCGAGAATTAGCGAAGCATACTTAACGATGCTTGCAAGTGTGTATTTGACTTGGTGCACGTTTATTCATCTCCTTTCATGGTGACACGCTGAACGAGCGTAACGAGAATAACGATCAGAAGCAGCACAACGGCCATGGCTGATGCGAGTCCCAGTTTGCCGTACTTAAAGGCCAGATGAACTGTCTGAATGACAAAGGTCATACTGCCGTTGGAACCGTCCGTCATAATATATGGAATATCGAACGCACTGATTGCGCCGCTAATCGCCAAAATCAGATTGAGCTGCAGGATGCGAGTAATACTCGGCAGGATAATATGGCGGAACTGTTGCCAACGGTTGGCACCGTCAATATCCGATGCTTCGTATACATCTTTCGGGATGGAAGAGATGGCACCTAGGAAAATAATAAAGTTAAATCCCATGTACCTCCATACGGATGCACCTGCGAGAGATACGTTAATGATGTTCGGATTACCGAGCCATAGCTGGGTGTATTGTCCAAGTCCAACGGCTTGCATGATGGTATCGAGTGTACCGTCCGGTTTGAAGAAGAACAGGAAGATGAATCCGATCGCAACACCATTTAATAAGTAAGGGAAAAATAAAATGCCTTTGAAAAAGTTTTTACCACGGACCTTGAAACTTAGTATCGTTGCAAAATAAAGCGCCAGACCCATCTGTACAAACGTGGCTACGAAATAGTACAGGCTGACAATAAATACTTTAAAGTACTCGGGGTCTTTGAAAATTCGGGTATAGTTCTCGAATCCAACGTAGTCGAACCGTTTGCTGTATCCATTCCAGTCGGTAAAGCTGTATTTGAACATGTTGATAACAGGCAAGTAGGCAAACGTGAACAACAGTGCCAGCGGAATGATCGAGAAGGCACATATAATAAATATGCGTTGCGCTGAGTAGCCCCAGTTGGATAACTTCAAGTATTTCATGCTCTCCACACCTCCAAGCGGTTCTACCGCTTTGTATCAAAAACTCTCTATAATATGCGGAATAACTGCGGGGAGCGGTTTATAGAAAAACAACCTTCAAGTTTCTCGGTGCCAATCCTTAACCGTATACTCCCCGCAGTACATCTGCTGTTCAATACACTTGCCTCCGTCTAAGTGCGCGTTCAAAAAGGGCGGTTTTCAGTACCGACAAGATGGGATGAAGATAGAAATGGAGTAGCGGAGCGTAGATTAAGCTACGTGAGCAACGGACATTTCGGCTGAATCCCATATTCGACGCTGAGATGCCGCAAGGCATCCTTCGTAATCAAAAGCGGACTTTATTGCGCGACTTCTGCACGTGCTTTTACCCACTTGTCATTGAGGTCTTTCATGATGTCGTCATACGATTCACTACGGTTGCCGATGGCTGCTTCGATAATGCGTTTCTTGAAGTCAGGCTGCCAGAGACCGATTTCACCCTCGTTGTCGATTTTGTCCATCAGGCCTTCTTGACCCTCTTTGGCAGGAGTCAGCGTAGAGAACTGTACATCTTTGTATTGATCCAAGATTGGTGGCAGTTCAGCGCTCTTGTCTGCACTCATACCTCCACCTTGTTCAACTGCATAATTGGACTTCTCAAGGAACCAGTCAATCCATGCTTTGGCAGCAGGTTTGTTCTCGCTGTTCACGTTCATGCCGATGTTGTAATCGGCTGACAACGGAACAATGACATCACTAGCATTCGTAGGGAAAGGCAAGAAGCCGATATCGTCTGGCTTATCTGTCAACCCTTGAATCTGTGTAATTGCCCATGAACCCAGCGCCATCGTTGCGATTTTGCCATTAGCCAAGTCTGCTTTGGAGCTTTCCCAGTCTGTCGTGGTTGGATCTTTCTCGATCAGACCGTTCTTGGCTGCATCATACAGCACTTTGTACAATTCATAGTGCGGCTGTCCTGGAACAAAGTTATCATCTGTATTCGGTTGATCCACGTTAACGTAATCAATGCTGCCTGCAACGGTTGGCAGATCAGCTTCCCATTGTGTCAGCGCCCAGCCAGAAGCATAGTTCGTATATAGTGGAATCGCATCTGTGTTGTCTTTCACCAATTGAAGCGCTGCCTGGAATTGCTCAGGCGTCTTAGGTACTTCAGCGATACCTGCATCCTTGAACACTTGTTTGTTATAAATGATGCCGGAGAATGTGATGACTGTAGGAATACCATACACTTGACCATCCACCATGCGCTCTTCGATCGCTGTGTATTTATCTTTCAATTCATCGTAAGTACCGAGCGGTTCAAAAAAGTCCGGGATATCGGCGATAGGAACACTCGTCGGAATCATCAGCACGTCACCGTAATCCTTGGTGCTCATACGAATTTTCACTTGTCCCTCATAATCCGCCAGAGCCTGAAAATTCACTTTCACATCCGGATACTCCTTATTGAACTCGGCTGCGTAATCTTTGAATACGGTATCAACAATATCTGTACGTTGCGTCAGAACGGTGATTTCGCCCTTGATGTCTGCAGGATCAGTACTAATTTCCTCTCCCGCTTGCGAAGATCCACCTCCCGATGAACATGCAGCAAGCAGCGAAGTAATGAGCAGCATCGTTAGCAGCATCATCCAGCCTTTGTTTTTTCTCAATTGTTTCGACCCCTTTCATGAATCTGTTAAGTTATCGTTAAGGTTACAAGTTCGATTCTATTATGGTAACGCTTACCTGTCAATTGATTTATTTCATATCTTTTATAAAAATTTAAGTCTGAATCCGTTGACAAGGAAATTTCAGCGCACTAATATTAACCTATAAAGTTAACGATAACTTAATTTATTCATTTTTTTATATTTTGCATGCTACTGAAGGAGCGCTCTGAATGACTGTAAATATGATTCAGCTTCAATCCGAAATAACGGAGCATTGGGAGAAGAAGATTTTACCTTTCTGGTCTAATCTGAAGGATACAACGAACGGTGGGTTCTACGGTTGGGTCGGTAATGATCTTCAAGTGGATCGCCAGGCACCAAAGGGCGGGATTGCTACAGCACGGCAGCTCTGGTCGTTTGCAGCAGCCTACCGCGTAACCGGGCAAGACATCTGGCGTGAGCACGCCGAACATGCTTATCGTTTTCTCGCAGACCATGTGATCGATCCGGAGTATGGCGGGATGTACTGGATGGTTGATGCTGTAGGAAATCCACTGGATACGAGTAAACATGTCTATACGCAATCGTTTGGTGTATACGCATTAAGTGAGTACTACCGGGCCACCGGAGATGATTCAGCACTGGAACTTGCGAAAACGCTTTTTGCTCTGATTGAGACGAAGGGATTGCACTCGGATATACCTGCCTACAAGGAACAATTCGATCGATTCTGGAACGAACAACCGAATGAAATGTTAAGCGAAAACGGGGTCATTGCGGATTATACGATGAATACACATATCCATGTGTTAGAAGCCTATACCACCCTCTACAGGGTGTGGCCGGATGCACAGGTGAAGGCGGCATTGGAGCGCCTGCTCGCTATTCTGTATGAACGTGTATATGACCAGAACACGAAGTTTCTCGGGGTATTTTTCAACAAAAAGTGGGAATCCATCATTGACCTACGCTCGTTCGGACACGACATCGAAGCAAGCTGGCTGATTGACGATGCCCTGAATGTGCTGGGACTTGAACAACATCCCGCGTATGCCGCGATGGTTACAGATATCGCTTACAATATCTCCAACATCGCTGTGCAAGCGGATGGATCACTGATGAATGAACAAGAGGGCGAGCATGTCGATGAAACGCGAATCTGGTGGGTTCAAGCCGAAGCCATGGTTGGATTCTATAACGCATATCAACGCACGGGTGATCCACAGTTTCTAGAAAGAGTCGAACGGCTGTGGGCCTACACCAAAGAACACATTGTTGACCATCGCACAGGTGGGGAATGGCACTGGTCGGTTGATGGAAACGGTACACCCGATCAGCACGAGGTTGCCGGGCCTTGGAAATGCCCGTATCACAACAGCCGATTTTGCATTGAACTAATTGAGAGGATGGGATAAGCATGATACACCCGAAATACAATGAGCTATTGGAGAAACAGGAGCAGCTTCTGTCACGTTCTAATGAGATCGATTCTTCCTTCTACAACGGCGTATATGATCGGTACCTGTACCCCGTAATCACCCGCCATCATGTGCCTTTGCACTGGAGATTTGATCTGAATGAAACGACCAATCCACATTTCATGGAGCGACTGGGCATCAATGCAACACTGAATCCGGGAGCCATCTACTTCAATGGCAAATACGTTATGGTGATTCGGACAGAAGGGCTTGATCGCAAATCAATTTTCGCTCTCGCTGAAAGTGATAACGGGATTGATGGGTTTCGGTTTACAGGTAAGCCGTTAGTCTGGGAAGATATCGATAAGGATGAGACCAATCAGTACGATATGCGACTCGTTCAGCATGAGGATGGATGGATTTACGGTATCTATTGTTCAGAACGCAAAGACCCAGATGCCCCTGAATTTGACACTTCCAGTGCAGTCGCTCAAGCTGGGCTTGTACGTACCCATGATCTGGTCAGCTGGGAACGCCTGCCTAACATTACAACGAACTCCCCTCAGCAGCGAAATGTTGTGCTCCATCCCGAATTCGTTGGGGGCAAATACGCCTTTTACACGCGTCCACAGGACGGATTTATCTCAACAGGAAGTGGTGGCGGCATCGCCTTTGGTCTGTGTGATGACATCCTGAATCCCGTTATCGATGAAGAGACCATCATTGATGAGCGTAAGTACCATACCGTATATGAAGTCAAAAACGGACAGGGCCCTGCCCCAATCAAAACAGATCGTGGCTGGATTCATATTGCACATGGTGTGCGTAATACAGCAGCTGGCTTACGTTATGTGCTGTACACTTTTGCCACAGATTTAGCTGATCCAGCTAAGATTATCGCTAAGCCAGGCGGACATTTCATCGCACCTTATGATGACGAGCGTGTGGGTGATGTATCCAATGTTATTTTCTGCAATGGTGCTGTCGTTAATGAGAAGAACGAAGTCTTTATCTATTACGCGTCCAGCGATACCCGCTGTCATGTGGCAACAACAACGCTGGAACAACTGGTTGATTACACATTCAACACACCTGCCGATCCATATCGTTCACTGGACTGTGCTATCCAGCGTGCTAATCTGATCGAACAGAATGAGAAGCTGCTACAGGTTGTTCAAAAGTAAGCTTCAGATTCCAGCACTTCAACAGAAGTAATAAACTTCATGTGGGTGCAACCGTCTTCATCGCACTCAATTTATGCTAAAAATCGTAAAAGAACAGCCGGAATTGCTTTATTCGAAGGAAGTAACAGGGTATACTATTAGTGCGTGTTCAACAAGGTCGGTTTTTAGTACCGAGAAGATGGGATAAAGCTAGAAATGGAGTAGCGGAGCGTAGATGGAGCTACGTGAGCAACGGACATTTCGGCTGAATTCCATCTTCGACGCTGAGATGCCGCCAGGCATCCTTCGTAATCAAAAGCGGACTTTTTGAACTACCTCTAGTATGGATTGTTATTATGTTTAAAAGAGTGAAACCTCATAATGACAGCACATTGTACTTAGACCAGCTTGAAGGAGGCGACCAAAGCTGAAGAACAATATCACCATGCGGGATATCGCCGACAGGCTCGGGGTCAGCAGTGTGACCGTCTCGAAAGCGTTGAATGATAAAGATGGTGTCAGTGACGAATTAAAAGAAAAGATTAAAGTGCTTGCCGTAGAGATGGGCTATCGGTATAATGCCACTGCCCGCTCCATGAAGGAAGGCCTAACTCATAATATCGGGGTTATCATCCCTGAACGTTTTACCGGACCTACGCAATCGTTCTATGTACGCGTGTTCCAACGCATTACAAGACACTTAGAGGATCAGGGCTACTACGGTATTCTGCACATTCTTAATGAAGAGGATGAAGAAGGATTAACGTTGCCCAAGCTGTACAGTGACAATAAGGTCGATGGCTTCATCGTGCTCGGTCAGATCAGCAAAGAGTACATTGAACTGGTGCGCTCGATGGATGTCCCCAAAATGTTCCTCGACTTCTACGATGAGCATTCCGATATCGATTCTGTTGTAACCGATAACTTCTATGCTGCTTACGAACTTACGAATGTTCTCGTACAACAAGGACACCGCAGTATTGCTTATGTGGGCAACCTATACTCAACCAGCAGTATCCAAGATCGCTTCCTCGGGTATTACAAATCACTCTTGGAGCATCGCATGCCAATGAACCCTGAGCTCATCCTGAATGATCGGGACGAACGCGGAACGTTCATTGAAATAGATCTGCCTGATTCGCTGCCTACGGCGTTTGTCTGTAACTGTGATCAGGTCGCTCATCTGCTTGTTCAGAAGCTAACATCGATGGGTATTCAGGTGCCTCAGCAATGCTCTGTTGTTGGATTCGATAACGATATCTATGCCCTGCTCTCCGAACCTAAACTCACAACAGTTGAGGTCGATGTAGAACAGATGGCACGTACCGCTGTTCAATCGATGCTGAAGAAGGTCGACAACCCGAACCGCAATTTCGGCCGCGTGCATGTGAAGGGCAACATCATCTATCGGGATTCCGTTAGTGCTGCGCCTGAAACTCTGGAGATTCAATCGCCAACTTCGATATAAAAGATAATAAGTGCTTCCGGCCATAGTGGCTGGGAGCACTTTTTTTTGCTTGGTTCGTTCACATATTATCTTAATTAACGCGCATAGATACCTTTGATTTGTACTTGGGAATGGAAATATTCTAAATTTCACATTGACTAATCATTGTATCAAGTCTAGATTAGGTACATACATCTCATATTAACAATAATAGTATATATTGGTTTTTATTTTAAATTTAATATTTTATTACATACTTCAATCTTATTAGAGAGAACATAGCAGATCCTGAATTTACATAAAGAGAAGGAGCACAAGGATAGTGGTGAAAAAAATAGTTTTTCTACCCCATTGGTTCAGAAGCTTGTTAAAACAGAACAAATTACATTTATGTGTATTGCTTCTCTTACTCATCATTATTGGTGCTTGTGAAACACTCACTCCAATTATTATTCAAAGATTTATAGACAATGCTACAACCAGCGCAGAGGTTTTGCAGCTTTTCCAGTTAGCCATTAGTTTTTTGGTCATTACTTTTTTTAACTATGTATTAAAATTACTAAATGCTTATTACTCTAATAGAGTAACCTGGAACATTTGCGAAGAAATTCGTATTACATGCCTTAATAGAATGAAACATTACGACAAAGCTTTTGAACAAAAATACGGTGTTGGCAAAATAATGGATTACCTCTCAACAGACATTTCAGAAATTAATTATTTTATTACCAGAACATTATTGCCCACAATTATAGATGCGGTAACTATGCTTGCGATTGTGATCGTAGTTGTTAATGAAAGCTTAGTTCTAGGCCTGTTCTTTATCACTTACTTTAGTTTTGCAGCCTTTGTTATTTATAAAACACAAAATAAAAAAAGCAATGTGTTAGGCAAAGAGAGAGCTGTTGAATCTGAGATTTCAAGCCTAATCAATGAAATTGTATTAGCAAGAAAAGAAATCAAGGTCATGAAAGGAGTTAACGCTTTTACATCGAAGCTCGCGTCTTCTATGGACGAATTATTTCCTTACAAATTAGCTTCGCAAAAGTATATTTATACGATTTGGATTATTTCTCTATTTTTCATTTCATTAACCAATGTATTAGCTTTGGGATTAGGTGGGACACTCTACTTCTTTGGGGTTATTTCTCTAGGTACCGTATATTTGGTGTACAACTACAGTCAACAACTGAAGCAACCTCTTGAGACCATCCAGTATCATATCAATAATTATCTACTAGTAAAGCAAGCTATGAGTAGGTTGACTGATATTTTGGAGTATCAAAGCAGTGTAGCTCAAGGGAATCAACATTTGCCTGATGGATTAGTAAGTGTAACTGTGAAGCAGTTAAGGTTTTCCTACGAAGACGACAAGTCCGTACTAGAAGATATTAACTTCACTCTTGAGGCTGGTGAATCTCTGGGTATTATCGGTGTCTCTGGCAGCGGGAAAAGTACGCTAAGTTTGTTGCTAACTAAGCAACTACCTTGTCCTAATCATAGTGTGTATATCTCTGGCGTTGATATCAATGAATTAAGTTTGACAGAGATCCAAAGACATATTTGTCTGATGAGTATTAACGATAAGTTATTTGAAGGTTCATTAAAAGATAATCTCACTTTATTTGATGATGGGATCTCAGATCACCAGGTACTGCACTTCATAGAAAAGTATCAATTCAAGCAAATAAGCCCTTATTTTAAGCCGTTTGAGCAAAATGAATTGCTACACAAAAAAATAGATTTACAGGAATTATCAGTAGGCGAAAAACAGTTAATTTATCTTTTTAGGTTGGTTTTCAAACCAAAAAAACTAATCATCTTCGATGAGGCGTTATCTAATATTGATAAGAAAATCGAATATTATTTCTTTGATATTCTGAAGGAAATCAGTGAGAATACAACTTTAATTATGATTTCACATAACGTTGAGCGGCTGAGAAATTGCAACAATATCATTGTTATGGAAAAAGGGAAGGTCATTGGGAACGATAAAGCACACACTGTATTAGATAGACTTGATAGACAACGGTATGGTTTGCATTTGTCAGGGGGAGAAGCATGAGTAGTACAAAGGATTCTATTAATAAGTCGCTTCTTTTAATCACGCCTAAGCAATACACAATTACTTTTATATTGGGTTAGTTAGCAGTCTGATTCCTCTATTACTCGGTTGGGTTATCAAAATTGTATTTGACCAATTAAATAATAATCATTTCAAGTCTTTGTCATTACTATTATTAGGCATTTTACTTCTCATTGTGCTTCAAAATTTCTTATTCTACCGACTGGGCTTACTTGAAACCAAGATTCGTTTTCGAGCAAGCAAAACTATGGTGGTCTCTTTCATCAATAGAATTTTACTTAACGAAAATAAAGCAGATGTGACTGCCTCAACCGCATTAACAATAACTAATAGCGATTTCAAATTAGTTGAATACAAGTTATGCAGCATACTTGAATTGGTAAATAAAATCATATTTTTTATCGTAGCTTTAATGATCATGTGGACGATTAATTGGAGATTAACATTGTATTCGATCCTTCCGCTTGTCTTGTTTAATATCGGCATTTATTTTGTCAGAAACAAATGGAAAGATAAGTTTGCAGATAATCGTACGGCCGCTCTTAACTATCAACAATTTGTACATGACGTTATGTCCAATAGGGATACGTATAAGTATCTGGATCAAGAGAATTTACTGAGTAATCGATTGAAATGGTTGGGTAAGAAAAGTTTATCCACCCAGTTGAAACAAACTCTGTTCTCCTTCTCTATTACTACAGGGGTTACATTTGTTAATTACCTAAGTATCTTTGTCGTCTTAATGCTGTCTATTCGTTATCTAAAAAGTGGCGAGCTCTCCATTGGTGACCTTACACTCTTTATTAGTTATATTGGCTTTGGGTTTGCTTATCTAGACTTATTTGCAGCCGTACTGAATTCACATAAACAAACCGAGCATATTGTGAATAAAGTTGATCATTTGGTTGAAAACAGTAACCTAGGTACCTTTGTCAAACTAAACGTCGGTTATCAAGACAACACAATAGAGCACCATTCACATTTAATTCTTAGAAACTTTGCAATGAATCGTAATCATGAACCCCTCCCCAATTTAGTTATCCCAAAAGGTTCTTTAGTCGTCATCTCTGGAGAAACTGGGATGGGGAAATCCACATTCATCAATGCTCTCTTAGGCTTCTCATCATATAGCGGTCAAATCATTGTGGATGGGACAATTGTGGACAATTTATCAGAGTATCAAATAGGGGTCGTACCTCAACGTTATAATTTATTCAATCTACCTCTAATCGATAACATTACTCTTCTTAAAAATGCGGATCAGGCTCAACCAGCACTTCATATGGCCAACATAAAAACAGATCGTATTTTCAACATTTCTGATGAACAATATTTGGGAGTCTCAGGTAATATGCTTTCAGAAGGCCAAAGACAGCGAGTGGCCATCGCCAGAGCTGTTCATCATGGTAAGGATTTTCTCATGCTGGACGATGCATTCAGTTATCTTGATAAAAACAATAGATATGAAATTTTCGAAAAGATAAGAAATACGAAAGCGACCAAATTTATTATCTCGAATGATATGAATTTCAAAAGTAAGGCAGATATTCTTCTTGAAGTACATGAGAGGAATATTGTATTGGTAGAAGACCTAAATTAGGCTGTAATGACGTCATGAATCAGGTTTGTACGTGCACCGATAATAATCAATACCCATAAGTTGGACACCTCTTTGTTAAACGGGTTCAACCTATGGGTATCTTTGTGCACGGAAATCATCCCATCATATAGAAAAGAATTTGGAGTTCTATTTCAAAAAAACTTCAAACGATTAAACTGATTCACCTGATTCAGAAATTCTTGAATAAAGGCTTCGCTGGCTACCGTTTGCTTCTTACGAGAATGTAGCCAGAACAACTGCACTTCTGGATCCTCCTTCACAGGAATCGGGATGATCTGACCGGTCTTGACGTATGGATCGGTTTTCAGAGATACATCCAGATAGAAACAGGTTGCAATCCCTTCAGCAATGACCAATTTGGCTGCTTCAGTACGATTGGAGAGGAACAACTCCTTGGGCGTTCCGTATCTCTTCAACTCTTTTCGCATATGCTCGGACGAAGCAACTACTGGATATTGCACGATATCATGAAAGGACACCTTATCCTTGGAGGCCAGCGGTGAGCTCGCACCAACACATGCCAGTATTTTGCATACCATGAATGGGTGCGCATGAAGGTTTTTGAACTCATAATCGCCAGGAATACCAACTAATCCAATATCCAGCTTTCCCTGAATGACCCCCTCTTCAATCTCTCCCGAATGCCCTTCATGAATAACCAAATCTACATTGGGATACTTGGTTTTAACCGCAGACAAAGTCTTAGGCAGAAAACTCGTGCAGATTCCAGAGATCGCCCCAATGGTGAGCGTGCCCTCAACCAATGAGCCATGATTACGCGAGGTGTTCTTCAAAATTTCCACCTGATTCATAATCTCCTGAGCTTGTTCAATAATGCTGCGGCCGATCTCGGTTGTTTCCGTACCAGCTCTGGTGCGGTGAAAAATAACGGCATCCAGTTCCTTCTCAAGCGAAGAAATAGCATAGCTGATGTTCGGCTGAGAGACGTGTAGCTTATCGGCAGCTACCGTGATGGAACCGCAATTAGCAACCTCAATGATGTATTTTAATTGTTCCAGACGCACGGGCACCCCTCCAAGTGTGATAAATGTCACTTATGCAAGCATAGATATTTCGTATTTTACATCATACTGCTTTATATGTGTTAATAAGATTAACTTTTTAACCAACTAAACTCATCGGAGAAATGAAGGTGATGCTCGTGTCATTAACGGGAGCCCTGGACATCCAGAATGTCAGCAAATCGTATATTCACGAAGGACAACCCAAGCTTGTCCTATCTCATATCAACGTCCATGTTGAACCTGGTGAATTCATCACGGTCATTGGACCAAGTGGCTGTGGCAAAAGCACACTGCTCAAAATTGTAGCTGGCCTGGAATCTAGTGATACCGGAACATTGCTGCTAAGCGGAGAACCAATCACAGGACCGAGCCAGAATAAAGGCGTTATCTTTCAGGAACATCGGCTGTTTCCCTGGCAAACTGTAGAACAGAATATTGCTGCTGATCTATCTCTCAACAAAGCGGATGTACGGCAAAAGGTGAATGCCATGATTGAACTGGTTCGCCTCCAAGGCTTCGAAAGAGCCTACCCTAAGCAGATTTCAGGTGGAATGGCTCAACGTGTAGCGATAGCCCGAACACTGTTACGTAATCCGCAGGTTCTATTGCTAGATGAGCCGTTCGGTGCACTGGATGCCTTTACTCGAACACACATGCAGGAGGCATTGCTTGATATCTGGCAACTCAATCAGACCACAATGCTGCTCGTCACACATGATATCGATGAAGCCGTATTCCTATCCAACCGCATTGTGGTTATGGATGCACAGCCTGGAAGAATCAAGCATATTTTGCCCGTCGATCTGCCCTATCCTAGAAATCGACTTAGCTCCTCATTTCAAGAGCTACGCACCTTGGTGCTGAGAGCACTTGAGCATAATCCGGGCAACAGTAAGGAGGCTAGCTGGGAGATATGAATACCAACAAGTCATCGCGCAAACAGGTTATTCTGTTCCGCAGCATCGTTCTACCTGTACTCATTCTGGCCTTCTGGCAACTGTCTTCCCAACTGGGCTGGGTATCGGAACACCTCTTTCCCTCACCCTGGTCCATTGCTAAGGACTTTGTGGACTTACTCTTATCCGGAGAACTGCTGCACCATCTAAGAGTTAGTATTGTTCGCGCCGCACTAGGCTTTCTGATTGGAGGATCACTTGGTCTGGGACTTGGGCTATTCGTTGGATTATTCCGACGCGCTGAGGAGTATCTTGACCCGACGATCCAAATGCTACGGACGGTTCCACTGCTTGCCATCACACCACTGTTTATTCTGTGGTTTGGCTTCGGTGAACTATCCAAAGTGCTGCTGATTGCAATGGGGCCTTCTTCCCGCTCTATGTAAATACGTTTCTCGGTGTTCGTAATGTAGATTCCAAATTATTCGATGTTGCGAAAGTGCTGGAGTTCAACCGGTACAGTCAGATTACCAAGCTGGTTCTGCCTTCTGCTCTTCCGCAGGTGTTGTTAGGACTTCGCCTTTCCCTTAGTACCGCATGGTTATGTCTTGTTGTAGCCGAGTTAATGGGGGCGGATGAAGGTGTCGGTTACCTCATTCAAGATGCAAGATCCTTCATGAGGACAGGCGTGGTCTTTGTAGGCATATTCATATTCGCAGCGGTCGGCAAGCTAACCGACTCTCTCGTTCGTCTGCTGGAAAGCAGACTACTAGGCTGGAGAGACAGCTACAAAGGCTGATCAAGCTCAGTAATTCTCATATCGTCATTCGTTAATACAACTTGAATCCAAAGTTATAACTGCACTATCAAACGAACAAACTTAATCTTCTGATCAAAGGTGGTTACTTTATGACATCCCATGTACAGCCATTTCAATTTCCTAAACGTGTCCCAGATGCCCCTCCCGTTGGGGCGGCACAAGCTTCAACTCGTTCAGACGTCATTCCGCTTTCCTATGGTACCCCTTCCTCAGAAGCTTTTCCTTATGCTGAGCTGCAAGCTGCAGCCACGGCAGCTATCCTTCAGGAAGGGCAAGATGCGCTTCAATACGCTGGCTCTCTTGGCCCTACCCGCGTTCAACAATGGATTACTGAACGTGCTGCTCTACGCTCGATCCATGCCGGGCAGGGACAGGTTCTCGTTACCTATGGCTCCCAGCAGGCCATTGATTTCGCAGCCAGAGCATTGCTTGAGCCGGGCGATCATGTTTGGGTAGAAGCCCCGACCTATTTCGGTGCAGTCAGCACCTTCAAGACAGCCGAGGCTGTCATCACCTCCTTCCCACTGGATGAAGACGGAATTCAAGTGGATCAGGTAGAAGCTGCTCTGCAAGAAGCAGTACAACAGGGGAAGCCATTGCCTAAATTACTCTACTGCATGCCCAACTTCCATAACCCGGGAGGTGTGAGCTTGTCCATTGAGCGTCGGGAGCACTTGGCTCGACTAGCATATGAATACAATTTCTTCATTCTTGAGGATGACGCATATGCTGAACTCGTGTACGAAGGGCAACACCTGCCAACGATCTACAGCTTTGGCCCGGAACGGGTTATCTATCTAAGCTCCTTCTCCAAAATCATCGCACCAGGTATACGGTTGGGCTGGGCCATCGGCTCCCCCACGGTTATTCGTCACATGAATTCATTTTTCCAAGGAAGCAAGGCCAGCGTCTTCTCCCAAGAGATCGTTGCCCAATTGTTCAACCACCTGCCCTTCAATGAACATCTCGATCAACTGATTACACGTTACCGTGCCAGTCGCGATGTCATGGTCACGACACTACGCGAGCAATTCGGTGATGAAGTGCAATTCCAGGTCCCAGACGGAGGCTTCTTCATTTGGTTGACCTTTCCGACGAATGTACGCACATCGGAATTCGTAAAGAATGCCGCAGACCTGGGTGTCAGCTTCCTGCCAGGCAGTCAGTTCTTCGTCACACCTGAAGGCGAGCAGCACGCAAGACTTTCCTTCAGTTACTGCAACGCAGAAGATATCCAACAAGGCGTAATCCGGTTTGCTGAAGCTTATCGGAATTACAAGAATCGTACACAACAACATTATTAATGAAAACGGAAGTGAAACTGATGGCAAAACGGACAAGACAGATGAGACTAGGCGCTTTTCTATTTGATTACGGGCATCACTATGCGGCATGGCGGCACCCTGAATCGACAACTTCAAAGGCGATTGATCTGGAATTCTATCGCCAATCGGCCCAGGTAGCTGAACAAGGTAAATTCGACATGGTATTTCTCGCGGATAGCGGTTCTCTGCCCAGCATTGCCGATCTAGAGTCTAATGTTAGCTTCATCTATCCGGAAGCTGTTACTTTACTGGGGGCATTAGCCAGTGTAACTGGTAAAATCGGACTGGCTGGAACGGCTTCTACCACCTTCAATGAGCCTTATAGTCTGGCAAGGAGATTCGCAACACTGGATCATCTGAGCAATGGACGAGCTGGCTGGAATGTCGTGACCTCCACCAAGGAAAGCGAGGCACGAAACTTTAATGCTGACCATCTGCCAGAACACAGGCAACGTTATGAACGAGCTTCTGAATTCCTTGAAGTGGTCAAGGGTCTGTGGGACTGTTGGCAGGACGATGCCGTTGTAATGGAGCGAGAACAAGGGCGCTACGCAGACCCGGATCGTGTTCATCGACTAAACCACACCGGTTCCCATTTCCGAGTGGATGGGCCACTGAACATGCCGCGTTCCCCTCAAGGCAGACCTGTCATCATTGAAGCAGGCACCTCCCCTGCTGGACAACAGCTCGCTGCCAAAACAGCAGATGTTGTATTTACGGCTTGTGATAACAAGGAAGAGGCGATCACCTTCTACCAGCAACTGAAGAGCCAGCTTCCAGTGCACGGACGACATGCCGATGAAATTAAGGTGATGCCTGGTCTTATGGCGTTTATTGGCGCTACGGAGGAAGAGGCACTTGAGAAGGAACGGCAGTTTAATGAATTGGTTCAGCCTACTGTAGGTGCAAGTTATTTATCTAAACTGCTCAATTATGACCTCTCCAACCATCCTATAGATGGGCCATTACCTGATATCCCCAAGCAGGGCAGTACCAGCAGAGCTGTGATGATTATTGAGCGAGCGCAGCAATCCAAGATGACCATTCGGGAGCTCGGCATGCATTATTCCGTAGCAAGAGGGCATCTGACCATTACGGGCACACCGGAGCAGGTTGCAAGCGTGATGGAGGAATGGTTTACCAGCGGAGCATGTGATGGTTTCAACATTATGCAACCACTATTGCCCCAAGGGCTGGAGGATTTCGTGAACCAGGTTGTGCCTTTATTGCAAGAGAAGGGTCTATTCCGCTCGGAGTATACAGGCAGCACGCTAAGGGAACATTTAGGACTTACGCGCCCCACCGGTCGCCAAACGTAACGACCTGACAAGCAGGACAAGCTTTTGACATACACCCTATAAAAAGTTGTTCAAAAAAAGTCCCTTTTTGAACACGTACTATAACAACAGGAGGAACAACAATGAGAATATGGAACAAAAGAGGCCTCATCAGTCTTACTCTAATTATGATGCTCGTTATTTTATCCGCTTGCGGGAATGCTGCCAGTAATTCAAACCAGAACCAGACCGAGAGTACCACTTCCGAGAGCACATCTGGGACTTCCCAATCAAACGCTTCATCCAATGCAGATAAGTACAAAGATGTAACGGTGAATATTGATGCCAGCCAAATCGGGCCACTGTTAATCGCTAAGGAAAAGGGATTCTTTGAAGAAGAATTCGGAAAATATGGCGCATCGGTTGCATATCAAACACTGCAAAGCTCTTCTCAATTTCTTGAAGCCATCGCTTCAGACCGTCTGGATTTCGTTCGCATCGGTTATATCGGTACAATCACCGGACAAGCCGCCAAAGTGGGCTTCACTTCCATTAGTGAAGGAAGTAACGGCGGCGGCGATGGGATCATCGTTCCAAAAGATAGTGCCATCCAATCTATTGCAGATCTAAAAGGCAAAAAAGTAGGCGTAACGAAAGGAAGCAGTTCTTGGGGTCTGTTGCTTCGTGCACTCCAAAGCGCTGGACTGAGTGCTTCCGACGTGGAGCAGATTAATCTACAGCCAGATGAAGCACAGCCTGCATTCCAGAGCGGAAAAATTGATGCATGGGTCATCTGGGAGCCCTTCCGCAGTTCACAGATTAATACTCAGGGTGCAAAACTCATCGCTGAAGGCAAAAGCATCAATGCGTTCAATCCAGCCTACAACATTGTCCGCACCAAGTTCGCTGAGCAATATCCGGAGCTGGTTGTAGCTTATCTGAAGGCATACGAACGCGCACTTGAATGGCAAAATAGCCATTTGGATGAAGCCATCACCTTGCTGGCTGGTCTGAAGAATCTGGACGAAGAGACGGTGCGTGTCTCATTGGAAAACAATGTAGCCACCAACAATCCCATCTCGGACGAAGCTACCAAAAATCAGCAAGAAGTAGCCGATATTCTGTATGATCTGGGAGAACTGAAAGAAAAACTAGATGTGTCCCAGGTCGTCGACAATACGTTCATCGAGCAAGCTCTGGCAAAATAATACGCTGTATATTTCTGTAGGTTACATGAGTCCATTTTTAACTTATATAGCCGAATATAACAGGGACTCCCAACCTACTCACGTATCCTACGAAGGATCGCTGTCCGCAGCATATCTTACAAAGATCATGCTCATAAGAACTAAACAAGCTACCTCGCCATGAACTGCGGGGTAGCTTGTTTGCTGATCAGCATATGATTGAAGCTTAATAACTTGTCTTCAGCCAATTATCCTTGGACCAGGTGAGCTTGCCTGCACCTGCGCCGTTCGAGGCCGTGAGACGTGCATTCAGTGTGGAAGGATCATCTACCTGATAACTGTATGGAAGAGCTGAGAAGCCGTTCCAGGAGAATGGTTTCACTACAGCTGGAATTGGCGCGAGTGGACTGTCAGAAGTATCACTGCCGCCACGGAACGAGCTTCCATCCAGCGAATAGATCGTATCCGTTACACGGATTTTGCCCGTATACGTTGCATCTGCTGGATTAGTTTGATTATTACGAACCGGGAACTGTACATCCTTGATTACCGATTTCTCAACGAGAACGGCTCCGCTCTCTGTCGAGATGGCACCATTGCTGATGATATCAAATTTATATCCTTTAGATGCAATGGCAGTTGCCATGGCAGACGTAATTTTGGCTTTGGCAGCCCGCGCTGCTGTGGCATCCATGACAATGTTATAGGCATGTGCATTGCCTCCGCGCAGACGCGGCATCCGATCCTGAATATCCTTGTACAAATTATGATGCAGCGTCATGGACAGATTGGCGTTCGCGGATTCAAGGCTCGTTGAACCAACCAGATGTCCCTTTTTCTGTGGTCCGGAGACGGCGATAATGTCCGCTTTACTGAGACCCACCGCACTGCTGCGCAGGTAGTTGTACATCGGATAGGAAGCTTTATTGGCTTCCAGCTCATTGATCTGCTGCGTAACCCAACTGTTTGCGCTGCCGCCATCGCCCTTGAAGGTAGACCAGGAGATGGTCACGCCGCTGGTTCCTTTTTTCGAATCAACGAGTCCGTCATAGGCTTTATTGAATGTACAGTGATCAATCCACACACCGCTGCTCTCCTCCAGGGTGATGTAATCCCAGTCGTTCTTATCGTAGTCACCCTTGGTGGATTCATCCCACTCCCAGAGCTCGTCAAATTCGAGGTTACGGATAATGACGTTGGAGCTTCGTTTCACGCTAATGGCAGCATGTTTGATCTTGGAACCGTTGGCGGAGAAAATAGTGAGTCCGTTAAAACCGTCAATCGTAAGCTTACTTACGCCAGTCTGTTTCAATACAGGGTGCGTTAAGGCATCATTGTGTTTGGCAAAAGGTGACGTCTGTGCTGCACTCGGAATCTCGTTCCACCCTAAATTCAGATCATTCATAATCTCTACCACTTTGACGCCGGAGTTCTTCTTCAGCGCTAGCGCAAGGTCAGTCGCATTGTATACCTTCTTATACGTGGACGTGTTCGACTCACTGATGATACCACCGCCCGTGTTACCTTGGGAGAATCCCGTGAGATTGTAGTCTGCATTCCCCGCTGCCTGCACACTCGCAGGACCCGACATTAGTGTGAGCCCCAACGTTACAGCCAAGGCTGCACTGCACCAGCTTCTTAATTTTGTTTTCATCCCATTCATTCCTCCCATTTCATAATTGATAAGGCTCGTCCCTCGCTGCCATACCGTGTCATGAAGGACATGTCCTCACTGTATATTTTGAAAGCGATTACAACAATAATCCTAATCTCACATCCATGTGGAAAAACCAAATGTGGTAAGAGGTTACACTGTAATCAACTATGAATCGTATGGGTTTAACTTGGTTTCAGGATGACTACATTTCCGATATATATAGTTAAGTCCTATTTCCTGTGATAAAGTGAGAGAGCAGCAGGCAATTCCACATTGTGGATAGAGTGTATTAATAGGACAAACAGCCGCTGACTTATCTATAAGAGGTTGTTCAAAAAGTCCGCTTTTGATTACGAAGGATGCCCTGAGGCATCTCAGCATCGAATATGGGATTCAGCCGAAATGTCCGTTGCTCACGTAGCTCCATCTACGCTCCGCTACTCCATTTCTAGCTTCATCCCATCTTCTCGGTACTGAAAACCACCCTTTTTGAACACGCACTATAAGTTACATAAAATGGAGTGAAGCAGATGAAGTTTAGAAAGATGCTCTTGTTATCGTTTATTTCTATTTTTATTTTTGGCAATTTGGGTCTTCACAGCGCAATTGTGCACGCTGCTGATTCCCTTGAATTCCGGGAGCACGATGATTTAATCAATATTCTAAAAGATGGTGATGGAGAAAACCGCGTCTTCGGATTTACAACGAAGAACAAGTTGACCGCATCTAATACCACATTGCGCTTATATGTCAATGCGATAGAAGTGGACTCCAAGGACTATGTTGTGGATTATGCCAACTATAGTATCACCTTGAATAAAGCTCCCGACAGAGGCGCCGAGATTCATATTAAATACGGCATTATTCCGGGATTTGAGTGGGGAGAGGGTGGCAATATTGGTGTTGCCTTGCCTGAGGGAGATGGCTCCACACGGAATTTTCCAGTGTCGTTAAACTACACGCTAAATTCAACCAAACAGATCAGTCTGTCCATTGACCAAACGAAGGTAGCCACGTCCCGATTTACCTTCAACGCCACAACGAATACCGTAACCTTATCCGAAAAACAGCAGGTCCCGCACTCCGGTGCCAAAGTCTATTTCTATATCCCTAAGGCTTCTATTTCCAGTAAACCCTCTTCTTCTGAAGAAGTGATTGAGAGTCCAGTCTCAAGCGGCGCTGTAGACCCGCCCCCTGATCCAGCATCGGGTAGCCCTTCGGTAACGAGTCCGAGTCCAACTCCAAACAAACCATCGGAGTCTCTTATTCAAATTCCAACAGGAGAGAGCTATCCCGGCAGTATTACGATCAGATCAGGCAATACCATTACCATTAAACTGTCTGAATCAGCTTCCGTTTCCGGTTACACCTCCTATTTGATGGTGAAGAATGCAAGCGGACAGGTTGTTAGGCAAATAAAGATTGAGCCAGGAAAGACCTCCAGTTTCTCACTAAGAAAGCTGGGGCTTCCGACAGGCGGATATTATTTTTACCTGAAATCGGCCAATCAGTCAGTCGAATTGTCAGCTTCTATTCCTCAATTCGTTACAATCAACCATAAGCCTACGAATATTCAGGTGTTTATTGAAGGTGAGAAGCAGGTTTACAAGCAACCCCGACCAATTTCAAGGGGAATATACTCGTGCCTCTTCGAGGAATCTTCGAATCATTGGGAGCCAATGTTACATGGAACAGTTCCACTCAAACGGTTACGGCAATAAGAGAAGGCAGGACTATCGTGCTGACGATTGGCTCTAAAATTGCCTACATTAACGGTGTCGCTGTAACCTTAAGTGCAAAACCACAGATCATTAACGGCGTAACCATGGTGCCACTACGGTTCGTCAGTGAAGCATTCGGCGGAGAAGTAGAGTGGCACGGAGAAGCGGGTTCGGTTACCATTTTTCTAAATAAGCCATCCATTCCTACATCTGCTGAAAGCGAAAAACCCGCTACGGAAGCAACAAAAACAACAGAATCTGGGTATTCAAGTACCTCGCCTATTTTAAATAACATATCGAAGGGAATTAATACTCCCTCTGATATTATATTTGTTATAGACGTGACGGGCAGTATGGGTGAAGTGATCGACTACATCAAAGAAACGGTCAAGAGCTTCGTTGATTCCGTACCTGCCGGTTCGAATTTTGCGGTTATTTCCTATCGGGACGTTAACATTTACAGAAATGGCGATTACAATTTGAAGTCCTTTGATTTTACCCAGGATAAAGATAAGTTAAAGGGGTATTTGAATACATTGGTGGCTTCTGGCGGAGGAGATATAAAAGAATCTGGACTGGAGGCTATTAACTTAGCTACTAATAAGCTCTCGAAGTTCAGCAGCGACAACGCCAAACGGATTATATTCATTACCGATGCCCCTGTCCATGATTCACCCCCATTGTCTTCCTTTAGCATTAAAGGAATAGCTGATAAACTGAAAGCAGACGAGATCGTATTTGATGCCATCGCCCCATCATACGGTGATGCCTACAGACAGATTATCCAACTCGTTAAAAGTACCCCTGGCGGAGCTCTATACGATATCAAAGATGCTTCGGTACTCTCGCTGAACAAGTGATACGTTAGCTGTGCAATCTCTCCTATCCATAAATGAAAAGAAATCCCGGACATGATGTGTCGGGATTTCTTTTTATTCGCGGTTATGGTAGCGCACAAATATGCCAGAAAAGGCATTGGCGAGTTTTTTTGATTCTACCATGTTGCATCACTACAAGTTATCGCTTAATAGAACGTGTCCAGAAGCCACCGTGGAATTGTTTGGGCTCCACTGTAATAACGAAAGCTTTGGGGTCTAACCCGAGAATCGTCTGGTAGAGCAGCTTTTGGTTTTTGCGTTTCGCCAAAATCTCCATAACCAGCCTGTCCCCATCACGACCACTGCCTACCCATGCGGTAACACCATATCCTTTGTCCCGCAGAGAATTGGCAACATTGCCGTCCATCTGATTACAGATCACCTTCACCGTAACATAGCCAAGCGCAATCTTCTCCTCAATCCAAGCACCTAGTAACACACCAAGTCCATATCCCACTGCATAAACAATGAGTGCAACCGTCTGATCCAGGTAGCTCAGCACCAGGTTCAATCCGAGTACATAGATCACAATCTCTCCCGTACTGATTAGTGCGGCGATATATTTCTGTCCCTTAAGTGTCAATATCATACGCAGCGTGTACGCCGATACGTAGACAATTTGAATCAGGAAAATAAAAACGAGTATTTTAAACAATTTGCATCCCTCTTTCCTAGGGCATGTCTGAAAACTCCGAAGGACACAGACTTTGCCGAATTTTCGTGCCAAGTTAGGAAGTTTTCCGCAGGCGTGCCGGGGCACGTCAAGGGAAACTGACGCAGCATGGGGCGAAAAAGCGGTGAAAGATGTACTTCAGCGAGTTTGGAGACAAGTCCTAATAATCAGACCTGTTACTGCCAGCCTAAGTTCCTGATACTCCGTTTGCTCTCAGACTAACCATGTATTATTAATTCTTATCTTCATCATTGGACGTTGTAGTGTGTTTTTAAACGGTCTACTTACAATCTGTATGGTGCCAGAACTGCCATTATAGAATTGTTCGCTGTGATTATCAACCCGGCAACAGACCTAGGGGCGAAAGGCTCTATCACTGAATATGCTGAAGCATCAGTAATCGCCGAACACCATGGGACACACCATGCGAACAATCGATACCCATCAACGATAAATCAAAGGGGGAGCATCCATGCAGCTATGGCAGGAGATGGAGCAGGAAGGGATGGAAGAACTCCTATTTTGTCACGACCCAAGTAGCGGGCTGAAAGCAGTGGTCGCGATTCATAGTACGGCTCTCGGGCCAGCGCTCGGAGGATGCCGCTGCTGGACATATGCCTCAGAAGAGGATGCAATCCGCGATGCCATCCAGCTTGCTAGAGGTATGACCTATAAATCAGCCGTTTCCGGTCTGCCTTATGGCGGCGGGAAAGCCGTTGTATGGAATATCCCTACGGAGTGGAAGGTGAGCACTTCCCCTGTACAGCCTAAATCCCAAGCTAGTTCTTCTTACCCCATGAAGAATGTCGCGGATTCCAATTCCGATTCCGATCAACTTACTACTCCCAACAACAACACAGGGCGAGCCCATATCTTTCGAGCACTTGGACGTTTTCTTGAACGGCTGAACGGTCGCTATATTACCGGTCTTGATCTAGGCACCACGTCCACTGACATGGATCAGATCCGATTAGAGACGGCCTATGTGACCGATATGACCGGCTCACTGGGCGCGCAGGATGACTTCACCGCCGAGATGACCGCTTACGGTGTGTACACCGGCATCGTAACCTCGCTAAGTCATCAAGGCATCGCCACATTGCAGGGCATTCCCATTGCTGTCCAGGGACTGGGCAAGGTTGGGTATGCCCTGTGCCGTCACCTGCATGGAGCCGGGGCACGGCTCATCGTGGCAGACGTTGTACCGGAGCGTGTACAACGTGCCCTTCTGCAGTTCAGCGGCGCCACCTCGGCCGATCCGGCCCATATTCACGCCGCTGACTGCAAGGTGTTCGCCCCTGTGCCCTAGGGGGCGTGTTAACCCGGCAACGGTGGAGGAGCTGCGCTGCTCCATCGTTGCCGGGGCGGCCAATAACCAGCTTAGCCAGCGGCAACTGGTTATTGGCCGGATGCAGGCGCGCGGCATCCTGTACGCGCCTGACTATGTGCTGAATGCCGGAGGCATCATCAGCACTGCCTACGAGCTGGAAGGCGCACAGCCGGATATGATCCGCCAGAAGGTGGCGAGCATTGCGGATACGCTCTCCGCCGTATACCGTGACGCAGCAACAAGTGGGATATCCACTGTTGAGGCAGCAGATCAACTGGCTGAAGCCAGACTAAACAGCACAACACCTCATTCATGATCGAAGTGAGTGAAGCACCAGTCACGGCGCCTTGTTTTATATTAAAGGTGAGCGAAGTTTTCAGACTCCGTTCACGTATGCCATCCCTCTTCTGTTGTAGCTTTCTCTAGCAAGAGCAGTACATCTTAAGAAAGCTCCACAACGTTGAGCTCATAAATGCTGACTCATGTATTCTGTGTGTGGCGGGTGCCGCTGATAAGTATTACTTGTCGTACTAAACAAAAGAAGCCAAGCGGATTCGAACAATCCCTCCTTGGCTTCTCTTTCTTTACGACTTTTATCTTAATGAGCTGTCACTTTACGAGCACCTTTCACCGGATATAACAGCGTCCAGAGCATCGCATTTGCTATAACGAGCAACGCAATGTATATCCAGATTCCCGCCGGTAAGGATTGAACGTAGAAGTGTATCCCCGCAAACAAACCCAGCACTGGCAAAGCCAGCAACACAAGCCATCCATCGCTTTGCTGTGCCATACTGAACGACTCCGAGAACGGAGGTTTACGCAATAACAGTTTGCTAGTTAACGGAATGAGCGCTGTACCTGTCAGCAGGATGATCACAATGTCCGGTACAATTCGCAGGCCAAACGCCCAGAGGAACACAACCGCATTGATCATAAAGACTGGCATAAACATATTGCACAGAAAGGCTTTTAACGTCCCACTGTAGAGCACATGATCATTGGCAAGTGGAGCGGCACGGAACGTCCAGAATGCCTTGTAATGCCCTGAATATTTCAGCATCATCACCACAGTTACTACGACAAACAACATAATGTATAAGGTATAGAAGAGTGCACTTTCCCGCAATTCAGCCCATGAGGAATCCTGCATAAACGTAAACCAAAATATATATGGCAATACGAGAGACAAGCCAATGCTAGGATACACTTTAAGCTTGAACTCACGCTCGTTACGCATCATGTTGGCAGACAATCGGAAGCAGGCCTGCTCCTCCCGTGTACGACAGAACATTCTAGCCATGATTCGATCCAAACCTCCACGTCTGCGGCCTGAGGTCTGACCGGCGTGAGCCATTTTCTCCAGATACAATTCAAAGGATGGCATAAGCTTCACATAGATCATTAGACTGATGATTGGAACAACAACAGCTAGCGCCGAGAAGACATACAGCCATGAGTTTCCACCCCCGCCGAAGACCCACTCGAACACAGCCGCATACCACATCGGAGGAAGGAATAACTGCCACCAAGCCGGAGTAAATACCATGTTGAAATCAATGATGCTAAAGGAACGAATGACCAGTTGATACCCTACGGCAATGCCGACAGATAATAGAATCTGCACCATGTTGATCATATCCTTCAGCTTCTCGCCGTCCAAGAACTTCATCATGAACAGATAGACCAGCGAGGTCGTCACCAGAATTAGCATATTGATCAGAATAAGCGCCACGGCAAATAGTAGAAAGAATCCGATCCCATAACGAACGAGCGTTGCCACCAGTGGAAGAATAGATAATGATCCTGTTAATAACAAAAGATAGATTCCGGCGTGAATGGCACGAGCCATGCCGATGGTGCGGGCATTGACCGGCTTAGTCATGATGATATTCCGATCCCGGATATCCAGCAGTACAGAAGAGAAATCGGAAACCATAGACGTCATAATCATAAACATCAACATCGCCGTAACAATACTCATCTGCAGCATGTAGTGCCCCGTATCCCAGACAATAAAAGGCACCATGATTAGTCCCATCAAGACATATAACCATAATGAGCGAAGGTATAGATTCCCCTCTTTTTGTTTCTTGTTCCCATAATTATTCGACAAAACCGTAGGAACTCGGCGCTGATCCATCTGGAACTTCACTCGCAAAATAAGCCGCAATACATCGTAATCCGCCCCGGTTCGCTCAATCACATGCCGGAAACGATCCAGAACCTTGAGCGAGCGGAAATCGGAGGATTCCGCCATCTCAATGCACCTCCTGTACGATTGAGACAAACCGCTCTGCAATCGCCTTATGCTCATTGAAGCCAGTAAGTTGATTGAATACTTCCTCCAGTGACCCCTCCATCGACTGTTGCTGCAATTGCTGGAACGTGCCATCTGCCATCACGCGGCCTTCCGCAATGAGCACAATGCGACTACTGATTTTCTCAACGACATCCATAATGTGTGATGAATAGAAGATGGTCGTCCCTTTTGCCGATAATTGGGACAAAATCTCCTTCACCACCATCACACTATTCGCATCAAGTCCGCTAAGCGGTTCATCGAGGAATAACAGATCCGGATCATGCAATAATGCCGAAATAAGCAGCACCTTCTGACGCATCCCTTTGGAGAATGAGGCAATACGAGCATTGTACGATTGGGCTAGACCGAAACACTCCATTAACTGCTTTGCTTTGTAATCGGCATCTTCATAGGACAACCCATACAGCTCTCCTGTAAAAGTTAGATATTCTGCTGGCGTAAGCTGTTCATATAACTCGGCAACTTCTGGGACATATCCAATTCTACGTTTATACT
The DNA here is from genome assembly GCF_003268635.1 of Paenibacillus sp. DCT19. Lineage (NCBI taxonomy): Bacteria > Bacillati > Bacillota > Bacilli > Caryophanales > Paenibacillaceae > Paenibacillus > Paenibacillus sp. DCT19. Next base: position 6,347,509 of record NZ_CP029639.1, read on the forward strand.
CCACACCACTATCTTCGATATCTTTGCCAAAAATACGCACCGTGCCCACATAACCTTCGACCAGACCGAGCAAAATCTTAACGGTTGTACTTTTGCCTGCACCATTTGGACCTATGTATCCAATCATCTCGCCACGCTTCACTTCAAGGTCAATCCCGTTCAATACATATCGTCCATCATATCTCATTCGTAAGCCTTCAATGGATAGCACTTGTTCTTCTCTCATCTTGTTACTCGCTCCCATCTTGATTAGTATCATCTATATCATTCGTTTCTACAATTCTACTAGTTTACCACAGTTTGGATTATGGCACAGATGCGCAAGAAATCCACCGTAAATTAACACTGCTTAATATTTCGATGATATTCAGCAAATAAATCAAATTTATAGTAGTCGTATAGACGTCTAGACATATAAGGGGGAAGGAGAACAGATTGAACAGATTAAGCGCAGGTCTAAAATATGGAACTTTCATCACTCTACTCCTATGGACGCTGTTTCCAATCTATTGGATGCTCGTCATTGCTACGCAAGAATCGTCTGATTTGTTCACAGAAGTATCCATATTTCCGAGATCATTAACCTTGGAACATATCGTTAACATTTTTGTGCAAGACCAATACATGGGGCCGTTAATCAATAGCTTTATCATCACCATCAGCTCGTTGTTCATTGTTCTTGTGTTCGGATTGTCCTCGGCGTATGTGCTTGGGCGTAGAACGTTCAGAAGCCATTACCGAATATTCAAAAGCTCGCTGATGATCTGGATTTTGTTAGTTCGTGTCCTACCACCAATCACATTTGCACTACCGCTATACATCATGATGAACGACGCTGGACTGCTGAACACCAAGATCCCTATTATTGTCGCGCATGTCCTAGTGAATTTGCCGCTCGTCATCTGGTTCATGATGGCATTCTTCTATGGTGTACCGGGTGAAATTGAAGAAAGTGCCCGTATGGATGGTGCATCCGAGTTCATGATTTTTACCAAAGTGATGCTGCCGCTGGTCGTACCGGGCATTGCTGCCGTAACCATCTTATCCTTCATGGCTTCCTGGAACGAATACCTGTACAGCGTCATTTTCATTCAGAGCCCTGACAGCTTCACCATTCCACTGAAACTCGCCACCCTGAACAGTGAGCAAGAGTTAACGGAGTGGGGTAAGGTCGCTTGTGGCGGCCTCGTATCCGTGCTGCCTGTACTACTCACAGCGATCTTTCTACAGAAACATTTAATTAGCGGCTTAACCGCCGGTGCAGTTAAAGAATAGGAGATGAGAGAAAATGAGAAAAAAGATGTCGTATATGCTGAGCCTTTTGTTAACCACAACAGTACTATTTACAGGATGTCAGTCTCAGGGGCAGGCTTCAGGACAAGGTTCTAGTCAGGGTACAGACAAGCTGGTCATCGCCGCCAGAGGTGGTTCTCATGTGGATGCGATGAATGCCGTGAAGGAAAGCTTTGAGAAGGAACACAATGTGAAAGTAGATATTATTGGACTCGAAGCTGCCGATCTGAAGCAAAAAATCTCCCTTGATGCGAAGAACAGTAACGGCGCATATGACTTGATTATGGCGGACGACCCATGGATGCCTCAATTCAGTGAAGCAGGAATTTTCGCTAAGTTATCCGACCTTGGAATCCAGGAAGATTCCGACTTTGAAGAGTCCTCTCTAGCTCTCGGTAAGTCTCCATATGCCACAGGAGATCTATATGCCTTGCCTTTCTCAGGTAATGTGCAGTTGTTCTTCTATAACAAAGAGCTGCTTGAACGTCATAACCATGAAGTTCCAACAAACTGGACAGATGTGCTTGAGACCGCAAAAGCGATCAAAGCGGAAGATGGTACAGCAGGCTATATAATCCGTGGTCAACAAGGTAACCCTATCGTTTCTGACTTCTTGCCTCTGTTCTGGGCATATGGCGGACAGATCTTCGATGATAATTGGAAAGCACAGATTAACTCCGAAGCAGGTCGCAAAGCGTTGGATACGTATGTTGGACTGCTTGCTGTTGGAGAAAACTATGAAAATACCGATATTGTCGGCTCCGTCTCGGAAGGTCGTGCTGCAATGGCACTCGGATGGCCGTCCTGGTTCATCAAAGGCGAAACAGCTAGTGCAGATTACACAGCCATTCCGTCCAAAGCTTCATCTGATGCTGCATCTGTCTCCACAGGTATGATCGGCAACTGGATGATGGGCGTAACTGCCAATTCACACAGCCCGGAGCTTGCTGCTGAGTTCTTAACGTTCATCACCAGCAGTGACACACAGAAGCAAATGGTTGAACACGGCGGCGTGCCTACTCGCAAAAGTGTCTATCAGGACGCAGAGCTTGCTGCAAAATATAAACATTTCCCTGTCATGTTAGAAGCATTACAGAACTCGGTAGCCAGACCAAGAACAGCTAAATGGTCTCAAGTTGAGGAAGCACTTGGTGCTGAATTGTCCGCAGCTATTGCTGGAACGAAGACAGTGGAGCAGGCTCTAACAGATGCCAATAAGGCAATGGATGACATTATGCAATAAAGGTTCATTCATCGGAAAGGAGTGCAATGAACTTGGCAAGTAAACGAGGCTTTCAATGGGCGATGCTGGCACCTGTAACGTTGCTGTTAATCTGCGTGACCGTCTTCCCGTTTATCTATACCGTGACCAACAGCTTCACCGACTATTATTATTTGGCAAGTGATGCGAAGCAGTTCATTGGATTCAGCAACTATGTCAAAATTATTCAGGACGAGCAGTTCCGTCAAGCCGTCTGGAATACGCTCAAATTCATGTTCCTGGCCGTTTCAATTGAAACGGCTCTGGGGCTTGGCATTGCCGTACTTATAGAAAGCATGAGACGCGGGCAGAAAGTGCTGCGGATCACGATGCTTATTCCGTCTTTATTACCGCCGGTTACGGTGGCACTGATCTGGCAAATGATGCTCAGCAATCACAACGGTATCGTCAATCATCTGCTTCACTGGTTCGGTGTGGGGCCATTTAACTTCCTGATGGACATCAACATTGCCTTCAATGCCATCTTGTTCATTGATATTTGGCAATGGACACCGTTTGCCTTCCTCTTGTTATATGCAGGACTACAATCGGTTCCTCGATCACAATTCGAGGCAGCCAAAGTAGACGGAGCAGGTAAGCTGCGTATCTTTTTCCACATTACACTGCCGAACATTATGCCGACGTTGTTCATGGTCATTTTGCTTCGTACCATTGATACGTTCCGGTTATTCGATAAAGTTAACATCCTGACTGGCGGTGGGCCAGCCAATTCAACAACGACCATTACTCAATATATCTACAAGCAGGGCGTGTACAATCTCCAGATCGGATATGGCGCGGCTGCATCGGTGATCATGGTGATGCTGGTTCTGGTATTCTCCGTGTTTTATATCAAACGTTCGATGGAGGAACAGCATGAAGTGGGTTATTGATTTCCTTAACGTTGGCTTCGGTGAAGCAACGATTATTCGGCGGATGGAGGAACACTGCACTTATTGCCTTGTAGTAGACGGTGGCGACGTGAACCCGATGACCAATCCGCGGCGTTGTAGTCTAGAGCAGTATCTTCGAGAATACGAAATCAAGAAGATTGACGTGCTTGTTCTAACACATTTTCACAGGGATCATATTGGCGGTGTACTCCCTATTCTGGGTCATGTCGCTATCGAGGAGGTTATCCTGCATCTACCTCTGCCTGAGCACGTTCAAAATAGCGCATTAAACGATTATTCCACACCCATTCTGGGCTCGTTCACGCTATATGCTGCCATTTTGAATCGCATAGATGAACTGGGCATCAAGAAGACGGAGATCGTTAAACGTCATACAATTGTTGAACAGGATATGGAGTTCCGAATACTCACGCCTAGCCAGCAAAAATGGACGCAGCTCACCGAAGAATTAGATCGACTAGATTTCACCCAACTGGATCAACAGGAAGAGCGATTAACCACCATTGACCGAATGCTCAATCACGCATCATTAGCTATACTCATTAAAAACAAAGGTAATTCTGTAGCACTGCTCACCTCGGATGTAGGACTAGATTATTGGGAGCCTTATGCCGATGAGATCGGAAAGCTTCATACCCTGCAAGCTCCGCATCATGGCGACGCAAGTCACCTGTCCGAAGAAAACCTTCGGGCGTGGGAACCACGCACCGTCATTATCAGCGCGGATGATCAGGGAACCTATCAGCTCCCTCACGCAGAGATGGAGCCGTTGATTCGTGAACATTCCGATGCACAGCTGTATTATACGGAAGCACTGTCCACGATACATCGAATGATTCGAGTAGATGTGACGGAAGGAACGGTAGAGCTTATTCAGTAAAGGTGAATTAAAATTATAGGAGATGAGGTTTGATTCATTGAGTGGTTACCAGCACATCAAGCACGAACTGGAAATGATGATCGAGAACAAAGTATGGCATGTGGGAGAAAAACTGCCTTCTGAGTATGAACTGGCTAAACATTTCAGTGTTAGCAGAGAGACCCTTCGTGCAGCAATTAAGCTATTGGAGCAAGAGGGCAAGCTGCTGGTGAGGCACGGTGTAGGTACCTTTGTTATCAAACCGCTCCCGGGTATCCCTAGCCGGCTGGAGTTTCTACAGAGCATTGGTACGATGATTAAACTAGCAGGTTTAACCGAAACGGATACGAAGGAAATGATCGGAGAGGTAACGTGCACGCAGGAATGGGCTGAGGCGTTAAATATTGAGGAAGGCTCCAAGGTAATTAAAGTGGAGCGTGTCCGATATGCAGACGGTGAAGCTGTAACCTACTCTATTAATATCATGCCTAAGGCATTGGTAGGAGATGCTTTTGAAGGTATCGATTTCTCGGGATCATTATTCAAGTTTCTAGAGGACAACTGCAAGATTCATATCGCCAGAGCAGATACCGAGCTGGTGGTTCCCCCGAAGAAGGACAAGTATGTCGGAAGGTTGCAGAATCATATGGAGGAGACTCCTGTGCTTCTCATGAAGCAATTGCATTATGATCAGCAGAATCGAGAAGTACTGTATTCCTTTGATTACTTGAGAAGTGATGTATTCCAATTCTGGATTCGTAGAGAGCGCAAGTGAATGGTCATCGCAGAGGTGCGGTGCCATCTAATATATTCGTGGTCATCCCACTCCCATCATAGCGGAAATGATTGTGCGATAATAACATAGTTATATTTGTATGCCAGCCTCCGTAACCTGTACATGAACAGGATGCGGAGGCTGGCATTGGTTCATTTTCATTTGGCGATCTGGTGATTGGGCAATTTAATGATGTAATAATTTAATTGTTTGTCTCTTCTTCGTTTATTCACCTTCTTTGTTCGCTGTTTGTTAGTTTAGATGATTTATTGCACCTTTATAATTTGGAAATGCTGATTCGTGCCGCCATTGTCTGTCCACTGGATTGCGGCTGCACCATCAGCAAGGGATTGCCCTGAGATGTCGAGCAATTTGCCAATGCTGCGGTTTTTCAATTTGTAATATCCTCCACCAACGCTGACGAGCTGCCACTGCTGACTCGCCCAGCCTCCATCATTCCATTGTTCAATGACAGCACCATCGGCTGTGGAACCATTCTCAACACCAATGAGCTTACCACTGGCACGATTTATGATTTTGACATACCCACCTCCTGCATCCGTAATCTGCCACTGCTGACTTGTGCTGCCTTGATCTGCACGCTGCTCCAGATCTGCACCATTATCAGACGATCCACCGATGACATTCAGTAATTTATTGCTCTTCCGACTGACGAACTGATAGGAAGCATTCGCATCCCACACGTCAGGAGCATTAGTACCTGTAATCGTTCCTGCCGCTGTATCAATCGTAATGTTGCTTGCCCAATTCATCGCTAGACTTGTTGCACTTGGGAAGGATAATGGCAACCACACATATTTGGAATCCTGCACAGGCCCACTCCAAGCACCAGCCCAACGATCACCCATATAGAGATACGAAGTTCCTTGAGAACCTTCCACTGGAAGTACATAGGTCGATTGAGAACCATAGGTGGTACTATCTCCAAAGTTACTCAGCCCGCTCCATGTGCCGGTAATGCTTGTGGCTGTTGCATACTTGGCCTGATTTGGATTCCAGCCGGTTGCCCCCGACGTAATGAGGAAATACACCCCATCTTTCTTGAAAATGGCTGGCGCCTCCCGATATTGCCCAGGCCATAATGTGGTCACTAATGACTCCACACCGAGGAAATCGGGGTGAGCTTGTATATATTCAGATCTGCATTCACACGAGTAGCTGAGATGAGATACGCCGTTCCATTATCGTTATATACGGTCATGTCTCTGGAATCATAACCAAGTGGACGGTAGCTTCCTACATAAGTGTAGTCCCCATCCACTGTGTTTGAGGTGGCTACCGCTACCTTGGCTTCGCCGTAATCGATCCCATTTTCTTTGTGCATCCAGAGCACGTATTTTCCTGTTGCGCTATTGTAAATCACTTTGGGACGCTCAATGTTGGATATGTTCAGCTCTGTTGCCGATTGACTTGTTAACACATCGTTGCGATATTCCCAGTTTTTCAGATCCGAAGAGCGATAGACGGACACGGCCTTAAATGTTCCATTGGGATTGCGGTTTTCTCCAAACCAATAATAGAAGCCATCTGCTTGGATCATCCCGCCGCCATGAGCATGGATCACGCCACCATTGGTATCCTTGAACTGTACCCCATTCGTTATATTGACTGGAGCTGCTGAAGCAGACGATCCCGGAACAAGGAGCGCCCCTAGCGCCTGAAAGGCTAGAATTAGAGTGAGAAGATAACATAAATGACGTGAAAAACGACGACCTTTCTTATTCATTTGATCACTATGTTGATGATGAGCAATATGCATACAGCTACACCTCCAATGATTTTATTGAAGCGCTTACAAAAGAGATTAAGATGCCTCCTCTTCCTGTGCAATTCCTCAATTCAGTATGTCGCAGCTTACTCCAGATATATTGGTTCAGCACTCACCTCCTGTTTCCAATTGTATCCATATTATTCGTTACTGAATAGTGAACAATTCTGCGGAACATGTACGAATGCACATTAAATTTCAAAAAAAGCATGTTAGGAACTGTAAATTGTGCAGAGGTAGCTATAGCAGTAATCGAGATGACATTGCCACTACACTGGATTCGATATTAGCGAGCTGCTCTGTAGCTACACAACAAACGTGGTGCTAATGATCAGACCGATGCGCGCGATTGCACAACATGCTACACAATTCGAATAGACATACGCTACTGCCGCTACACAGCAAAAAGACGCTTCATGCGAAGCGCCCTCTGCAAGCGTATCTTTTTTAGTACAATCTTTTATTTTAACTAAGAATTAAAATGAATCAAAGTTCTTAATCTTCGTCATCAAAGTCTTGATCGAATGATAGCACTTTACCTGTGTTGGCATCGATATCCACATCAGCTTCACCTTGTGCCGTTCTCAACTCGATCTCATAGACATAACGACCATCATCATGATCCAGCTCGACTTTGGTTACTTTACCACCTGTCACTTGTTTTAATGCGATCTCGGAAGCCTGAGCTACCGTTAATTTAACCTGATTCGATGCAGATGTACTGGATGAATTGTTGGTTACAGCACCGTTATAATCATCGTCATCATCGTCGTCATTGACCACTGCAAGAACTTTGCCTGTGTAAGCATCTAAACGAACAACAACGTCATTACTTCCTCGTCTGTCGATCTCTACTTCATAGATAATCTGTCCATTGCGACGTTCCAGATCCACATCGTCCACTTTGCCATTGCCATCGGCTGCTTTTAGAGCTGCCGCTTTGGCTTGTGTCACCGTAAGTAATTTTCCCGTATTGCTCTGGTTCTGGGTTGTTGATTGTGAAGTAGATGTCGGTGTCGTCTGTACCGATTGTCCATTCACACTTCCACTCGCGGCTACCGCTGAGCCTCCCAATAATACGGCTGCTGATAAGCTTCCAATCCATAGTTTAGTTTTGTTCATCATCATTCATCTCCTCGGTTGTGTTGTTCTCGTTCTCGTCTACAGTTATAGAATAACCTGTGCGAATGAGAGTTCAGCGAGAGACACATTAGAATTTGATGAGAAAATGAGGAGAACCCGTTAATCTTCATCCTCGTCCCATGTTACGGAACGGATTGCACCCGAAATTGCATTCACCTGAACGATCGCTTCCCTGCCATCCTCCAGGTCAATTTCAACCAGATAATATGGATTACCGCTATTCGTGCCACGGAGTTCAATATCATCCACTTCCCCTGGCACTCGGGCAAGTGCCTTCTGCTCAGCCTGCTTCTCGCTCAAGAACTGCGGCTTGTTGTTTTCTTGGGCTGGCTCGTTTACCGCAGGAGCATCCAATACTTTCGAAGACTGCTTCTGCCCGTTATAGGGATCAACCGTCCACTGCTCACGGCTGTTGTTTTTCATAATCAATATGGCGTTGTATACCGGGCTACCTTCTTGTTCAACCAGTTCAAGCGACTCTAATTCGCCATCCGTTTGTTTCTGTAATTCGGTCTTGATTTGCTCGCGGCTCCACAACGTTTTCTCTTCGGCTTCCGGGTTAGATTCCAGTCGTTTAATGGAATTCACCGTAGAAGTTACCGCATCAAGCTGTATATCATATAACCCGGTTTCGGTTCGAAGCTGCATGAGATACGTTCCATCCTTCAACGTAGAGTTCACAATCTCTCCCCGGGATATTGAGCCAGCACCGATTGCTCAGCGGCATCTGCCGTCAACATTGTACGTCCCGACTGCCACGGCTTCCACCAACTAACTGCGAATATCAACAACAGCACGAGTGCTGCCAAGCTCCACCATACCGGACGACTGAGCTTTGAAGAGTTGGAACCACGATGTTCCTCCCGTTTCATTTCAGCCTGCTCCCGATGTTCCTCCATGCTCTTCCCTCCTTCAATACGCTCTATTGATCCGAGACGTTATCCTGTCATCAAGTATATAAGAGAAGAATGAGAATTTCATGAGAGTGAGCCCTGCTGTACAGAAGATGGCAAAATAATCGTAGCTGTCGTCCCAACACCCTCTGTGCTGGTCAACTCAATACGTGCACCAACCGCTCCGGCAATATCCTTAGCCAAAGACAAACCAAGACCCGACCCGCTCTCTCCGCTACCACGCGTTCTCGCTGGATCAACGCGGTAGAATCGGTCAAATACTTTGGCTAGATCCGCCTCACTCATACCAATCCCTGTGTCCGCAATCTGTATCCAGCTCTCCTGATGATGCGTCTTAACGCGAACTTCGATCTGTTCCTCACTGTACTTCCTAGCGTTATCTAGCAAAATAAACAGGAGCTGCTTCAGCTTACTCTCATCGCTGATAGCCCATGTCTGCCCTGCATCTTGACAGATCACCTCACGATGGTAGGCTTCACGGAATGCCCTCGTGGAATCCTGCACGAGTCGGTTAATATCCACTCGCTCCAGTTGCACATTCCACTGCTCTGGCTGCTTCGCTAGCAATAACAGCTGCTCCGTCATCTCCCGCATACGGATCGACTCGGATAGTATGGCTTCAACGGCTTCGTCAAACACCTCAGGGCGTTCCTTCCCTCGCCGCTGGAGCAAACTCGCGTAGCTCTCAATAATGGTCAGCGGTGTTTTTAATTCATGAGAGGCATCGGAAACAAAGCGTTCTTGCCGCTCGAAGTTCGATTCCAGCAGATCCATCATGCGATTAAATGTCTGTCCCATCGTGTTCAATTCGTCCTTGGATTTGGCATCCAGTGGAAGACGCTTAAACTGACCACTAGACTGGATGTCTCCCATCGTACGTGTCATCTGCTGGATTGGCCTAGTCATCCGGTTAGCTAGAATCCGGCTGGAGATGATGGCAGGAATGAGCGCAATGACAGTCACAGCAACCAGAACAGTTCGAAGCACAGATAAACCACGCTCCGTCTCGGCAATGCTCTCGGTAACTTGCACATTCACCACTTCACCGTCTGGCCAGATGACAGGTAGTGATACCCAGACGTAACCGATATCTCCAATTTGGAGGTGCTCGGATCTCTTCTCACTTTCATATGTATAAGAGAGCTTGCTTAGCTGCTCTCCTGATTCTGCCGTTACCGGTGCGGAGCTGGTGCCGTCTTCATTTACGATCCGCAGCATGCCGTCCAGCGGCGCGTAGGCACGTAACAAGTCGTCCGGCGGAATCGATCCGGCAGACTGACGCACTCCTTTTACAATAGACTCCGCTTCTCCTTCAATCCGCTTGATCTCGTTATTAATCGACATTCGCTCAAATACGATATACACGGACAAATTAACAGCGATTAAAAGCACAGCAAACAATACGGAAGAATATCCGTAAATCTTACTTCTCAAGCTCATAACTGTTCCTTCAAGACGTACCCGACGCCCCGAACGGTATGTATTAATGGCGGCGTGAAGCCGTTATCTACTTTTTTGCGCACATATCGGATATATACATCTACCACATTGGTATCTCCATAATAATCATATCCCCAGACCGCCTGTACAATCTGCTCCCGACTGAGTACCTGACGCTGATTCTGAAGCAAATATACAAGCAGATCAAACTCACGTGGCGTAAGTTCAATCTGTGTGCCATCCCGGGATACCTCCCGTGTACCTTCATTTAATTTCAGCCCAGCCGCAGTAAGCCAGTCTGAAGTAAGATCAGGGGAGCTCCCAGAAGAATTATGATTCATGTCCGGTGATGTCGATGCAGAGGTCGATGAGACGGTTGATGCCGCCGCACTTAATCGCAGTGCTGCCCGCACACGAGCAAGCAGTTCTTCAATTCGAAATGGTTTGGTGATGTAGTCATTGGCTCCGAGATCTAGACCCGACACTTTATCCTCTACCGAATCTTTAGCGGTAAGCATGAGGATTGGAATTCTCGCATCCTTCGCACGAATACGACGCAGCACTTCAATCCCACTCAGACCAGGCAACATAATATCTAGGAGAATAAGATCCCACTGCCTGTCCGCAACCATTTCGAGTCCCTCTGTTCCACTGCCCGCCTTACCAACCTGGTACCCCTCGTATTGCAATTCCAGTTCAAGCAGGCGCGATATTTTGGGTTCATCCTCAATCACCAACACAGCCTCATTCATGCAGAGCTCCCCTCACTTCCGACATTCCTTTTCCCGTATAATACAACATATCCACGTTCAACTAAAGAATAGTTACACTTAGCACTCCGATGACAGAATAAGCTTCCGATCGCTGTTATCCCCAGATTTTTTTGATTCCCTTCTTCAAAGGGAAAATCCGGTGATAAAGGCGAGCGCTCCGCTTCTTCATGTTATTTCTGTCCTCTCCGTTCCCGTGTAAAAAATGTAGTTGAACTGATTAAACTATATTTATTTTCACTTAGCAATTCGATAACAGAACAACCTTCCGTATCGCTTTATAACGTACTTAACGCATCCTGAACGGAGTCATTCCCCGCAATCAGATCAAAAGCCCTGCGGTACGTCTTTTCTTCCTGCAAGGAAGCCGCAATGACACGAGCTACATCTTCACGCGCAATGCTTCCTGGTTTGAGATCTGTGCCAACGGCAACTTGGCCTGTACCTGATTCGTTCTTCAGACCGCCGGGACGGATAATGGTGTAATTCAGCTCACTTGCAAACAACGCACGATCTGCATAGTGTTTCGCCACGTAATACGGCTTGATCTCATCTGGCCATTTATCACGCTGATCCGCGCCATATGCACTGACCAGAATATATCTGGAGATTCCTTGTTGCTCTGCAGCCTCCATCGTTTTTACCGCGCCATCAAGGTCAATCAATAGTGTTTTGTCTGATCCTGTAGAGCCGCCTGATCCGGCTGTAAACACAATCGCGTTCTGATCCTTCATCGCCTGAGCCAGATCATCAACAGTCCCCTCTAGGTCGCCCATTACGACACTCGCGCCAATCTCCTTCAGCGCATCTGCCTGCTCCGGTTTGCGAATCATCGCCGTGACTTGATGCTTGCCTTCCTGCACCAGCTGTTCCACCAGCAGCTTACCAATCTGTCCATTTGCTCCAATCACTAATACGTTCATAGTGTCACACCCTCCTTTATTCATTTATCAGTCATACGATATATCTCTAATTTAAACGAAAGTCGAAAAATTTAACCTGCCGCATACTAACCCTTATGGTTTCTACTTCATTCCAAGTTAAATAAATTAAATCCAAATGATTCAAATTCACTTTTGCATAGCATATATTTGATGTAAAATCAGTATATAGATGTCATATTTTTCTAAATAATCATTATCCTATATTTTTAAATAAACGGGGTACATAATTATGGTAAAAAGAATTAATCGAAAGTTAATTATGCTTATCATCTTTTCTCTAGTATTGATACTGCAACAAGGATGTTCTTTCATACCAGATGATACGGCATACATTTCTTCGCAGGATTCAGTCAATCAGATTTTAAGTCATACGACGGATAACCACTCTATTATTGAGTTCAACAGGGTTAATCAAGCCGTTGAGCTTTCATTTGAAGAGTACACCTATGGGGAGCTTACGCATCAGGAGGATTTGGGTAGATATAAGATTACGGACAATTCGGACGGTATTCCCCTTACATGGTTATTACCGTGCTTAGCGATGTAGATCGAGGGAATGGTTACTATACGTTCTTGTATTCAAATGGAGGGGTCATATCGAAAAAGACTATATCCCGTCCGTTACCTCAAAGGAAAACCGTTGCCTATAAAGGGCTCGTTAAAGTATTTGACCAGACCCTGTCTGAGAAAGAATATATTATTTCCGCTTCGGCCTATTCAGATGCATCTATTAACATCGGCATTGTTCCTGAACAGATTGCCGATACAACAGCGTATCCCAAAGTTCACTATATCAAAATGAAGGTTCTTCCTTAAGGACTACATACTACCAATTCAAAAAGGACGCTCCCGTAGGAGCGTCCTTTTGCATTTTAAAGATATGCTGATTAGTAAGCCAGAGCGAACAAACCATGAATGTGAGACAGGTAACGGATGTTACTTGCTTCTTTCATCATTGTTGCAGGCAGACCTTTCAGACGAGTTTGGTTGCCACCGATCATGCCGACAGCATCTTTACGTCCAAGGCTTCCCAGTGTACCTGAGAAGATTGGTGAGAAGGATTCCATTGCGCCACCTTTGAACATTACGCCCAAGTTGTGACCAATAGTCTCGCCCATTTGCCAAGCGAGTTGTGCTGTTGGAGGGTATGGACGAGCGCCTTCGCTAGGGAAGACTACTGCGCTGTCACCAGCAACGAACACATCTTTGTGGGATGTGGATTGCAGAACTTCCGTAACTTTAGCACGGCCACGATCCACTTCAATTCCGCTGTTAGCAACAACAGCGTTACCTTGAACGCCGCCAGTCCATACGAGTGTATTCGTAGGGATGGAGCTGCCGTCTTTCAACAGAACTTCGTTTTCTTTCATCTCTGTAATCGCTACGCCAACGATGAAGTTAACGCCACGTTTTTCGAGACTGGATTTCGCACGATCAACCAGCTCTGGCGGGAAACCAGCCAGGATAGAAGGACCTGCTTCAACTGTGTACAGGGAGATATCGTTAAAGTCGATGCCTTTTTCCTTACATACGCCAGGAAGAAGGTCAACGAATTCGCCGACAAGCTCGATACCAGTCAAGCCGCCGCCACCAATAACAAACGTAGCGTCTGCTTTGTTGCCGGATTGTTTGTATGCATCGAGACGTGCTTCAACGTGTGCACGAATACGGTTTGCATCACTAACAGATTTCAGCGTGAAGCTGTACTCTTGCAATCCAGGGATTCCGAAGTAAGCTGTTTCACTACCCAGAGCTACAACAAGTGCATCGTAAGAGTATGTGGAGCCGCTAGTCATCAGAACTTTTTTCTCGTCCGGCTTGATTGTATCCACCGTATCGATTTTCAAGTTAACATTTTTGCCACGCAGCAATTTTTCCAGTGGAAGTGCAACTGCCTTTTCAGCAATGCTTCCCGCTGCAAGACGGTGCAGTTCCGTAATAATTTGGTGCGTAGGGTAACGGTTCACGACTGTAATAGTCGCTTCTTCCGGGGTCAAGTATTGACGCGCAGTCAGCGCAGTCAAAAGACCGCCGTAACCTCCGCCCAAGATCAAAATTTGCTTCGACATATCCATCCTCCGTTCTACTAATCTTAACGTTGCTGTTGTTGACGCTCGTTCAGGACACTCAAGAATGATTGAGCAAAACGAAGCGTTTGTTGTACGTTTGGATCTTTAAGCATTTTGAGCATAGCGAACAAGCCAACCGAAGTTTGCTCCGTTTGCGCACGATCATTTGCTTCAATTGCAGCGGAAGCTACACCTTTAGCTTTGTCTACTACAGGCTTAGCGAACTCACCCATTGCGCTCATTGTGTCGCTGATCAGAACTTTGTCTGTAGCTACGCTTTGTGCAAAGTCATAAGCTTTCGTCATTGCAGTAACCATTTCAGCCAATTTAGGCAGGTTCTCCACCAGAACGGTCAAAGACTCCTGTACCTCAGGCTTCATCAGTTGATCCAGTACATCCAAGGACTGGCGTTGGGAAACGTCGGCACCTTCTGTAACCGGCACCTCTTGTTGAGTAGGCGATTGTGACATAAGAGAAAGTCCTCCTTTACTTTGGGATAGAAGTCCGCGACTTTCATGATGCCTGTCAAGCAGAGCCGAACCACAAATACATCAATACAACTAAATGTACCAAATTTCACACAATAGAATGAGCGAATCCCGTAAGCCGCTCTTACATGATGTATTGTATCTAGGATCTATTGCGTGCAACATGTGTTGACGCACAAAACGACAAGCAGGCCGAAACCGAACTCTATACCCCTATATTACACCTCTTACACAGCAACATGAAAAAGAAATTTTTTACACATGTGAAGATATTGTGAACATTGTAACAAAATCGATTATTTTGTCAAGGTTTACGGCCTCGTTGAAAAGGCCTTTCCTTCAGTCCAAGATCCGCATTTCTACCACATGTGGTATGAAGACGAGATCACATATGGCCATATGTGCGATATGTACGCAGCGAAGGAAACATTCATTTGTTTTTAAAGGAAAAGTTTCCCAAAACCTCGTTTTTTATGCAACGAAATTGGTCACTCCCGTTATTATGCGGCGAGAAAGCCACCCTTATTCCCCATAAGAGCATCTTTATTTAAGTTTGGATTCGGAGTAGTTTGACCTCTTATGAACAAGCATCGTTTAGAATTCCAGCAACCCGGTTAATAAGGACTACACCAGATAACGAAGGAGATGTTCGATATGAGTAATTCAACTAGCGACAAAATCAAAGCAGGCGTGAACAAAGCTAAAGGCGAAGTGAAGGATCAGATCGGTAATGCAACCAACAACAGATCCCTTCAGGCTGAAGGTAAAAAAGATAAAGCCAAAGGTGCTGTTCAGGACAAAATTGCTGATGTGAAAAAACATCACTAGTACATCTGATTCCTGCGATCTAGTATAACTGACTTAATGAGTCATTCCATGGTCTTCACTAGATGGGTAACAGATATAGCATTACTCCCCTGTCCAACAAATAACTAACATCAGGTCAGTCCTGGGACAGAGGTGCAAAAAAGCCGAGGAAGGTGTGTTCGTACTACCCCTTCCCTGGCTTTTTTTGTACCGATTTGCTGAGGAGATACTCAGGTGTTATGGAGATGACTATAACGATTGAATCGTTCCGTAAAAGTAGGATCAATAGCAGAGGGCGTGATATACATGGAGCAGACCGATCCACAAGTACAGACTTTATTTCTACATGATGATGGTGTGATCCCTAACAATCCTACACTTCCTGTGCTTATATACCACGGGGTGTGGGCAGACAGTCCATCTTCAGCAGAACAGAAGATGAACGATCACCACTGGGGAAATAGCTGGGTTAATGGCGTGTTTGATTATCACCATTACCACAGCAATGCGCATGAAGCCTTGGCCGTCATCAGCGGCTCCGTTCAGATCATTCTGGGCGGTGAACATGGTCAAGTCGTTACTTTACAAACGGGTGATGTTGTCGTACTTCCTGCTGGAACAGGGCACAAACGGCTGCATGCCAGCCTCGATTTCCGTATCGCAGGCGCTTATCCCGCTGGGATGAATTATAATACGCGCACCGGTGATCCAAGCGAACGCCCCCAAGCTGTGCGTGAGATTCAGCAAGTTCCTGTACCAGATTCGGATCCGGTCTATGGATCTGATGGACCATTGCTGAAACTATGGGGTAAACGTACAGATGCTAAACAAGACTGAAGAACTCCCGAACTTCCAAACTCCAAATGAACAAATTGGATGAAGCGGCTTCCTTGGGTATCAAACGTTAATTCTCTTTCGACTAGCTGCTGGCAAGTCGTACACTATAAAATCGCATCGCATGAGGCATGCCCTCCATATCGAGTCGCCCCTGTAGAATAAGCTGACGTATGCGGTATTCAATAAAAGTATCCCCGACAGCTTGTTCCAGATGACCCAGCACTTCACCTACAATGCGAGATGATTTAATGAACTCACCAGGCTGCCTGGTTGATGCAACCTCTCTGACCTTCTGCATAATGAACTCATCGATGGCGTCTTCAGAGACGCTTTGGATGTAACCATCCTGCATCAAACGAAGATGCCCAGGCTGTGCAGACAGATGTAGCCACTCTTGCTCCATGAGTCTGCGCTCCTCGGAAGATAACGCTTCATCATGCTCGCAGTGATGCCACATCTTCAGTAAATTCTCGGAATGAATCTCACCTGTACCGCAAACTTCATACTGTACCTCAGGCGTATTAAATAATTTTGGATATAGATCTCTCGTTTCAATAAGATAAATTGGACCTTTCCTGTCACGCAGCAAATGCATGGTATATAAGAGTCCGGTTCGCTCATGACCATTATTGGCATACCAGATCGTAATCCGCGTCTCTTCCTCAATGGAGCTGACCACTTGGTTAATGTGAAGTAACTCATCTAACCCTTGAGCTGCGTACCTTCCATGTTCACTCATGTGAAATCGCTCAAAAAGCCACAGATGTCTGCGCTGCACATTTACTTTGTTCGTTAGATCCCCCAATGGGCCAATCGCATAGTAGTCATTCATCGTGAAAAACCGTCGTTCCGTACGCCCAGGAACGTTGCCCATCGCCACCTTAATACTACCTAACGGTGAGTCTCCAAATGCAATGTGTATTTCACGCGTTTTCTGTGTTTCCAGTGCCTGCTTCTCAGCCTGATCCCGGCTTCGCTGTTTATCCAACTCTTTAAATATCGACTGAACTTTAGCGGCAAAAGCATCTGTACGACCTGTATCTACTTCTTGACTGACTGCCCGATCTGCTCGAAGGTACAACACGCGTAATAACATACGCAGCTCATCCTCATTCATACGATGCAACTCCTGATCAAATTCAAAAGCATTCTCAATCATACGACTTCTCCTTTTGCTCCATCAGAATTGGATGAAGAACGAGTAAAGTGACGTTCCAACTTACGACTCGCCCATAGCGATGCGGCGACAAACAACAATACGCCACCCCAGCGAATAGGATGCTCCAGGAACTGCTCTACGTTAGAACCGATGTAGGTTACACAGAAGATCATAATGGCCTTACCACAGCCAACGGCGAGCAAGAAGGATAGCAATCGCATACGGGCAATACCTGCGGCAACATTGATAATAACAAACGGCCCAACCGGAAATATGCTAAGCAAAAATACATAACTGAACGCATTCCGCCGAATCCATACCATACTGCGTTGGACTCGTGGTTTATTCGCCCATCGTTCTACAAAGGCAGATTTACCGATCTCTCTTACAAGTAGGAACGTAACCGTACAGCCTAATACCATTCCAATCCATGAATATATAAATCCCGCCCATAGTCCATACACTGCGCCATTCACCCCAACAATAAGAAGTGTAGGCAGTGGTGGTACAAATGATTTCATAAAGGTGAGCAGAATTCCTGGTAACGGACCAAGCGAGCGAAACTGCTCTAACCAATAACGTATATTTTCTTCCGTAATATAGGACATAATGTCCAAGGGTACCAAGCTCATCTGCATCCTTCCAATCTATAATAAGTAACAACTGCTGTTCTATTTCATTTCGTACAAAAAGCTCTCACCACACTACTCTCAGTATAACGTACAGATGTACTTCCCACCGTTGTTAATTTGAAGAAATATTCACAGTTCATCGTGGGGTTCACATCACTTATTGGCATCACAAAGAGCACACCCCAACACAAGTTCAGGTGTGCTCTGCATTATCCGTATCTTCAAAGCCCTAATTAGATTGTAATTGAATAACCAACTAATCCAACTGCGCCTCTTGTAGCTGTATCTGAATCAATTCCTCCTGATGTGCTGCATTCCACTCCGGAATTCCAGACTGCATGAATTCATCCGCATCCATAGCCGCCTTTGATTGATTGCATAGATTGCAGGCACATACACAATTGAGCGGTGTCGTATGTCCACCTTTGGCTCGGGGAAGCAGATGGTCAATGGTGTCTCCATACGATCCACAGAAGTGACACGTGTACTGATCACGATTCAGAATATATCGTTTAAAATCCTTGTTGCTAAATAATCTGCGAATGGTATAACGGTTGACCACCACTGCAGCCTTTTCCTTCACCAGCGTGACAGCAAGCTCCATATCAATCTCCTGATGCCAACGGCGTCCCTTGTCTGTTTTGCCACGCATTCGGATGAGTCCCTGTCTGTTGGTTCGGAGGGAAGAAGGATCTTCCGGATCAATAGCGACAGGCTCTGCTGAATTCTGACGGCGCTGACGACGATCTGTACTTAACCCACGATTACGAGTCCCATGCGAGTTTGTCCGATGTGTCGGTATCGTCACACGAGCTGAGTCTTCATTCGAACTCTGCAGCTCCGGATTCGTTACAGTCAGCTGCTGATCAGACTGCTGGTCAGGCTCTGATTTTGTTTGTCCTTTTTCCTGGAGAGCATCAGGTCGTTTCGCTTTTCTCTTCCGTCTTCTCTTCTTACGGTGTCCAGAGGTAGGCTCAGTCAATGATGAGGACTGCTTGTCCGAAATGGATTCACTCACAGGTGAAGCAGAGCTATCATCTCTCGCTTGCACGGATACTGAACGCACAGCAGAATTAGCTGGTACAGTCACAGAGGTAATAACGTCCTTCTCACTATTCGCTCGTTCGGAATGCCTTACATGTGGCATGGAGATGTTACTGACGGCTGCCTGTACACCAGACTTCCGACAGCTTCGGCAGGCTCCTCTTCTGGCGCCAGGGCCGGCGCGTTTCCCGGTTCTGCGCCGAAATTCGGACAACGGACGTTTTTGCCCGCAATACATACATGTCTTCGTCTGCTGCGCTTCATGTTCAGTCATATGTTGCCGGAAAGGGGCCGTGCCCATCTCCATGTCGTCACCTCGGTTCCTTATGAATCCGGTTTCTTTCTATTGTATCACATCTGCTCACGAACACCCTCATGAGCTCCTGATTGATATTCCTCAGCGCCGAATTCCCGCGGCTGCTCGCATTCATGAAGGATATGTTCTACGTATTCTAATATATCTTGCATCGGTCTCCCGCATTGTTGACATGTTGTCATTTATCTCACCTTGTTCCTGTTCATCGCTAAGAATTTGTAATCGTGTTCCGATGTCTCATTACCCTTCGTACGCGAAAAAGAAACATTCGTTCCCCATGCTTCAGGGCAATCTATATAACCACAACGAAAGAGTATTTACACTGGCCACTGCGATGCCAGAACAACCTTCCGATCGCTGTTACCCCCAGATTCCTTTCATTCACTTCTCCAAAGGGGGAATCCGGGGATAAAGGCGAACGCTCCGCTTCTTCAGGTTATTTCTGTCCTCTCCGTTCTCGTGTAAACGTTTAGTTAATTTATATCTTATGGCATACGAAAAAGCCGTTTCCCGCTCAACCCTAAGGTCGACCAAGAAACGGCTCCATATTCCTATGATGGAAAATAAATATAAATAAATATAATTACGCGTCCAGTTGACCTGGCTTCTGCTGTTGCACGAGGCGTGGTTTAGGCTTCGGCAAGTTACCGAAGAAGACCCATGCGAATGGAATGAATCTCGCTGTCAAACCTACAACAATCCACGATGCGATCAAGGCAACCCCGAACCCTCCGGCATACCAGAGGTGAAGCAGCCACGACGTACCCGTTTGTGGAGGGAAATTCCGGTAAACGAGCAAGAAGAACGGATGAATCAGATAAATGCCGAAGGACAGCGCACCAAGTCGATTAAGCGGCTTAACGAGAAGTGCCGGCCCTTTACGATAGAGCAGATAAGAGATCTGGATCAGAACCAGCGCACAAGCGAAGGTATGCAGATTCCAGAAGAATTCGTACCACAGTGTGTTATAGGTTGCGATCTTAAGGCGCAGTAGATAATAGATGTACACATGCCCAAGACCGGCAAAGATCCATACAGCCCAGAGCAGCACCCATGAAGCTACCCGCCCTTTCGTTGCATTAGCACGGCTAATGACAAACCACTGTTTAATCTTAGGGAAATACACACCGATAAAGGCACCTAACATAAAGTACGAGAAGTAAGAGAACGCCCAGCTCCCTTTGTTAGGAACCTGGAATCCATACTTATTACTTACGATGAACGCCCACTGAATGAGTAATCCAATCGGCACGGACCATTTCACAACCGAAGGATACTTCTTGAGCAACCATAGCACAAACGGGAATAACAGATAGAATTGCATGTTGATAAACACAAAGTACAGATGCGTATACGCCTTACCCGTGAAGAGCTTGGTGATGAAGCTAAGGGCTGACTCGCCGAATGGGCGGCCTTGATAATGGATGTAATGCAGTAATACAAAATACATCAACGAAAACAAGAAATAAGGCAGTAAGATATACACGAATCTTTTCTTGTAAAAATTACTTACTAACTTCTTGTCCAACGGACGGGAATAATAGTTATAGAACAGCACAAAGCTACTCATAAAGATAAAGGTCGGCGTACCATATTTCATGAAAATATTAATAAAATTATACAGCCAGTAGTACCCTGACCCGGTCATGTCTACGGTGGCGTATGAAGTGGAATGCACACTTAGCACGCCGATTATAGCCATGGCCCGTACCAGATTTAGCTCTGGAATCCGCTCTCTTTTGATTGTTTCACTCATGTTTAGCGTTTCTCCTTCATTTGTTCGTCGATATGTCAGATATGACTTAATATAAGTAACACTCTCTCTATTAAAAAGCATAAAGCTTAATATGGGTAGTCCATTTTCTTAACATTTTCTAAATTTTCAAGCAGATTTCACATGTTTTTCATGTTCATCCATAGCAAAAAGACCGCTACAATGCGGTCTTAAGGGTCAGATAGCATATGTATTATGATTTATGGATGACCGGGATGAAAATGGTAAACTCAGGATCAGACTCATCCGTCTTCTGAGTCATAGGGTACACTTCGTAATGCGTAAGCGCACCTCCGGCTAACTGATATTCACTAGCGCCAATTCCCGTATATAGCTCGTTATATGACGCTTCAATGTTCTGACCCTTCGTGTGGTAACGCTTGGCATAATGGCTTGAAGCAACCCCAATACGCTCCATTCCCTTGGGAATCTCCTGTGTAGCACCAGCATCCACTTCAACGCCAACGTAATGAGTAAACCCGGTCTCTGTCATGTGATATGACAACCCAAGTAGCTCGTCCGGATGCAGCACATGCTGAATCTCGTTCAACCGACGTTTAAATTCCGACTGAATCACACGAATGCCACCGGCTCCTGCCTCGGCAAAGGTTCCTTCCCATTTCAAACCGACAACAACGCTTGCCTCTTTATGCACCAATTCAAACACACTATTTACCTGCTCCATGAACGCTCATCCTCTCACGATAATATAATTCACTTTCAGCCAGTTATTAGTAATTCACTCCACAATTATACATCAAATATAGTTGAAATAACTGTAATTTTTGTTAAATTTAAAAATAATCTGACGCCTGTTAGAAGACTATAAAACCACATCACGATTCATCTTAAAAACAAAAAAAACCGTAAGATCTCAAGAGATCATTACGGAGTAGAGTTTATATATCGCCTGTCTCACCAAGCTTTTTTGTGTAACTGTAATTCTCTAAAGCGCTCTAAAAATCCTTAGTATAACAACTCAGTTCTCTTTCGGACGACTAGCTAGAATCGTTTTATAAACCTCAATGGCAGCCTGACGCGAAGCTTTCAGATCGACAATGGCATGTTCCCGCGGCTGATGGATGTCTTTGCTGTGCAAATCCTTCAGATCAGGCAGCCATTTGCGAATATAATCCCCCTGAGGGTCATACTTTTCAGACTGTGTTACCGGATTATTCACTCGGAAATAGGGAGCGGCGTTCTCACCCAGCGAAGCACACCACAACCAATTGCCACGATTCTGGATATTGTCATAGTCTCGCAGCTTACGTCTGAAATAGGCTTCGCCTAACGTAAAGGGACACTGCAAATTTTTGGTCAGAAACATTGCAGTCAGAATACGGAGCCGGTTCGGCATACGTCCGGTCTCATTCAATTCGGTCATCGCTGCATCAATAATCGGAATGCCTGTCTCCGCCTTGCACCACTTCTCAAAATGTTCATCGTGTAACGCCGAGAGATCGTATACCTTCTCATACGTAAAATAGTGACTCTCATACACGGCACGGTACAGATAGAAATCCCGGAAGCATAACTGTCTAATCCATTCATACGAGTCCTCGGCTCGGCCGGCAGTATCATACATCTTACGAATCGATATCGCACCAACAGCCACATAGGAGCTCAGATGACTGGGTTCATACGCCTCATACTCATCCCGATGATCTCCGTAGTCTACCACTCGCTCTGCCAAGAAATCGTTCAATAATGGGAATGGATCTTCCACCGTAGTGTGTGTTAACAAATGCTCAGGCACATGCATGGATTCAGGAAATTCGATCTTGTGCTCACTTACCTTCAGATCTGCAACAGTGGTTGCTGAGGGCGGATTCGGATGCTCATTCATGAATTCGACCCAGCGTCGATGGAAGGCAGCGAATACTTTATAAGGCTCTGACTTACCTGTAAAAGCCGCAAAACCTGCAAGATTCATTAATAGATGGTCTGTCAAAAGGGTAAAGGTGACCTTCCGATCTTCCGCAACTTTACGTATGCTACGATCCCGCTCTATTGCGTAAGGGGTCATGTCCCGATGGACAACAACCTCATCGATACTGCCTTCCATCTGCTCTAAGATGTATTCCACGACTTCAGCAGGCTTACCATACGCAACATGCAGAGGTTGCCCTGCCTCACGGTATTGATTGCCAAGCTCCGCTGCATGTTGTAGAAAATTCACACCACTGTGCTCCTCGTCACGACCTTGACGCAGCAAGAATGGGTCATAGATAAACACATGCAGACTCTCTACTTCCTGATCTCGCAAATAATCGAATCCCACCAGGTCATCTGTTCGCAGATCTTTGCGATGTATGAACAATTTCATTGATATCCTCCTGCTGTGCCTGCACTACTTCGCCATCAGCTTTTGATAAAGTTGACTCGTCTCCGTCTCAGGTTGGTGACCAAGCTCCTCAAATAGCGTAAGTGTAAACGATGTATACAATTTGAGTATGGCTTGCTGATCATCCATGGATGCATACACCTCCATCATAAGACGGCAGACTTCTTCGGCATATGGCTCACGTTCTTGTAGTTGAATTAGCTGCTCGATTGATTCCTTACCTCGCCCATGATGCATATTCCACTTGGCGATATCCATTACAAGCTGCATATATTTCCGTTTAAGCTCACGCGCTTTGGCTTGAGACCAATGGTAATCATGCTCTTCCAGATAATCTCCTCGGTACAGTGCAGCGAATTCACGCAATTGCTCCACATTCTCTTCGGTGACTTCGCTGTAGCTTATACCTTGTTCGAACTGTTCTACGTCACTTACGAGATTACCCGCAAGAAGACGATAGCGGTTCATATTGTATTCTAGTTTGCCCGTCATATGCCATTCCTTCAGAAGCTTGCGAATCTGATACACCGATGTATGTAGATGAGTCAGACCTTTCTCCTGAGAGACGTCTGCCCATAACTTGTCCAGTATGACCTCTTTACTTACCCACTCATCCCGATGATGAAACAGAAAAGCAAACAGTTCCTGCGACTTCGTCGTGCGCCACTTATGCTTCTTCGCTTCAGGAGCTAGGCTTCTGTAAATATCCAGATGCTTAAAGGTGAGTAACCCAGGAACATCCGTGTGAACCTGTGGATCCTTCGCATCGGGCTCTACAATCTCGGCGGTGACCGCAACCTGGGAATGAGCCAAACCAACATTCATAATCCGGTCTACTGTCTTTGCTAATCTGGCAGAGCTTAACGGCTTCAAGACGTAATCCAAAGCATGCAATTCAAATGCCTCAACCGCATGATCAGCATATGCCGTTACAAATATAATCTGAACCTGGTAATCCAATTGCTGTATATATTCAGCCGCTTCCAGTCCATTCATCTCAGGCATTCCGATGTCCAAAAATACGACATCTACACGATTCTTGGCCAGAAAATCAATCCCTTCACGAGCTGTCGAAAAACATTGCACAGGTGTAATCCTTCCGTCCGACAATAACAGGCGCTCCAAATGCAGCTGCGCTGGTTTCTCGTCATCGATTACAATCGCTCTCACCGTTCCTCTAACCTCCTAACTATATACAATGGATTAAAGACGACTTACACGGAACACTTTGATGCTGAACAACCTCATATAATTATTATTGTATATTAATTAACTATTCTAAGGGTACATAAAACCGAATAATCGATCCCTTTCCCAAATGACTCTCAATCTCTAGACCTGTACCATACAGCGAGGTTAATCGCCGATTAATATTTTTCAAGCCGACGCCCCCCGGTCCTTCGGTACGCCCAGATTGAACCTGCGCTAGCCGCTCTGGCGATATGCCTACACCATTATCTTCGACCTGTACTAGGATATGGTCTCCTGTATTGGCGATCTTGAGAGATACCGTCCCTCCAGACGCACGCTCCATTACACCATGGCGAATGGCATTCTCCACCAGAGGTTGGATACTCAGTGGAGGGATATAGAGACGAATTCCAGGCTCGACGTCGTATAGAACAACCAGCCTTTCCTCGAATCGTGCTTTTTCCAAATGAACATAGGATTCAACAAGCTCCAGCTCCTTGTGAAGTGGCACAAGCTGATCTCTGTTCTGGAAGTCAAAACTCCCTCGTAGATACTGACTTAGTTCAACCAGCAAGTCTGTAGCCTTGTCCGGATTAACCGCACATGTGGCAATAATGACATTGAGCGCATTATAGAGAAAATGTGGTTTGATCTGTGCTTGTAAGAAGGCCATTTCGGTGCGAATCGCCCCCTGTACGGAGGCTTTCATCTCAATTAGCGTTCTGACCCTGGCGCGAAGCTCACCTGCATCTACAGGTTTACTCAAGAAATCATTCGCTCCAGCCTGAAAACCAAGCTTGATATCCTCAGGCAAGCCCCGCGCCGTCAACATCAGAATAGGTAGCTCAGATAATGAACTACGCTCCCTCAGCCTACGGCACAGCTCAATCCCAGACATACCAGGCATCATCCAGTCCGTCACCACCAGATCAATGCCAGCGTGTTTCTCACGCAGCTTCAGCGCAGCGGCTCCGCTATCGGCTGCAATGACGTGATATCGCTGTGTTGATAACAAGTTGATCAGGACTTGACGATTGACCGGATCATCGTCTACAACCAGGATCGTGTGATCCGCCTCAAAGACATAATCGTTTTCATCCAACTCATCAATGAATCCGTTATTCTTCTCAGCGCTCTGCGTGGCAGCTACGTACTGTGCTGCTGAGGGTTTATAGCTCGCTTGAAGTAAATTCGTCTGTGCGACCGGCAACGTAAAATGGAACACTGATCCTTCACCTGGAACGGATTCAACCCATATCGTTCCGCCGCCTAACTCAACAAGTTTACGTGTAATACTTAGGCCGAGCCCCGTACCTCCCATGACGTTCTCACTTGTCCCATTGCCCTGCTCATAGGATTGAAAAATATCTTCCAGCTTCTCCGCAGCGATGCCTACACCAGTATCAGCAACGGAGACGGTCACCTGGTCACCCTCAACAGTCGCATATAGGTGAATTTCGCCTTGGTGGGTATACTTGTACGCATTCCCCAGCAGATTGTACAAAATCTGCCGTAGCCGATCCTCATCCGCTTCCACAAGCGGCATACCCTGCGGCCACTGCTGGAGCAGTACAATTGGCTTATCTCCGAAGGTAAAGTCGGAAACCTCCACGACTGTACGTGCGATGGATTCCAGATCCACCGCTTCTCGTTTCAGTTCAATTTCACTATTTTTAAGCTTGGAAAAATCAAGAATGTCGTTAATTAGCAAAGAGAGCCGTCTGCCTGTAGAAGTGATCATAGACAGGTTTTTGGCCTGCTTTTTCGTAACTTCACCTGCAGCACCCTCCAGCATGGACTGGGCAATATTAATGATTCCGTGTAGCGGCGTGCGGAGCTCATGAGAAGTATTAGCCATAAACTCATCTTTGAGGCTATCAATGACAAGCAACCGCTCAGATAAAGCCTCAACCTCACGAAAGGATTCCGCAAATCGAATGGCTGTTAGGATCATCTGTATGAAAATAAATAATAATAGCTCATACAACGCTAGAAACGATGTATCCCAAGTGGTAAAGGCACCCACGGTATGCAGCACCACAACCATCATCAGGCTCATCATGCTAAGTAATGCAAAATGTCCATCATTCGGTCTCATTTTCAACCAAAACACCATAGCTCTAAGCGAGTAAAGGATGACAACGAGAGAAATAAGTAACATATATGGCGTTAGACGTGAAAACACGGCTGGTGGTAACGCAAGCCCGATTACACATTGTAGAATGACCAGCGTGACACCAAGTCGAACAAACCATTGATGCACAGCACCCGGAACAATAACATCGATATACCGGAGCAGATAGTAATACGCAAGGGCCGCACTAAGAAACTGAATCCGCAGGATTTCGTTATTCGGGAGAAAGGGTAGAAATGTACCTAACAACTTCTCTCCATGGGTCAATGCATACGTCGCACCAGCGAGACTGAACAAGCCCAGATAACGAAGTTCACTTTCGTTCTGCCTTAATCTGAATAACAGTAAGAAGAATGCCGCAGGAAACAGGAATCCGAAGAGAGCCATCAGATCGGTAAGCCAGCTCCATTGCTGGCTATTCTGGATGCTACGTTCATCTCCGAATAAGACTGAGGCAACGATCCCGCCGGAGGAGTAGCTATAGTTAGATACCTGAATAAGAATATCCGCACTCTCTCCATCAATGGATGTAAAGCCGGTGAACGGCAGATTGAGCTGGATATCAATATCTGGATTGACCCCAGGCAGACCTTTACCGCCGATTTCTTTGCCATCCAAAAAAATACGATGAGCCATGCGGATATTCTGAGAGCGTATGCCATAATCGTTCTTAATAACATTGGGATCAATCTTAATGCGTACATGATATGTACCGAATCCATGTGCTTGACCAAGTGTTTTATTCCACTGTGAGGGAACTTTCACCTGTGAATGAGGCGATAATGCCTTACGTCCAGATCGATCAGCCTCCAGATCAACGGGTGTCAACAGTTGATTCGGATAGAAATCCCAATCACCATCAAGCGTTGCAGAACCCTTTTGGTCAAAGTCCCATTGAGTCAGATCTATGAATCCATCCTGGACGGTTGGATTGGTACGATCGGATATTAAGGTATGCGCTACCCAACCCAGCGGAAATATCACAATGCATATGAAGCTGATCGTGAGCATAATCCAGTGTTTTTTCATCCTAAATCCTTCCGTCTCTAGAGAAGAACGTCTAAATTTGTCGTTTAATCGTCATAAATCTAAATTCAAAAAGGGCGATCTTTTTGAACAACCTACCTCTATAAATCCATGTTACACGTTTCTCGTGTAGACGGAAATAGTTGGAGCAGCTATTTTTGCAAAACAAAAAGCCACAAACTCGTCTACCGGCATGCTCGCCCGCATCGAATTTGCAGCTTTCTGGCTCTATCACGCTGTTATTTCACTATAATTCCATTGGAATTACAGTAAATACATTATTGAACCTCTTGCGCAAGTTTCTGTACAATTCCCACCCAGCCTTGTTCCATACGCTCACGTACGATGGCATGCGCTTGTCCGAATTCAGTCAATTGATCGGCATCCCAACCACTGTGAGTTAACGTAAACCGGGTTCCTTCAGGCTGTTCGTTCAGCTCAAATGTAAGCGTCCAGTCCTTGCCCCAACGAAAAGAAAGCTTGTGCTCCGGCTTGACTTCAATCACCTTGCATGGGGATTGCCCAAAGGGTCCTGCTTCCAATATGAATTCATGACCTTCTGTTGCTTCCATGTTACTAGGCATGAACCAACGACCCATACCTTGTGCTGTGGATACGATCTCCCACACCTTGCTTACCGGCGCATGAATGAGTACCTGCTGTCGAATATCCGGCAATGCACTTGCTGAATCCATTCTACTTCCTCCTAGAAATCAGTACCCGCGAGAATATTGCGTCGCAATTCCAGCCTGATCCTTCGTAATGCCAAGTGCCAGCGCTGCATGGTTCGCCCAATACGGGTCACGCAGCATACCTCTACCTATAGCGACCAAGTCAGCATCACCGTTTCCAATAACCGCTTCGGCTAAGGCATACTCATCAAGCAACCCTACCGCAATGACAGGAACGTTCAATTCCTCACGGAAACGGCGTGCAAAAGGAACCTGATATCCAGGATAGTTACCTGGTTTTCTCTGTCCTGTAGGCCCTTCACCACCTGAGCTGATATGGAACATATCTACACCGGCCTCCTGATAGGCACGAGACATCTCAAGGGTATGATCTATATCATATCCACCATCAGCATATTCTACTGCGGAAATCCGCAGAATAAGTGGCATATCCTCAGGCATTTCCTTTTTCACTGCACGAATCACTTCAACGCCAAACTGGGATAGATTCTGGCCGTATTTATCTTCCCGGTGGTTCATCAGCTTGGAGTGGAATTGATGCATCAGATATCCGTGTGCCCCATGTAGTTCGATTGCATCTACACCTGCTTGAACCGCACGACGAACACCGTCTGCGTATTTCTGCACCATTTCTTCGACTTCTTCTGTCGTTAACGCTCTTGGAGTCTTGAAGTTCTCCCCAGGGAATGTCACAACAGAAGGTGCAACAGGCTGCTCGGCATCCTGTGCTTTTCGTCCTGCGTGAGCAATCTGAATCGCCACTTTGGAACCGTGGGCATGTATGCTATCAATCAGCTTGCGAAAAGCTGGAATGTGATCATCTGACCATATCCCGAGGTCATTATCGGTGATGCGTCCATCTGGGTCAACATCTGTCATCTCAATGACGATCAGACCTGTGCCTCCAACAGCACGACTCACATAGTGAACCTGGTGCCACTCATTAGGAATACCATCCTTGGCATCTACGGAATACTGGCACATCGGCGCCATAACAATACGATTATTTAACTGTAATCCCTTGAACTGATAGGGAGAAAATAAAGTCTCTGACATATGGGCTACATCTCCTATTCAAATCTTCTGATATATATATTGAGCTTGTTAGCTTGCGTCATTTCTATTATGAACTTTACCTACCGGAATACAAGTACGTACATTTCTGTGCCCTAGTACCCTTTTTTATACCTGACCTCATCTATAAACGCTACTCAGCGAACACCCAGTTAAACGTGATATTATACCAGTAGAGACTAAAACTAAAGGAGCGATTAATGGTGAAAGACATCCTAATCCAAAGATTAACCACTTATGTGCAGATGGATACACAATCTGACGAAAACAATGAAACGTGCCCTTCCACACCAGGTCAGTTGGCACTAGGCGAATTACTCGTTAAGGAGTGCCAATCCATTGGGCTACAGGACGTTACCGTGGATGAGAACGGTTATGTGATGGCAACGCTCCCCTCCAATACTGACAAAGACGTTCCTGTAATTGGTTTCCTTGCTCATCTGGACACGGCTACCGATTTTACAGGCAAAAATGTTAAACCACAGGTCATCTCCAATTATGATGGACAAGATATCACATTGAATAAAGAGCTGGATGTTGTTTTGTCCACGACGGACTTTCCGGAACTGCGTGAATACAAAGGACATACCTTGATTACAACGGATGGCACGACGCTTCTCGGTGCAGACAACAAGGCGGGTATCGCTGAGATTATGACGGCGATGGCATACCTGATTGAGCATCCAGAGTTGAAGCACGGGAAAATACGGGTCGCATTTACCCCTGATGAAGAAATCGGTCGTGGGCCGCACAAGTTTGACGTAGCTGCATTCGGTGCGAAATACGCTTATACCGTCGATGGCGGCCCACTCGGAGAACTGGAATATGAGAGCTTCAATGCCGCAGCAGCTAAGATTACAGTGCGGGGCACCAATGTGCATCCTGGAACAGCCAAAGGCAAAATGGTCAATTCCGCTAAAATTGCGATGGAACTGAACCGCCGGCTGCCTGTAGAAGAAGCGCCCGAATTCACTGAAGGTTATGAAGGTTTCTACCACCTCATATCCATCGAGGGCGACGTTGAACTGACCAAACTGAGTTACATTATTCGTGACTTTGATCGTGAGAAGTTCGAGGAACGCAAAGCCTACCTTCTGAATGTAACGAATGAACTCAAAGCCAAATATGGCGAGAAGAGCATTACCATTGAGATCAACGATCAGTACTACAACATGCGTGAGAAAATTGAACCTGTGCGTCAGATCGTAGATATTGCACATGAAGCCATGACGCGCCTTGATATCGAACCAATCATTCGTCCTATTCGTGGCGGAACAGATGGCTCCCAGCTCTCCTACATGGGTATGCCTACCCCTAATATTTTCACAGGTGGCGAGAACTATCATGGTAAATTCGAGTATGTATCGGTTGATAACATGGTGAAAGCCACTCAGGTTATTGTGGAAATTGCTCAATTGTTCGAGGATCGAGGAGAGATTTAACGTTTCAGAGAACGAACGAATAGGAATAGCTCACAATGAATTAGCACCCTCTTTTGCATTAGCAAAAAGGGTGCTTTTTACCTGTCATTCATACATATTTCCACCTGCGATTTCACGGAGCTCTTCTACATTGTTAATGACGATTTTGCGCTGCTCTTTACGTATAATATTTCGCTCGCTCAGGTCAAGAATCACACGGTTCAGATGCCTGTAACTCGTGCCTAACATATCCGCAAGATCAGTCAGCTTGGAGGTCTGAATCTCCTCGGTCACCTGACTCTCCTGCTCCATTGTAGACAGCAAGTAACTAGCGAACCGACTTTCGACCGGATACAACAGATTTAAACTGGATAGGTTGGAGAACGTGTACAGCTTATGTGTCACCTGTTCAAGCATGAAATGTAGGAACTTGGCATTTTCAGCATAGGTGTTTTGCAGGTAACGATAGCTAACAGCGAGCAGCAGACTTTTGTTAACCGACTCGACTGTATTTTTCGCTTCTTTGCCGTTCACCAGTTCCAGATCGCATACAAGTGCAAGTGGGGTGCTAAAGCGAAGCAACAGAGACTTGCCATTGGGTAGTGTGGTATAGATCTTGAGTTTACCCTGAACTAAGAAATACAGGCGCTCGGGTCGTTCTCCTTTGGCACAGATGATTTCCCCTTCAGAAGCCTCAAGCAGTCTGAGCTCAGCGAATGCAGATTGATCCAACACCTGGTCTAAACCATTGTTACGTGCAAGCTGGCGCATTCGCTCAAAATCCATAATTTCTCTCATCCAGCCAAGCCTCCTTCTCACCCAAATTACATATACAAACGGACATATGTCCCAAAAATGATATGCACAACTACAAATATCTTGATATAAAAACAGTTACAACTAGCACTTATATCCAGTAAATCAGTTTTAATGGAAGACAATTTAAAAATAAGACTGAAAACTGTCATTATTTTATCAAAAAAAGCGTTCAGGATTACGCCCATACGTCCGATGAAAGATAAAGTGTTACGTGCGTCCGATGATACCAAATTAAATTATAAATATGGAAAGGGTGGCTTTAACCCATGAATGTGATCGATGCTCTTACGAAAGCTATGCCTTATATCAGTCTGATTCTTAGAGAACCTGCTAGCCTGACTCTCTACGATCATGAAAAAGTCGTAGAGGTCTTTACGACAGAAAACTTTGTTGACCTTGGTTTCCGCAAAGGCATGGATCTCTTAGATGATTACAGAAACTTTGCCGTACTGAAAAATGGGCGTGAAGCTACCATCTCTAACCTGCCCGTAGAAATTTTCGGTCGCGAACTGGATGTACTTAATATCCCAATCTTTGATGATCACAACAATGTTGTGGCGGTTTTCTGCGTGTCCTATGATCAGACGAATCAGAATCAGCTTGAGGATATTATACAGGAAAATCAAAATATCAATACAAACCTGGTGGATATGGTTCAGCATGTCGCGGCTCATGCCGAGGAATTGCAAGCAACCAGTGAACAAATCCTTGAGAATGCACGCCTTGCCGTGCAGAATTCCTCCCAGATTAACAAAGTCGCTGGATTCATTCGTGAGATTTCCGAACAAACGAATCTACTCGGACTCAATGCTGCAATTGAAGCAGCACGCGTGGGTGAAGCAGGCGCAGGGTTCGGCGTTGTTGCTTCTGAAGTGCGCAAGCTGTCTGTGGATGCCAAACAAGCAACGACAGATATTGATGCCAGCCTGAAAGATGTACAGCAGGTCATTAAACAGATGGAGGTTGAGGTTTCCCAGATTGCGGCTTCTTCCCAAGAACAAGCTACACTGGTTCAATCCTTCACCGATGTTATTGAGAAGCTGAACCAGACCGGCGAACAGATGAAAACTTTGTCGGAGCAACTGATCAGCTACTCGATCTCCAAATAAACGAAAATGCACTCCTGGGGTGGAATCATCTCCACCCCGTAATAGGGAATGTGACAAACAGGGCTTCTTCATCCCTTTACGGGATGGCAGAAGCCCTGTTTTTATTTTAAATACTATGAATGGTGTTGCATGGTCTAATGCCCACATCAATCAATTTAAAGCTACATTTTACGCTTTAATCTGGTTAGTCACTGCTTCCGCCTCTGATTCCCAGCACTCTACTTCGCCCGGGATCTCAATTCGATCACGCGTAAAGACTGGATTATGCCCCTCAGCTTTTTGTTTCTTATAATCCTTCAGAGCGGCAAACGTTACTTTGGACAACATTAGAATTGCAATCAGGTTCACGACAACCATAAGTCCCATGAACAAGTCTGCCAGATCCCAAACCAGCTGTACTTTAGCTACTGCTCCGAATATAACCATAGCAATAACGCTTACACGATATAGCCATAGCCACCCTTTATTGGATTTGATAAATTCAATGTTCGTTTCCCCATAATAATAGTTTCCGATAAGGGTACTGAAGGCAAATAGGAATATCATAATAGCGAGAAAACCAGAAGCCCATGATCCGATATGCACGCTCAGTGCAGCCTGGGTCAATTCAATACCACCTAAGTCTGAGCCTTGATACACGCCTGATAATAAAATAATCATCGCAGTACTTGTACAGATAATCAATGTGTCTGTCAGCACACCAAAGGCTTGAATAAGCCCTTGCTTCACGGGATGTGACGTGTCTGCAGTGGCTGCAGCATTTGGTGCACTACCCATACCTGCCTCATTGGAGAACAAACCACGTTTAACCCCGTTCATCAGTGCCGCTCCTAGCGTACCGCCAGCTACCTGTTCAATGCCGAAGGCATTTTTGACAATGAGAAAAATCATGGCTGGAAGCTGGGTGATGTTCGACAGCACAACAAATGCCGCCACGCCAATATACAGGACAGCCAGCACAACAACGATGTACTCCGATGCCTTCGCGATCCGCTTCACACCACCCATGATGATGGCTGCAAATACCACGGCCATAATGATCCCAACGGTCAACCGATCCATGCCAAATGAATTTTGGAATGCTACTGTAATCGTGTTCGACTGCACAGCGTTAAAGACAAGCCCGAAGGATAACGTAATGAGAATTGCAAAAAGAACACCCATCCAGCGCTTACCGAGCCCGCGCTCCATATAATAGGCGGGACCTCCGCGAAATCCACCATTGTCTTTGATTTTATAGATCTGAGCAAGCGTACTTTCCACAAAGCTAGAAGCGGAACCAATAATAGCGATGATCCACATCCAGAATACCGCTCCAGGACCACCCAGCGCGATTGCTATGGCTATACCCGTGATGTTTCCTGTACCTACACGTGCGGCCATACTAATACAAAAAGCCTGAAACGGCGAGATTTTACCCGGTTCTTTGCTTCGAGGCTCAGCGAGCACCTTCACCATATCACCGATCATACGGAACTGCATGAACTTGGTTTTGGTTGTGAAATACACCCCACATACGACCAACAATAGTATTAATAACTTAGACCATAGAAAATCGTTGAAATTGACAACGATATCTTGTATTGTTTGCTCCATCGGCAACGCCCCTTTTACATGTTTGTCTCGTTATATAGCCCTTCTAACTGCACGACTGAAATGTTGTTCCAATCCTAGATTCATGCACAATATGACTCGCCCGGAATGGGCTGCTTGAATCTGGATACACTTGTCGTTAAGTGCATATGATTTGTACCATTACACATAAGCAGGGTTGTACTCTTTTAGATGTTACCTATACTACAATCTCAACTACGGAAATCGACAAATACCTACATCGAATCATTTAATTTTTTTATAAAAAATCGAATTTCGGTTCAACCGCTGTTACGTTACCTAACATCAGCACTCAAAAAATGTATCTCAGCTGAAACACTAAGCCGTCTTCTATAAGGTTAGATAAGGGCGAAAAGACAGTGAAAGATGCACCTTAGCGAGTTTCCAGACATGTCCTAACTTGATGTGATGGGATTCCATGGTCTTCACATGGGGATAGAGAACGAAGTATGATAAGAATGATGATGTTCAACCAACGGACTTTTCGGCTGAATCCCATATTCGATGCTGAGATGCCTTCAGGCATCCTTCGTAATCAAAAGCGGACTTTTTGAACAACCTCTAGAAGAGGGGAGGAGACTGAGAATGCGTTATTTTATTGTTGATGACGATGCAGGAGTTCGCTCTATGCTGATTGATATTATTGAAGATGAGGGGCTTGGGGAAATTGCGGGAGAAGCCGAGGACGGGATTCATATTCATGCGGATCTGTTAGAGATGCATAAGGTGGATGTCCTGCTCATTGATCTACTCATGCCGCAACGAGACGGAATACAGACTGTGCGTGCACTGGAAGGACGATTCGATGGCAAGGTCGTCATGATCTCACAGATTGAGTCCAAAAATATGATTGGGGAAGCCTATTCTCTTGGGGTAGAATACTATGTTACGAAGCCGATTAACCGATTGGAGATTATGTCCGTTCTGCGTTTAGTCGAGGAGCGTCTGCGCATGCAACAATCCATTCAGGATATTCAGCGCACACTTCAAGGCTTGTCCCGACTACAATCATCAGAACGCACAGCAGCACCCGCCCTGATAAAACCATCACAACGGCAGGACATTTCCTTCTATCCGAGATGGGGATGATTGGTGAGGCAGGCAGCAGAGACCTTCTAGATATGCTTGAATATCTGGAAGAGCTTGAGGCTGAAGACCAGAAATTATCTACGTATACGCTGCCGTCGCTCAAAGATATTTTTCAGAATGTGGCCATCCGTAAGCTAGGGGCTGATGCTTCAGCCGTGGAGATAACCAAGGAAGTAAAAGCGTCGGAGCAACGCGTTCGTCGAGCGATCTTCCAAACGTTAAGCCATGTCGTTTCATTAGGACTGACGGATTACACTCATCCTAAGTTTGAGAATTACGCATCCAAATTTTTCGATTTCACGGAGATCCGCAAAAAAATGCTGGAGCTACAAAACAATGTGGAACCGTCCTTGTCCCAAACGCGCATTAACACGAAGAAATTTGTCCAAGTTCTCTACCTGGAAGCCAAGCGCTTACTGCATTAGGGAGAACCCCGTGCTCCATAAAATACGGACATGACCGAACTGGAATGATACAGCCCCTTGTTCTTACGCTGTATGTTCCAGTTATTTTCATGCCCGCATAGGGATAATCGATTTATAGAGGTTATTCAAAAAGTCCGCTTTGGATTACGAAGGGTGCCTGCCAGCATCTCAGCATTGGAATATGGGATGCAGCCGAACGAAGTGGATGAAACAATGTTGTTCTGATCTATATGTAAAAAGGTTTAAATACACTTATTCATTTCGCTTGGAATTATATTATTCTTGCTCTCGTCTGACTCCGATTTAATCGATTATATTCATTGATTAATTCATCCAAAGCCATGGACTGCCGAATAACATCGGGATGCCCCAACCCGCCCCCATGATGTTCAACCAACATGTGAAGGCTGCGTCTGGCTTTCTCGATCCGATTGATTAAATCCAAACTCATAACCATCTACCTAAGACCTCCTTATTTCTGTGTTATATTCTAGATTTTTCTGTCAATCTATAGTTGGTTTAACATATGGCATAAGAGCCATGGATGTTTTGTATCTTACTCCAATTTTTGATAGTCGGGATTATCGTTAGGTCAATATTCACGCCAAACCCTTAATGTAACGCCTTTATTCATTTTACATTTTTTACCCATTCATCTTTCACTAACAAATGTGTCATTATTGTGTATCCCTTGAAGAAAAACACCTTACCCGTCTACAACCGCCCTCATAAGGTAATAAAATCCCTTTCCATAACCGATTCATTCGGGTACAATAGGGCGATGTGTGTGTCCGGACCCGGCGGATACGAACGATATAGTTTAGAGGATGGCTTATACAAGCCCATGATCCTGATATGATATTATTGGAGGCTTATCAACACCATGCAAACTGATTCACGGACACAAGTTAAAATCATCAACGCCGATCCCAGCGCAATGGGGTTATTTGGGTTGGCTATCGTTACACTTGTCGCTTCTTCCCAGAAGCTCGGCATCACCGAAGGACTTAGCTACGCTATTCCTTGGGCGATCTTCCTTGGTGCATTCGCCCAGTTGTTCGCCTGCATTCAAGACTCCAAACGCAACAATACTTTTGGTACCACTGCTTTTGGCGCATATGCCTTCTTCTGGTTTGCTATGGGAGCAAACTGGATGATCAAAATGGGCGTATTCGGCTCAACGCTGGCGGAACAGACAGACGGTAAACAGCTCGGATTTGCCTTTGCCGGATATCTCGTGTTCACCCTGTTCATGACCCTGGGTGCCGTAGAAGCCAATAAAGTACTGCTTATTATCTTTATCCTGATTGACTTCTTATTCCTTGGTCTGACCTTTGATGCTTTCGGCGTAGCTCCTCACATCTTCCACACGATCGCAGCTTATGCAGAACTTGCAATTGGAATCGTGTCATTGTATGGAACAGGTGCTTCTGTACTGAACGCTCACTTCGGACGGGAGTTCTTGCCAGTCGGAGGCCCATCGGGCATTTTCAAACCTAAGGCTTAACATACAAGCAAGCCATACGTGCAAACTATCCGTGTCCACGAAGAAGAAACCTTCAAGCAATGTGCTTGAAGGCCTCTGACTTGAGCATATCAGGTTCGTAGTGGTGCACAATAGATACACTAACCGCCCGCGCGCCGGTCCGCGCCTGGCGGTTTTTTTTTGACCCAAACTCTACATTTGTATATCAAAATAACCGAAACCTATACTAAGTCGTGTCTGAAAACTCGCTGAAGTGCATCTTTCACCCCCTTTTCGCCCCCTGCTGCGTCACTTTCCCTTGACGTGCCCCGGCACGCCTGCGGAAAACTTCCTAGCTTGGAACGAAAATTCGGTAAAATCTGCGTCCTTCGGAGTTTTCAGACACTCCTAGAAGTGCGACCACTACAAAAGTCCGCCCTCTTCAAGAGAAGGACAAATAGAGATAAGTGGAGGATGTACCAGGCAAGCTTACAGACAAGCACCGCCCATACTGTCAGGAGGAAATGACATGAGAGAGATCCCTAAACCTACAGAGCTAGATCAAGTGGAGAGAAAATACGTGCGCGAGACTCGCTGTTACAAGACAGCAAGGGTATTTCCGACCGACGTTAACAATCATAATACGTTATTTGGTGGCAAGCTGATGTCCTACATTGATGATATTGCATCCATCGCAGCCTCCAAGCTGTGCCGGGTCAACACCGTGACCGCTTCAACCGACTCTGTCGACTTCTTGTATCCCATCAACCCAACGGATTCCGTGACACTGGAGTCATTCGCTTCTTGGACAGGACGCAGTTCCATGGAGATTTTTGTGAAGGTAATTCGTGAGGATCTGAAGACGGGTGAGAAAAAAATCGCGGCAACTGCTTTCTTAACCTTTGTTGCCTTGGACGAAAATAACCGCAAACTCATTGTTCCACGCCTTATTCCTGA
Source organism: Paenibacillus sp. DCT19 (assembly GCF_003268635.1). NCBI lineage: Bacteria > Bacillati > Bacillota > Bacilli > Caryophanales > Paenibacillaceae > Paenibacillus > Paenibacillus sp. DCT19. The sequence goes on from NZ_CP029639.1 coordinate 6,386,097, forward strand.
GACGGAAGAAGAGCTGAAACTGTATGAGACCGCTCCGGCGCGGGCGGCCATGCGGAAGCAGCGGCGGGAAGAGAGCAAGAAATTCGCTGACTTCCTGACCGTTAGTTATCCTTGGGATTAATATAAATTAGAGATTATCCAGACGATGCCGGGTAAGCAGACACGGCTCTGCTATCCGGCAGTTCCCCACCCATTGAGACGCACCATTCTTGATATAGACGATATGCCGCTCCACTTTCCAGCACACTCTGGCATGTGTAGATGCCTTCTTCGACGGAGCCAACTCGCTCAGCAGCATATAGACGGAATCCTGCATTTAACAGAACCTGGTTCACAAAGGCTGTATGCCCTGAACCACTTAATACTTCTTCCGCCACTTCCAACTGCTTCGCAGCCGTCCATACCAAATCAGGCACAGGAATATCCAGCTCATAGGCGGCAGGGTCGATCAGTTCAAGCTTCATTTCCCCAGCTTCCACCGCATATACCCGCGTAGGTCGATCAATGTACAGATCCTCAGAGCCTTCCATGCCCTGCACAACATAAGCTCGGCGATAATTGTATTTGGTAAGCAGCTTCGCGATTCGATCTAGAAATGTGTTATGGAACACACCAAAGATAAGATAGGGCGACTGATTAAAGTCAATTAACTTCTCCGCTGTATTGAACACCGTGCGGAAGCCAAGCTCCTCCCGAAGCGGCCGAAGCTGTTTCAATGGAATACACCAGTCTTCAGAGGATACAAACATCACATTGGTACGAGAGGCTGCACGCTTGGCATCTTCCCGATCCATGGTAGACGTATGAATCCCCGCCTCTCTCAGCAGCACTGGCAGTGTTACTCCCCACTTAGGAGGCAAGGGCTCGCTCCCATGCAATGTTACAGGGACACCCGCAGCAGCTAATACAAAAGCAACCGGAAACGTCGCTATAAACGACTTCGTTCGTCCATCATAAGGTCCTGCACAATCGAGTCCATTATCGAAAAGAGACATTCTGTCCGCACTGTTGCGGCATGCATGAATGAAAGCTTCGAGTTCCTCGACATTCTCCATCTTCATTCGTTCAGCCATCAGAAAGGCTCCCGCCTGGGCTGGTGATACCTCCTGCTTCAGAATCTTCTCCGCAACAGCCAACGCCTCGGCATAGTTTAAATCACGTGAACCCCGTTTTCCCCGTCCGACTTCCCTGAGAATTTCAGACATATCCATGATGATCCCTCCTTCCAATTAAGACTGGAGTAACTGATGCGCCTTCACAATCGCTGTAGCGACATCAACCATCCGTTTGCGTTCATCCATAGCCTTCTTCCGTAACAGATCATACGCTTCCGATTCAGAGATCTGCTTCAAATCACAGAGGATAGCCTTAGCCATATCGATCCACTTCCGATCCTCTAACCTGGATTGTAGCTGTTTGCGTTCCTGCTCCCATTGTTTCCGTTCCATATATCGCCTGGCTGCAAAATGCAGCGTCCAATGAATCTCCGACCCAGCCATAGATGGAGTAAGTATTCCGTCAAAAGAAGTTTCTACCTCGCATGATTCTACCGAAGATGCCGCCGTATCTGGTGCACACCACCAGAGCAATGGCGCATCTGACCTTCCCTTTTCCAGGCAGTGAACCCAGTGCTCTACATCGGCCAGAGATAGATGAAGAATGGAGGCCTCAGCCTTGCTGATCAACTTCAGCGCCTCGGTCTCACTGTCTGTCACCTGCACATGATATCCGTTCGCTGTAAGTAACTGCTCCGGTGTAAGAGGGATTGTTGCATCGGACGAGGCAGCTATCGTTGGTTGTACACGGATGACCAGTAAAGATCGCATGATGGATCAATCCCTCCCTATTACATCTATAACAAATCCATTAGAATCAATGCCTGAATGATTGCTTCTTCGGATTCGTGTTACATTACCTCACAATTCGGTCATATTACCGATCCTAATTAGACGATACTTCTGTTCGTTCATTTCCACTTCCATTACACACATGTAAACATAATTAACTTTAAATTTCAAACACTTTTTTATGTTAACTATATTGACACGAGAAGAAGGATCTTTTATAGTTATGCCATAACAACTCTATATTTGAATCGATCACAGTTACAACGGCGTAGCTGGTTGAAACGGCAATGAAGCCTGTTTTGCAATCTCGGAGCAAGGGATGCGTGTGTACTTACGCAATCCACCGAGGCATGACAGGCTTTTTATATTTTTCTGGACATGATTACTGGACACGATTGTTTGTAGGTATTTTGCAGAATGGATCTAAGGGGGCTAATCATAATGAGTTCAACAAAAAACTGGTGTTGGTCGGAAATGGTATGGCAGGTTTACGCACAATTGAACATATTCTTAAGCTTGCTCCGCACGCATATGAAATTACGATCTTTGGCGCAGAGCCGCACCCGAACTACAATCGGATCATGCTATCCTCTGTGCTGGCTGGCGGAACGAGCATCGAAGATATCGTTATTAATGACTGGAACTGGTACGAGGAGAACAACATTCGTGTATACCCTGGTGATCCGGTCGTTCAGATTGATGCTGAACGCAAAGAGGTCGTATCGGAGTCCGGTGTTCGCGCCTCGTATGATGAGCTTATTATGGCAACTGGCTCTTCGGCCTTCATCCTCCCCTCCCAGGGGCTAATAAAGAAGGCGTCATTGGCTTCCGTGATATTAAGGATTGCGAAACCATGATGGCTGCATCGCATAAATACCGCAAAGCGGCTGTCATCGGAGGCGGATTGCTCGGCTTGGAAGCAGCTCGCGGTCTACTTAACCTTGGTATGGATGTCACTGTTATTCACATCAATGGTCACTTGATGGATCGTAACCTGGATCTACCTGCAGGCTTGATGCTTCAACGGGAGTTGGAAGAACAGGGTATGAAGTTCCTTTTGAACAAACACACCGAGGAAATCACAGGCAAGAACCGGGTGAAGTCCCTTCGGTTCACGGATCAAACGGTACTAGAGACTGATCTGGTTGTTATGGCTGTGGGCATTCGTCCTCAGATCGAATTAGCTCGTCAAGCTGGGTTGGATGTTAATCGCGGCGTAATCGTAGACGACTATATGAATACCAACATTCCAGGAATCTCTGCTGTAGGTGAATGTGCAGAGCACCGCGGGATCGCTTACGGCTTGGTAGCTCCATTATATGAACAAGGTATGGTGCTGGCTAAACGTCTGGCAGGTGCGGCAACCGAGGGCTATGAGGGCTCCGTTACTTCAACTAAGCTGAAGGTGTCAGGCGTGGATGTGTTCTCCGCAGGACAATTCAAGGACTCCCCTGATACGCGCAGCATTCGCATTCAAGATGACGTGGATGGTGTCTACAAAAAGATGGTCATCCGCGACGGGAAACTCATTGGTGCGGTGCTGTTCGGGGATACCTCCGATGGAGCCTCACTCTTCTCCCTCATTAAAAGCGGCGAGGACATTAGCGGCCGTGAAAAAGAAATTTTGCTCGGCGTACCCTCTGGCGGTTCAGGCGCTGGCCCATCTGTAGCTGAACGCATGGCAAGCATGCCTGATGATGAAATTGTCTGTGGCTGTAATGGTGTTACCAAGGCTACCATCGGAGATGCTGTTTTGAACAAAGGCTGCAATACCCTTGGCGCAATTAAATCATGTACAAAAGCTTCCGCCTCTTGCGGTGGATGTAAACCAATCATTGAATCTCTGCTCACACATTATGCAGGTGATAATGTAGGCGAACAGGTCAAAGAAGGCATCTGTGGCTGTACGTCCTATGATCGAGATGAACTGGTTGCACAGATCAAGGAAATGGGATTGAAAAGTGTTAAAGAAGTCATGAACGTCCTCGGTTGGAACGAACCTGAAGGCTGCTCCAAATGTCGTCCTTCCCTGAACTATTATCTCGGTATGATCTGGCATACAGAGTATGAAGACGAGCGCGTATCCAAATTCACCAACGAGCGTTATCACGCCAATATTCAGAAGGATGGTACGTATTCCGTTATCCCACGGATCTACGGCGGAGTCACTTCTCCGGCAGAGCTGATCAAAATTGCTACCATTGCGGAGAAATATGATGTACCGATGGTGAAATTCACAGGTGGACAACGACTGGATCTACTTGGTGTACAGAAGGAAAATCTGCCGAAGATCTGGGAAGAGCTTGATATGCCGTCCGGATTCGGTTATGGCAAGGCACTCCGTACGGTCAAAACTTGCGTAGGTAATACCTTCTGCCGCTTCGGCACCCAAGACTCCATTGAAATGGGAATTCGACTCGAGAAAAAACTCGACAAGATGGTGGCTCCAGCCAAAGTAAAACTTGCTGTATCGGGATGCCCACGGAACTGTGCTGAAGCAACCATTAAGGATCTCGGTGTTGTTGCTATCGATGGTGCATGGGAACTGCATGTTGGCGGTAATGGAGGCGTCAAAGTCCGCGCTGCCGAGCTTCTCTGCACAGTGAAAACCGATGCTGAAGTCGAAGAATGGACATACGCTTACCTGCAATATTATAGAGAGAATGCACGTTGGAACGAGAGAACAGCGGCTTGGATTGAACGCGTAGGACTGGATCATGTGAAGACAGCACTGGAAGATCGTGAAGTCCGTCTGGCACTGGTTGAGCGACTTGAAGCAACACTTGGTCGCACCGTTGATCCTTGGAAAGAAATCATTGAAGATGAGAACTTACGCAAAAACTTCACACCCCTGGCTAGCGCTCAAAATGCAGCCCACTAGAATAGGAGGAACAGCGATGAATCGATTGCACATTGGACACCTGGCAGATATTGAAGAAAAGGGTGCACGTACGTTTATGGTAGAGGATACGGAGATCGCGGTCTTCAAGCTCAGCGACGGTAGCCTGCATGCGGTAGAAAATCGCTGCCCTCATAAGGGCGGCAAGTTGTCCGAAGGTATGGTATGTGGGACGTCTGTTCATTGTCCGCTCCATGACTGGAAGATTGATCTTCGTAACGGCAAAGTACATGAACCGGATGACGGTTGTCTCAATAAGTATAAAACGGAGATTGACGGAGCTAGTGGTGAAATTTATATAACTATCGCAGGTTAGATCGTCACGATTTGCGGTGGCCTGACAGCAAGGAGGAGTGCACTATGGATTTTGTTAAACCCGCAGAAGTACTGCAATCAATGGTGGAAGCAGGTGAGAATAAAGCCAGGATGAATCGGATTCAAATGCTGATTCGTGGTTTCTTGGCTGGAGCTATCCTCGCCTTTGCAACAACACTTGCTTATACCGCTGTATCTCAAACTTCCGTTGGTTTGGCAGGTGCACTGATTTTCCCAGCGGGATTCGTCATTATCATTCTTCTGGGACTGGAACTTGTGACAGGCAATTTCGCCATGATTCCACTGGCGCTGCTGAAACGACGAGTCACATGGATGAGCATGATGCGCAATTATTGCTGGGTTATTGTCGGTCATCTCTTAGGATGTTTATTCTACGCTGCTCTATACGGGCTGACTCTTACTAAAATGGGCACAGATCTGAGCAGTCCACTCATTCAAACGTTGATTCAGACAAGTGAGGCTAAAACATTAGGGTATCAACATTTAGGCGCAGCAGGTATCGGTCTCGTTGTAATCAAAGCGATATTATGTAACTGGATGGTAACCCTCGGCGCAGTGATGGCTATGACCTCTATGTCCACCATAGGCAAAATTGTTGCGATGTGGCTGCCTATCACGATATTTTTCGCGCAAGGATTCGAGCATGCCGTGGTGAATATGTTCGTCATTCCTGCAGGTATGATGCTCGGTGCTAATGTAAGCATCGCAGATTGGTGGTTATGGAATCAGATTCCCGTGTTAATCGGAAACCTCATTGGCGGAGCCATTTTCACAGGCTTAGGTTTGTACGCAGCCCATACGTGGGGAACTTCCTCCCACTCTCCTTCCAAACTGGCAACGATTCAGGGCAGACGTTCAGGCTTAACAAGCACAGATTCAGCACCGAAGGTGGGGACACGATCATGAGTACATCATTTGTTAGTATTATTGGCGCCGGCCCTGGTGATCCTGAACTAATTACGGTAAAAGCCTTGAAACGAATCCAAACGGCGGATGTCATTCTATATGATCGTCTTGTGAATGACCAACTGCTTGCTGAGGCTCGCGAAGATGCACTGCGCATCTATTGTGGCAAGGCTCCTGGGCTGCATTCGATGAGCCAAGAGATGATTGGACATATGCTTATCAGCCATGCAGCGGAAGGGAAACGGGTTGTTCGCCTCAAAGGCGGTGATCCGTTCATCTTCGGACGCGGCGGTGAAGAGGCACTTGCGCTGGCACAGGCTGGCATTGCCTTTGAAATCATTCCGGGCATTACCTCTGCTGTCGGCACATCCGCATCCACCATGATTCCACTAACTCACCGCGGACTGGCTTCTTCCTTCGCCTGTGTAACTGGAACCGGCAGTGATGGTAACGTATCCTCAGTGCGCTGGGATCTGTTAGCTCACAGCGTGGATACCCTGGTCATTTACATGGGAATCAGTCAACTAGCTGATATTCAACGGGAACTATTGCATCATGGCAAACACAGCTCCACACCAGCCGCCCTTGTAGAACGAGGCACGACTTCGCAGGAGCGAATCATTACGGGCACACTCGCCGAACTGCAATCACTCGCAGTCTCGGAAGATGTGAGTAATCCAGCTTTAATTATTATTGGAGAGGTCGTACGTGTGCGCGAACAATTGCTGCAACTGCAACGCGCCGCTGACGCTTCTATGACTGGATAGCCATCCTCTCTTTCTTTTCTTAATCTAACAGCATACGCTCGTGAATCGTCCGACCCTTCTGCCCTGGTTCAATCAGCAGACGGGTCGGTTTGATGTTGATTAGCGCCGTTAACTGCTCACCCATATAATGCGCAGAATATTTAAATCCAATCTCCGCCCAGTGCATAATGACACCAACCGTTGCCGATACGAGGTAACTAAGCATAATGTCGTAATTAATGACGTGCTCGCTATCCTCGGTGACAAGAACAAAATCCTCTGTTAAATAGGTACGAAACATATTACATAACCTGGAGCTCATGTCACTGTGCATCGTAATTAAGGCACGGAAGATGTCCTGGTGTGCTTCTATATAATTAAAAACCGGCATCGTAGATGGCAGCAATGCGGTCATATCCACTTCTTTTAAATGTGTATACGGTTCTGCGTACGCTTGTCCCACACCCTGCATGAAATCTTCCAAAATGAATTGCAGTAGCTCCGGCTTGCCCGGAAAATGCAAATAGAACGTACCTCGATTGTAATCCGCTCGCTCCGTAATGTCCCGAATCGTTACAGCTTCCGCTCCCTTTTCCAATATTAAAGAAACCGCCGCAGCGATGATAGCATCCTGCGTTCTTCGTGCTCTGCGATCCTGAGGATGTTCAATAATCAACATTCCCGCCTCCTTTGTCCATTATTGTAACCTAAATGAACACCGCTTACATCTGTGTTCGATAGCTGACATTTGCGTTGTCAATGACGATTGTCACATTCTTATGTATATCTTAACATTAAGACAGGAAGTATAGACGACAGGTTGAATCATTTTTTAAGAAATGGTCGCCTGAACAACATCACACCAAAGGAGAGGATTAGATCATGAGTACATCCTACACACATACAGCCGTAATTACAGGTGCAGCCGGAGGAATTGGTAAAGAATTAGCACGCCGCTTTGCTGAACGCAAAATCAACCTGGTGCTGGTCGATCTGAATCAAGAAGCAATCGAGCAGACAATTACAGATCTTAATCTAGATCAAGAGCATGTCATCGCGGTGAAAGCCAACGTATCTCAGGAAGAAGACGTTAAAAACTATGTGCAAAAAGCGCTTGATGCCTTTGGAAGAATCGATTACTTCGCCAATAATGCGGGTATTGAAGGACCAACTGGCTCCATTGATGAACTGAGCGTTGAAGCACTCGACCTCGTATACAATGTCAACGTGCGTGGTGTATTCCTAGGGTTGCAAAATGTCATTCCTGTTATGAAAAAACAAAAATCCGGAGCGATTCTGAACACATCCTCCCTTGCTGGCTTAATGGGAGCTCCTGGGATGTCTCCATATATTATGTCCAAACATGCGGTAGTAGGTCTTACCCGTACAGCTGCTAATGAACTGGCTTCTTCTAATATCCGAGTTAATGCAGTATTGCCAGGAACAATCAATACTCGCATGATGCGTCAGATTGAAGCTAACTCTGGTAATGTGGATGATTATCAATCTGCAACAGTTTCTACGATTCCAATGGGTCGCTATGGCGAAGCCGCAGAAGTTGCTGCCGTAATGAACTTCCTTTTGTCCGAAGAAGCTTCTTATGTAACAGGTTCTCTCTACACTGTGGACGGCGGAATGGTTGGTCAATAAACCATAAGGCACATGTAGCATTAACATTATCAATAAAATAGATCAATACGTTGAAAGACCTGCAACGAGAATGCGGTAAAGCATACCTCGAAGCAGGTCTTTCAAGTGTTAATATACGCTACTCTTAATCAATGTACCCTGCGTGGCCCTTGTCCATCAGGTAATCCATTTCAGCATCGAGGATGTTCTCTACTGTTAGTTCATCCAGCTTCACGTCTTTGCGACTCACGATATAATCGGCCAGATCGTCGCCGTCGATATCTACATCACCTTTGGCATTCTCATGTGCCTTGTTGATGTAAGCTTGCTCATGCTTCAGAACAAGCGCAATGTTCGCTTGACTCGCTTTTGTTTTATCTGCAATATATTGCATCATTTCTTGTTCGTTAATTGGATTCGTCTCGGTCAATTCAGTCAGCTCCTTGATTCATACATGCTGTTGTTATTGTAGCATAGGTTAACCCGTTACTGGCACATCTTATGCTAGGGCGAATCTCTTTTTCAAGATCATCCATGGCGCCAATGTATACAACGCACGCTCCATTTACGTTAAACGTACGTAGAACGTCGCTCCTTCTCCAACCACGCTTCGGGCATAGATCTCACCCTTATGCTGATCCACAATAGAACGGGCAATGGCAAGTCCCAGACCATGTCCACCATGTTGTCGAGCACGGGAGGCATCCGTTCGATAGAAACGATCGAAGATTCGATCCAGATGTTCAGGGGCAATACCCTCGCCTGTATTAGATACCGCAAGCACCACTTCGTTATTCTGCTTCTTCAACGTGACATTCACTGCACCCTTGGATTTAGCGTATTTAACGGCGTTGTCCAGTAGGATCAGAATGACCTGCTTGATCTGTTCATTGTTGCCATGAACCATAAGCTCAGGCTCTATGCTGTAGTCGAGTGAGATATTTTTCTCAAATATCATTGCTTCCATCGTCAAAATAATCGTCTCAACCGCATCGCTCATATTGAATTTGGCATGAATCATCGTAGATCTGGAATCATCAATCTCGGTCAGATACAGCAGACTACTCGTCAGTTTGGACATCCGCTCTGTCTCCGACTTAATGTAATGTAGCCATTTGGACTGATGTTCAATGGTATCCTCGCTATTGGCAAGCAACACATCGGCATTGGTATTAATGATAGCAAGCGGTGTTTTCAGCTCGTGTGATGCATCGGCAATGAATTGCTTCTGCTTCTCGAATGCTTCACGAACAGGCTTAATGGAACGATTCGCGAAGTAGCGGCTTAGGAAATAAATAACGATCAGCATGGCTAGCCCTACAACAGCAAACGTATAGATCAGGTTCGTAAGAATGCCCTGTTGTGCCGTTACATCTATGAACACGATCATATATCCATTACTGCTCGAATCAACTACATAGGCCCACTCGGTGCTATCCAGTGCAAATTGTCCGGTCTGACGATTACCCCCGCTCAGCTTATCCTGATCGACCTTTCCCAGGGCCTCTTCATAAAAGGTAGCATCCATGTCGAAGCGAGAATGTGTGTTGGTAATCTTCCAATCACGATCTGTCTGGATCATAAACGATACGGAACGTGCAGGCGGAGAGTTAGGATCTTCTCCCATCGCCCCTCCATTCTCTCCAAGCCCATCCGCTGGCGGTGACCCTATCCCTGACGCACCGGATGTACCCGATACACCCGACGTACCTGACCCTGATACACCGGAGAACCCATCTTCATTACGCGGCATTTTGGAAGAATTATAAGGACCGTGATAGAAATCAGAGACCTTATACAGCTCCATGTTGGTCTCTCGCTGAACATTCTGATAGGTAATCGTATAGATCGTTGCGAAGGCGACCAGCATCATAATCGAGATGGACACCAGGTTTACGATGAGAAACCGATTTCTGAGTTTCTTGAACATCAGGCTGTCACCTCAAGTACATAACCCACACCCCGAATAGTATTAATGCGGACAGCGGAATTCAGGAAGGTTAATTTTTTGCGCAAAAACGAGATGTACACTTCCACATTGTTATACTCCACTTCCGAATCGAATCCCCACAGCTTCTCAATGATCTGCTCCTTGGAGGTGATCGCCGATTTACGTGTGATCAGTAGCTCCAGCAGTTCATTTTCCTTGAGATTAAGCTTCATTTCTTTGCCTTGCACCGAAAGCTTCAGTTGCACGGTGTTTAGCTCAATATCTCCGAATTTGAGAGCATCCTCAGGAACAACCTCACCTTTGCGTCGCAGTGCTGCCCGAATCCGAGCTAGAAGCTCTTCTGTAGCGAATGGCTTCGCGATATAATCGTCGGCTCCATAGTCGAGCCCGGTGACTTTATCGTCAATCTCTCCCTTAGCAGTCAGCAAAATCACCGGTGTATGGTTACCTTCGCTGCGCAATGTCTTAAGTACCGTGATTCCATCCATTTCTGGCATCATAATGTCGAGCAGCAGTAAATCGTAAATGCCACTGAGTGCATAATCAAGTCCCGATCTTCCGTCATGCACCATATCTACGGAGTAATTATTTTTCTTCAATATCTGTGACACTGCTTCTGCCAAATGAATCTCATCTTCCGCAATTAGTATTCTCATCTGTATTCATCCCTCTATATGGATTGGTTGTGAACATGTTCATCTATTATACCAATGATTATATCTGTGGAACCTTGAATCAATCTTAATTTATGTTTTGGCTCAGCACTATTATAGGAAGGTAAAAAAATGTTAACGCAATGTAAAATCATTTAAGATTCATTCAAGGTTAGCCCTCTAAGATACAGACATGAAGCAAATACGCAACGAAATAAAACATACAAACTCACGAACGAAAGGATTGAACCCACATGGCAATTGAAGTATTCAACCGATATGAGAGCAAGTATCTACTGACGGACGAACAATACGAACATTTTTACAGCGATCTGCTGAAATACATGGAACTGGACGCCTACAACAAAAAACATGAATTCTACTCCATCAGTAACCTTTACTTCGATACACCGCAAGATTCACTGATTCGTGCAAGTCTCTCCAAACCGAAATACAAGGAGAAGCTGCGGCTGAGAGCATACGGTGTACCTGAGGAGAATGCCAAAGTGTACTTAGAGATCAAAAAGAAAGTTTTCGGCCTGGTCAACAAGCGCAGAACAGCCCTGAAGCTGGATGAAGCATACGAGTTCGTCCGCACTGGACAGGCGCCGGAACTCGCCGATTACATGAACAAGCAGGTCGTTGAAGAGATCAAATACTTCCTACGGCTGTATGATCTTGAACCGAAAGTGTATCTAGCGTATGAACGCAAAGCGTTGTTTGACAAAAACAGCCGCGATCTGCGGATTACCTTTGATACCAACATTCGTAGCCGCAGATACGATCTGAAGCTGGAACAGGGAGATTACGGCGAGCCGCTTGTGAAGGACGGTCGATGGCTCATGGAAGTGAAGGCAGAGAAAACCGTTCCGATCTGGCTGTCTCAACTGTTATGCGAACACGGACTCTACCGTACTGGATTCTCCAAATACGGTAACGAATACAGACATCTGGTGAGAACAACGAACCTGAACTACCAGACAGAGCGTGTACTCGTACCAGGTACAGACTTCGAACCTGCAATGGAACAAGAACAATCAATTAGAGAAAGAGAGCGTGTCCTATATGCTTGATTCATTATTCAGCTCCGCATTAGACGATACAACACTAACCTTTAGCAGTTCCGTTATCACCATTGGACTTGCCATTATTCTGGGACTCATCATTAGTCTCACCTACATGAAGACCAATCAGAGCACATACTCACAGAGCTTCACCTTGACCATGGTTGTTCTACCAGTCATTGTCGCCATTATCATCCTACTCATCGGCAGCAACATTGCCCGAGCGTTCAGCTTGGCGGGTGCCTTCTCTATTATCCGTTTCCGGAGCGCACCTGGTGACCCAAAAGATATCGCATACGTATTGTTCACGATGGCATCTGGTCTAGCGTGCGGTGTTGGTGCTTTTGGATACGCGGTTCTGTTCACGGTAGTCCTGTGTGTACTGATGTTTGTCCTGAGTCGCTTCAACTTCGGTGGCAAGAAGAGCCAACAGAAAACACTGAAAGTAACTATTCCCGAGAACCTAAGCTATGAAGAAGCACTGAACGAAGTGTTCCATACATTCAACGTACCATTTGATCTGAAAAAAATCAGAACGACCGAACTTGGTAGTCTGTATGAGTTGGTATACAGCGTAACCATTCACGAAAGTGTTAGCCAGAAGGAATTCCTCGACGCGATCCGTACACGGAACGGCAACCTGGATATCTCCTTAACGATGAGCCCAACCACCGACTATTAAAGCTCTATTAATTTAAATTTGAAGGGATCGATATAATATGAAGAAAAAAATGATAGCCGGCAGCAAACTGTGGTCTATAGCGATGATTACTGCACTTGTGACAGCATGCAGCGCCCCAGCTGCAACGAATACAACCGCCAATGCAGCAACAACAACAACGACAGGAACCACCAAAACTGTCTCCGTGAGTGAACAAACTTCCGTCAAGTTCGCCGACCTGGTCTCACTCGATGCAGATGATACCAATGTGAGCTGGACCGAAGCGGACTCCACCATCATCAAACTGAACGGAACAACCGCAGCAGTGACTGGATCGGGAGCTAAAGTGGCAAACGGTACGGTAACGATCTCAGAAGCCGGTACGTATGTGCTTAGCGGTGAGCTGACAGATGGGCAAATTATCGTCAACGTTGCCGATAAAGGTGTCGTACACCTCGTATTGAACGGGGCAAAGATTAATGATAACGATAGTGCAGGCATCTACATTCAGAAGGCTGGCAAAGCCGTCATTACACTTGAAAAAGGAACGAAAAACGAAGTTTCAGATGGCAAAACATACGTATACGCCGATGATACGACGGACGAGCCGGATGCAGCGATCTTCAGCAAAGCGGATCTGACATTTAACGGTACAGGCCAATTAACAGTCACAGGTAACTATAATGAGGGTATTACGAGTAAGGATGATCTGAAAATTATCAGTGGCACAATCAATGTTAAGGCTGCCGATGATGGCATTAAAGGTAAAGACATGGTTGCGATTCAGGCAGGAACAATCACTATCGATGCAGAAGGGGATGGCATTAAATCCACTAATGATACGGATACCTCTAAAGGTTTTGTCGCCATTGCAGATGGTACCTTCAACATTGAAAGTGGTAGCGACGGTATTCAGGCTGAGACTGCCCTTGTTACGGATGGCGGCACATACAATATCGTAACTGCTGGTGGAAGTGCAAATGCACCAGCCAAAGTAGAGGAAAGACCGTTTGGCGGCGGTGGCGGTGGATTCGGAGGTGGCACACCTCCAACAGACATGGGTACACCACCTACCGATATGGGTACACCGCCGGATGGCGAGCATCCTGCCGATATGCCGGATAATGCTGGCGGGAATGCTGCAGCAGGCACCAACAACGCAGCTGCATCCAGCTCTGCCAATACAGCAACGACGGAAACCAATGCCGATGCAGACACAGCCACCACGACAACGGAAGAGGAATCCATCAGCGCCAAAGCGCTCAAAGCAGGTACCGATCTCACCGTTAACGGTGGTACGTATACAATCGATTCCATGGATGACTCTCTGCACAGCAACAGTAATGTCACAGTAAATGACGGGACGTTCAGCTTAAAGTCTGGCGATGACGGAATCCATGCAGATCAGGCACTTACCATTAATGGTGGAGATATCACGATCGCGAACAGTTATGAAGGACTCGAAGGTGCAATCATTACACTGAATGATGGCAATGTGGATGTCACAGCATCCGATGATGGCGTTAATGCAGCTGGTGGTGAAGAGACTACAACTACAGCAACTACTGAAACTAGCCAAAACACGGGTACAACAGGTACGACATCCACTACTGATCAGACTGGCACGAATGCAACACAACAAAACGGTGGACCTGGTGGTATGCCGGGTGAATCGTCTGGCAACAACGAATTGCATATTAACGGCGGATCACTCACCGTAAATGCAGGCGGTGACGGGCTGGATGCGAACGGTTCGATCTATATGACAGGTGGTACCGTAATCGTCAATGGTCCAACAGACAATGGCAATGGAGCACTCGACTATGATGGCACATTTGAGATGAGCGGCGGATATCTGGTCGCAGCCGGAAGTTCAGGCATGGCACAAGGTACATCTGATGCGTCCACTCAAAATGCAATTGTCATGACATTCCCTTCCACTCAAAAAGCAGGAACACTCGTTCATGTCGAAGACAGTGAAGGCAACAACATTCTGACATTCGCTCCAGCGAAGGATTACCAATCCGTAGTCGTTAGCTCCCCTGACCTAAAAGCAGACGGATCTTATGTCATCTACTCTGGCGGAACTTCTACAGGCACAGCCGTGGATGGACTGTACACAGATGGCACCTATAGCGGCGGAACTAAAATCGTCGCATTCCAATCCACAAGCAATGTAACTTGGGTCAATGAATCAGGTGTCACTACAGCTCAGTCAGGCATGGGCGGTTTTGGCGGAGGTAATGGTCAAGGTGGATTCGGAGGTGGAAGAGGCCGCGGACAATCTGGCACTACTTCTGACAGCACAAGTACAACCGATTCGGCAAAATAAACAACGAGTTAACTCAAATTTGAATCTATGCAATAACTTAATAAACAACGTATCTGTTCCAAGCTAAACGTAAGGCTCCGAATCCACTTAAAGAGTGTGTTCGGAGCCTTTGTTCGTTCATATACATCCTTTTGCATATGATCATCCGTATTTTTCAGAACAGAGTCCCCACCGTTGTATTGCCTTAGAACACATAGACGTACACCTTCGTACGCAATGCATCCGGGCAAGTAATCGTGCGAAGCGGCACCTTGCCTGGCAATGCAAAACAGACACTAATCACTCTTGCACCTGGCGGCAATTCACGTATGAACTTGTCCAGCAATCGCTCCATCGCCCCAGGAAACAAATAACAGATGACGCAGTCGGCATGTTCATAGGAGCTATTGTAGATATTGCCGCGGATGAACCGCAGTCTACCCTTCATGGATTGTTGTCGACCTTTGGCCTCACGGAAGCGTACACTCAGATATGCTATTCCTTGGGAGACCCACAGAGGCAGGAGAGAATTTTCGATACCCGTAAGCCGTTTACCCGGACAATACCGTACCACATCCAAGCCGAGTGTACCCCACCCGGAACCCGCCTCAATGACATCACCATAACCAGGAATGCGATTCACCTCCTGAATGACGACGCGTCTGACCAATCGGGACGTGGGCATCGGGGAGATTCCATTTTTCCAGCTAACGAGCACGATCGACAGGACAGCAATTAAGGTAATCACGGCGAGCAGCCATGGAATGAATGGAATAATGAACATATAACCTCATCCTTTAGGGATTAAAGATGTTGATTAAATAGCGCTATTTCGCGATCCAGCAGGACTACGGAAGCAGCCTCTTTCGTTCAATTTCACGAACCTGTTCACAGCTTCCTTTCCAGCAGGTTCTCTCATTATACTACAGTACTCGTGCATACCCGTTTAATAATATTATTGAAAAATTATCTTGAAAGAGACCCGTACATATTTATCATAACGAAATTATTCTTCATGAAGATGCAGTTCATAGGTTTGTTCGATGTGATGCGTGCCCCAACCCATGTTCTCTTGTTCTAGGGTTTTGACGAACCCTGCTTTTGTATACATAGCGATGGCTGTCTTCTGATCATCCGTTGTTTCCAGAAAGACATCTCGGTATCCTTTTTCCCGGCAGTATGTGATAGCCTCTTGAATGAGCTTCTTCCCAATCCCCATCCCCCGATAATCTGTATGCAAGATAAACCAACGAATTTGGGCTCTCTCCCCCGGATGACCAATAACCGCGATACTACCGACAATTTCATGATCCGATTCTACCAACCAGAACCGATCCTTGTCCGGGCTGTAGGTTTGCAGAAAATCATAAAACGTTTTGCAGACATATGCTTCAAATGTGTGGTTATAGCCGCATTCCTTGGCATAGACCCAGCCGTGTAGTTGAATCAGTGCTCCGACGTCTCCCGGTTTCAGCTCGGTTCGGACATGTATTCTCCGTTCTGTAGGTTCACTAGACAACTCCCTCTCAATGACCGTCATGCTTCTGGCAATGCTTCGTTGGCTCTGATCGGGCAATTCGAGGATCATATTGCGTATCTGTTCATCGGATAACGCGTCCATCCGAGCCAGTGTTTCTTTTCCAAATTCTGAAAGATACAGCAGTGATGATCTTCCATCTTCTTTGGATTGTACACGGTAACTTAACCCCAACTTTTCAAACCGTTTCAACATTCGGCTCAAATACCCCGGATCCAGACGAAGTTGCTCGATGAGCATGCTAGCTGTGCAGTGCTCGGAATGGCCAATCTCATAAAGAACCCGCACTTCCGATAGAGAAAAGTCGCTGTCGAGCAAGTGTTTATCCAGCAGGCCAAGTACCTTTGTGTAGAATCGGTTAAATTGGCGGATGATAGGAATGATCGATGTATATGAATTCATGCAAGCCTCCTAAATGATACCTAGTATATTATTTGACTAAGTCAACTATATACACTGTATTCAATTTAATTGACTTAGTCAAATAAATTCAGTTAGGCTTGAATCCCATATCAACGCTAAGTTGCGCTCCTGAATAAGAAGAGCACACGATAGGCGGTATAGAATAAGTCATTTCAAAAGAGCAGCATGCATCCTTCGTAGCTACAAAAAAAAACAGACAAGCATTAGCGCTTATCTGGCCTCATTGATTGCATTTTTCTATTATACTGACTTGCTCTGAGTGCTCGAACTGCACAATAAGGTCACCCTATCATAAATAAAAAGGCTTCCTCCGACCCATCAGGATTACGGAGGAAGCCATTTACTTTAATCAGGTACATGAGATTTCATGTACACGCCCTTCTTATACACCGATTTGATCGTAAAATGAATGCCGAGCTTGCGGTTCGTCCGGTAGATCAAGGAGTTAATCTCATCGATCCCCACCGGTTCACTTTCCAATATGCTACGTTCAGGCCATACCTGACTGACAATCTGCTCACGCGTCACAAAATGGTCTAGCTGACTATAAAGTAATTTGAACAGCTGGAATTCCTTCTTCGATAACGGGATCTCCACCTCACCGACCTGTACGGTTTGCATATGGTCATGCACTCTAACTCCTTCACCGAGTAGGTCAGAAAGGCGATACTCCCTCGTCTCCTCCAAATCGTTCTCCATCCGAAGCTGGATCAGTCCATTCACCAGCGTCAGACTATCCCCTTCTGCAAAAGGATACCTCTCATATGGAACAAGGCGTTGCCCATTCAACTCCGTTCCATTTTTACTATCCAGATCCTCGACCCACAGCTGAAACTGTGCATCATAATGAATACGGCAGTGCCGTTTGGAAATCATCTGATTGTACACGGACAGATCCAGCTCACTACCTCCTGTGTAACGCCCCACCGTTATGGAGCGCCCTTGCCGTACATAAGCAAATGAACCGTCACTTTCCTGTCCAGGTGTACGAATGACGATTTTTGCCGTCTCCCGCATGTTATTCCCCACCTTCAAAATTCACTCTCTCTCTATATATGTTCAACTAAGGAGTATTTACAGTTGCACTCCGATGACAGAACAACCTCCGATCGCTGTTATCCCCGGATTTTTTTGAATCCCTTTTTCAAAGGGGAAATCCTGGGATAAAGGCGAACGCTTCGCTTCTTCAGTTTGTTTCTGTCCTCTCCGTTCCACTGTAAATGCTGAGCGAACATATATGTTCGTTCAAATAATAATGATAACTTCATCAGATTTGTTCCATTGTTTGCATTCATGACAATTTATATAGTGTATACATGGCGTCGTTCTATGCTTTTCTCTACTATACCAGACGTTGTGCTTTTTTTCTCATAACGGCCGGACAGATGCTTTAGCTTATCCAACAAGAGAGGTATTTCCCATGAAGAAAAAAACCATTTTAATATACGTGCTACTTGCCTTCGCTCTATCTATCACCTTAACTGTATTGTCTCGCGTAACTGAGGATGGTGGTTTATCACCAAAAGATACATCCGCCTCCGAAATCTCATGGCTTCGAATGAACAGTCAGCCTTAAAGCGGTAGTACCTTATTATAAACGAGGCTCCTGTACAAAACGTTTCACGAATGTCATATTAGGCAGGGGAGAATTCAGTGGAAGGATAACAGGGAGGTAATCATGAGATGAAAGGTAACCGGTTGAAACAAATAAAGATATTTTTCATAGTTGCGCTTGTTGTTATTCTTCTTGAACAGATCCCTCCAATTCAGCAGCAAACCGCTATTTTTGCATCCAAAATATATGTATTGGTCAACTATGGATCAACCTTTACGTATCAAAACATAGAATACAGTCCGCAATTCGGGAACTACGATGTGTTCTATACGGATCAACATAGAGAACAACACTCCTTTACAGTCATCCCCAAGTATTTTCCTATATTCGTAAGCTATGATTCTATAAGTAAACAGGCGTTAGCCTTCCCTGAATACAATAGTTAAAATAAAAAAACTTACTTCCACCAAAGCACCGTTTCAGTGGAAGTAAGTGAGATATATTCATTTATTTTGTTGCACGCTGTGAAACCTCATTTATTTTCTCCCGGATCAGTTGAACCATTACCATTACCATCATCCTCAGCCTTCACTGCACTTTCCCTAGGCTGAACTTCCTCCATCTTGCTCGAAACCTTTTGATACAGATAAGAGATGCCCAAGAGTAAGATACCAAAGCTGAAATAAGCGATAATCTTACTGCCCGCGGTCAGCAAACTAACATCATAGAATACCATCTTGCCTGTAGCCAGCAGGGTTAGACCTAGACCCAGACGGCGAATCATCACATATTTTCTACGGAAACCGTAGGCAATGTAGAGGATGGCAAGAATCAGGTAGATTAGGCTGAAGAGCAGCCCCACATCCCCCCATTGGAACTGCACCGTCATGAAGACGGTGATTACACCTAACAGGTAGACTCCTGCAATGACAGGATACCATTCAATACTTTTGAACTGCCCACGGATAGCTGTAATTAACAGATCTCTTCCTGCGAAGAATACCCCCACATTGAAGATGATCAGTACAATAAGTCCCACAATCTCGGCAGCCGTATGTTGCTGGACATCAGGTTGCAAGGCTGGCAGATTCAACGTTACCGCTAGCGCTATGCAGTAACCCACAGCATGTAGAATGTTCGTGTAGTAGCGTACAAATCGACCTTGTAACGACTTTACTTTGCTCAGTCCATAGGCTAACGCAATCGTCAGCGAGGCAAACAGAATGAATTTGTAGAACAGGTATAACGGGAAGCTATCATCCACAGCTCTGCTATACAGTTCATTCGATTCATACAGAACATAGAACCATAGGTTCACCAGCGTAACGTATTGGAATCCTTGCAGGAAGCCACGCTCTACTGTGTGATAACGCAGCATTCCTGAGGATGACAACGAGCCCCGTTGAACAAATGAATAATACAGCGTAATCGCCAGCGAACCAAATGTGATACAGGAATACTTCAGCATAAAGTGAGACTGCATTCCCATGATGAACATCACGAGCACATCAATATAGATAAAGGTAACGATGCAGAGCAGCACCACGCCCCATCCGGCACGTTCCACCGCTTTGAATCGCTTCAGATGACCAAGGGTGATAAGTAGAATTCCTTCGATTAACCAACCCAAGGACAACCATTCTGCTCCAAACTGGAACGGTATAATCAGAACCGCAAAGGTTAACGAAGTGATGTAGAACAACAGAATCGTCTGTCTTTCTTGCACCATATGACGACGGACGAATCGCGCCAGCCCGAAGTAAACCAGACAGAACACTAGAGCCAGCAGCCCTTGTGCATCCTCCCAGCCCTCTGCCCTGAACAGTACATAGAGCATGAGACAGCTGATACTTGTATTCATGGCGAGCAAGGCGAAGTCCCACCAGGTTAGTTTCACTCGATGTTTGAATGGATAAGCCAGCGTGATGCCCAGATACAACGCAAACGTCACAACCGAATACAACATGGCTACGATATTACTCGGCGATAACCACAGCAGAATGAGCATCGACGGTGTGTTGAACAAGAAGCTGATATAATGCACAATGGGCCAACGTTTACCAAACGAGATCAGAACGATAATCCCATTTAAGAGCAGCAAATAGATCATCGCCGCATAAACGGCGCGTCCTTCCAGCCCGAAATACCCCATGTATGAAAATAACGGTAAATAACCTCCGACGAGTCCTAGCGTACAGATTGTTTTGGATTGATACCTCAGCGACAGCACAACAGATACCGCTGATACAAGAACAGATAACCCTAGAGCCGTATACAGTCCAATGATATGCAGCAAGAAGTAACTGTAGAAAATGGACCCAAACAGGATGGATATGCCTCCACCTAACAGTCCCATGGCAAACGTCTGCCGCTTACGGCGGAACAACCACTCTCCCCCAGCGAGCATGAGTACACCTAATAAGAAAAAGGCTGTACCTTTCATCTGATCACTGAACCACGTGGAATAGGAGTAGCGGAATGCTGCACCCACACCCAGAATAAGGAGTAAAATGGCCACCTTGTTGATCCAACTTAAGCCAATCCTCATCTCCATCCGGTTTTGGCGAATGCGTTGCTTAATCGTCTCCTCACTCAGCTCTTCCGCAGCCATATGATCATATCCTTGATGCATCTGCTGACGTATCGCTTCTTCCCGCTCCCACAGCGTTTGCCGTTGCCGCTCTATCCGCTCTCTTACTTCCGCAGCTAAATATGCAATACGTTCCTTGATCTCATGCTCATCTTCTTGCAGCCCCTCGGCAGCCCGGTTATAGATGGCATTAAGATTCGCTTTGGTACGATGCTCATGAGCCTCCAGCCGATCATGATGTACAGCTGTCTTCCCCCGGAAATACGTCTCCATTTTCTCCTTCGATACACGGATCAGATTCAACTTCTCATCCAGCATCTGTTCAGACAGCGCCATCCGAAGGCGGCCATTCTCTTCTTCCATCTGACGCGCCCGAATCTCCAACTGTTTCAGCTTGAGCTTATACGCCTCAGACTGCTCGCGCAATTGTTCGTTCTGTACAATCAGATCATCGGATTGGTAATCCTGAAGCAGTTCGTTATACTCCTTAACCAACTGCTTCTGTTGCTCTTGCACCTGATGAAGCCGATCCTTGAACTCCTTCATACCTTTCCTCCATTGGTCGATGTTGATTTGTTTTCCTATATTTTACTCTATTGCGGTCTGAAAAAGATGTAAATGTTGCAATAACTCCGCTAATCCTTACCCATCCTTTGTGACAAAACAAAAAAAAGCCCAAGAAGCAATGAGCTTCTTCAGGCTTATATTTCACACAATCTGTACTCGAATCCATTATATTCGATGCTGAGATGCCGTCAGGCGTCCTTCGTAATCAAAAGTAAGCTTTTTGAACAACCTCTTTTATGCCGCATCTGTCGATTCTGTTGTATCATCTGTGCTTGGTTCAATAATTTCGGTCGCATCTGGATCAAGCCAGCTGGCAATCATTGTCCGTACATGTTGCAGATCTTCTTCCGATAGATCGTAATACCAGACACCGCCACGCATCGCACCCGTACCCTGTAACATATAATTGCTGATCGTAGGAATGCTATCTTTCATGTACAATGACTCGGCAAACTTCACAATAAAATCAGAGTTCATATTTGTTGTAAAGTTGGAGCCAGCAATCTTGATGACATCCGGGATCTTAGTTAGGTTTTTGACCTCAAGGGCACGATTCATGAATGCATTAAGAAAAATCCGATGACGCATCGTCCGGTTAAAATCGGAATCTTCACGATAACGCACATATCCCAGCGCTTCCTCTCCGTTATAGATCGGTTTGTTCGCTTCGACGAACAGCTTTTCATGCGTCTTTAGCTTGTTCTCAATATTTTTCTTGATTGGCAGCTCAACACCGCCTACCGCATCAACAATATCTTTCAGACCATTAAAGTTAATGGCCGCATAGAAGTCTACTTTATTCTCCAGCAGCTTCTCCACAGTATCCATAGCCATCTTGGCCTCACCGTGGGCATACGCTGAATTAATCTTCGATTTTACATCCCGACCTACGATTTCCGTATAGGAGTCACGCGGAATGGACAGTAACAGTACTTTATTATCTTCTGGACGAACAACGGAGTAGATGATGGTATCCGAACGACTTGGTTCGTTGTCACGTTGATCGATTCCGAGCAGTAGCAGCGAGAATGGATCGGTATGTTCCACAACGGGTGCATCTTCATTACCCGCTGGTTTGTAGGAATCATCCAGTGCTTCCTTCACGGTATTTGAGGCGAACATGTTAAATGCCAGTAAGACCAGTTGTTTTTGATAAATAAATCCCAGTCCGCCTAACAAGACAAGAACACTCAGGGTAATGATCAGGGGCTTCTTCCATCTCTTCTTCGGTTTCTTTGGCTTCCGTCTGGTTAGATGAGCTGCACTGTTTTCCATGATTTCTCCTTTAACTCTATAAGAGCGGTTTCTAACAATCATTTAACTATATTAATAACACCATTTCAATAGATTAGGTTATAATCGCCATGATAAGATATGGCACAAAAAGGAGCGATACATGATGGAATTTCGACATTTAGGCAACAGCGGCCTACGCGTATCTGCACTTGGTCTAGGCACCAATGCATTCGGCAAACGTGCTGACGAATCGACGTCTACCCGTATTATTCATGCCGCACTGGATCAAGGGATTAACTTCATCGATACCGCTAACATCTATGCTGGCACCGAATCCGAACGAATTATTGGACAAGCCCTTGCAGGCAAACGGGAAAACGCTGTGCTTGCTACCAAGGCCGGACTACCCCGGCACGATGGTCCTCATGGGCGGGGTTCCTCCCGCTATCATTTGCAACAAGAGCTGGAGCAGAGTCTCCGTCGTCTGCGGACGGACTATATTGATCTGTACCAGATCCATACCTTCGATCCGCATACACCGCTCGATGAAACGTTGCGCACGCTGGATGACATGGTATCCTCCGGCAAAGTCCGTTACATCGGGGCATCCAACTATGCCGCATGGGAGCTGATGAAAGCTCTCGGCACAAGCGAGTTGAAGGGCTACGTCTGTTATATTTCAACGCAAACAAGCTATTCCCTCGCTGACCGTACACCTGAGCTTGAATTGGTACCACTTTGCCTGGATCAAGGCGTCGGCATTATCCCGTATTTCCCGCTGGCTGGCGGTATCCTGACTGGCAAGTACAATGGAGAACAAGCTGTACCATCCGGCTCTAGGGCAGATACCGATCCATCTTTCAATCGTTTTCTGCTGGAGCACAATATTCATTTAGGACAACAGGTTAGCGAGAAAGCGGCAGAACATGGTTGTTCCCCGAGTGTATTATCCCTCGCTTGGCTACTGGCACGTCCGGCCGTTTCAACGGTGAT